>JAZLEI010000023.1:0-137345 GCA_045615205.1 Acetatifactor sp.
ATTCTGCGGTAGACTTTTTCTTGGCACCCACTACTACGGTAGTCGGGATACCTCTTCCCACCTCTTCTGCATGGGAAGGTCCTGACAATACAGCCACCTGTGCCTGAGGAATTTCCTGCTCGATGATTTCAGACAATGTCATTACGGTATTTTCTTCGATACCTTTTGCCACATTTACGATAATCTGTCCCGGCTTTATCAGCTTACTGAAACGATTTGCGGTTGCTCTGGTATAGGAGCTTGCTACTGCCATTACCAGCAAATCCTTATCCTTTACAGCTTCTGCATCATCTGTCGTAAACACCATATCTTCTGCCAGCTTCACTCCCGGCAACATCTTGTGTTCATGCTCTGTCTGAAGCATCTCTACTTCCTTTTCCAGAGCTGACCAAATGGTTATTTCATGTCCGTTCTTATGTAACAGCACCGCCAATGCGATACCCCAGCTTCCGCCACCTAATACACTTACCTTTGCCATGAGAACTCCTCCTTATTGCTTATTCTTTTTAAATAAATAGGTTTTACGCTCCGTACCATGAAGCAAGCGCACGATATTCTCACGATGCTTCCAATAAGCCATCACAGCCAATAGGAACGCTACGATATACATCTCATTTAAAAGTGTCTGGCTCATACCAAACAAGCCCAGCTGTCCACATATCAGTATTTCAATCATAAAGCCCAAATATACCAGCAAAGAACCTAAGGATACATAATGGGTCAGTAAAAAGGCACCGAAAAACATCACAATACCCATGGGGATGAAGTAGGGATGAAAGGCTAATATGAGCCCTGCTGTAGCAGCGATGCCCTTTCCTCCCTTAAAGCCCATATAAAAGGGGAAATTATGTCCCAGAATAGCACCTGCCGCCGTATAAATACAGAGCAGGTATAGCATATCTGCATGACTTTCTCCATAAATCAATCGGCAAAGACACACTGCCAAAATACATTTCAAACAGTCTCCCGCGAAAACAATCAAGCCTGCCTTGGTTCCCAAAACACGCAAGGCATTGGTGGTTCCGGAGTTTCCGCTACCATGCTCTCTGATATCAATACCATGTGCCTTTCCGTAAAAGAAGGCAGTCTGAAACAAACCAAAAATATAACCAATTACCAAACAAACCAAACGACTCATTATTGATCCTTTTCCTTTCGCTCACGAATAATAAAATGCAATGGAGTACCCTTGAAACCAAAGGTATCTCGAATCTGATTTTCAATATATCGGGTATAGGAAAAGTGCATCAATTCCTTGTCATTTACGAAAATAACAAAGGTCGGCGGCTTTACGGATACCTGTGTAATATAGTAAAGGCGAAGTCTCTTACCCTTATCAGAAGGAGGCTGTTGCATAGCTACTGCCTCTGCCATGATTTCGTTCAATACACCGGTAGCCACACGCATAGCGTGATTTTCACTGACCATATCAATGGTTTCAAACAGTTTGGGCAGACGCTGTCCGGTCTTTGCAGAAATAAACAGCATCTCTGCATAAGGCATGTAGGACAATGTATTACGTACCTTCTCGGTGAAGCGGTAAATAGTCTTGTCATCCTTTTCGATAGCATCCCACTTGTTTACGGCGATAATCACAGCCTTGCCTCTGTCATGAGCAATACCTGCGATTTTGGCATCCTGCTCGGTAACACCCTCAGAAGCATCGATTACCATGACCACCACATCTGCACGCTCTACCGCACTGACAGTACGCACAATCATGAAATGCTCCAGCTCTTCTTTAATCTTGTTCTTTCTGCGCAGACCTGCCGTATCGATGAATACATATTCCTTGCCATTGTAAGTAATCTCTGTATCCACCGCGTCACGGGTAGTACCTGCGATATCGGAAACAATCAAACGATTTTCGCCCAAAAGCTTATTAATAATAGAGGATTTTCCTACATTCGGCTTACCTACGATAGCCACACGGACTCTGTCGTCCTCTTCCTCTACCTCTTCCATTTCAGGGAAATACTCACTGACAACATCCAGCATATCACCGATACCCAGACGATTGGCTGCGGAAATGGGATGGGGGTCACCAATACCCAGATTGTAAAACTCATATACATCAGCCATATACTTTTCGAAGCTGTCCACCTTGTTTACTACCAGCACCACTGGTTTTTGACAACGACGAAGCATATCAGCTACCTTTGCATCTGCATCCTGAAGTCCCTGCTTCACATCTACCAGGAAAATAATCACATCTGCTGTTTCCATAGCGATTTCCGCCTGCTGGCGCATCTGGGACAGAATAATATCCTTGCTGTCCGGCTCTATACCACCGGTATCAATCAAAGTAAAGGACTTGTCCAGCCAAGTAATATCTGCATAGATTCTGTCACGTGTAATACCCGGTGTATCCTTTACGATGGATATATTTTCTCCTGCCAATACATTAAACAAAGTAGATTTTCCTACATTAGGACGTCCTACCACTGCCACGATTGGCTTGGATTTTCTCTTACTCATGTCTTCCTCCATTTCTGACAACCACAAATAATATACTATATATAAGTCAAATTATTTGTTCAATATACAATCAATAAAATCATATCCGCTTGATTTTACAATATTAATCGGCACTTGTAAAGACTTTTCCAAATCCGTTTTGGTAAAATCATCCAAAAATACTTCTTCTCCGCTGCGTAATACATTTTGGGGTAATAAAACCCTGCTGCCAAGCGTCTTTCCCTTTAACTGCTTTTCAATATCCTGTCCGGTCAATAGTCCCGACACGGTAATCTGCTCCCCGAAGAAGTCATTAGTAATAGGAAAAACATGTATCTTCAGGTTCGGAAAGCTTTCTTCCATAGACCTTGCCAGCTTCTCTATATAGGGGTATGCCAACAAACCGGTCACCAGAGACAATTCCTCCTTTACCGAAGCATCCGGCAAGCTTCTTTCTCCTGCCAGCTTCAGCATGCCATCTTGATATTCCTCCAGAAGCAGTCGTAGCATCCCCACACCGTTTTCCAGCTGCAGATATCCATCGTAACGGCCTTCCTCCGGCACCTCACGATCTGCCAGAATATACCATTCATCACTGGCATGAATAAAGTGTAGTCCATACTCCGCATAAATCCTGCGTTGCCACTCTTCGATGGTATCAATCACCTGCTCCGCATCTGCTTTGGTGAAAGCTTCCAGCGGATACAAGCCCTCACGATACTTAGACAAGCCTACCGGCACTACAGACACACTTTCTAACTTCGGCAAATATTTCGTCAATTCCCGAATACTGTATTCCAGCTCTTCTCCATCATTTACGCCCTTACAAAGCACGATTTGTCCATTCATGGTAATTCCTGCTTCATACAGAGTATCCACCTTCTTCAGCGCTTCCCCGGCGAAACGATTGTTCAACATCTTACAACGAAGCTCTGGATTCATGGTCTGGAAAGATATGTTAATAGGTGACAAATGATATCTGGTGATACGTTCGATATCATGGTCAGACATATTGGTCAGTGTCACATAATTTCCCTGTAAAAAAGACAATCTGGAATCATCATCCTTGAAGTACAGTGTCTCACGCATTCCCTTGGGCATCTGGTCAATGAAACAGAAAATACAATTGTTATGGCAATGCCTGTACTCATCCATGAGACCGTTTTCAAACTCAATACCTAAGTCCTCGTCAAACTCCTTATCCACCTCTAAAAGCCACTGCTCTCCATCCGGCTTCTGTATCAATACTTCTATATAAGTATCCTGCACCAAAAACTGATAATCAAAAATATCTTCGATTTCTGTATTATCTATAGCAAGTAGTATATCCCCCGCCTCTATTTCTAATTCTTCTGCAATACTGCCCGGCAGTACCTTGCTGATAATGTGTTGTTTTGTTTTCATAGTTTCTATTCCTTCGCTGCGCTTGATTTCCTTCCTCATGCTAAAGTATACAAGATTTCCCTTGACGTGTCACTACCAGAATGTTATAAAATAATTATTGTTTTATGAATTTTGTCGAAAAAATGATTATTTGGAGGTTCTCATGCCAGACTTAAGAGAATTAGAAAATGCCATCCCGGTGGCACCCTTAAAGATTATTGCTCTCTCCTCTATGGCAGAAATGGGCAAACGTATTAATGATTATATGGTAGAATTCCGCCGCAGTGTCAACAATGAACGTGTTAAAAATGACCCTGCTTTCCATGGCTATATTGAAGACAATTACCTTGTAAATGTGGAAACTCCCCGTTTCGGCAGTGGCGAAGGCAAGGCAGTTTTTCACGAATCCATCCGTGGCAAAGACTTATTCTTGCTTGTAGACATCACCAATCACAGTATCACCTATCAGGCAAACGGTTATACTAATCATATGTCTCCGGATGACCACTATCAGGATTTGAAGCGTGTTATTGCAGCATGTAACGGCAAGGCCAGACGTATCAATGTTATCATGCCTTTCCTGTATGAAGGCAGACAGCATGCACGCTCCGGACGCGAATCCTTGGATTGTGCTTATGCATTGACCGAATTACAGGACATGGGTATCAGCAATTTCTTCACCTTTGATGCTCACGACCCCAGAGTACAGAATGCTACCCCGCTGAGCGGTTTCGATAACTTTACTACTCCTTATCAGTTCATTAAGGCACTTCTCAACTCCGAGGATGACCTGATTGTAGACAAGGAACATTTGCTGGTTATCAGCCCGGATGAAGGTGCTTTGGACCGTACCATTTACTTCGCCAGCGTGCTTGGTGTAGACACCGGTATGTTCTACAAACGTCGTGACTATTCAGTGATTGAAAATGGCAAGAACCCCATTGTGGCTCACGAATTTTTGGGAGATAATATCGAGGGCAAGGACATCATCATTATGGATGATATGATTTCTTCCGGCGGTAGTATGTTAGATACTGCGAGACAGTTAAAGGCTATGAAGGCAAAGCGTGTATTCATCTGCTGTACTTTTGGACTTTTCACCGATGGATTTGCTGCATTTGACGCAGCATACGAGCGTGGGGATTTCGACAAGGTAATCACTACTAATCTGAATTACCTGCCTCCGGAAATTTACACGAAGCCCTATTTCTTAGAAGCCGATATGAGTAAGTTCATCGCTTCCCTCATCGACTTCACCAACCACGATTTGTCCTTATCCAGTGTAAACAACACTACCGATAAGATTCATGCTATTGTAAATGCATATAACAATATGAAGTAAAATGTAAGGCTATGCAGAAACTATTCCTCTGCATAGCCTTTCCTTATCTTCTTCTATTGCCTTCCCTGAATGTGCAACACTACTTCTCCTTCATCATCAAAAATGCTGCCAGATTCCCTCTTCTGCCACCGGTTGCCCTATGGGAAAACAAATACTCCGGATTACAGTTGGTACAAATATCTGTCACATCTATATTCTCTGCCAAAATCCCTGCTCTTCGCAGCACGATATAATTTGCTAACCACAAATCCAGCTGGTATTTTCCTTCTGCCTTTCCCTCGGTAAGCAGTCTGCCTGTAGGATGTAGCCCTCTTGCAAAAGCTTCCTTACAATAGTCAGTTACTGCTTCTTCTTTCCAGAAGCCCTGTTTAAACTGCACTGCTACTTCCTCACTGATTTCATAACAGGCCTGACAAATAGAAGGGCCTATGGCTGCCACCAGATCCTTTGGCTCACAACAAAACTCCTCCTGCATCCGCTTCACCATACAGTCTCCCATACCCGCTACCGTTCCCCGCCAGCCGGAATGTGCCACACCAATCACCTGCTTCACCGGGTCTACAAAATAGATTGGTACACAATCTGCCGTAAAACAGGACAATATCAGTCCCTTTTCCTTGGTAATCAGTCCGTCAATATCCGTATAGTCTCTGGAAACTGTCACACCTTTTCCGGCATCTGCCTTTGTCACCACACGAATATTGGTCGTATGAGTCTGATCAGTGGTCACAAAACAACTGCTGTCCATACCGAAAATCTCCGCCACTCTACCATAATTCTCCAGTACACTTTCCGGTTCATCTCCGCGTGTAAAGCTAAAGTTCAATGTAGCACAATCCCCCTTGCTCACGCCGCCAGTTCTGGTAGTAAACAAATGCTCTACCCCTTCCAGCTTTGCCAGTTTGGGGAACTGCAAATATTCCATCATATCACCACAGCTCAATTGATATTCCTTCTGTTCCAATACTGCGTCTCTATACTTTGCCCGAATCACAGGATGCATCATTCCTCCAACCTTTCCTGCCCGTTCTTCATTTTCTCTTCATTCCATATGGGCAAAGGCATTCTGATACCAACGTATTTCATCCCCCTCTATGGCCACCACATCATAACGTATGGCAGTATTTAGGGAAATCTTGTGCAAATAGCGGTAATACGCCGCCACCTGACATATTTGCCTTTGCTTTCGATAACCCACCGCAGCTTCAGGACAACCGTTTCTCCTGCTGCTACGATACTTTACTTCAAAAAACACCAAATAACCTTCATGGTAACCGATTAAGTCAATCTCTCCATGTCGGTTTCGAAAATTCTTTTCTACGATGCGAACGCCCTTCTCCGACAAATAAGCTGCAGCCCGTATTTCCGCAGCCGTACCTGTTCTACGTTTGTTCAAATCGTGTTCTCCTTTTTCTATTTTTTTATTTTGCCCCTCAGTTTATCCATAGCATCCACAAATACCAGGATTTCCGCTACCACCTCATAAAGCTCCGGCGGTATCATATCCCCTACCTCCAGTCGGGAAAGGGTATCTGCCAGCTTATCATCCCTATGAATAGGCACATCACTTTCCTTTGCCTTCTCGATAATTCGCTCAGCTAAGGCTCCCCTTCCGGAAGCAATGACCTTTGGTGCATCCTCGGAAGGGTCATAGGCAAGTGCTATGGCCTGCTTTGGCTTTTCCTGCTTCATTTTTCTGGTATCCATTCCTTCTCCCCTTTTCTGTTACACAACCTTATTCTACACACTGATAAAACTGCGAAGCACTTTTTCGCAAGAGACCTTTTATAACTTGTGAACGGCACTTGCACTTCTCAGCAGAGGCACTTGTGCCTCTCGAGAGAGTTGCTAAGCAGCTCTTAGGCTCTTACATCAAAGGAATAATTCACCAAAGTAGGAATATTGGAGTTTTCATGAATCAACTCCTGAAAAGTAGTGTTTCTACTCTCCTGACCGTCCTGTTCTCCTCGCACTTTCATGCTGTAGGTCATACTATACCCACGCTTCTCCAATCGGGAAGTGAGTAAATCCATATGCTCATATAAAAAGTCCAGCAAATCATCATCCTTTAGGAAAAACTGTGTATTTACCTTAGACTCCTTCATTTTTACATACACATCCACCGGACCCAAATGCTCCATATCCAAATGCAACAGCGCACTGAACTCCCCATCCTGCTGTGCCAGATGACGCTTGTTGGAATACACATACAATTCTCCATGAGCACTGTTCTCCGAAAGCTTCAGTGGTAACTGCACATATGCATACATATTGTTCATCTGATGTAAAAAGTTCACATTCTGAGACATATTCTGCACTGTTTTTCCCAAAGAGCTCTGTTCCTGTCCCACCTGGGTCAATGCTTCTGATATAGCATTTAACTGTCTGCCCAGCTTTTGATACATCTCCTGTACCTGTTTTTTATCCGTACTCTCCGGCTCCAGCATCAGCTGCTTTTGCAAAAATTCATTGATATTATCCCGAAAGGCATTACTCTTGACCAGTTCGGTCAGTGATGTTTTATCCCCCATAACACTTTCCAATTGGGTAAAAATCTGCTGTAAAAGCTGTTTCGTGCTCATTTCCTTGGCAAAAATATTCGCCTGCTGTGCGTTACTTTCTTCTGCTGTCAGAGAAGTCCCTTGTACAATCTGCGCCCCCGTTTCCCCGGAAGCTACATTTTTACCTTTTGTCCCAACTGTATCATTGACTGAAGCGGTATTCTGTTCCCCATTCTCACCACCGGTTACAACCTGCCCGCTTTCCGCCAGTATTCCCCGCTCTGTTAAAACCGTTTTACCGCCTGATAAGGCATTTGCATCCTGCCATACAGGAATTTCTCCCTCAAACTGCAAAACCGCCTTTAAAAAGGCTGCTACGTCCTTTTCCTGTCCATTTTCTGCCATATGTTGCACCAGCTGTTGCAAATCCTGAGCCATTTGCTCGATTCCGCCCGCCAATTGATGTGTCATGGCTTTGTAAGAATGCATTTGCTCCAAATTTTCTTTATTCACCGGTAGTCCCAGCTTATGTAAGTCAATAATATCCATCAGTTCTGCATTCTGATTGGAGATTACCTCATGATAAATCTCCTGCAGGGTATTCTTGTCTATGGAAATTCCTTCCTGCATAAGCTTCGCTGTCATGGCCATAGTGGTGTCATTCACCGGCAAGGACGCACTCTCCAATGCTTTGGAAGCATTCTGCTCCATCCCCATATTTTCAAAAAGCGGACTAAGACTCAAAGTGGAACCATTATTCTTTACCTGAAACAGCAGGCTCTTCCCCAATGCCAACATCATATTTTGATCCAAACGTGCCTGCAAAGGAACTGCTTCACCATTCATATTGACCAACAGTTTCACCACATCCCCGGAGTTTTCCAAAACCTCCCCGGACAATATCTGCCCCGGTGTCAATGCCTTGATCTGTGCCGCAATATTCGCCGGCAACTGTTGTGTTTCTGCAGAACCGGCAGACTTCACAGACACGCTGTTTTGAGCAAACAAATTATTCAACATTTCATTTAAGCGCATCCTTCCGCCTCCTTCTCTCATACACTCATTCACAAAGCTATGACGATTTATGGAACCATCCTATCCTACTGCGAAAAACTCCTACTCTTTCCAATAAGGCTACACCAAATCTCCGATAAAGCTTCTGCGATGAATGGGGGTAGGACCGAATTCCTTCAAAGCATCCCTATGTAACTGGCTGCCGCCATACCCCTTATTCTTAGCAAAGCCATAGCCCGGATATTCCTTATCGTACTCTACCATCATACGGTCTCTGTATACCTTAGCTACAATACTGGCAGCACCGATGGAGATACTCTTAGCATCCCCTTTGATAATGGGTACCTGCTTAATACTACTGTCCACTCCCGGTATGGTCACTGCATCGTTTAACAAAACCTGCGGCTTTACGGACAACTTTCCAATGGCCTGTTGCATAGCTTCATAAGTAGCCTGCAAAATATTGATTTCATCAATTCTCTCCGGAGAAACTACCCCGATGCCATAAGAAACTGCCTTCTCGATAATGATATCATAAAGTTCTTCTCTCTTTTTTTCGGACAATTGCTTGGAATCATTTATATATAAAATGTCACAATCCTTGGGCAAAATCACTGCACAAGCCACTACAGGCCCCGCCAATGGTCCTCTGCCTACCTCGTCGATACCGCAGATATACTCGTACTCCCCATATTCCCGCTCATATTTCTGCAATTCGTAAATACGCTGCTTTTCCTTCTCCAGTGCAACCAGCTTCTTTTGGGCAGCTTCCACCAGCTTCACCACACCGCTTCGTGTATCTTCTTCAAAGCGCTTTACAAATTCAGGCAGCTCATTTTCACAAGCCGCCTGATAGATTTCCTTTATTTCCCCTATACTCATTGCCATATATCTAATCTCCTCCTTAACGAAAGTGCCTTCTTTTCACCGAAATTTAACACTTCTCACCTGACATTCCCTGCTTACCTGTAGGGTCACTGATGTGCTATGACCTCCATCTCGCTAAAAGGCCAGATACGCACCCATGCCCGACCGATAATTTGGTCTCTCTTAATATTTCCTACCTCCGGAACACGACTGTCTGAGCTGTTATTACGATTGTCTCCCAGCACGAAATACTCATCCTTTCCCAGAGTAATAGGTTCCGCCGCCAGTCCCAGTCGTTCCGCCTTGATAATCTCTCTTCCGTAGGACTCCTGTAATACCTCAAAACCATTTCCCTTATCTACGTATATAGTTCCATCCTCTGCAATCTGTATGGTCTCACCCGGCAAACCGATGATTCTCTTGATATAATAAGTATCTTCCTTATACTGAAAAGGGAATACAATAATATCAAAACGCTCCGGATCATGAAAACGATACGTGATTTTATCCACTATCAAATTATCTCCGTTACTCAAAGTTGGCTCCATACTGTCACCGCTCACCTCTGTGCGCTGTCCCACAAAAGTAATTACCAGATAGGTCAACAGCATCACAATCAGCAAATATACACCTGTACTCAATATTTCCTTTAATACCTTATTCATAATTCCTCGCATTCCGTCGCATATGCGGCATAAAACTTCTGTCTTCTACGGATTATGGTCTTTCCATAGTCACTCTGCCCAACTTACCGCTTCTGAAATCATCCACAAACAGATTAGAAGCCTTGAGTAAATCCAGCTCCTCACCCTTACTGTAGCATTTACGGTTCTCTGCAATGGCTTTCAGCACATCAATAGGTGCTCCCGGCTCTTCTATACCATATCTCGCTTTCAAAGCCAGGGGATACAGCTCCACCATTTCCTGTATCAAGTCACAAGCTAACTCTTCCATAATAATAATTTCATCATTCATAGAACCGATAAAGGCCAGATGCTTTCCTACTTCCTGGTCCTCAAACTTCGGCCAAAGAATACCCGGGGTATCCAGCAGCTCCAAGCCTTTATTCAGTTTAATCCACTGTTTTCCCTTGGTCACACCGGGCTTATTACCTGTCTTAGCACAAGCTTTCCCTGCGAAAGAATTGATAAAGGTAGACTTCCCTACATTGGGAATTCCTACTACCATGGCACGTACCGGTCGGTTCACGATACCACGCTTGCGATCACGCTCAATCTTTTCCTTGCAAGCCTCCTGTACCAAGCCCTGTATCGACTTCACCCCTGCCCCGGACTTGGAATTAATCTCCAGAACATGAGCTCCCTTTTCTTCAAAATACTGGGTCCATTGTTTATTATAATGAGGGTCTGCCAAGTCAGACTTGTTCAAAAGAATGATTCTGGACTTGTTCCCTGCCAAATCATCAATATCCGGATTGCGGCTGCTCAAAGGAATTCTCGCATCCACAAGCTCTATCACCAAATCGATTAACTTTATATTCTCCTGCATCATACGCTTTGCTTTCGTCATATGACCGGGATACCACTGATAATTCATATTGCCTCCTATTTAATGAAGCCTGCATCCTCAGCTTCACTATCTATATAAAACCATGCCTTGCCGATAATATCCTTGCTTTTTACTGTACCAATATTTGCGGAGCGACTGTCTTCACTATTATTCACATTATCTCCCAAACAGAAATATTCTCCACTCTCTACGGTAAATTCTACTTCTGCGATACCTCCGTCCTGAACCTTCTCTGTTACAAACTCGCTGACTTCTCCATTTACATAGCAGATGCCATCCTCGATAAGCACCCTGTCACCGGAACCGGCAATCACACGTTTCACATAATAGTGGGTATTCTGATTACCATTCGGCAAAAATACTACCACATCCCCTTCCTTGGGATTGGACAGGGTATATGCGAATCGGTTGATATAAATGGTCTGCCCATTACTCAGGGTAGGCTCCATGGAAACTCCGATGACATTGGTGGACATACCAAAGGTATACGTCAATACAGCCGCCAGAAAAATAGCAAACAGTACAATAAAAATATAGGAAAAAACTTCCTTTACTATGGACACACTGATTTTTTTCTTTCGTTGATAAAAGGTTAAACCCTTATGTCTCGCCATAACATACCTCAACGCTTTTCTATCAAAACAACTACATTTTATCTATTTTAACATACTTTTCCGAAATAGAAAAGGACAACTACTAAAAAGTAATTGTCCTATTCAAGCAGATTATTATTTTACTAACTCTTTAACCTTTGCCTTCTTACCAACGCGGTCTCTTAAGTAGTTCAACTTAGCACGTCTTACTTTACCTTTTCTTACTACTTCGATTTTCTCAACGTTAGGAGAATGTACAGGCCAGGTCTTCTCAACGCCTACACCATTAGAGCTCTTTCTAACGGTAAAGGTTTCTCTGTTGCTTCCACCCTGTCTCTTTAATACGATACCTTCGAAAACCTGAATTCTTTCACGGTTTCCTTCCTTGATTTTACCATAAACCTTTACGGTATCACCAACATTGAAGTCTGCAACTTCTGACTTTAACTGTTCTGCTTCGATTGCCTTAATAATATCACTCATCTTGAGCCTCCTTCATAAACTGGATGTTCTTAATACACTTCGTAACAGAGGACCATCTCATTTTCGCAACGTTAAGAGTTTACCACATGTTTCAGGAGAATGCAAGTACTTTTTTCGATATTTATGAATTTATCAATTTCAGCCTGCTGCTTTCTTTTATGTATAAATTCCTACACAATACTTTTCAGCCTGAACCTGCCACATCTGTGCATAGGTTCCGCATTTTGCCAACAGTTCGGAATGCGTACCGCTTTCAGCAATACTGCCGTTCTCCAATAATATAATTCTATCAGCATCCTTTGTTGTGGACAAACGATGTGAAATCAGAATAACTGCCTGATTTTCTGTATTTTCCAACATACTTTTATTCAAACGATACTCCGCAATCGGATCCAGTGCTGAGGACGGCTCATCCAAAATCGCAATGGGCATATCCCGCATAAACATTCTTGCAATTGCCACCTTCTGCCCTTCACCTCCTGAGAGCATGGTACCCCCCTCTGAAAACTCTTTGGTAAGTTCCGTTTCTATCCTATCCGGGAGCTTTTTCAGCTTGCCGCCAAAGTCCGCTCGCTCCAGTGCCTTACATATTTTTTCTTCATCTCCAGCCTCCTGAAAATCCATCTTCACATTCTCTGCCAATGTCGCACCATAGATTTGGAAATCCTGAAATACCGTACCTATTTTCTCACGATACTCCTTAATATTTAGTTTTCGAATATCCACACCACCAAAGGTTATTTCTCCCTCTGTTACATCATAAAGCCTCATAATCAGCTTAATCAGAGTGGTCTTTCCCGCACCATTTTCTCCCACAAGCGCAAGTTTTTCTCCTTTTTTAATGGTCATATTTACATTCTTCAAAACATATTTTTCATTGTCCTTGTATCGGAAGCTGACATTCCTAAACTCTAAGGTACTGTCGTTTTCCGGAAGTGGTTCTGTTCCCTCACAACCTTCAATATTCACCTCATAGTCCATGAAACGACGAAACTTTTCAGCATACTGTCCTACTGTCTGAAAATCCACAAGTGCATAATTCATTTCGTCCAAACGGCTCTTAATATCATTGGTAGCATTTTTCAGTGACGCAACCTCACCCAATTCTATGCTTCGCTTCTCGATAGCCAGATATGCCAGATATACCGGTACTGCAAAGAACTGACAAACCGTATAGGTACATATCCAGTTAATAAGCGTCGGCGGCAATATTTTCAGGGAATACTTCAGTGCCATCTTTCGCTCTTCTGCGATTGCCTCATCATACTGCTCCATCAAAGCATCCTCTATTCCCATCAGCTTGATTTCCTTCGCATATTCCGGTTGATAGAAAACTCTCTTGGAATAATCAGCCTTTCTGCCGATTCTTTGCTTTTCCAGATTATATTCATATTCCAACTCTGTAATCCGAAATCTGGTCACTATATTTATGATAAAGCCTATTACAGGGAATACGACAACCACAGGATTCATAATCATTATCATAGTTCCCGCTATCAGCATGGAAAGAATACTTGAGGCAATTCTTGCCACACTCATAACAGCTTTATTCACCATATCTTCTGATTGTGAAGCTGCGATTACAAAATCATCATAATATTCCGGTATATCATAACACTTCAAATCGATTTTCTGTGCCTTTTCCATGAGCTCACGCTGAATGACACCGGAGACCTTTACCAGCCTCGTATAATATAGATTTTCAAGAATTCTATGTATAATAAGACGAATAGCATATAACACAAACATCTCAATCAATACACTCAGAATGCTTTGAATATCAGCAGTTGTTGTAAGTATATCAATGATTTCCATTAAAAGAAAAGTATTAATAAACGTACCTATTCCCTGAAAAACACAGCGATTTACAATATATGCTGCAGCCATCCTTTTGTCATGAAGATATGCATATTTTATGATATAAAACACATTAGAAATAAGTCGCTTTATACTTATCTTATCCTTCTTACTTTCTACACTCATGCCAACACCTCCTCTGCCAGATAATTCTGAGCCTGCAGCTTCCACATTTCTGCATACTTGCCTTCCAGCTTCATAAGCTCTCCATGACTGCCCTGTTCGATGATACTGCCGTTCTCAAACATATAAATCCGGTCTGCATCACGGGTTGCGGAAAGTCTGTGACTAATGAAAATAACTGTCTCACCATCCGTAGCAGTCAGCATATTTTTATACATATTGTACTCTGCTATAGGGTCAAGTGCGGAGGAAGGCTCATCCAAAATAACAATATCGGGCTTGCGGGCAAAAACTCTGGCAATGGCAATCTTTTGTGCCTCACCACCGGAAAGTCCCATTCCGTTCTCATCAAACTCCTTGGTCACCATAGTATCAATACCCTTCTCCAGCGTATCCAGCCTCTCTCCGAACTGTGCTTTTCTGAGAGAATCCTCCACAAGCCTGCGTTCCTCGTCGTTCTGAGGCTTTCGCATCAAAACATTATGTGACAGAGGCAGTGCAAATACCTGTAGGTCCTGAAATACGGTACCAAAACGACTATGATAAGACTTTGGCTCATAACCATTAATATTCTGCCCACTGACCTTGATTTCTCCCTCGGTTGCCTGATAAAGACCCATTATTAGCTTGACAAGTGTTGTTTTTCCTGCACCATTATGTCCTACTATCGCTATCTTTTCCCCTTTACGGATTGTCATATTCACATCATGCAAGGTAGGTTTCTCTGCACCCTCATAGGTGAAACTCATATCCTTTATTTCAATATCATCCAGTGCATCCACCTTCCTCAATTCACTGCTATCTACCTGAGGCTCATAAGACAAAAACTCTCTCAGATTATTTACAAATGCACTTTCCTTTGCCAGTGTAACCATCAGTTCAACTACATCCGAAGTACGCCAGGAAAGTGTGCTGAGTGCAGGTATCATTGCAACATAGGCTGCCGTCTGTACCTCTCCGTTATTCACTACAAATGCAATATACAAATAAGGCAAAATATTGGATAACAGATTGTATAAAATCCATTTCACAGGCTCGATGATGCTTAGTTTCCTACGAATAATACGGGTACGCTCCTGCATTTCCTCATAAGCCTTTTCATGACGTTTCAAAAGAATTCTTCCTATACCAAAAAGACGCAATTCACCGGCATATTTCTTTTCATAAAACACTCGCTTCGCATAACCGCCTATTCTGCCATCACGAGTATTGGAGAAGTCAAGTGCATAATATAATTCCCCCTCCTTCTTGCCAAAGAACATGGATACTGCCACCATGGGAACAATAAACAATAATAACATCGGGTCTACATTTGCCACAATTATAGTTGCAGCTATTACAGAAGAAATTCCTGCCACCAGATATGCCGAATTATACAAAATCCTGCTTCCCCGCCACTGACATTCATTCAATGCTCGAGTATACCTGTCATAGAATTCCGGCTTTTCAAACTGCGTGTACTCCATGGAAATAGACTTCCGAATAACCCGTTTATAAAAGTCCTGATACATCTTGGGTAAAAATTGCTTTTCACAAAGCTGATGTATGGCAGCTGTTATATGAATACCAATATGTCCAATACACATTGCTCCCACAAAGGACACCAGCACGGTAAAGGGCGTCTTATTTTCAATTGCTATGTATATCCACTCTGTCAAATACACGGAAAATATTGTCCAGAACACATTTTCATTGAATTCCTTAATAAAGGTATAGATAACATATCCCTTACTTCCATGCCATAGAATGTTCAACATATACATTACATTTGACACCACAGACTGTTTTTCTTTCTGTTTCATTTTGACCTCCTTTTCGTTTGCAAAATCGCCAACATATTTTATATATAAAAAAACGTGCATTCCTCATAGAAATGCACGCTCTACACACATATTGAAATACCACAATAACTATATTTCCATAACGACAGACAACGACCCATTCCTGATTGTTTCAATTGTACAATTAGTAACTTAGTTTGCTTAAACATTTGTCTGCCTCCCTTCAAGAAATATGCTTTAGTATGGCACACTATTTTATTGATGTCAAGATTTTTTCTTTTTTATTCTATAATAGAACCTGTTCATATATTTGATTTGTCACTAAGGTAACAAAAAAACCTCCCCTGTACTTTGCCCGGTTCAGGAAGGTTTCTTGCTTTTCAATATACTGGTCAACCACTCTGTGGTGATTGCCTTTTGTAATTATATTCTAACAAAAATCTGATAATGATACAAGACTATTTTTCTCACTTTGCCAACATTACATTAATCCCTACATTTTCTCTTACAAAATAAACTTCCGTATTACCTTCTCCTCTGCATCCGGATTCAACTCCAAAATACGGTCATGAATCTTCTTATATGCCTCTTCATTGGAAATATCTATGGATAAATCCTCTCCCCAGAAATCCTCCACGGTACAAAAAACCGTACTGTTCCAGCCATAGCCTTCCCCATATTTATTTTTCTTCTGAGTTCGACCACACATGGTAATAAATAAATATTTTTGCAGATTAGTAAGCGCTCTGTCAAACTTACTCGCTGTTTCCTTTGTGATTCCACAGGACGCCTTTAGTTCATGAAGTGCCACCTGCCCATTCTCACTGATTGCCTCATAAATCTTCTTTTCCAGCAAACTGATTTTTCCCTCATCATACCATTCCTCAAAAACCATACCCTGCCTACGTACTGCCAGAAAATATGGATACCATTCCTTTGTGATGTAACCACTGGTTCCAAAGAACACCTTGCCATAAGCAATATCCTTTCGCTCCTCCAACACCCGCATTCTCCACTCCCATGGGTCTGTTTCCGGGTTCCCTGTATGCCACTGTATGGGGCAATCCGGTATGGATGATTTCCAATCAAAGGGGATTACTGCATAAATTCCTTTTGCATTTCCACCTCCCATGGAAAAACCACTTTTTATCAATTCCTCACAAAATTCTTGAAAATTATGAACCATATGCAATCACATCCTCCTCCATTCAAAGATATACACACTATCGAACCTCTATCCGAACATAATAAACCGAAACCACTACACAACATTTTACATTCCTAAAATAGCATATTTTCTTCACATCTCCAAATACTATAAAGGCTACTGAAAACAAAAACTTCAAACAGGAGAACAATATGAACACAGATAATAAAGATTTTGGTGCAGCTCTTGCCTATAATGCCCTTGATGAAGTTCCCGCCCCAAAAGCAGATGCCAAAGAAATCGTAGGTTTGGTAAAAACCGGCGGACGCATCACCGGCTATCAGCTCTCCGATGGCTCCACCGTTTCCAAGGAGGAAGGTGTCGCCATGGCAAAAGCCGGGGAAATTCAAGGTGTCGGTGTTGCTCACCGAAAAGACACCGAATACTTGAAATCCCTGCCTGATGGCACGGAAAACAACAATCTGGGCAATCTGCCTTCTGTAAGTGGGTGAGGACTGCCTCATCCACTTAAATACTTCCTAATTTGACCAAACTGGTCATTCAACATTTGCAAATCCACAATTCCCTCATCATTAAAAGCTGTGGACTCTACTGTAAAGGTTCCATCATAACCCGTTTTCTTTACATGCTCAAAAAACCTGTCAAAATCAATCTTCCCCTTTCCCATGGGCAAGGTCTTCAGATTCGCCCAATCCTTGTGTCCACCGGCATAATCATTCACATGATAATGTCTGATATGCCCCTTCTTCCACAGCCAATCATACTCTTCCTCATACAATAACTCCAACTGACTGTGAAAAGCAGCCATCTTTGTATCAAACACAAAATGTATGTCTGAGTAAGCTTTCGCCAATTGACTGAGATGGTCTATAGGTGTTTCCTGATTACATACCACATTTTCCACCAGCAAGTCCAAACCATATCCACTCGCCATCTTTGCCAGTTTCGGATATGCTTCCATATTGTTGGAGAAGTTTGCATCTGAAGTAACTCCATCCCACAAATGCAGCACCATTTTCCCGGCACCGATATCTTTTGCCAACTTACAATTTATCTCAAACAATCGAAAGGCTTCTGAAAAGTTTTCCGGACCACCCTTACTAATGCTTTCACCAATCTTCTTTTCACAATGTACTACCGGTATGGAAAGCTTTAAGTCTTGTACATATGCCGTCAGTTCCTCCACTTCTTCATACCAGGTGTCGTACATCATCAGTTCAAACCCATCGCACTGTAGCTGCTTTGCCAAATCCTCCAGCAATCTATAGTTTCGCCCATTCGGTCTCCCGATGATGGCACCTGTAGAACATAATATTTCATGCATAACTTTTATCCTCGCTTCTATATACTCTAAACTATCCCAAAACAACCCCAAGAAGCATACAAAAGCACGCTACCATCGTTTCGCAAACAGCATATGTAATCTGGGTTTTTAGAGAATGTACTTCCCATTCCTCTTCAATCTTTGCCCTTTCCGCTATATCTTCGGTGTGTATCTCGTCTCCCGGTTTATTGGGAATCAATGCAAATAAGGGCAAAAACAATAAAAGAAGTGCCCCCATTTTAGAGCCATACTTTCCATTCCCAACATGAAACAATGCGCTATTCTCAATAACGGACGGTATCTGCAGCCATATAACAAAAGCCAAAGCAATTCCTACAACGATAATACCGTTTCTAATGATTCTAAGTTTTTTCGCAGTTAATTTGTTCATACGTTTATCCATTCATCCTTGTGTTTTTCTTCCAACCACTTCGCGACACCATCTTCATCATTGGATAAAATGACCCCTGTTGCATACTTTTTCAACTCCTCCTGTGCATTTGCAACAGCATAGCTTTCATCAGCTATCTGAAACATATCTATGTCATTCTTTCCGTCACCAAACACTATCAGCTTTTCACAATGAAGCATTGCCTGTAATTGCTTTATTGCATTCGACTTTGATGCTTCTAACGGCATAATTTCCAACCACTGTTCCTTTGTATAAATATCGGTCTGATATACACAATGATATCTGTCTTTGTATTTTTCGTATAATGGTTCTAGCTTCTCTGGCACATCGATACAGGTAATATAGAAAATATTACCCTCTAATAAATCGCATGGCATATCCACCCTATTAGTACGAATATCCCCTTTGCGGCTGTCCAGAAACGCTTTCATCCCCTTTGTACAAAGTCGCGGTACAAAGGAAAACTTTTCCTTCCCATCAATATAGGCATAAACAATCGGATACACACCATTCTGAAACAAATCCTCCAAGACAGACCGAACAGAAGCATCAAAATAATTAGCAATCAATATTTGCTCTGTTACATTATCTATTACAAATGCTCCATTATAGACTATCAAAGGAATTTTTGCCTCTATTCCTTTTGTTACTTTCTTAGCCGTAATCAAAGAACGTGCCGTAGCATAAGAGAAAACCATTCCTTTTTCTACCAAGAAATTTATCACAGAATTTGTATATTCAGAGGTTGTTTCATCACTTCTCAACAATGTTCCATCTAAATCTGAAACATATAAATTACTCATAATTGACCTCCAGAAAATTCAGTTTCACTTATAATAAATTTTGCCTATGCTTATACTTTCCAAATATGCCCATTGGGATAAAGTATATCAAGACTTTTTGAAAACCACATTCTTTGCTCATCATCCATATGCCAATAAGTTTGCTCAAAATCATACTGATATTCTGGATTATCTGAACGTGAAGATTTGTACAATAATACTATCTCCGGCGCTAAATAGGGAATACCCTCATTGAATAAAATAGCCTTAGAATACTCTCTCTTAATTCCCTGACTTTTGTCAAATATAAAATAATCTTCGTCCGTTGTATTAAACAAAAATTCTAAGTAATTAAGCTCTTTGATTCCTGTGTGGAAAAATTCATACCACAATAAGTGCTCATCCTCGCAAGGATAAAATTTTACAATATCACATTTCCCATTTGTACACATTAAATTACGTCCAGTTTCACTTGATAACGCAACATCCAACGGACGCACCTTCCCTTGTCCACGAAACTCATATACTAGCCAATTATTTTGTAACATATAATGGGATATCTTTTCTCTATCTTTTTCAAATACACAAATATCAATATCACTATGTATTCGAGTATCTTTTTCAAGAAACAAATCAAGTGCAAATCCTCCACAAACAGCCCATGAGAAAGGAGCATTCTCAATAAACTTATTTGTTGTCATTAATAAATCATTCATTGTTTCTACACCCTCTCTCACCCAAAATCGAATTTAATTCGTCCCTTTCTATCTCCAAAACAGCCTTTCCGGCCATGTATCATTCCCTAATATTTTATATCCCCATATTTCGCTAAACTTACTGCACATCCCAATATAATTTCCTGTAGGTGTAAGTTTTTCATTTTCAGCATTGTATACCACCATCTCTTTATCAATCAATGCAATTAATTCTCTTGCAACAGTATCACAATTATGATTATAAATTTGATATCTCAACAAGTCTTCCTGCTTTAAAAACTCATTCATTTTTTCTTCCGCCCAAATTCGCTCTTTGCCTTCCGCATGAATCATAACTGCATGTAAGCTTTCATATTCTGTGTCAGTCTCTATGTATTTTGCAGTGCCTTCCTGAAGCCGCGTATAATCTTCTTTAGAAATATAGCGATACAGAATTCTATCGAAATTATCACACTCTGCGGTATCTTCCACCTGTAAATCGCCTGTATTTAGAAAATTGTTAACTTCATCCGAACTCAGCACAAACATTTTCATTTTCCCTATACCTGCTCTACCCAAAAGACATTCCACTAACGAATATTGCAGTCCGTTATAACTATATAATTGACCATTCCCTTGCTCGTCCGTTAATAAAAATGCCGTATGCCCTAACCCCTTCATGCCATCAATATTAAGCAAATAGTATACCGCACAGGAATGATCCGTTTTCTGTGGTTTTCGGTCATGAAAGGGGGTATCCCATAATATAATCAACATTACAGCACTTATCATCAAGATAAAAAGCCATTTTAAATTAGACTTCTCCTTTTTTTTCGAAGAATAAGAGTCCAATCCAATTTTCATATAATACCTCACTGAATTCAAATATTCCGCTTCCTACATCTTGATTATTTCAATATCCTTTTCCAAAATCAATAATATTCTTTTTAAGCTCATTATTTCTATCCAGCTTTAAATTTTCGCAGAATATATCTAAAATTCTCTTTCTTGTAAATGTATTTTCTCCCCAACTTATTCCTGAAATATGTGGAGTCAATAACACATTTTCCATATATCTGAGAGGATGATTTTCAGGTAACGGCTCAGGATCTGTAACATCAAGAACTGCACCTCTGAGTAATCCTTTCTGCAGTGCATTGGTTAAATCGTCAGTATTCACTATGAAGCCACGTCCAACATTTACGAGTATAGCGTTTGCCTTCATCTTTCTTATTCTTTCTGCATCAAACATTCCTGCCGTTTCTGCTGTACCCGGAAGTGCAATAATAACTATATCAGCACATTGCAACTGCATATCAACACTGTCTATTGTATATATTTCATCAAAATACATAGGCTGATTGCCGGAAACTCGACATATGCCAACGATATAACATCCAAAACTTTTTAGCTTTTTTGCAGTTTCTTGCCCTATATTTCCTGTCCCTAAAACCAGTACGCTCTTTCCTTCTAATGTATCATCACCCTCGATTTTGTTCCAACCACCATTTTTCATTTGCACACGATATGAAAACAGATTTTTTATTAATGCAAGAATTCCGGAGATAATATATTCAGAAATAACGCAGCCATAAGCACCTGAAGCACTGGTAAGAATAATATCATCAGGGAAATCCGGAGCGGAAGTGTACTTATTGGCACCAGCCCAAGTCATTTGAATCCATCTAAGCTTCTTCATAGAATGAATCGTACTATATTCAGGCTCACCAAATACAATTTCTATATCCGCACACTCTTCGCTTTTCAGAAGGTCCTCCTCATTGTCGAAAAACAAAACCTTATCTTCTTTTTCTACCGATGATAAAATAAGCTCTTTTTCATACTCCATACATTTTTTGATTATGGCAATAATTCGCATGATTTTCTCCTTCTGTTCTCACTAATAATTCTCCGGGAACTGATAAATTCTTCCATACATTGTCCATTCATCAATACTATCCGGATTAGATGGTCAATAACAAGCCTAATCCAACCAAAACACACAAACCACCTACAATATATAAAATAATCATAGTAAGCTTATATCCACTACCATTGGACAAGGTGGACTGCTGAGGATTCTCTGGGTTATAATACACCGGAACTGTTTTTCCAATCCACTTCTTTACTGCCCCCTTATTATAACGCACTCCATCTGCTCGCGTATATTCTTTGCCATTCACTACATAACGATAGACCTTATGGTACATATTAATATCCCCTCTCCCCACAATCGGTCTATTCGGATCCTGCTCTCCATCCTCTGCATTCACCATTATTCTACCAATTTCAATTCCTGCATTACGTGTACCCGGTCGCAGCTCCATACCGGCAACCTTGAACTGTTCTACATTCGCCACTTCATCTAATGTTCTATTATACATAGCCGCATTCCATACCATGTCCACAATCTGTCCTTGAACCTTTTCCTTGGAAAAACGACGTACATTTTTGTACGGTAAAATAAATATCAAACCAATTACTATAAGGAGCACTCCAACTCCAATAACAATTAATCCTGCCAATGTCACATCCTCCTATCTCTATTTGTTGATACAATATCATACAACAACACTTACTTCTAAGTTCCGATTTCATTCTTTTCACACTATTCTGTAGGAACAAGTATATACTCCTGAATAAAATCCCATATTTCCTTGGTGCCGGTCCCCATCATCTCCAGCGATCTTTCATAAGTTATTTTCTCATCCCACAAATATTCCAAAAGAGTAACCTGTAATAAATTTTGCGTTTCTTCATCTCCTGTCACTGCAAAATCTTCATACATTTTAAATATTCTATGTAACACTTCATTTTCTAAATAGTCCTCTCTCTTTAGAAGTTCAACTACCTTGTAATTTAGCACGTTACCGAACACACAATGGGGCAAAAACTCACCTAACCAATCTACTTCATGGCGTATTTCTTCTTCAAACTCCGGAAACATTCCAATTAGAAAATCTGTATTCAATTCTTCATATTTTATCACTTTTGGTCTCCTTTTAACTTCTAGAAATTAAACGAATAAATCTGGTTATATTTATAAAATCGCTTGCCATTCGAACAAATATTCGATATGATACTCTTAGGTGCTACCATAACGGTAGGCGGTTAGTCTTCTACGGAGGACTGTGACCTCCGATTACATAGAAATCTCTTGTAGAAATCTTTTAAAAGGAGGATTTGCTTATGCTAACCATCGAAAGCTTGATTGCTGTCATCAGCTTATGCTTGACCTGCTTCAGTCTTGGCTATTCGTTTGGAAAGAATAACAAGACACAAAAATAACCGCCCGGTCCTGAGAAACTTGGCGGTTATTTTTGATCATCAATTTAATTAGGCTAACCGTCTATCGGTAGCACTTCTTCTAAAATTATAATATCATCTTACCGCTACTATGTCAAACATTTATTCGATTTTTAAGTTAACACATGTTATTAATAGCTTTTTAGCTTCATCCTATCCGTTTACATATTTATCCGACCATAATTGTGCCTCAATATAATGTCGTCCGGTAGTATGTATAAAGGCTTCAAAATCGCCTCCATGTTCATTGATGCATCGTTTCAAATCTTCCATGGTAAGTAAGTCAATATGGTCATTTTTTTGAAATTCGGCACCGCTGTCACCAATAGTAAAGCTAATATGATGTGGAGCAACCGTTTCCAATAACAGTTTCGTTTCAATACCGTTTGCAAACCAATCACGAAGATAGTCACTACCTTCTATCACAAAAGAAAGTGGATGTTTTTCTTCCGGAGAACCACCCAGTTCTATAAAACGTGAATATAGGTACGCATCCTGTGATCTGCGTAAAGCATAATAATTTTTAAAATCTGCAAACCGATAAAATGCTGTAGTATTCGGATGTGCATCAGCCAGCTTTCGTGCCAATTGAAATGCCTCTGCTTCCGGTAACCGCATTATATTCATAAGCGGTGTACAATCCGGATGACAATAGTTCACCAGTACAAGTTCTTCAAATGCTTTCATTTTACTCTCCGTTAATACCCAATCTTCAAACTTTCCCCTTCTACCGCAATACCCTTGCTCTTGGTAATCGGCAGCTTCTGCTCCGGTGTAAAGCCGATGGTTTCTCCATCCTTTAAAGTCACATCGTTGGTTACCACATAAGTACAGGTGTCCAACAGAACACCGATAACATCACCCGGTGCTTCCTTGGTATTCAGGATTTCCAGTTCATCATAGCCCAACTCATTCATACCGCAGGTATAAGCACAAAGTCCCTTTTCCCCGCCATACAAGCCTACCCAAACTAAGTTCAAAATAGGGAACATATCATCCTTCATCATTCTGGCACAATCGATATAAAATTCCGGCTGGTATACGGTTTCATTGGCGTAGACACCCAGTACATTATCTGCCTTACAACAGGTATCCACTACCTTTACCAACATCTGTGCTGCATCCAATTTATTTATTTTACTTCCCAATACCGCTACCACCAATTGTGCCTTGTGTTTCTTCACGGTTTCTACCGCTTCCTTCCAACGGTAATTGCTGCCTGCATGATATTCTGCCTCTCCATCCGGTATGGGTCCCGGCATCAAGGCTACAGAAATCATAGCTCCCTGATAAGAAAATACCAATATCTCATCACTTTCCTCTTCTTTCTCCTCATCCTCCTGAGGCTCCGGCTCGATGCCCCAATCCTCTTTCAAATTCTTTAAGAAAGCTTCCTTATTCCAGACTGCATCCTTTAACAGTACAAAATTCACAAAAGTACCGGTATTCTGTTTCTTCTCCTCTGCACGATTGGCCTGTTCCATGATGTAATTACGCACATACTCTACCAAGGCGATAGCATCCTTTTCGGCAGTAGCTTCCTGATACAACTGCATTTCACTGAAGGTATGTCCACAGTTCTCCAGTTCCTCCCCTTCGTAGCCACCTGCTACGCCCAGCATCCATTTGCCGAAAATTCCTTTCTTGTACTTAAAAAAATAATAGTGCATGTCATACAGGTCAAACTCCCCTGCACACTCTATCTTTGCGGGTGCCTTTCCCAGCTCTGCCGGATGACTCAACCAATCTACCATTGCCTTCTTTGCTGCGTTCCTTTGTGCTTGATTCATTGTAAATTTCTCCTTTATCCTATGATTAATTCTTTATTTTTCCCATAAGCTCATTTCTAAATTTCAACTGTCTCTCCCCATCTGGTTTTGCTTCCAGAAAATGGTTTACGCAATCCAATGCTTCCTGATATTTTTCTGCCTTATAATATATCTGTGCCAAGTCCCAATATCTGTTTGGAATATTCATCTCCTTTGTACAATCCGGTCTGCTGCAAAGCTCTATGATTCGAGTCAGGCAGAGGATAGCATCCTCCAAGTATTCCGGATATTCTTCTACGATTTCTTCCAAATCTGTAAAGTATGTCCAATAAGTATCCACCCTATCAGGCTCCATCTCTATCGCCCTATGGAAATAGTCCACACCCTTTTCTAAATCATCGGTATACATCAATACCAGATTTCCAGCAGTGGCAAATACCTTCGGTGTGCCTCCCGTACGCTTTATAAAAGCTTCCATTGCCGCTATGGCATCCAATTCACCATCTTCTCTCTTTCTGTCAGATGCCAAAACATTGTACAATTCTAAGGTATATTTCTCCAAATCCTGTATCGCAATCGCTTTTTCCAGATACTCTGCTGCTTCACTTAAGTTCACTTCCGGATTGTTAAAGTTTTTCATCATCAAATGAGCTACTGCATAATAAAGCTCTGAAAGCATTTCTTCCTGCATATCCATTTCAATGCTTCCATCCACACACTTCTTCAAAAGTTCCTTTGATTCTTCCAAGCTTGTCACAGTGGGTACCTGCTGCAAATATGCCAGTACCTGTGAAACCTTATTTAACTCCGGCTTCTCTATCATGTATTCCAGCTTCAGTGTTTCTCCGGACACAGATACACCTTTGCTTCTGGTAATGGCAAACTTCTGCTCCGGCGTAAATCCAAAGGTTTCTCCGTCCTTCAAAATCACATTATTCTGAATTACATAATTACAAATATGCAACAATGTTTCAATCATATCGTCCGGTGTAGTGTCCGAATTCAAGATTTCCATCTCATCAAACCCCAAAGCACTCATGCCATAAGTATATCCACTAAGGTCCTTTTCCTTTCCATACATACCGAACCAAACCATATTCATCACCGGGAACATGTCTTCGTTCATCATCTTGGCACAATTTCGATAAAAGTCCGGCTGGTAAACAGAGCCGTTGCCATAAACTCCCAGAGCTCCGTCCAGCTTACAGCAGGTAGTCACGGTCTTTACCAGTAATATTGCTGCTTCCTGTATGGGTAACTGATTTCGAAATACTGTCACCATCAGATTCGCCTTGTGCTGCTTTACGGTTTTCACCGCATCCGGCCACCGATAATTCACCTGAGCATAATACTCTGCTTCATGATTCGGGATAGGCGAAGGAATGAATGCCACAGCAATTACAGCTCCCTTATAACCTATGGCAAAAGCATTGGGCAAATCCTTGGGAGCTTTCTGTTCCTCCTCTATGGTTTCGTCTTCGATTCCCCAGTCTTCCTTCAATTGCTTCAACAAAGCCTCTTTGTCCCACACTGCATCCTTTAACAATACATAATGGGTCAGATTGCCGGGGTTTCTTTTCCTTTCTTCCGCCTGCTTCGCCTGTTCCTTGGCAAAATCATATGCATAATCCACCAATGCTATGGCATCCTTTTCTATGGTTGCTGCACGGTATACCTGCATCTCACTAAAGGTATGACCACTGTTTCTCAATTCATTTCCCACATAGCCTCCTGCAATACCAAATACCCACTTACTGAAGAAACCCTTCTTAAACTTAAAAATATAGTAGTGCATGTCATAGCGGTCCAGTTCCCCTACACATTCTATCTTGTAAGGTGCCTTTCCCCATTCAACAGGGTCTGATAACCATACTACCATTGCCTTCTTTGCTGCATTCATTTGTTCCTGATTCATTGATTTTTCCTCCCATAAAAAAATACTATAATCCAGCTTTTAACTAGATTATAGTATCTAATTCCTTCTCAATCAACCATAATTTAATATATCCACCAAAGAGGTGCCTCCGACAAATACAGCCCCAGCTTTTCCTGTAGTGCCAAGGACTGGTCATTTCCCTCTATAATATGGCAATAGGGGGTAAAACCATTACTCAGCTGCACATTGATGATATAGCTCTCCAGAGAGGCTGCAATTCCCTTTCTGCGGTATTCCTCCTCCACGAAAAGCATTCCCATACTGCCTTCCTCATGCATTCCCACAAAGCCAATCAGTCGTTCTCCGTCAAAAGCTCCGTACATGACGCCGGCTTCTATTCGCTCCTTCATATGTGCCGGATCTGCATTATAATGTGTCACCACATAATCCAAATGGCTCAAATCCAGCTGTCGAATGGACTTGTATCGCACCGGCAGGGCTTCCTTGCGGGTGCAAACTGCCTGAATACACGTACAAATGCCTTGCATCCCATAAGTCTTCGCCAGCAGGTCAACCACGAAATCCTGAGTGGTAATGACCATGACGCCTCGGGGCAGCCTCTCCCCGAATTCTCCACATACCTTCTGACCATCCTGTCGCTTTTCGGCAGGCTCCTCATAATCCTTTGGCGTATCCCACAGTCCTTCTGCCTCTGCCTTACAAATAGTCTGTAGCATACCATCAGCACTTTCCGCACTCTGTGCATGCAGCATATAAATATTCTCATACTTCAAGAGGATATCCATACCATCCTCATAGACCACTTCTCCCAATCCTCTGTGCAAAAGCTCCATCATATGAATGTTCTGACGCTTTTTCTTGGATAATCGCTTGATAATTTCCTGCTTTTTCTGATATTTTTCATACAGGTCAGGGCGACGCTGTTTGGTTCTTTGAATAGACTGTTCCAGTCGCCAGGCATTGATTTTTTTGCCATTGCCGGATAAAAGCACCTCTGGCACCTCCTTGCCCTGCCAAACCTCCGGACGGGTATACTGAGGGTACTCCAACAAATCATTGTGAAAGGTCTCGGTTTCCGCAGACACATCATTATTTAACACTCCGGGTATCAACCGGGCGATAGCGTCTATCATGACCATCACCGGCAATTCTCCTCCGGTCAGTACATAATCTCCGATAGACACATAATCCGTTACGATTTCCTCCAGCACACGCTCATCAATTCCCTCATAATGCCCACAGACAAAGACCAGTTCCTCCTCCTTTGCCAGTTCTCGAGCCATATTTTGGTCAAATCTGCGTCCTTGGGGTGTCAGGTAAATCGTTCTGGGCTTCTTCACCCCCTCTGTAATCGCCTGATACGCATCAAAAACAGGCTGTGCCTGTATTAACATACCTGCACCGCCTCCATAGGTATAATCATCCACTTTACCATGCTTATCCTGCGTATAATCCCGCATGTTCACTGCTTCATAGGAAATCACGCCCTTTTTCGCTGCCCTTCCCAGAATACTGGTACCCAGACCATTCACTATCATTTCCGGGAAAAGTGTCATCACGTGAAATTTCATGACCTGTTAATCCTCCAACAGCCCCTCCAGCACATGCACCTGCATGCGTCCTTGGGCAATATCTACCTCTAAAATACATTGCTTGATAGCCGGCAACAAAAGCTCCCTGCCATCTGTCATTTTTATCACATAAACATCATTGGCTCCAGTGACCATTACATCCTCCAGAACGCCCAATTCCTTATTTTCCTCATCAAATACCTGAATACCGATTAAATCTGCAATAAAATATTCATCCTTACGCAGACGTACCGCATTGGCTCTGGTCACATACAAACTCTTCTGACGGTATTTCTCCACATCATTTAAGGTATCAATCCCCTTAAATTTCAGTATCACCATCTGCTTAAAGAACTTCACGCTCTCGATTTCAAGAGGGATCTGTTCCTTTCCTGTGTCCAGAATAACATCCTTCAGTTTTTTAAATCTTTTTACATCATCGGTGGTGGGATAAACCTTTACTTCACCCCTTACACCATGTGTGGAACTAATAATTCCTACCTGCAATAATTCGTCCATTTATCCTCCGATAATAAATCTTTCCGGCATTCCCGGCAAACTAACCATTCCTACTACTGATTATAATTTAAGGCGAAACACACACTCTGCATGCTTCGCCTCAGGATTATACGATTTCTACATCTACAATTTTGTTGTCCTTGGATGACGCTGCTTTCACAACAGAGCGAATTGCCTTTGCAATTCTACCCTGCTTTCCAATGACCTTGCCCATGTCGGATGCGGCTACATGAAGTTCAACAACGATATTCTTACCCTCGGTCTTCTCTGTTACTACCACTTCATCCGGGTTATCTACAAGTGCTCTTGCAATAACTTCTACTAATTCCTTCATCAATCCACCTCCAAAGATGAGTCAGTGTTATTTTACGATACCAGCTACCTTGAAAAGCTTGTTTACTACTTCTGTAGGCTGAGCACCATTTGCCAACCACTTCTTTGCTGCTTCTTCATCAATCTTGAAAGTACTGGGATCGGTGTTAGGATCATAAGTACCGATTTCTGCGATGAATCTACCATCTCTTGGGGAACGAGAATCTGCAACGATAATTCTATAGAAAGGTGCCTTCTTCTGTCCCATTCTTCTTAATCTGATTTTAACTGCCATTTTTCTTTACCTCCGTAAAATACGTTTAAATTAATTGTTTTTCTATGATAAGAACTTGCGTCCATTATCTACTCACTAAAATACTTAAAAGGGGAATTTTCCTCCACCCATGCCCGGAAAACCTCCGAAGCGACGCTTCTTGCCGCCACCGCTAAACTGCTTCATCAGCTTCTGGCTCTGTTCAAACTGCTTGATGAAACGATTCACTACACTGATATCCACTCCGGCACCCTTTGCGATACGATGCTTTCTCTTTGGATTTAACAGCTTGGGATTACGTCTTTCCTCCGGTGTCATGGATAGTACAATGGCTTCCATATGAGCCAGCTGCTTTTCATCAATCATGCCATCCAAATCTCCGGCCTTCATCCCCATACCGGGCATCATGCTCAGGATACTGCTCAAGCCGCCCATCTTACGCATCTGCTTCATGCTCTCCAGATAGTCCTCGAAATCGAACTTACCCTTCTTCATTCGGCCTGCCATGTCACGGCTCTTTTCTTCATCGATATCCATGTTCTCCTGTGCTTTTTCAATCAGGGTCAGCACATCACCCATACCTAAGATACGATTGGCCATTCTGTCCGGATAGAACTGCTCCATGTCAGAAAGCTTCTCGCCCATACCTACGAAAAGGATAGGCTTGCCGGTAACTGCCTTAATGGAAAGTGCCGCACCACCTCGGGTATCGCCATCCATCTTGGTCAATACTACGCCATCGATGCCAATCTGCTCGTCGAACTGCTTCGCTACATTAACTGCATCCTGACCGGTCATGGCATCTACTACCAATAAAGTCTGATGTACATCAATCTGTGCCTTGATATCCTGCAGCTCCTGCATCATATCTTCATCCACATGCAAACGACCTGCGGTATCCAGGATGACTACATTGTGCCCGTTCTTCTGTGCATGCTCAATAGCCTGTCTGGCGATTTCAACGGGCTTGTGGTCAGTACCCATGGAGAAAACCTCAACCTCCATCTTCTGACCATTTATCTGTAATTGTTCAATCGCTGCCGGACGATAAATGTCACAGGCAACCAACAGGGATTTCTTACCCTTTAACTTCAGCTTGCCGGCAATCTTCGCAGTGGCTGTGGTTTTACCGGCACCCTGCAGACCTGCCATCATAATCACAGTAATAGATTTACCCGGCTGCATAGCAATCTCAGTGGTCTCACTACCCATCAGGTTTATCAACTCTTCATTTACTATCTTGATAACCATCTGACCCGGATTCAATCCGTTCATAACATCCTGACCGATGGCGCGCTCTTCGATGGTCTTAACAAACTGCTTTACTACCTTGAAATTAACATCCGCTTCCAAAAGCGCCATCTTCACTTCCTTCAAGGCAGCCTTTACATCCTCCTCGGTCAAGCGTCCTTTACTTCTAAGATTTTTAAATACATTTTGTAATTTATCGGTTAAGCTTTCAAATGCCATCTGCCAATCCTCTTTTAAAACTCATTCATCAAATCTGTGGAAAGCTCCCGGATACTCACTACCTTTGCCTTCGCTTCTTCATCCGCTGCTGCCAGTTCCAAATCCTTGGTTAGCTCCACCAGCTGTGCAATCTTTTCCTTTGCTTCTGTAAACTTCTTCACCAGATGCAACTTTTCTTCATAACCCAATAAAATCTTGTCACAGCGCTTAATCAAATCGTGAACACCCTGTCTGCTGATACCATACTCCTCTGCTATTTCGCTCAGAGACATATCATTGTAGACTGCATCCTCATAAACACTACGCTGATGCTCGGTCAGCAGCTCACCATAGAAATCATATAAAAGTACCTGCTGAAATATCTTTTCCATGTGATTTTCTACCTACTTTTCCACCTATTCCAACGAACACCTTTGCTATCATACTATAGGATTTTAAGACTGTCAAGTATTTTCTCTTTACAGATATAAAAATTTTTAAATTTCTGACGGACTTTTCTTCATCCGCCCCTTATATGCTCTGGAAAAGGTAGAATAATCCTTAAAACCACACTCATAGCAGGCCTTGGTGGCACTGACACCTGCCAGTATCAGCTGATGAGCCGCCTGCACCCGCTTTTCGATAATATAATTATGTATGGTGTAACCGGTCTCCTCCTTAAACTGGCGCATCATATAATACTTACTGATATAAAACTGCTCTGCCAGCCGGTCAATGGACAACTCCTCCTTCAGATGTTCATTAATATAACGTATAATATCTATCATCTTTTGATTGTACATGACATTACGGCTAAAGCAGCTCTTTTCCTCCAGACATGCCCGATTCAAAAGTACCAGAAACTCGATAAACAAAGCACTGCCATAAAGCTTGCCCGCATAGCGCTCCTCGGCACCGTTTTGCTCCAGCTTCCCCACGATTTCCATCAGGGTGGTATTCACCATAGCCGGGAAGCGAAGTACATCCGAATATGCCTCCTTTGCACGCTGAAAGCAATTCGCCAGACTATACTCCTCTGTCTTATGTCGCTCCAGATAAGCATCCGACACAAAGAATACCACTCTCTCGTAAGGTTCTCCCGCCACATACTCCGGCTTGTGAATATCTCCCTTTCGGACCAACACAATATCAAAAGGCGACAGCTTATAGGATTTACCCTCGATATTGTAATTCACATTGCCACGAATAAAAATCACGATTTTGTGAAAGTCATGATAATGAAAATCCTGCTCCCGCTCACAATGGTCCAGAATATGAAACATACGAAAATCATCATATAAATAACCCTGCTTTAGATAATTCTCCTGCATGAAGCCTCCTTTCCCAGTCGCTCCGCAACACCAACGAAATCCCATACCATCACATGCAGCTATGCCACATTTTCTTCTACAGCTTCTCGCCAAACAAATTTTTATAGCCTTCTCCATAGATTTCCGTGGCACTGCTCACAATCAAGAAGGCCATAGGGTCTTCCTGCTTTACTACATCCTCGATTTTCGGTGACACATGCTTCTTTACCACGCACAGTATCACCTTCTTTTCTTTGCCGCTATAGGCACCACGCCCCTGCACATAAGTCACACCAATATCCAAATCATCCAATAATCGTTTGGTAATCTCCTCCGACTTGTCACTGATAATATAAATCAGCTTAGCCTCATCCTTACCATAGAGCATAATATCCAACACCGCAGAGGTGACGATAACCGTCATGCCCGCATACAAAGCCTTATCGACATCCTGAAAAACAAGGGCTGAACATGCCACTACCACTGCATCCATCAGTAAAAACAGGTTATTGGTTTTCAGATGTGGCATCTTCAATCGCAGTATTTTTACAATAATATCCAGTCCCCCGGTGGTTGCCTTTGCCTTAAAAACCACACCCATACCTACTGCCAGCAAGGAACCGCCTGCCAAAGCCGCCAGAAAGGGGTCTGCCGTAACTGCTCCAAACCGGGAGCCGAAGAAATTGGTAAGCGGTGAAATCAGACCCAGACAATACAATGTAGAAAGAATAAATTTCCAGCCAAACTTCCAAGTACCTAACAGCAAAATGGGAATATTAAACAACAAAATCAAGGTTCCTGTTTCTACCGGAAGCACATGGCTCAAAATAATGGATATACCGGTCACTCCGCCGGGTGCCAATGCATTTGGATCCAAAAATAAGCTGATGGCCGCCGAATAAAGCACTGCTCCTATGGTCATCATGATAAAATTCTTTGCCTTTTGCTTTATATTACTTCCCATGCCTGTGCTGTGCCTCCTATCTGTTCTATTTCTACACTGTCTATTGCACACGTATCATCCTAAAGACAGTCTGAAATTTTTTAAAAGCCCGCATATGTTTATGCGGACTTTTATATATAGTATATACTTCTTTTGCTTAAATATTTGTTCTGACAACCTTTGGCTGATATCCTTCTTTTTCCAAAGCATCAATAATCTGTTGCTTGTGTTCTGTACCAAAAGCCTCCAGTGTAATACGCAGTTCTACTGCCGCACTACGATTCGTACTGACGAACTGATTGTGTTCCAGCTTAATGACATTACCGCTCTCTCTGGCAACCACACCGGACACACGACAAAGCTCACCCGGCTTATCCGGCAGAAGTACGGATACGGTAAAGATACGGTCACGGAAAATCAATCCTTGCTGTACCACGGAAGACATGGTAATCACATCCATATTTCCGCCACTTAAGATAGATACCACTCTCTTATCCTTTACATTCAGCTGCTTCAAGGCTGCTACCGTCAAGAGACCGGAGTTTTCCACTACCATTTTATGATTTTCTACCATATCCAGAAAGGCTACAATCAGTTCCTGATCCTCGACAGTAATAATATCGTCCAAATTCTCCTTTAAATAAGGGAACAATTTAGAACCGGGGGTTTTTACTGCAGTACCGTCTGCAATAGTACTTACCTTTGGCAAGGTCACTACCTCACCCTTTTTGATGGATTCCTGTAAGCAATTCGCTCCTGCAGGTTCCACACCGATGACCTTTATCTTTGGATTCAGCATCTTTGCCAAAGCAGATACACCGGTTGCCAATCCGCCGCCACCGATAGGCACCAGTATGTAATCTACCAAAGGTAATTCCTTGAAAATTTCCATAGCGATGGTTCCCTGTCCGGTTGCCACGCGTAAATCGTCAAAGGGATGAATAAAGGTATAACCATGCTCTGCAGCCAGCTCATAAGCCTTCTCACAAGCCTCATCATATACATCACCATACAAAACCACCTCTGCACCATAGCTCTTGGTACGGTTCACCTTCATAAGCGGTGTGGTGGTAGGCATTACGATGGTTGCCTTGCATCCATAAGCCTTTGCAGCATAAGCCACGCCCTGTGCATGATTTCCTGCTGAAGCAGTAATTACGCCCTTAGCACGTTCTTCCTCGCTCAAGGTACTCATGGCATAATAAGCACCTCTCAGCTTATACGCTCCGGTCAGCTGCATATTTTCCGGCTTCAAAAATACACGATTGCCAGTCTGTCTGCTGAGATAATCACTGTATACCAGCTTGGTTTCCAAGGTCACACGCTTTACTACCTCGGAAGCCTCCTCAAATCTTTCTAATGTTAACATCTTCTTACTCCTTCTCCACTTCGAAGAGCGCATTGACAAATTCATCGGAATCAAATTTTTGTAAATCCTCGATGGTCTCGCCTACACCAATGTATTTCACCGGCACATTTAATTCTGACTGTATGGCTACGGCAATACCGCCCTTTGCAGTACCGTCCATCTTGGTCAAAATGATACCGGTCAGATTCGCTACATCCCCAAACTCTCTTGCCTGTACCAAGGCATTCTGTCCGGTAGTACCATCCAGTACGATTAAATTCTCTCTGTGAGCATCCGGAAACTCTCTGTCAATGATACGATTCATCTTACGAAGCTCTTCCATTAAATTCTTCTTGTTATGAAGTCTTCCTGCCGTATCAATCAAAAGCACATCGCACTTTCTCGCCTTGGCTGCATTTACCGCATCGAATACCACGCTGGCGGGGTCAGAGCCTTCCTTGCCTCCTACCATAGGCACATCTGCCCGACGTGCCCACTCTGCCAGCTGTTCACCGGCGGCAGCACGGAAGGTATCCGCCGCAGCAATCAATACCTTGCGATTCTTATCCTTTAACTTTCCTGCCAGCTTTCCCACTGAGGTGGTCTTGCCAACACCATTGACACCGATGACCATGATAACAGACTGCTTATCCTCGAACTCATAAGCTGTCTCATCTACACGCATCTGCTCCTTGATGCTCTCAATCAACAACTGCTTACACTGGGAAGGTTCCTTGATATGCTGCTCCTTTACCTGTGCCTTCAGACGCTGTACAATCTCTGTTGTTGCATTTACACCGATATCACCCATGATGAGAATTTCCTCCAACTCCTCATAAAAATCCTCATCAATGGCAGAAAACCCACTAAATACATTGTCAATACCCTTTACGATATTGTCTCTGGTCTTGGTCAACCCTGCCTTTAACCGGCTGAAAAACCCCTTCTTTTCTTCACTCATACTTACTCCTAGTCATCTAAATCCTTATCAATTAAATTTACACTTACCAAGGTGGATACACCCTTTTCCTGCATAGTAATACCATACAGACGGTCTGCGCTTTCCATGGTTCCTCGTCTGTGGGTAATTACAATAAACTGTGTATATTGGGTCAGCTTGTGCAGATACTTGGCATATCTTCCTACGTTAGACTCATCCAATGCCGCCTCGATTTCGTCCAAGAGACAGAACGGAGAAGGCTTCAAATTCTGGATTGCAAACAACAGTGCAATAGCCGTAAGTGCCTTTTCTCCACCGGACAGCTGCATCATGTTCTGCAGCTTCTTTCCCGGAGGCTGGGCAATAATACGAATGCCTGCTTCCAAAATATCCTCTTCTTCCATTAACTCCAGGGTACCCTTACCACCGCCAAACAACTCCTTGAATACCTTATCAAACTCCTTTGCAATTTCTGCAAATTTCTCCGTAAACTGCTTACGCATGGAGGCATCCAGCTCTGCAATAATACCCTCCAAAAGCTTTTCTGCTTCTACCAAATCATCATGCTGGGTCTTTAGCAAAGTATATCGCTCCATGACATTTTTGTATTCTTCAATCGCGTTTACATTTACATTACCCAGCTTCTTGATTTCGTCCTTCAAACGGCTGATGTCCTTTTTCATGGCATTCAAATCCGTCATTTCCTCATTCCGCATGGAAGACGCATCACTGAGGGTAATCTCGTATTCCTCCCACATATAATTGATGTGGTTTTCCATAATATCCTCGAACTTTTCCTTCTGTCCGGTGAGACGATATACTTCCTTGTCCAAATCATTCATTCGCTTGGACAGTTCTTCTCTGGCATCGAAGAAATTTCTCTGCTTTGCAGATAATTCTTCCTTACGCTCTGTATCTTCCTTCAGTTTTGCCTGAGAAGCACTCTGGGTATCATAGGACGCTGCAATGGTTTCTTCGATTTGAGCAATACTCTTCTGCTTCTCCTCTACATCCTTTACAGATTGTGCCAGAGCCTCTTCGATTTCCTCCAGCTCCTTGACATAACGTTCCTTTTCCCCTTCGATACGATCCACGTTGGACTGATGGAACATCTGGGTCTGCAACATACGCTCTACCTTCAGTTCCCACTCGGTCACCTGTGACGCTGCTTCGGTTTCTTCTTTTCGCTTTTCCTCCAGCTCCTTTTGGTACTCTAAAATCTTCTGCTGGGTATTCTGCTCCAGTTCTTCACTATCCTTCAATTCCTTACGGATAGCTTCCTTGCCATTCTTTATCTCCAGAATCTGAGCTTCGATTTCCTGCTGCTCCTTCTTCATGGATTCAAAGCCCTGTTCTTCCTCTGCCAAACGTTCTCTCGCCTGACTGATACTGATACGGGCAGTGTTCTGCTCAATGGATTTCTTCTGTATCTCCATTTTCAGCTTTTCCAAATCCGTACGCAGCTGATTACGTCTTGCCTTGATATCATCAATAGCCTGATTCTGTTCCTCAATGGTAGATTTCAGCTTCTTAACCTTCTTTTCCAAATCCTCGATTTCACGTCGACGACCCAACAGATTACTGTTGTTTTTAAAGGCACCACCACTGATAGCACCTCCGGGAACCAAAAGTTCACCCTCTATGGTAACCATACGAATACCATAATCAAACTTACGGGCAATTCGTACAGCATTGTCAACATTATCCACTACCATGATACGACCCAGCATGGCCTTGGCTACATTCCGATATTTCTCCTCAGTATGTACCAGTTCATCCGCCATCCCGATAGCACCTTTTTCCTTGAGGGCTTCCGGATTTTTAAACTCCTGCGGCTTGGTGATACTGGTCAATGGCAGGAAGGTCGCTCTACCGGCACGATTGCTCTTTAAGAAGCTAATCATCTTCTTTGCAGTTTCTTCATCATCTGTTACAATATTCTGAATATTACCGCCCAGGGCAGTCTCAATAGCCGTTTCGTATTTCTCTTCTACCTTAATAATATCCGCAACAACACCAACAATACCTTTTACGGTTGCCTTCTGCTCCATTACCTTCTTTACGGAGCCACCATAACCGTCATAACGCTCTGCAATATTTGCCAGTGCATCCAGCTTGGATTTTTCCTGATGATACTGGGTCTGTGCCTCACGCAGCTTTTGGTCTGTTTTCGTCAACTTCTCACGAATATTTCCCAGCTCCTGCTCCATACCGGCTTCCTGCTCGTTCATGGTACGCATTTCTTCACAAATTTCTGCGAAACGATCCTCCAACTGCTTGATACTTTCCGAACGCTCTGCTTCGTCCGTACGGGCACGCAAAATTCTGGAGTTTAACTCTGCCTTACGAATATTAATCTGCTCCAGTGTAGAATCAAATCGTCCCATCTTAGCCTTAATGGTACCTCGCTGATTCAGCTCGCCCATAATGGTATTCTTGGCAGCCTCCAGATGATTGTTCAATTCTTCTATCTTATTCTGAACATCCTCCAAATGCTGCTTTATAGCATCTCTGGTAGCAGTAATCTCCCGCACCTGTTTATCGATGTCCTCTTTATCTGCCAAAAAGCCTTCCTTGTCCTTATCCTTGCCTTCGATTTCCGCCTGTACATTTTTCTTACGGTTCAGCAAATGTTCCTCATTGGAATGAGCAGAGTGGATTCTTTCCTTTAAAACATTGATTTCACCCTCCAGACGCTCCCGCATCACTCCGGTGTTACTCAAGGTCTCTCTGGCTGCGTTTATAGCTTCCTCCAGCATCTCGATTTCTGCCTGTATCTGCTCATATTCTTCCTTGATACCTTCATACTTAGCGGTAGTTTCCTCTAAATCACCGCCGGCAATTCTCAGCTTCTCATCCACAGCCTCTAGCTGTTCGCAAATACGCACATTTTCTAACAGGAAGGTATTCACATCTAATGTTTTTAACTCTTCTTTTTTCTTCAAATAAACCTTTGCCACCTCGGACTGTTTCTCCAAAGGTCCAACCTGCTTCTCTAATTCTGTTAAAATATCGTTCACACGTACCAGGTTCTGCTTTTCATTCTCCAGCTTCGCCTGTGCTGCATTCTTTCTACGCTTAAACTTTACAATACCTGCAGCCTCATCAAACAGCTCACGACGCTCCTCCGGCTTACCGCTCAGAATCTTGTCAATCTGCCCCTGACCGATGATGGAATAGCCTTCCTTACCAATACCGGTATCATAGAACAATTCATTCACATCACGCAGACGACAAATAGACCCATTGATTAAGTACTCACTTTCACCGGAACGATAGATACGCCTGGCTACTGTCACTTCATCGCAATCAATGGTCAATTGACGATCCGCATTATCCAAAGTAATGGCTACATACGCATAGCTCAAGGGCTTACGCAGCTCTGTACCGGAGAAAATAACATCCTGCATACTGGCACCACGCAGCTGCTTAATACGTTGCTCACCCAATACCCAACGTACGGCATCGGCAACATTACTCTTACCACTTCCGTTAGGACCTACAATACCCGTAATACCATTGTGAAACTGAAAAACAATCTTATTTGCAAATGATTTAAATCCATGTATCTCAATACTTTTTAAGTACATATTCTTTCCCGCTTTCGCTTATTTGCGTATTCCACGCTTCTTCAGCAACAGTAGTGCCTCATAAGCCGCCTGCTGCTCTGCATTTTTCTTGGTGCGTCCCGTGCCGGTACCGATGACTTCATCCTCCATGCGTACTTCCACGGAAAAGGCCTTGTCATGCTCCGGTCCGCTTTCCTCCAAAAGGACATAGCGAAACTCCTTCTTCAGCTTTCCCTGTATCAATTCCTGCAGGTTTGTCTTACTGTCATAAAACAACTGTTTGTCCTCTAAATCAGACAATACAAATTTATAGACAAAATTCTTTGCATGTTCCATGCCACCATCCAAATATATGGCACCGATAACAGCTTCCATCGCATCTGACGTTATGGAATCTCTCTTACGTCCGCCCGTGTTTTCTTCTCCTTTACCAAGCAATAAAAATTCACCCAGCTCCAGGTCTCTTGCACAAAAGGCCAAAGATGGTTCACATACCATGGAAGCTCTCATCTTTGTCAGTTCTCCTTCCTGAACTTTTTCATGTTCATGGAATAAAAACTCACTGCTCACCAATTCCAAAACTGCATCCCCCAAAAATTCCAACCGTTCATAGTCCTTTAACTTATTAATCTTTTGTTCATTGGTAAAGGAACTATGAGTAATGGCCTGCTTCAACAATGCAATATTCTGAAACCGATAACCGATTCTTTCCTCTAATAGCTCTAAGCTGTACCCCTGTCTCATTTTGATTACCTTTCTATTCCATATCTTCTATTTCAAAATTTATAGCGTTCCGTAGCTCAAAGGAGTATCCGGAACGCTATTTTCTTCGAAATACCAGTTAAGCCAACCGATTAATTGATAGCAGTCTTAATCATTTCTACTGCCTGCTCAACAGTTGTGATATTCTCTGCACTCTCAGCAGGGATTTCAATATCGAATGCATCCTCGATACCCATAATGATCTGGTAAACATCCAATGAATCAGCACCAAGATCATCCATAAAAGTAGTGTCCATAGTGATTTCATTAGGGTCAACACTCAATACTTCTGCAATAATTGTTTTTAACTTTTCGAATTCCATAATAACTTTCCTTCCTTTAATCCTCTAATACTATTTTTTCTTTGATTTTTTCATTTATATTCTGCTCCTTAAATGTGACACATTGAAGGATTGAATTTTTAATTTCAATAGCTTTACTACTGCCATGGCTTTTTACCACCAACCCGTTCAAACCCAACATAGGTGCTCCGCCATATTCATCCGTATTAAAGCTTTTCAAGGTCTGCTTCAATGCCGGCTTCACCAGTAATGCACCGATTTTACTGCGAAGGGAAGTCATCATGCCTTCCTTTACCTTCTTAATCAGGGATGCTCCGACCCCCTCATACATCTTCAAAATAACATTTCCTACAAAAGCCTCACAGACAACTACATCTGCCACACCTGCCGGAATGTCTCTGGCTTCCACACTGCCAATAAAGTTGATTTCCGGACAATTCTTCAAAAGAGGGAAGGTTTCCTTCACCAGTGCATTTCCCTTTTCCTCTTCTGCACCGATATTCACAATACCAACCTTGGGATTTTTCACCCCCATAACACTTTCCATATACACAGAACCCATCTTGGCGAACTGTACTAAATGAGACGGTCTGGCATCTACATTAGCACCACAATCCACTAACAGGCTTACTCCTTTTTCTGTGGGTATCAGCGGCGCCAATGGTGGTCTTTCCACACCCTTAATACGACCAACAATAATCTGACCGCCAACCAGAACTGCTCCGGTGCTGCCTGCCGATACAAAGGCATCACAGGTTCCGTCCTTTACCATGTACATAGCTTTTACTATAGAAGAATCTTTTTTTCTTCTTATGGCCATAACCGGAGGCTCTGCTGTTTCGATTACCTCTGATGCCTGCACCACTTCCAGCTGTTCCACATTGTAAGTATACTTCTTCAGTTCTTCTTTGACTACTTCTTCTCTACCTACCAGAAAAACCTTTACTTCCTTGCTTTCCTGAATGGCTTCTATTGCACCTTTGACAATCTCTACCGGTGCATTATCTCCGCCCATAGCATCTACTGCTACATTTACCATTCCGTTTCCCTCCAAATGTAGATTCGATATCCTTATAAAACACCTTATTTTACTATACTAGACAGCACTATAAAAATCAAGCTTTTTTATTCATGAAAAAAGGCTTTTCCAAAATCGGAAAAGCCTTTCATAATCCTGTTGAAAATTAAATTAATCAACGCTAACAACCTGCTTCTTATTGTAAGAACCGCAAGCCTTGCAAACTCTGTGAGGCATCATAAGTGCGCCACACTTGCTGCACTTTACCAAAGTAGGAGCGCTCATTTTCCAGTTTGCTCTTCTCTTATCTCTTCTACTCTTGGAAGATTTATTCTTAGGACAAATAGACATCGTTACACCTCCTTATTCGCGTTGAAGATATCTTGTATTGCCGCCATTCTGGGATCCGGCACGAAAGTATCGCAACCACATTCTCCCAAGTTCAGATTCTGTCCGCATACCTTACATATGCCCTTGCAATCATCCTTGCAAAGAATCTTCATTGGCCAATTCAATAAAATTTCATTGTACACAAAAGTCTCTACATTCAGCTGATAACCTTCCATGAAGTCGATAGCGTCGTCCTCCTCCTGGTCACCTGTTTCCTCAGAACTATCTGCTTTTGTTTCCGGTGAAGCAACTTCCCTCTCAAACTCCAAGGTTAATGTTGTAGGTACTTCTGCCAGGCATCTGTCACAGTTCGTTTCGAAAACCAACTCAACGCTTCCTTCTATTCTCGCCTTACCCACACCGAGATTGGTAAGAATAAAAGTCACCGGAGGCTTCTTTGTGATTAAGAAATCTCCAAGTCTGCTGCGAAAGCTCGTCATCTCAAGCTCTGCCGTAACAGTAACCGTTTTTCCTTCAGATGAAAATACATCAGACAAATTCACTAACATAGTTGACTCCTATGTAAAGAGCATTTCACTCTTTGTTTTCACACTTGATTAAGTATACATAAGTCAAAGGAGTTTGTCAACAATTATTTTAAATATTTTTTACCCTTCCTCCTGCATTGCCATATGTTTATTGATATAAGCCCCGATAAACATAATATAGATACAAAAATACATCCACATCATAAAAAAAATAAGAATGGACAAGCTTCCATATATATTGTAAAAATTACCATAATTTACATAGATAGAAAATCCCCATGAAAAAATGCTCCACAATACAGCAGCAAAGGAAGCCCCCGGTATTTGTTCCCGAAACTTTAATTTTTTGTTTGGTAAGTAGGCATAAAAGGCACTAAAAATCATTGTTAGGATTATCCAAATCCCCAAAAAACGAAAATTCATCAAGAAAGAAAACAATTCATCCCCCCCGCGCAGTCCGGTTACCAGCACTTCTACCAAGGTATTGCCGAACACTAATATCACCATAGACACAATAATAATCAACAACATTACCAACGTATAAAAAGATGCAACCAATCGTACCATAAAATAATTACGATACTCTTCTACATCATTGACTGCATTTAGACCACGGACAACTGCCAGAATTCCTTTTCCTGCTGACCATAAAGTCAGCATTGCTGCCAGGGATAACACTCCGGCAGACCGTTCATATACATCATCAACAATTTCTACTACTATTCCATCCACCTTATCCGGTGTAATTCCCATTATTAATAATAACAAATTTTCCTGTGTAAGTGGTGTATAAGGTATCACAGTACAAATTACAATCAATATGGGCACTAATGACAAAAAGATAAAAAAAGCGGCACCGGCTGCAAAAGTACTCAGATTTTCTCTTCGCATATTACGGGTAAATTCACGCATATTCTGATAAATCCTTCGAACCCCCTCCATATCTCCACATTCCTTTCCTTCTACTATTCCTTTCTCTTCACCATACAATCTTCAAAAAAGAAGGTCAATATTTCTTCCGCACACATACCTTCGCTCGCCATGACCTTAGCAGCATTCTGGCTCATTCCGGCACCATGCCCAAAGCCTCCTCCCGTGATTTCATAGCCTATGACAAAGTCATCCTCACGAATTGGCTCTAAGGCAATAAAAGCACTGGGTAACAAACTGTTCCTCTCCACTGTAGTACCATCCTGCCGTTTTACTGGACTACAACCATCATTTAGTACATAACGGATATTCAGCTCTGTAATCACCTTATACACTGCCTTGTCCGTATGTATCAACAATTCCTCTGCCACACCTCCGGCACCTCTTTTGCATATTTCTATATGGGTAATGGTATGAAAATCCTCTATTGGTTGACTGACAAAGTCATCCCCCACCTTTGTCTGTATCAATTCCGACTTTGCTTCATAGCGTTTCCGCAAAACCTCCAACATATACGCAGTATCCAAATCCTCCACCCGGTAATTCCAACGATACCAACATTCCTGTGCTTCGAAGTCTTTTTCATTTACCGTTTTGATATAGTTCACAAATTCCGCCTCCTTCAGTGCCCCAAAAGAATGCATCACGGTTTCTGAGTTGGTTGTCTGCACATACGATGAATTGCTTTCCTGCTCCAATGCTGTTACATTCTGCTCCACTGTGCCCTCTTTGAAAGCAGCTACAGCAGAACGACTGATATGCTTGGATTTTATGTATGGATAGGAATCTGCATACTTGCTTCTCCATACCCGGGCATCACTTCCAAATCCGCAAGAAGTAGAATAATAATAGGTCTGAGCCAGTGCCTGACCTCCCGGTGCCAACAGCACAATCCCTTCCGTTTCATTGACTGCCCTGGTCGTACTTTCCTGTTCTTCTATATTATGATATACCTGATAAGAAGTAGTATCATCCACATGGGCATTCCACTGTGGATATCCCGGAGACAATACATGCAGATAGGCATAGGTTCTGGCACAAATAGTCTGTGCCTTCAATGCCTCCATGGGATAGCCGGCCGGCATTTCACTGGGTACTACACTATACAAATATTCTTCGATAGGAAGCTCATTGATAATGATAAAACCTTGCTCCTCTTCTATCACTTCAATAGTTCCCCGATAATCACTTCGCTCCTGCCAACATTCTGCACTTTCATGATATACTCCACCGGTTTCCTTATTGGTAATCACTACTCGGATTATGTCAGAATTGGTCAATACAAAGGGCATAGACTCCGGCACCACCGCAGAAACATTTTCCTCCGGTTCCAGAAACAACATCACTTCCTCTGCCTGCTCTTTTGGAGCCCGAAAATGCTCTGCCACCTCATCCTGCTTCAGCAGAACCACCTGCACCAGCGTCCATATCAACAGAACCAGCATGATTTCCAAAATCACCAGCAATATCTTCAACTGTATTATCTTAATCTTCTTATCCAAACAACAGCCTCTCTTCTACACACCTATCCTCTTATAGGAAACTGCAAAAAACAAAGAGAGTTGTTTCCAACTCTCTTTTCATCCTTTGTATACCCCAAAATGTCGGCTCTTGCCTTTTGACTCCTAGCTATGCTAGGTGGGTGACCGCAACCTCGATTTTGTCTTCCCCTGGCGTCTTCTTTCGAAGGGGGGCTTGACAGCCACTCGGCAATATAGGAATCCCGTTTAAAGTAAATGTAGGTTCAAAACTAACAAGAGTTATCGAACATCTCAGGTTGATTATATTATAGCCGATTTCGAACGGTTTTACAACCATCTTTTTCAAAATCAGAATACCAATTTTTCACAAAAAACAGGCTGCCCTTTCGGACAGCCCGTCAAAAATCATAAAAATTATAAAGTTTCAGTTTCAGCTACAAGCTTCTTCAATGCTGCAAGAGCCTCATCAGGAAGCTTATCGTAACCTTCCTTCTTGGTTGCGAAATCTTCTACAGCCTTTACACGGGTCTGCATAGAGTTCTTCAGAGCTGCAACATAGTCAGCATCTGCCAAGTTAGGAGTGAAGTCGCCGGTCTTTCCAGACCACTCGTTCATAATCTGAATGTCAGTGAAAGGTCCCCACTGTTCGAAGCTAGCCTTACCTTCAACGATAGTCTCTAAGATACCAAGAGTATCAGCAGGCTTAACCTTAGCACCCATGAAATCACCGGTGTTAACGATGTAGCAGTCTACGTTCTTCTCTTCTACTAACTTCTTGAACTTCTCATAGTCGTTAACCAGAGGATAGGTTCTGAAAGGATTTGCATAAGGTACGATACGGATAGCGTTCAAGTCAGTACCAGCAGCAACACGCTCTGCAGAAGAGGTCTTGGTAGCAAGGGTAGCACCCATTACAGATGCAAGAGCAGCACCGGACAACTTCACAACCGGAGGAAGAACGGGATCCTTCATAATCCAGAAGATAGCGTTTACAGGAGCTTCAATCTTGTCTACACGGTTAGGAGACCATAACTTAGACTTAATAGCACGTCCGTTACCATTTCTGATATCTTCGGTTACTAACTGAATCTTGCCTTCACTGTCCATAGTACATGAGCAGTTCTGAGCAGATAACAGATATGCATTATCAGCACAACCGGTAGGATAATCAGCAGTTTTATCAAAGTATGTAGGCTCAAGAGCTACAGAAGAACAGGTATCGGTATTGATAATGAAAGCGTCATCATGAAGAACCTTGATTTCATACTTTCCGCCATGCTTAGCATGAGTTAAGGTAGACTTACCGGAACCTGACAAACCATATACAGATGCAACATACTTAGAACCATCTGCAAGGATGTATTCCTTCTGTCCGCCGTGGCAAGAAGCATAACCATTTCTGATAGCGATAGCCCATGCCATGGTAACGGTACCCTACTTGAGCTCACCAAAGTACTTCATACCAAGAATTGCTGCACAGTTCTGGTTGGTATCAAAGTAGCAAAGGGTCAAAGGATCGCTTAAGCAACTGTAATCAACGTCAGGTCTGTTTCCGGGAACCCACTGAGGATCAGAGAAGATATAAATATCTGCTTCCTTACCATCGCCTACAGGCTTAGAGTTCTTGTACATCTTAACGTACTCATCAGACATATACTGGAAGTTAATCATCCAGTTGTAAAGCAAGTTCTCTTCTCCTTCCGGAAGCAGAAGGTGAGCCTTTACCATAAATTCAGGACCAAGACCTACGAAACACTCTGCATGATACATAGTTTTCCAACGGGTCTCATAGATAGCATCCATAACAACCTTGTCAAGCTTCTTCTCATCTACACCGGGTTCTCCCTTAATACGACGAGCAGTTGCATAACGACCGGTTACAGCACCATCGTTGAATAATAAAACCTTAGCGTCCTTCTCAAGACCGAACTCTTCACCTCTTAAAACAGGCATATCGGTAACTACGGTACCGGGAGAGTTCTTTGCTAACTCATAAGCTTCCTTTAAGGTATTAACCTTCACTACGTTGTTTCCGTAGAAAGCAGCTTCAATAATAGAACGTGTAGTACTGAAGCCTACTTTGCCAGCACCAATTTCATTAATTGGATAATAAGCTTTTGTTGACATATTATTGTCCTCCTTAAAAAATGTATTTCATCGATTATACAATCGATTATTTTGGATTGATGGGCTTCTTTCACATCTAACCCTCGTTTCGCTATTATATTATCGCAAATTCTAATATAAAAGTCAATAAATACCAAAGATTTTGTCCACAATTTTTTATACAGCCCGGGTAACATTACGAAGCCACTCCCGCTCTTCTGTACTTAACAGAGGAGACAACTTTTCGTATACCATTTGATGGTATTCATTCAGGTATCCTCTCTGCTGTCCGCTCAGATACTGCACATCAATTGCTTCTAAATCAATAGGTGCATAGGTCAATGTTTCAAAACAAAGGAACTGACCATAAATATTCTTTTCTGCCCTTTGCACCAGCATCACATTCTCAATTCGTATTCCATGACTGTCCGGCACATAAACTCCCGGCTCATTGGTAACGTCCATGCCTTCTTCCAGCACAGCCTCTGTCATTCCTTCCGTAAAACGCCAACGTAAGCTCTGGGGACCTTCATGCACATTCAGTATATAACCCACACCATGTCCGGTACCACATTGATAGTCCATGGCAATATCCCACAAGGGTTGTCTGGCCAGAATATCCAGGTTTCTTCCGGTACAACCGTAAAGCCATTTCACCCGGGAAAGCTGTAACATTCCTGCTACCGCCAAAGTATAATGCTTCTTGATTTCTTCGGAAATCTCCCCCAACACAATGGTTCTGGTAATATCCGTAGTGCCTCCCAGATACTGTCCTCCGGAATCCACAAGCAGCATCCCGGAAGGTTCCAACACTGCATGATTTTGCTCCGTTGCTTCGTAATGCATCATAGCCGCATTTGCTTTGTAAGCAGAAATGGTGGGAAAGGACAAATCTAAAAACTCCGGTATCTCTCTGCGTAGCCTCTCCAAATAATCTGCCGCTGAAATCTCAGTAATAGTTTCTTTTCCGATATGGTTCTTTAACCAGTATATAAAACGGGTAACTGCCAAACTATCCTTTAAGTAAACCTCCCTCATATGCACCTGTTCCACGGAATTTTTCACTGCCTTTAAAAGCTCTGTAGGGTTTTTTCTCCAAAGGATTTCCTTTTTTTCTTTCAGTATCCTGTAAAAGGAATAGCTGCAATACCGTTTATCCACCAGCACCTTTTGCCCGGCAGGCATTTTCTTCAAATACTGCTCTGCCTGTGCATATTCCTTCACTATTATTTGTTTCTCAGAAAAATAATCGATTAATGTCTGAGACAAAGCCTTTTCCTGAAGAAACAGTGTAGTTTCCTTCGTTGTAATATAAGCATAAGACAAAGCCACCGGGTTACATGCCACATCACAGCCTCTGATGTTGAATAACCACATCAAATCATCCAGTTTACTTAAGAAGAACGCATCTGCACCCTCCTTTTTCATAGTCAAATGAACCTGTTCCAGCTTCTCCTCATACTCCAGTCCTACCAACTCCTTGGACAGTATCCTTATCCCTCCTGCCGGAAGTTTTGGGCGTTGCTCCCGTAGTTCTCCTGCCAAATCCTGCTCAAAAAGCAGATGTATCCCCTTCTCCTGTAAGCATTTCTCCAGCTGCAGTCCCAAGCCGGTAGAAATCACTTTTCCATCAAAACCTAAAGTCTGGTTTTCCTGCATCTCCTTTGCCAGGAACCCTTCCAAGGTAGGGACACCTTCGTCCAGCATCCGAAACAAAGTTATGCCGGTGCCCTCCAGCTCCTTATCTGCCTGTACGAAATATCTGCCGTCAGTCCAAAGTCCGGCCCCCTCCTGCCATACCAGCAGATTGCCATTAGAACCTGTAAATCCACTGTAATACTCTCTCACCTTGAAAAAGTCACTTACATATTCTGAGTTATGATAGTCCGCAGTGGGTATGAGATAATAATCAATCCCTGCATTTTTCATACCATCCCGAAGCTTCGTCAATCGCTTCCTAATTGTTATGTTTTCCATAATATACCCCAAATTTTCTAATACCCTTCCGTCAATAAGCCCTTGCAAAGTCCGATGGCTCTGGAGGTGCCGATACGATCACAGCCCAGTTCTAAAAAAGCACGTAAATCTTCTATGGAAGAAACACCGCCGGCAGCCTTGATTTTTACCTCAGGACCAATATGCTCTTTGAACAGCTTCACATCCTCTATGGTAGCACCTCCTGTGCCGAAACCGGTAGATGTTTTAATATAATCCGCACCGGCTGCGGTAACCGCCTTGCACATGGCAATCTTTTCTTCCCCCGTCAAATAACAGGTTTCAATGATGACCTTTAAAATATGTTCCCCGCAAGCCTTTTTGATGGTACGGATTTCCTCCTCCACCTTATCAAATAAACCATTCTTCACATCTGTAATATTTATCACCATATCAATTTCATTACATCCCTGCACAATAGCAGTTTTGGCTTCTGCCACCTTTGCTTCGGTCACCTGATAGCCCAGCGGGAAACCGATTACAGTACAAATATTGATTTTATCCCCATAGGTCTCATGCACTCTCTCCACATAAGCAGGAGGAATACAAACCGATGCGGTCCGGTACTCTATTGCCTCCTCACAAAGTTTTACAATACTCTCCCAGGTACAAAATGCCTGTAACTGAGTATGATCCACATGCTTTAACATTTCTCTGATTTCCATTACATTTCCTTTCCAAAACAGGCATGGCTCGCGCCATACCTGTTTTTCATTACTCTTTCTTAATTTAATCACGCTTATCCATTGGAATATAAGCTTTATCTTCTCCGATAGGCTTGTATGCCGGACGGATAATCTTACCATTGTTGGCAAGCTCCTCCAACCGATGTGCACTCCAGCCGGAAATACGGGCGATAGCAAAGATAGGGGTATACAACTCCAACGGCAAATCCAGCATGTCATAAACAAAGCCGGAATAGAAGTCCACATTGATGCTGACGCCCTTGTACATCTTTCTTTCCTCAGCAATAATCTGCGGTGCCAGCCTCTCCACCATAGAGTATAGTGCAAACTCTTTCTCCAATCCCTTTTCTACGGAAAGTTTTTCTACATAGCCCTTCAGCACCTCAGCTCTGGGGTCAGACTTGGAATAAATGGCATGACCTACACCATAAATCAGTCCTGCATGGTCAAAGGCCTCTTTATGCAGAAGCTTTCTCAAATAATTTCCTACTTCCTCCTCATCGGACCAATCGGAAATCACCCGCTTCATTTCGTCAAACATTTTCACAACCTTAATATTGGCACCACCATGTCTGGGACCCTTTAAAGAACCGATAGCCGCCGCAATGGTAGAATAGGTATCCGTCAGGGAAGATGTCACCACATGGGTCGTAAAGGAGGAATTATTACCACCTCCATGCTCCATATGAAGCACCAGTGCAATATCCAAAAGCTTCGCTTCCAAAGGCGTATACTTACTGTCCGGTCTCAAAATATGCAAAATATTCTCTGCAGTAGACAACTCCGGCTTGGGTTTGTGGATAAAGAAGCTGTTACCGTCATGATAATGACTGTATGCCTGATATCCATAAATTGCCAACATAGGAAACAGGCTAATAAGCTGCAGACACTGTCTGAGTACATTCGGCATGGAAGTATCATCCGCTCTGTCATCATAGGAATACAGGGTCAATACACTTCTCGCCAGAGTATTCATCATATCCTTGCTGGGAGCCTTCATAATAATATCTCTTACAAAACTGGTAGGCAAAGTACGGTATCCTGCCAGTACTTCATTAAACTCTGCCAATTCCTCTCTGGAGGGTAATTTCCCATAAAGTAATAAATATGTAGCTTCTTCAAAACCAAAGCGGTCATCCCGTGAAAAACCTTCTACCAAATCTTTTACATTGTATCCACGATAAAACAAATTTCCTTCTGCCGGTACACTTTCACCGTTGATGATTTGTGTCGCACGCACATCAGAAATATGTGTAAGTCCTGCCAGTACACCTTTACCATTTAAATCACGCAAACCACGTTTCACATCATACTTTGTAAAAAGCTCTGTATCAATATAGCCTGCTTCTTCTGTCATCTTCGCCCATTCCAGTATTTTGGGAGTAATTTCTGAGTAGCTGTTCTGATCCATTCATTATCCTCCTTCTCATTTTTTCAACTATGCTACTATAATACCATGACGTACTAAAGCGGGGCAAGATTTTTATAAAAATTTTCGAATTTTTAAGATATTGTAATATAACACACAAAAACTACCTGCCCTTTACGAACAAGTAGTCTTTGTGTACATATTTTAACCCTTTACAGCCCCCATAGTCAAACCATTGTAAATCTGCTTCTGGCATAAAATGAAAATTATCAATGCAGGTATCAAGGTAATCAAAAGGCCTGCACAAATTAAATTGTACTGATTCCCCAAAGGACCTGTAAACTTATACAAACAGGTTGCCACCGTAATATACTTGCTTTTATCCTGCAAATACAGGCTGGCCGCATAATACTCATTATAGGTACTAACGCCCTTCAAAATGAGCACAGTTACTATCGCCGGCTTCAACAAAGGAAACAAAATCTTGAAAAACACACCGAAATAGGTACATCCATCCATAATCGCCGATTCATCCAAAGAGGTCGATATATTATCAAAAAACTGTATAAAAATATAAATAGAAATAACATCGGTACCCATTTGCATTATAATATAGCCATAGAGTGTATTGATAAATTCCAGATCATACATGATTCTGTACAAAGACACCTGCATAGCGATACCCGGCAACATACTTGCAAACAGAAACAGATTACGAATCAAGCCATTTCCTAAAAATTTGAAACGACTTAAAATATATGCCAACATGCTTCCTGTCATAACAGAACCAATCAATACAAAAAACATAATAATTCCGGTATTTTTGAAAGCCATCAGCATATCTGCTTCTTGCCATGCAACCACAAAATTACCAAAAAGCTCCTTAAGCCACTGCAAACTAAGCTGAGGATGTGTCCATGCATAAGGCAATTCCATTACATTGGTCAGAGCATACTCATCATCCGGCTTAAAGGCCGTAATCACACAGGACACCACCGGCAACAGTGAAATAAATCCAGCCAATATCAGACTGACATACATCAGTACAGACACTACACTTTTCTTTTTATTTTTTCTCATGCCTGCGCACCTCCATTCTTTAGAGCCTCACGGCGCTTTTTCCTCTCATAACGTATCACTCTTCTCTGCCTGATTTTTTCAGCTCTTACATCCTCATCCTCTATATTGCGAAAAACATATTTGAATAACAGTTTTTGGATCAAAGTAATCAATAGTATCATTCCCAAAAGAACCACTGCCATAGCACTTGCCAGACCAACCTTTTGGGTAACATGAGCCAGTTCATCCATAAATACGAAATATGTAGCCGTTCCATTAGAGCCCTTCGTAATAACGTAAGCAGGTTCAAAAGCACTTAAGGAGCCGGAAACTGCTAAAATAAGATTTAGCAGAACAATATTCTTAATACTAGGCAAAATGATATAGCGGAATTGCTGAAATTTAGTTGCTCCATCCAGTACAGATGCTTCATATAGCTCACTGTCTACAGACATAATCGCGCCGATAAACAACACCATATTCTGTCCTAAATATCTCCATACGCTGGTTGCTACCAGCGATATATTATTAACCCGTGTATCCCTTAACCAAAACGGAAGTTTCTCCAACTCAAATCCACACCATTGCAGTACTGTATCCAACACAAAACCTCTTGTATAAAAAAAGCGAAAAATAAAACCGATTGCAATACCGTTAATCAAATAAGGAAAGAAAAGAACACCTTTAAAGAAATTACCTCCTCTTACCTTAAAACTCAATATTGTTGCAAAATAAAGAGCCAATGCAAGCTGCACAACCGCTCCCACAATATAGTAAATGCACAACTTCAATGCACCAAAACAGTCATCTCTCTTAAAAACGTCAATATAATTCTGCAAACCAACCCAGGTTCTCTTACCTGTATATTTCATCTTATAAAAACTAAAATCAATCATTTCACCGAAAGGCAAATATGTAAATACAAATAACAATAATAGCGGAACCGCCATAAATGTAATGATTACCAATCGTCTCTGTACTTTTCTGCTTTGAAACCACTGTTTAAATCGACTATTTGTTTCCATGTGCTACACCCTTTCAATCTATAAATATTTTAAAAAGGAGGGGCGGCCTCAAACCGCCCCCTTTTGGTGATTTATATTCTATTGAATTTCAACGCCAAGTGTAGACTGTGCATCACTCCAAGCCTCATTCCAAGAAGCCATAATATCCGCGAAGCCCATATCACCGTTTGCTGCATGTTCAACAATTTTCTGAACCTTTCTGTCGCCACCGGCATTTATCATCAATTCAGATTCCTCATTCAACTGATTCAAAAGATCCTCTTCACCCGCAAGTGCCGCATCACTTACTATAAAGTCAATACCATCAAATGCTGAGTAAAGTCCAGGATACTCACCATCCATATCAATAGGAATACCACCTTCTGAAAAAGCGAAGCCGGAACACTCCGTTAACCACTTAATATATATCATAGCCGCCTTCTGATTATCCTCAGAAGCCTTTACATTTACACCATAACTATAGTCCGCACCTGCAGATGCATACTGCTTACCGTCAACAGTAATAGGGAATGGCATATAACCAATATCATCACCATTGGGGCCTGCTTCTACCATCTGAGTAAATGCCCATGAGCCAAGTACCATAGTTGCAATTTCACCGCTATTAATCATACCCTTAGAACCTTCCCAGTCAGTTGTGGTATAATCTTCTTCGGTAAGCCCCTTTGCCACTGCATCATAAAGAATCTTATATACAGCATAAGGACCGGTTACATCGCCTTCCTTCCCGAATGGATTCTGTGCATGTAACATCTTTTGATTCAAGAAGGCAGCATCACCATTTGAAGAACCTCCAATGTATGCATCCCACTGACCACCCATAGTCCATCCTGCGGCATAGTTAGTATACAAAGGAATGGCATCTGTTTTTTCATCAATTGCTGCAAGAGCATTTATAAATTCATCCGGTGTCTTAGGAAGCTCAGTTATTCCTGCTGCTTCATATACAGCCTTGTTATAAACAATACCCTGTGCATTACCGGTAGATGGAACACCATATACTTGTTCACCATTCATCCAGGTATTTGCAAAGCGGATTTCCGTGTCCATTTCTTCCAGAGTACCAAAGGGGATAAAATATGTCGGCAAATCGCTCTTATTAACTGCCGGTATCATCATGATATCCCAATCGTCCTGTTCAACACGGAGAAGTGCCTGCTCCTCATAATCAGTAATTGTTTCATAATTTACTGTAATATCCGGATACATTTCCTTAAATTCTGCTACATACTCCGGAAACTTAGTATCCTCTAAGTCTGTTCTATGTGACAACACCTTGATAGTTGCTTTAATATCTGTACCGGTTTCACCAAGAACGATATCCGTATACTTTAGAAAAGCAGTTGCGTTTTCTACGCTTCCGGTATTACCGGTTTGACTACCTGTCTGAGTTGTTGTAGTGTCTTCACCACAACCGGCAAATGACATAGCAAGCACCGTAGCCAATGTCAATGCCATAATTTTCTTCAATTTCATGATTGAACCCTCCTTAAACTATTCATAAGCTTTATTTTAATCTTTGTTAATCACTTGATTAACTTAATTATATTTTACACCAAATCACCAACAAAACATCTTTCTATATTGTGTTTTATATAGAAAAATTGCAATACAGACCATTTTCTTCCATTTTAACAAATTTTATATGTATTTATTAGTGATTTTTACCGTATATTTTTTACTTCTTATGCTGTATAATGCAAATATGCAGTATAAATTAACTCACTTTTTAATCTACCATTTAATTAATAGTTAATCTTTTGAGGTTAATTTTATAAATCACACTTTTTTTCAACTATTAACACATTTCAAATTCTAAGAAAAAGGGAATTAAACATGAACATTTATGATATGTTTTCAGAGAATAAGGAAATCCTACTTGCAAAAGGTATTACACTTAATGAATATTCCATAGAAAAGGATACCAGTCAATACTTACTTTACACACTTGCTTCCGGAAAGCTTCAAACAAAACGTCGCATATCTCTAAACGCGAAATCCTATCCCATTTTCGGCATCCTATATGTACTTAACGAATCGGTTACTTATACACAGAATAACAAGCCAGAAACTGCGGCAGTCTATAAGAATTCTTTACTAATCTTCGACTGCCGCACCTCCCATATATTGTCCTGCAAAGAAAACAGCCAGTTCATTCTTATATATTTCGATGGTTATCCGGCAAAATATTATTGTGACCAGCTTTTTGTAAACAAGCCTTTTATTCAGACTACCTGTGTGAATGAATTGTACTTAAAATTGCAAAATCTGCTAAATATATCCACGTTAGACAACTTACAAGCAAATCTTTTACTAACGGATTTTTTAACACATATTGTCTTGCAAACAACTACCAAAACAGCTCTTATTCCCAATTATCTGTTACAGATAAAAGAACTTTTCGATACAAATTATTATATTGAGCACACATTGGAAGAACTGGAAAAAAACTATCACATTACCCGTTATCGTATCTGTCGGGAATTTAAGCTATATTTTCACAACTCACCTATTCAATACCTGCACCAAATAAGAATGCAAAATGCCCAACTGCTTCTGCAAGAGGGCATTCTAAAGATACATGAAATTGCATATGAAGTTGGTTACGAAAACGTGAACCAATTTATTCATCACTTCAAAAAAACAGCGGGTACAACACCCGCTGCATATCGCAAAAGACTATTTACGCCTTAATACACTGGCGCGTTCTATCAGTTTCCCTTCCACAACATGGATGCCCTCCTGATAGGGCTCGCCTTCAATTTTCTTTCTCATCTTTTCGATACCAATTTCTGCCATTCGTTCTCTATCTACAGAATAAGTAGTCAGTTCTACATCACACACGCCCGGATATAAATAGTCATCATATCCTACAACAGAAACATCCTGTGGTACCTTTATCCCCTTTTCATTGAGACTCTTAATCAGCCAACCTGCAGTCACATCACAATTACATACAAAAGCGGTAGGTAATTCATCCGGTATTTCTATTTGCGTATAGGTTCTTCTGGCATCCTCTCTATCTTTGATACACCATTCCGCTCTTATCTCTTTTCCGTGTTCCATCATCGCCTTCTGATATCCCAAGTATCTGTCCGTAATATTATCAGTCATTCCCAGAGTTCCCACGAAAGCAATATCCTCATGGCCTTGTGCAAACAAATAATTGGTTATCTTGTATATCCCATAAAAACTATTCGATATGACACAATCTTCCTCCATTTCATTATCATAAAAGTCCATGTATATCACCGGAATAAGGCACTCTCGCTTCAAATGTTTCAAATATTCATTAGAGATTTTTCCCAATATTATCATGCCATCAATTCGTTCTTCTTTTATCAGCGTTATATCACGAAGCTCTTTTTCCTCTTCTGTTCCTAAAACCTCCAGCATCAAAAAAAAATCCGATTTTGCCGCTTCTTTTAATAACAACTGATAAAACACCCAATAGAAGGTAACATACTTTTCAATATATATAGAAGATACTAGTATTCCGATATTATATGTCTTTTTATCCTTATTACGGTTAGATACCGGTAATTCATAGCCCATTTCTTCAGCTGTTTTTTTTATCTTTTCTCGTAATTCTTCGCTTACTCCACGCCGATTTCCCAACGCCTTGGATACTGCAACCGTACTCACACCCAATTGCTTTGCAATATCGGCCATACGAATTCCTCTTGCCATCTTTACCTCTCAATTTCCATATTCCATAAGTATTTAAAAATATTATATATGTTAATGGTCATTTTATCAACCCAAAACCATGAAATGATTTTATCTTTGTCACCTTCAATTTAAAAGACATCATCACCTACTTATCTTCACAGGTGATGATGTCTTTTCATTATAAATAAACTCACTTAATATGCTACTTGTCTATCTGTATTTCAAATTAACCCATTTGTGCTGCAACTTCTGCTGCGAAATCTTCACTCTTCTTCTCCATACCTTCGCCTACTTCAAAACGAACAACCTGCTTGATAGCGATAGCAGGATTTACAGACTTCAGATACGCTGCAACAGTCTGTTTTCCGTCATCAGCCTTAACATAAGTCTGATCTAATAAACAGATATCCTTTAACTGCTTAGAAACACGACCTTCAACTGCACCTGAGAACATCTTCTCAGCGGTAATATTTGCCTTATCAGCCATAGCTAAACCAGCAAGAGCGGTCTTTGCTTCATTAGAAAGGAAGTTGAATAAGAAGTTCATATTGCTCTTCTTTTCTTCATAAATTGCGATATCTTCATCGCTCCATACCTTCTCAGAACAAGCCTTGCTGATTAATGCGTTTAAGATAGGCTTAGGAAGAGATGCCGGGTCATTCAAAGATGCATCTACAATGATCTCTCTCATCTTATCAATTTCTTCAGAAGAAATGTCATCTCTGCTGATGTACTGAGGTTTCATAGCTGCAACCTGCATAGCAACATTGGTAAGAGCTTCCTTCACGTCTGCTGCACCGTCAGCTGCAATAATTACACCAATCTTTCCACCGGCATGAATGTAGCTTGCTACACACTCACCGGAAACCTTCTCAAATCTACGAACAGACAATTTCTCGCCAATAGTAGCAGTCTTCTGGATTAACTCCTCCTTAAGACCATTCATTTCAAGAAGTGCTTCAATATCTTCACCATTCTTACCACCGTTTAAGCCGGAAGCAAGAGCATTATCAGCCACTAACTGTACAAACTCCTGGAAAGTTTCGTTCTTAGCAACAAAGTCTGTCTCTGAGTTTACTTCAGCTACAACTGCTTCATTACCATTTACTGCAACACGTGCAATACCTTCTGCTGCAATTCTGGAAGCCTTCTTTTCCATCTTAGCTGCACCGCTCTTCTTCAAAAAGTCGATAGCCGCTTCCATATTTCCATCACACTCATTAAGAGCCTTCTTACAATCCATCATACCTGCGCCGGTCATTTCACGCAGTTCTTTTACCATACCTGCTGTAATAGCTGCCATATTCGTGTCCTCCATACTTATTATTGTATTTAAATATCAATTCAATCAATATCATTTGGAGAAACAGCCCCTTAGGACTGCTTCTCCGAGTTTCTTTTCGTATTATTCAGCATCTGCTACTTCTTCAATATCAGTTGCTTCTACAGCTACATCTTCTGCAGTGTAAACAGCTTCGCCCTGATTTGCTTCAATAACAGCGTCTGCCATCTTAGCAACGATTAACTTAACTGCTCTGATAGCGTCATCGTTACCCGGGATGATATAATCTAATTCTTCAGGATCACAGTTAGTATCACCGATACCAATCAATGTAATACCCAGAGAGTGAGCTTCCTGCACACAAATCTTTTCCTTCTTAGGATCTACTACGAAAATAGCATCCGGAATTCTGGTCATGTTCTTGATACCGCCTAAGTTCTTCTCAAGCTTATCCCATTCCTTCTTTAATTCAATAACTTCCTTCTTAGGAAGAACATCGAAAGTACCATCCTGTGACATGGTTTCGATTGCATGAAGTCTGTCAATACGAGACTGAATGGTCTTGAAGTTGGTAAGCATACCACCCAACCATCTCTCGTTAACGTAGTACATACCACATCTCTCAGCTTCTGTCTTAACAGCGTCCTGAGCCTGCTTCTTGGTACCTACGAAAAGGATGGTACCGCCCTGTGCAGCGATTTCAGAAATTGCATTGTAAGCTTCGTCAACCTTGCCTACAGACTTCTGTAAGTCGATGATGTGGATACCGTTTCTCTCGGTGAAGATGTAAGGAGCCATCTTAGGGTTCCATCTTCTGGTCTGATGTCCGAAATGAACACCTGCTTCTAATAACTGCTTCATTGAAATAACGCTCATAATATTACCTCCATTTGGTTAATCGGACCCGTTTCCCGGTGTCCGTCGTCCGCATACCTTTTCTGCCGAACCTGCGTTAAAGTCCGGTTAGCTCCGATGCACATCCTAACAAACAAAGAAATTCCTTTAGAAATTTCCAAAGAAACTTCTTTAGAAGTTTCTTTTAGACACCCTACATCGAATCGGAATGCGTGTTTTTTAGTCACAACGAGTTGATTTTACCATAATAAAGAAAAACTTGCAATATATATTTGCAAGTTTTTCACTTATTTTTCTAATATTTCCTATGTTTTAATTGGTAATGATTTTTGCAATCTCCTTCATAGTGGATCCCTTCTCTATTTCATAGGTACCCACATCGATTACTTTCGTCAATTTCTTCTTCAACAGATACTGATTAAATTCCGTAGCACTGTCTACCAGGCCTGCCTTTGCCAGTCTCTTGCTGACTACCTCCGAGCTGTCTCCGGGACGAATTCGTATAATTACCGTTTCTCCCTGATCCACAATAACCGGGAGGGCTGTTTCCTCAGGGGGCTGTTGGTTTTCTTCCTCAGCAGGTTCCCCTGTCGCTTCGGGTTTCTGTGTTTCTGTTGGCTTTGATGTATCATCCGGTGCTGCCGTTATCTCCGGTACTTCTGTTTTTTCCGGCTCCTGTGAGCCACTTGGTTCCTCTGTTGCTTCCGTATCCTGTGAGCCACTTGGTTCTTCAGAACTATCCGAAGTCGGTGTTCCTTCCGGCGTTTCTGTAATGTCCGGAACCGCTGTTATCTCAGGTGCCTGTGTAGGTAGTGTATTGTCACGAATATCTGCCAAGGTTCTCTGTTCCACCATTCCCAGCTGTGCTGCCCTTGCTTTTATTTCCTCATCAGACATAGCACCATTATCCTTGGTGGCAATCCCCATTAACAGAGCCGTCACCACAATACCTATGCCCAATCCTCTCAAATAATACTTTAACTTCATAACTTTCTTTCCTTAAACAGTCCGATTACCAATTCCACTTCGCCCACACCAAGACCAAGCTCCTTGGCAATCTGTACTTTATCTTTGCCCTGCTTATACAATTCCAATATTGCTTCATTACTATTTGGCTTTCTATAAAAATCTTCTATTCTTACCGTTTCCGGCTCAGCTGCTTTCTTCTCTGAAACAGTTTCCTTCAAACCGGTAACAGGCTCCAGCTTTTGCGGTTTCAGTGTCTGAAAAGCCTCCTGTGCAATAGCTTCTGCTTCCTTTGCCTTTTTCTCTACTGCCGTTACGGTTTTTTTCAGACTCACATGCTTATCATTCAACATATCATAGAGGAACATAACCTCCTGATGGTTTTTATTAATTTCTGCCAGTACCGTATCGGAATATTCATTCACTGCCATGATTTTCTCATTGGAAATTCTGGACAGGGAACGTTCTGTCTTTTCCATAGCATAGGTGATAGCTTCCTCCACTGTATCATCCACCTGTTGACGGATTTGATTCATTTCCTCAGTCACCATTTGGCGAATTTCTCCCCGAGCCAGCTCTTTCGCAGATTTCAAGTCTGCTTCCTTTGCCACAGGAAGCAAAAAACTTACCACAAAAACACCTATACCGATTACCAAAAGTATGATTTCCATTAACTCCATAGTACACCTCTAAACCTTTACGTCGAATCCCTGCTGTCCCTTTACCACTACCTTGTCTGTCTGCCTTCTGTTCCTTCCGCCGTCACCGGAATACTGATTATCTCCCTGTTCCTTGGCGTCGAATTTCCGTTGATGCCAGGCTGTTTCTTCTTTGTTTACAACCTGCTGGGCACGCTGTTTCACTGCCTTATCTTCTTGCTGCCCCATGGTCATCTGCGTCATGGCAGCTTTGTTATCTTCATTTTGCTTAATTGTTGTATATTCCGGCGACCTTGCCATATTTACCACATTAATCACACCCATTGCCATGCTGCATACCACCTTTCCTTAAATATCAATACACTTTACATTGCCTCTTACTTTTTCAAAACGGCAACTTTTATGTTTACTTTGTACTACCATAGACAAATCACCAATAATAATCTTCGTACCGGCAAAAACCTGTCCCCGCACTTCTACATAAGCTTCTCCCTGCACATTAATACTTTCTTGAAGCTTTTCCAGCTTCTCCATATTTTTCTCCAGTTCCTTCTTTTTGTTGGTATCCAACAAAATCACGGACTTGAGATACTCCAACTGCTCCGGTCTGAATTTGGCTCCCTTCGCCTTTTTCTCTGCATAACTGGCAATAATGGATTTCGTACTGGACAAGACTTTCTGTATTTCTCCGATATCCTTCTGAAGCTGTTGGTACTCCCCTTTTAACTTCGGATTCGCACCAACCTCTACAATGGTGGTTGCTCCCAGCTCGGAACCCAGTGTCTTTACTGCCAGCATCTCTGTTGCGACCACATGTCCACCAGTAATAAATCCACGTTTTCCGTTTACTTCCACATACTTTCCGGCCATTACATTACTATGCAATACGGATTCTGTCTGTACATAACCATCTGCCTCTGCTGTAGCATTCTCCAAAAACTTCGCAATAATATTGCCACCGGCTGACAGCTTGCCCTTATTCATACCATTCATACCTCTGGCAATAATAATATCGCCACCTGCCACCAAAGTAGCACCTTCCACTACACCATTTACAATAATATTACCCTTTGCATGTACGGCAAAATTGGAAATAACATTGCCCTTTATCTGCACACTACCTTCATACTCTATATTTCCGGTACTATTGTCTACATTTTCCACATCATAAACATCCGAAACAAATACCTTATCATCCACCAGCGTCACATGACCGTCTACCTGAGAAATCAGGGATAATTTATCCTCGGAAACCTCCATGTTTCTGCCATAACGAAAAGCAGCAGGCTTCACAGGAATAGCTTCGTATCGTTCCCCAAAAACATCTCTGCCGTGATGTCCCTTTTCCTCCGGGATAATTCTGGCAATCACCTGTCCCTTCTGACAATGACAAATGGTATTCAGATTGAAGAAATCTACACTACCATCTTCACGAACAGTAGGCTTGGCATGCACATCTGTAGCAAATAAATATTCAATAACAGCATTCTTGCCCTGAATTACTTCCTTACCTGTAGCGAATTCTATATCTGTACAATAAGTTCTCTCTGCGAAAAACTCCTGTAACGTATTAATCTGCATTCCATAAATAATGGAACGAAAACGCATATCCCTGACAAACTCCTCCAAAGAAAGCAATTTTCCACCCTCAGTCGGAGGATAAAAACGTACGAAAGCATGCATTTTATTCTCTGATACTTCGATTTTGTAACTTTCATTTACAACAGGACATTCTCCTTCTTTCAGGAAAATCGTTTCTTTTTCTCTTGTGCTTATTTTTTCCTTTAACACAGAAAGGTCACAGACCAAGCTATAATTACTTAAATAATCCATGACCTCAGCAATTCTTATTTGTTCTCCACCATCAGTCGGTGGAAGCAACTCTAATCCAATTCCCTGCTCTACCTTTACTAATCGAAAATAACCGTTCATAGTATCTCCCCTTTGCCATCAGCGGTCACTCAATATGCCCATATAATCTCCTAATTTTCCCTTCATCTTCTGAAGTGCTCTGGTATGTAGCTGCGAGATTCGAGACTCCGATACCTCCAGAATATTACTGATTTCTTTTAATGTCAGTTCTTCATAATAATAAAGGGTGATTACCTTGTTTTCCTTTTCTGTCAGAAGCTCCAATGCTTCTTGAAGCATCAAGGTGAGCTCCTTCTTTTCCACATTTTCTTCCGGGCTTTCAAAACGTGCTGCAGTATGCTGATTATAATCCTGTGCCACATCACTGCCCTGTTCTACATACTCATTCAAAGAGACCAAGCCCGTAATCTTCATCTGAGACTGCCATTCTCCAAACTCATCCTCTGAAATTCCCAACTTCTGTGCAATCTCTTCGTCCGTGGCATTTCTGCCTGTCTCCATCTCGATTTCTTTGATTACTGCATCAATACGCTTTTGCTTCTGACGAATGGTTCTGGGTATCCAGTCCATTTTACGGATTTGATCCAAAATCGCACCACGAATACGCAAGCTCGCATAAGTTTCGAACTTAACTTCCTTCATGGTATCAAACTTATCAATAGCATCAATCAAACCGAAAATACCATAACTCACCAAATCCTCATACTCCACATTATATCCCAGATACATACTCAGACGTCCTGCCACAGTTTTCACCAATGAAGCATATTCCAATATAATCTTTTCTCTGAGTTCCGGCGTTTTATTTTTTATATATTCGTCCCAAAGTTTTTTTCTACCTGTTTCGTCCATACTTTTCCCGCCTTTCCTCAGATTTATAAACTACTTTTATTTATTCTCTTCCTGCCCCTGTTGCTGTTCCTGTTGTGTATTTTCCTCTTCCAAACGCTTCTTTTCGTTTTGTTTATCGAAATAATCCAACATAGACTTTATGATACAACCTACTCCATAGAAAATCAGGAAGGTTATCAGCAAAGCCACCAGCTTCTCCAGCATGGTAAAGTTCTTAACATAAGTAGCAATGCAAGTGATTGCACCCGCAACCAACATAAAAACAATTGGCAATACTTTACGATTCATATTTCCTTACTGTCCCAACTAAATAATCTTTTGACTTTTTCCAACTGCACGAATATGAAACTCACCTGTTTCCGGGAAAAAGGTGACGGTACGTCCATAATTTTCTCCCGTATCCTGTGCCAAAATTTTAATGTTCATTTCCTTTAACTTATCTATAGTTGCCTGAACATTTCTTTCCCCAATTTTCATGATGTCGTTACGACTCTGTACCTGAAACATGGTAGCTCCACCGGCAATCTTCGCCACCAGTCTCGTTCGGTCTGCCCCAAGAGCAACCAGTTGACGAACCAGTTCTGTAATACCCGTATCTGCAAATTTTTCGATTACGGAATTGTTTCCGCGCATCGCAGTACTATCCGGCAACATTATATGCACCAAACCACCAATCTGTGTTACAGGATCCCGCATGGCAATTCCCACACAGGAGCCTAACCCAAGTGTAATCAAGCCATCCGGTGCCTTACAGGTCTTCAGGTCAGCCATTCCTACTTTAATAATCTCTCCCATGATATTTTCCCTTCCGTATAAATTACATCATTCCTAATGAAGTCAGTATTTTTTTATAGGAATCCATATCCGGTATTAAAATGAAATAGCCGTCTATTTCCACCTCATCATAGAACTGTGACTGTATCAACAATATCTTATCTCCTAAGATACCGAATTCAATTGCCGGAACACTCAAAATCGCACCTGCCATGTCAATAGAAAGACTGGGCGGTGTAGGATAAATCTTCAAATTGGTTAACATAGACAGGGAATTCAAATACGCTCCGGTAATAATATTGCTTATTTCCTGCATCGCAGACATCTCCATAGCATCCAATGTAGGTTGTCCGGATTCATAACCCATCATAATTTTCTTTACTAATTGCTTTGCTGCCCCAATTTCTACCAGAAACATGATACTTCCGGTGATGTCTCCCTCGACACCGAGGAAGACACCCACCAGCAACTGTTCTTCACTTCCAACCATAGTTGATACATCCTTCAAATCCAACAGCTTTACCTGCGGAACCTTCATATCAACCTTACACTGCAGCATCTGGGACAAAGCAGTCATTGCATTGCCTGCACCGATATTTCCGATTTCCTTCAAAACATCAACATATGTTTCTGTCATTTGTTCTAAGCTCAAATCAGCCATGCTCTTTCACCTCAATCGTTTTAAGCATTCTCCCTATCCTGCATTACTAAATTGAAATCCAACAAAGAAATCAATTCATTTTCATGCTTTCCGATACCATTGATGAAGTTCATTCTATCATCCTTGGTATCATAAGCTACCTTTTCAATCAGACTATTGTCCAGAGTAACTACTTCCTTTACTTCGTCCACAATAATACCGATGGTACCAAACTGCTCCAGTTTCAAAATAATAATACGAGTACTTCTGGTATATTCGTCTGCCGGCAAAAACATCTTCAAACGAATACTCATAACCGGAATCACTTCACCACGCAGATTAATAACGCCCTTCAGGTAATCAGCCACCTTCGGTACTCTGGTAATACTCTGCATTCTGACAATGTTATCTACATATTTAATGTCTATACCGTACTGCTCTTCTCCGAGACGAACCACTATATACTGAGTGGTATCTCCAATTGTTCCAATTGCTCTTAATTCATCCATGTCCCAATTTCCTCCTTACAGTAAAGCGTTTGCATCCAAAATCAATGCCACTTCGCCATCACCAAGAATTGTTGCACCACTGATAAACTTACACTGCTTTATGTATTTTCCTAAAGACTTGATAACGATTTCCTGCTGACCTAATAATTCATCAATTACCAGACCTGCCTGCTTGTCACCCTTCTTCACGATAACCACTACCATGTTTTCATCCGGAGACTTCTTACTTTCAATATCAAGTACCGCTGAAAGGCGAACCAAAGGAATAACAGTACCTCTCAAATGGATTACTTCCTTGTTCTGAACCAGCTTAATCTCACTGGGAGCAATATCCTCGATAGTCTGGATAGAACCAAGAGAAATCGCATACTTCTCGCCGCCTACTACAACCATCAGCGCCTGAATAATCGCAAGTGTCAATGGCAAACGAATAATCCAGGTACTTCCTTCGCCAAGCTTGCTCTTTACTTCTACTTCACCGCTCAAAGATTCAATTTTAGACTTTACTACATCCAGACCTACGCCTCGACCGGAAACATCAGTAACTGCCTTTGCAGTAGAAAAGCTGGGCTGGAATAACAAGTCGATTACTTCCTTATCAGACATATTTGCTGCCTGCTCCGGAGTAATAGTACCACGTTCAATACCCTTTCTTCGAACTGCTTCTACATCAATACCGTTACCATCATCGCGAACCTCGATAACTACATTGTTACCATCCTGATAAGCATCCAGGAAGATAGAACCCACTGCCGGCTTACCTCTCTGTGCACGCACCTCTGCACTTTCCAAACCATGGTCAGCAGAGTTACGCAATAAATGCATCAAAGGATCACCGATTTCATCTACTACGGTACGATCTAATTCGGTATCTTCACCTGTCATGTACAATTCCATTTTCTTGCCAAGCTTCTTTGACAAGTCACGAATCATACGAGGGAATTTACTTACAACACTTTCAATCGGCACCATTCGAACCTTCATAACTGATTCATGCAGATTTGTGGTAACACTTTCCAGATACTCAATCTGCTCGTTAAATCCACCATCTCTGGACTGTTCCTGACTGGTACTGGAAACCAATGAGTTCTTTGCAATAATTAACTCACTCACCAGATTCATCAATACATCCAGCTTCTCAATATCTACACGAACGGTACGGCTGGTAACCGGCTTACCGCCTGACTTCTTCTCCGGCTGTTTTGCCGCTGCCTTGTTATCTGTATCAGCAGGCTTCACATTTGCTACCGACTTCACTACTTCTGTCTTAGTTTCTTCAGAAGATGCTTCTACCTGCTTCTTCATCTTATCCAAATTAATTTCTTCACCTAATACACTGGCGATTTCAGAGACATTCTCCGCTGCCTTCTTCACATCCTCCAGACTATTATCAGAAATCACAATCAAACTAAAGTCCTTGTCAAACTTTTCATCCTCGATATCTTGTGTCGGTGGATTTGCTACAACGATTTCACTCTTTTCCTCCAATGCCTTAAATACCAGGAACGCTCTCGCTGCCTTCAGAATACAGGTATCCTGTACCGTAACTGTCAGACCGAATACATTCTTCTTCATATCCTGTGCTGCACGAAGCACATTTACCTGCGTACTATCCAGAACAATATTTAACCACTTCTTACCGTCACCGGCTGTTTCCTTTGCAGCTGTAGCAGATGCCTTAGGTGCTTCTTCCTGCTTCGCCTCTGACTTTCCGTTTAAAATAGCATTCAATTGCTGAATCAAGGGCTCATTATCATTGGTTCCCTCGTCTGCACCTTCACGGATATTTCCAACATATTCCTCCAAAGCATCCAGACACTGGAACAAAATATCAATCATGCTGGGAGCCACCTTGATATGTCCATTACGAACCTCGGAAAATACATTCTCCATATCATGTGTCAGATTCTGCATCCTCTTGTAACCCATAGTACCGGCCATACCCTTCAGGGAATGTGCTGCACGGAAAATTTCATTAATGGTATTCATATTTTCCGGATCTGCTTCCAAATTCAAAATCTGTGTGTTTAAGTTTTGTAAATGTTCGTTTGATTCATCAATAAAAATCTCTAAATACTGGCTAACATCCATCTTACTTTACCCCCACGTTTAATATTATTTCCTGAGCAATTTCTTCTAATGGTACAATTTGATCGGACAACCCTGCATTTACCACACTTTTCGGCATTCCGTATACCGTGCTGGTGTCCTGATCCTGTGCAATTACATGTACCTTTCTCTTGGTCTCCAGATTCTTAATGCCTGCCGTACCGTCTGCTCCCATACCGGTCATTACCACACATACGACTTCATCAAAAAGGCTGTCTGCCAAAGATTCATACATATAATTTGCACATGGCTTTACGCCTTCTCTGGAAGGTTCATCGGAATAATGGATTGTATATTTTCCGGCATGTGTTCTCACATTCATATGCTGACCTCCCATGGCAAGATACACATGTCCCGGTTTTAATTCATCGCCTTCCGCAGCTTCCTTTACCTTCAGCTCACTTAAACCATCCAAACGCTCTGCCAAAGATGCCGTAAATCCCTTGGGCATATGTTGCACAATCAGTACCGGTGCCGATAAATCTCCCGGAAGCTTGGGAATTACTGCCTGCAAAGCTCTGGGACCACCTGTAGAGCTTGCTATGGCAACAATCTTGTTTCCTACAGCCTTTACATTATTATGCCTTTTTTCACCCTCAGTTACCTTCTGAACAGTCATACGATTTTGGAATTTAGCTTTCGCCTCTGTTTCAAAGGTAGGTAACTTACTGTTTGCCACACCATCCAGAATACGAAGCATTTCCCTTTTAAAATCGTCCACCCTGCAATCCAATGCATTGTCCGGCTTGTGAATAAAATCCAACGCTCCTAATTCCAACGCATCCAAGGTAGTCTTTGCACCATCACGGGTATCCGTGCTGGCCATCATCACTCTCGCAGGAATTTTAAACTTACGAAGCTCCTGCAAAAGCTGCAGACCATTCATCTTCGGCATATTGACATCTAAAACAACTGCATCATAGGTTTTTCTGCTGAGTAAATCAAAAGCTTCCAACCCATTTGTTGCCTTATCAACAACTTCGAACCTTTCGTCGCTATTTATTATATCATATATAACTCTTCTCATGAGTGCAGAGTCATCAACTAGCAATATTTTTTTCTTCATTTTACCTCCACTCCGACACGATACATCAGAAACTACAATTTGTTATGAGAAACGTCCATTCTTCATGCTCTTACGTTCTTCCTGGAAAATATATTTAATAATCTGTTCTCTGGCACTTTCACTGATATTTACATACTGTACGCGATGTTCAAATACCCCTTTACGGTTTTCCAATTCCCTGACAGCCAATACCTTTCCTACTACTTCATAAAGCTTTCTCACATCATCTACAAGCAAATGATAACTACAATATATCAAACTTCCCGGTTCGTATTTCTGCTCCGATACAAAACGAAGTCCGCCACCACTGATATCCACAATCACACTTCGTTTCAACGGAAGTCCCGGTACCAATTCAAAAAGCTCCTGACTCTCCACCGCCAGTATTTCTTCGTCCTCCAGATTTCTGGAACACATTTCCAAAGCACAACTGAAACGATAATATTCTCTACGCTGGTTTTTTCGCAGATTACTGGTCAGTTCCACTACCAAAAGATACATATTATCACTCTTATAACGGTCTACCACACGCACAAAGCACTGATAGAGACCATGATCTGTATAAATCGCCATATCATATTCCGTATCCACCGGTAACAGTATCAGCTTGGTTTTCTCCATTGGCATCATAATTTCTAACTGGTCTTCCGTCAGGATGTCATTGATTTTTGATGTATATACTCTTTTGTTCTTTTCCTCATTTATTCCCGGTCTGTGTTCTACCAACACCAATTCCAGCTTATCCCCAGGCTTTACATACTTCGATATCATTATTAACCTCCCGCAATACACTAGTTATTATTTTTTCTCGCTGAAACGATATGTGCAAAAAACGCTGCCATTCCCTTTTTGGGATGTTTTGCAATCCCATCATTATTCATCAGCTTGCCTGCAATTTCCTCATAAGCCATACTGGATTTGGCATAGGGGCTCTGCAGGGAAACCGGCGTCTGCTGCATCACTGCCTTCATCAGCTTGTCATCCTGCGGCACACTTCCCAAATAGGAAATAGGTATCTTCAAATACCGCTCCACAACAGCATTTAACTTATTAAACAGGTTTTGTCCTTCCTCCGGCTTAAATACCCTGTTTGCAATCATCATAATATTCGTATTGGCAGCATCGTATCTTGGATGTCGACTCAATGCTTTTAACAAAGAATAGGAATCTGTAATAGAGGTAGGCTCCTGTGTGGTCACCAGTAATATTTCACCACTTGCCACTAAAAACTCTAATACAGAATCTGAAATTCCCGCTCCCGTATCCACAATAATAACATCTGCCAAAGCATCCAACTCCACAAGATTCTGTATAATATAATTCAAATAGTCCTTATTCAAATTGGACATCCCTGCAATTCCCGAACCGCCGGAAATAAATCCCACTTCCATAGGTCCCCATGTAATGATTTCCTTAATATTCTTCCCCTGATAGATTAAGTCGCACAAATTATGTTTAGGCACTGCACCGAACATAATCTCAATATTGGCTAATCCAAAGTCCGCATCCAGAATAATTACACGTTTTCCCATCTTGCGAAACTGGATAGCTAGGTTGATAGAAGTGTTGGATTTCCCCACACCTCCCTTACCACTGGTCACAGTAATAACGCGAGCTAAGGGCTTTACCTGCTGGTTCGCTTTGATTATTCGTAATTGTTCTGCCTGATCCATAGCTCCTCCTTACTGTTTCTTTCCGCCTAAAAGCAGTTTTACGGTTGCCTGAGGGTCAAATGTCTCAATATCCTCCGGCACATTCTGACCATAGGTTACATATGCAATGGATGCACCTGTATACAATCTCAGATTCAGTATATTTCCCAAGGTATAGGTTTCATCCAGCTTGGTAAAAATTAATTCATAATCTGCTACCGGTGCATAATTATCTACAATTCTCAACAAATCCCTGTACTTGGTAGTAGCACTGAGTACCAAAAAGCTCTGGGACTGTGCCACCTCATTGACACATTGTATCAGACGCTTTACATTTTCTTTCTGTTCTTCGTTCTGATGTGAGTGTCCGGTAGTATCAATAAAGATATAATCATAGCTATAAAAATCCTTAATAGCCGTTACTAATTCCTCTTCTGTATATAGTACACGGAAGGGAACCTGTAAAATATTCGCATAGGTACGAAGCTGCTCTGCTGCTGCAATACGATACGTATCTGTGGTAAGCATAGCCACCTGTTTTTTCTCTTCTACGGCGAACTGGCTGGCAATCTTGGCAATGGTAGTCGTCTTTCCTACACCGGTAGGTCCGATAAACAGAACCACCTTTGGACCTTCCTCTGCCGGTGTGATACCCATGTTTTTACCAAATTTCAAAATCAGTCTTTGATAAACATTGGCCAATAAATGGTCATAGGACTGTCCCGGCTTATAACTCTTATCCAAACCGTCAATGATTTGGTTGGCATAGCGCTCATCCACCTCATTATCCACCATCATATTATACAAAAGCTTTAAGAAACGCAGATACTCATCTTCCTTTTCATCCACTTCCAAAGCTTCTTTTTCCTCGGACTTTTCTCCCTCTGTCTGACTTTCCTTGTCCATAACAGAGGAAGCGGTTTCTGTATTTTCATTGCTTTGCAGCTTGCTTACTAACAGGTTCTGCAGATTTTCCAGCTTTTCTTCAATGCTTCTGGTATCGTCTCCACCCAGCCTGCGTTCCATGCTGCTCTTTTCCATGTTCTTGTTGATTGGTACAGCATCCTTCCGAATGGGACTGAACTTCTCCTGTTCTCCCTCCAAAGCCACTGTTACCTCGATAAGCTTCGGGCGCAGCGAAGACAAAAATCCTCTGGGCTTAATCTCTCGGACATTCATCACTACCACACCATTGCCCAGCTCCTTTTTTGCTGTTTCCGTTGCTTCCGCTTCTGTTTTTGCTACATACTTTTTAATTACCATTAGGCGGTCACCATCCCTACTGATTGTAATTCAACACTGGTTTCAATTTCGTTGTATGATACAACAATCAAGTCTCTGTAATAATCCTCTGTAAGACGCTTAAAATACATTCTTACAATAGGCGATGTAATCACTATGGGGTTCTTTCCCAAATTTTCCAGCTTCTGTACTTCCTTTCCCACAGAAGTCATAATCGCCTTGGAGCGTACCGGGTCTAAATTCAAATAAGCTCCGGTTTCCGTCTGCTTCACACACCCCATAATTTCCTGCTCAATCTTAGGATCCAACGTCACTACACTGGTTGTTTCATGAGGCGGAAAAAATTTGCTGGAAATCGCACGTTTCAAACTTTGTCGTACATATTCCGTCAAAATATCGGTATCTCTGGTCGTTACAGCATAATCTGCCAGAGTTTCCATAATGGTCAGCAAGTCTCTGATGGAAATGCCTTCCCTTAATAAGTTCTGCAATACCTTCTGAATTTCGCCGATACCAAGCAGTTTTGGTACCAATTCCTCCACCAAAGAAGGATTGGTTTCCTTGAGATTGTTGACGAGGCTCTGCACATCCTGTCTGGTCAACAGCTCGGAAATATGCTGACGTATAATCTCTGTCAAATGAGTAGCGATAATGGACGGCGGATCTACTACCGTATAGCCCATACTCTCCGCTCTTTCTCTCTGCCCTTCCGTAATCCAGATTGCCGGCAAATGGAAGGATGGCTCAAAGGTAGGAATACCGGTAATCTCCTCTTCTACATATCCGGGGTTCATGGCCATGTAATGGTCAAACAGGATTTCCCCTTCGCTGACCTGAATGCCCTTTACCTTAATAATATACTGATTCGGATTCAACTGAATATTATCACGCAAACGAATAATCGGCACTACCGTACCCAGCTCCAAAGCCATCTGACGACGGATCATTACCACTCGGTCTAACAGGTCGCCCCCCTGATTTACATCAGCCAAAGGAATAATACCGTAACCAAATTCCAGCTCGATAGGATCCACCTGCAAAAGGCTGTTGACATTTTCCGGCTGACGGATCTCATCTGCTGCGATTTCTGCCATATCCACTTCGCTTTCAATTTGTGCCGTTTCCATAGTAGCCTGCATCTGCCTGCCTACCAAAATAAATACCACACCCAGACCTACGAATAATATGGTATTTAAGGGTGTTACAAAGCCCAAAATCACCAATGTCACACCAACGATATACATAACCTTGGGAATACCGAACAGCTGACCTACCAGGGCAGTACCAAAATCTGCATCCTTACTTCCCTTTGTTACCAATATACCGGTTGAAAGAGAAATCAACAAAGACGGCACCTGGCTTACCAGACCATCACCAATAGTCAGGATAACATATTTATCCAAAGCCGCCGCAATCTCCATCTCCTGTCTGGTTACCCCCATCAGGATACCGCCGATTACATTGACAGCCGTAATAATCAGACCGGCTACCGCATCTCCTTTTACGTACTTTACCGCACCATCCATGGAACCAAAGAAGCTGGATTCTTCCTGTATCTTATCTCTTCTTTTCTTTGCTTCTTCGTCGGTAATAGCACCGGTATTCAAATCCGCATCAATCGCCATCTGCTTACCGGGCATGGCATCCAAAGTAAAACGTGCTGTTACTTCAGCTACACGTTCAGAACCCTTATTGATAACCATAAACTGTATCAAAATCAAAATAATAAAAACAATGGTACCGATAATCAGGTCACCACCACCTACGAATTCACCAAAGGTGGTAACCACGTTACCGGGATCACCTGTACCCAAAATCAGCTTCGTAGATGATACATTCAACGCAATTCGAAAAATTGTTGTAAACAAAAGCATCGTAGGATAAAAAGACAAATCCAACACTTCTTTTACAAACATAGAGGCAAATAATATAGTAAACGCTACCGCAATATTAAATGCCAAAAGTATATCCAAAAGCCAGTTGGGAAGTGTTACAATGAACATGATAAAAGCAGTCAGAATATAAATCGCCACAAACGCATCCGCTTTTCTCATCTTCATTTCCTCACCTCCAATTCAAATTATTCCTAAATTTTTCCTTGTACTTTATAAACAAATGCCAAAACCTCTGCCACCGCCTGATATAGCTCCGGCGGTACAACCTGACCCACTTCCACATTGGCATAGAGCATTCTCGCCAAGGGTTTATTTTCTACAATTTCAATATGATTTTCTTTGGCAACCTCTTTGATTTTGGCTGCCAGATAATCCGCACCCTTTGCCAATACCAACGGAGCATCTGCTACCTCCGGATCATATTTAACAGCTACTGCATAGTGAGTAGGGTTTGTAATCACCACATCTGCTGTAGGCAAATCCTGCATCATTCGCCTACGGGAAGCCTCCATCATCTTCTGCTTGATTTTTCCCTTTACCTTGGGGTCACCTTCTGCCTGTTTATATTCATCTTTAACTTCCTGCTTGGTCATTCGCATATCCTTGGCAAATTTGAATTTCTGATATGCGTAATCTACAAAGGCCAGTATCATATAGAAAAAAGAAAGTCGAATTCCCATCTCTGTAACCACTTCTGCCAACAGCTGTAATGCCTGCATCAGGGGCATATCATACAATGTATATAAATAGGACCATTTATCCCTGATATAATCAAAAGCCACATATCCTATTAAGAGAATTTTTGCAATGGATTTTACTAATTCCACCAGGGAATTGGCAGAAAAAATTCTTTTAAAGCCCGATACAGGATTTAACTTACTTAGCTTTGGCTCCATTGCCTTCTTGGCAATCTTCCATTTTACCTGCGCCACATCGCTGATAAAGGCCACCAACACGGAAACAATCAGTATGGGTGCCAATATCACCAGAATGCGAACTATAATGTTTTGAAACATTATTTTCATATCCTGAGCCGGTGTATAGCCACTCCAAAGAGTAGTTACTTCCGGAATTTTATTGTATACTGCAGAAAAAACTTCCAAAAACTGTATTCCAATATTTCCTACCCAAAAGCGTATAATCAAGAATAATGACAATAAACCCAGACCATTGGCAATCTCTCTACTTTTGGCCACCTGACCTTTTTCACGGGCATCACTTAATTTCTTTTGAGTAGCCGGTTCCGTCTTTTCTCCGCCGGGACCGTCTGCAAAAAACTGAAGGTCTAATCGTAAAATCACATCATACCTCCCACAAAGTCGGTCATGATTTCTTTCATTTCCTGAAAAATAAAATTCGCTGCACTGGGCAACATGGACATACTCAAAAGTAGTACAGACAGTCCCACTACTACTTTAAATTGAATACCCACTGCAAACATATTCAACTGTGGAGATACTCTGGCCAAAACACCCAATATAGAATTCAATATCAGCATAACACAGAACACCGGCAATGCAATGCGAAAACCAATTACCACATACTCTCCCATAAAAGTAATCATGGATTGTACCAGCGAATCCGTGCGAAAAATAGCCCCATTTACAGGTATCAGTGTAAAGGTATCTGCCAACGCTCCCAATAAAAAGCGATACATACCGGTGCTCAAAAGCAACAGTATCATGGCATACTGATATAAAGCTGCGGTGATACTGGTCTGTTGTCTGGTAGTAGGGTCCATTACATGTGCCATTGCCAGACCAATTTCCATATCTATGATTGCACCTGTCAAACTTACGATATTGGTACAAATAGTCGCACCAAAACCAATTAAAAGTCCTGTTAAAGCCTCTTTGATTACAATGACTGCATATCCCGTCACAGTATTATATGTCACAGCCATCCAGTCCGGTGTCATGGTTTCATACAGTAAGAGTGCCGTAAATACACTAAACCCAATCCGCACATGGCGCGGTGTATTGTTCATACTGAAAAAGGGAGCCACAAAAATAAAACAGGATACTCTGGTCAGAACCAGCAAAAAATATTCCAAATCATAAAGAGAAAAGGAATAGTCGATCATACTTCACTCCTTCTAACCACTGACATAAACACTGAAATTATTCCAAAGTCCTGTCATAAACTCAACCAAACTGGTTAGCATCCAGTTTCCCAATAAAATCAATGATAAAAAAACAGCTACAATTTTCGGTACAAAAGTTAACGTCTGCTCCTGAATGGAGGTAACTGTCTGAAAGATACTGACAATCAGACCTACACAAAGAGAAATCAGCAAAACCGGAAGGGATACCTTTATCACCAAAAATAACGCAGAACTGGTAATATCTACTACAGTTTCTATTGACATAACTTACACCCTTTCTCCAAAGCTCATCCGGTACTAATAAAACGTTCGTACCAGATTACCGATTACCAAACTCCATCCATCTGCCAATACAAATAATAATATTTTAAATGGCATGGAAATGGTGGTAGGCGGTAACATCATCATACCCATACTCATCAATACGGAAGCGATAACCATATCGATAACAATAAAGGGGATATATATGACAAATCCTATAATAAAGGCTTGTCTCAATTCTCCGATTACAAAGCTGGGAACCAATATTGAAGTGGGAATATCCTCCAGGGTACCGTCCCATTCCTGCTGAGCAATATCCATGAACAGCTGAACATCCTTTACCAATGTTTCTTCATACATAAACTCTCGTATAGGCACCAATGCCGCTTCAAAAAACTCTTCCTGTGTGATTTCTCCCGCATCAAAGGGTTCTAACGCCTCCGTCTGCACTCTTTCGATGGTTGGTGTCATAATAAAAAACGTCAGAAACAACGCTAGCCCAATCAATACCTGATTGGGTGGTGCCGTCTGCGTATTCAATGCTGCTCTTGTAAAATGCAATACGATGATTACTCTCGTATAGCAGGTTAACATGATCAGTAATATGGGAGCAATCGCTATCAGCGTCAGCGTAAGTAAAATCCGTAGGGAACCATTCAATTCCCCATTCCCATTATTTACCGTAATAGTAAAGCTTTCATCCACATTCGGTTCCATCAGTTTATCCATCTCGTCTACCGTCCCTGTGGGACGTAAAATCGTAGAATGTTCTGTGGTTCCCGGTTCTGCCGCAACAGCCACCATGGGATTACTGATACACAATATGCCTACCGAAATGAGTAGGCATATTGATAACAATATATTTTTTTTCTTTAATTGTCTAACTAAGTTTCTCACTTATTCCTTGGTCTCCTTATGCAGTGCTGTTTCCAGCAATTCCTTAAAGGAAAAACTGCTACCGCTTGCCTGCACGGTGGTTTTTAACTGTTCTGCCGGAACCTCACAAAGCTTTGTAATGGTATCTTTACAAACAGCCATGGCTACATAGGTCTCACCAACTCTCACAAGCTGTATGTACTTAGTGTTGGAAACTCGTATAGTTTCCAGGATTTCTATGTTACCACTCATACCGGCCTGTTTCTGCACCTTGGCAATGTATTTGGTGGTAATCGCTGTCACTACCAAAACTGCCACAAAGATGAGAAGCACCGTAATCAATTGAACATATCCATCCACATTACTGCTCGTCAGTATCATTAGCCGATAACCTTTTTCACTGCTTCAATAACTCTTTCCGCCTGGAAAGGTTTTACAATAAAGTCTCTTGCTCCTGCCTGAATAGATTCAATAACCATTGCCTGCTGACCCATTGCAGAACACATAATAACCACTGCACTGGGATCCATGGACTTAATCTTCTTCAAAGCTGCAATACCATCCATCTCAGGCATGGTAATATCCATAAGTACCAAATCCGGATGAAGCTCATTATACTTTTCAACAGCTCTCAAGCCATTTTCTGCTTCGCCGGCTACAGTATAGCCATTCTTGCTAAGCACATCCTTAATCATCATTCTCATAAATGCTGCATCGTCACAAATTAAAATATTCTTTGCCATAATATCCTCCACTATTTAATAATCTCTGTTACTCTGATACCAAAGCTTTCTTCAATTACTACAACTTCACCTTTTGCTACATATTTGCCGTTGACTAATACGTCAATCGGTTCACCGGCAATTCGATCAAGTTCTATAATTGTGCCCGGTGCAAAATCTAAAATATCTGCAATAGACTTTACGGTACGTCCCAATTCTACCGTAACCTCCAAAGGAACATCCATAATCAAGCCAATGTTTTCCTGGCTCGCCATTGCACTTACATTGTTTGAGAAATTCTGGAACTGTGCCGGCTGAACATTTACGCTCTGCTGAGGCATCATTCCCATGGGATAACCATATGGGTTCATTCCCATCATCTGCGGGTTCATTCCCATCATCTGTGGGTTCATTCCCATCATTTGTGGATTCATTCCCATCATCTGTGGGTTCATACCCATCATTTGCGGATCCATTCCCATCATCTGAGAATTCATACCCATCATTTGCGGATCCATTCCTGCCATCTGCGGATTCATACCGGACATCTGAGCTTCTGCGTTCATCTGCGGGGTATCCTGCATAGGAATATTGGATTGTACTGTTCCTACATCCATCTGGGTCAGATTTTCCACCGGAGCCGGATCAGGTTCTGAAACCGTCATACTGTCCATGCCACCCATCTGAACACCAATGAAGGTATCTACTATCTTTCTGGCAAATTCTATAGGATACAACTGCATTATAGTACTATCCACTAACTCACCTATCTGCATACGGAATGCAATCTTTACAAAAGTTCCGCCTAAGAAAGTAGCTACTCCAGAGCCATCCGTATGTTCAATCAGGTTCAACAGCTCTGCACTTGGTGGGCTGATATCAATCATGGTACCCAACATAGTGGAAAGTGAGGTTGCCGCCGAACCCATCATCTGGTTCATGGCTTCTGAAATCGCACTTAAATGCAGCTCTCCCAGTTCCCCTTCCGTATTCGTACCATCACCGCCCATCATCAGGTCAGTAATAATCTTTACATCATTTTCCTTCAATACCAATATATTGGTACCATCCAAGCCCTTTGTATATTTAATCTGAATAAATACGCAAGGCTTTTCGTATTCATTCAACAGGCTCTTCCACTGTGATAGGGAAACTACAGGTGTTGTGATGTTAACCTTACGATTCACTAATGAATATAAGGTAGTAGCGGATGAACCCATACTAATATTCGCCACTTCACCGATAGCATCCTTTTCTACTTCTGAAAGCAAAGCATCTTCTTCTGCTGTTTCTGTCACTGCCGACAAAAATGCATCACCAAATGAGGAATCATTTGAACTATCCACATCTCCGGACAAGTCCATGCCATTTAGCAATGCATTAATCTCGTCCTGGGATAACATTCCATCATCCATTTTATCCTCCATTCTGCTGTCTGGAAACAGCTTTTTATTCTTCCTCTCGAATAACCGAAGTCACTCTCACTGCATACAAATCATTATTCGCGCCCGGAAGTGCAGTGAATTTCTTTATATTTCCAACATAGATATCCATATCGCTGTCTATTCGGGTATTCAGGCGGATACAATCTCCCACCTGTAAACCCATAAAATCTGCTACGGATATAGTACTGGTTCCCAAAATCGCTTTTACGGGTATATCCACCTTTCGAAGCATGCCCTCAATAAATTCTTCATAATGTTCATCTCGGAATTCCTGCATGGTAGAATACCAATACTTGGTATTCAGCTTATCCATCACATCCTCCAATGTGACAAACGGAAGACATATATTGATATATCCTTCTACTTCTCCTACTTTTAAGTTCAAGGTAACAATCGCCACCATATCCGTAGGCGGAACTACCTGGGTAAACTGCACATTTGTTTCCAGCCTGTTCAGTACCGGAGAAAGTTCAATTACATTCTTCCACGGTTCCCGCATCAATTGGGTCAGCAAAGCCATAATTCTCTCTAAAATGGATAATTCTATTTGAGAAAACTCTCTGCTCTTATCTAAAGGCACACCACTTCCGCCGAGCATTCGGTCAATCATGGCATATCCCAAATTCGTGGACAATTCTATCAATATATTACCATTCAATGGGGCAAAATTCGCCAATCCCAATATAACCGGATTGGATAATGCATTGCTGAATTCCGAAAAAGTTACCGTTTCCGAACTAGCCACTGATACTTGTATATTTTTTCTCAAATACACCGGAAGATTGGTAGAAACTAGTCTTCCATAATGCTCAAATATAATCTCAAGGGTACGCAGGTGCTCCTTTGAAAACTTGGCCGGACGATTAAAGTCATAGTTCTTTACCTGCTTCTCATTACCGTCCGCCAGATTATCCGCGTCAAATTCGCCGGAATTCCATCCATTTATTAACCTGTCTATTTCTTCTTGGGATAATACATCACCCACGTTCCTCACCTCCTTTATTTCTGTCTATTATTTCAATGGGAGGTTACTGGAACTTAATCTCGTTAATTGCAACCTTATATATAAAATCTTTGTCAAACAGGGCTCTTACAGATATTAAAATCTCTTCACGGATAGCATCAAAATCATTTCTGCACTCTTCAATCGTATGCTTCGATACAACCTGATTAATTGCATCCTTTACTACACTTTCATAATTGGCAATATTTTCACCATATTCCTTATATCCTTCTCCCTTGGTGTCCAAAGAAAAGGATATGGTAAACTGCATATAATGATCTTTGCTTCCTGTCACATTACCGGCTTCATCCACAATCTGCTCATTTTGTAAAGGAATGGTCATGTTACCTTCCAAATTCCAGATTTGTTGCTGAGACATTGGAATTTCCACTTCTTCTTCCTCTTCCCCGGTCACCCCCAGCTCCAGCTTCAGCACTGCTGCAATATCACTCACTAAATCAGCAGTTTTTTTATTGGTACCCATCATGCTAATCATCATAATGGTAGTCAATACAATGTTTACGATTAATAACGCTAAAATTATAATCGATAATAGATTCTTCTTCATGAAAGATTTCTCCTTTTATTGAATAACAGGGTTATAAATTCGTATTTCCACACGTCGGTTCTTCGCCCTGCCTTCTGCTGTGGAATTATCCGCTACCGGAACATACTCTCCTCTGCCGGCATGCTTAATATCTGCAGGATCCAAGGAGGTGTTTTCCACCAAATAATCAAATACGGAAAGTGCTCTGGCACTACTCAGTTCATTATTATTTGCGTATTTCTTGTTAGTCATGGGTACTGTATCGGTATGTCCTTCAATTTCAATGGTACTTCCTGCATAACGTTCCAATATCACTCCCACACGTTCCATCACTGCCAATGCATCCTCTCGAAGGTCAGCCTCACCCGAATCAAACAGCAACGCTCCCTTCAAGGATAACATTACATATTGAGAAGTAAAGGTAACATCAATTTTATCCTTCATGTTACTTTCTTCTACAGTCTCTTCTATCAGCTCTGCCAACTGTTCATTCACGGCTGTATTATGCTCTTTTATGTCCTCCACCATCTGCTGAAATTTCTCTTCCTCAGACATCTGCCCGGATTCAAAATTATTAAAATCCTCGGTATCAACCGTATCATCTGCCGTATTACCGGTACTGTTTATATACTGATCCAATTCGTTCAGCTGGCTCACACCATTGCTGATCAGGATGCCTTCACCAATAGCTGTTGCTCCTCCATCAAAAATGCTAAAAGCAGATGCCATAGATGCCACTAACTGATTGTACTTCTCTTCATCAACTGTAGACATGGAGAAAAGCAATACAAAGAAACAAAGCAACAAATTCATCAAATCGCTAAAGGTCGCCATCCAAGCCGGGGAACCGGCAGGCGGATCTTCCTGTCTGCGTTTTGCCATTATTCTTCTCCTCCAAGCTCTGCGTCTTCTCCACCTGTTCTATCCTTAGGTGCCAGGAAGGACTTCAGCTTCTCTTCAATAACTCGAGGGTTCTCACCTGCCTGTATAGACAACAAGCCCTCAATCATAACTTCCTTCTGCTGCATCTCTACTGCATTATTCACACGCAGCTTGTTTGCGATAGGAGTTGCTACCCAGTTTGCCAACAGGGAACCATACAAGGTGGTAATCAACGCAACCGCCATAGCGGGACCAATCGAAGTCGGATCGTTCATATCTTTTAACATAGCTATCAATCCAATCAGAGTACCAATCATACCCCATGCCGGTCCCATGGAAGCCACCATGTCCCAAAAACCAATTACCTTCTTATGTCTGTCCTCTACACTGACAAGCTCTGTTTCCATGATGGCGCGTACCAAATCCGGGTCTGTACCATCTACTACCAACAAAATACCTTTTTTTAAGAAAGGCTCATCTAAATCTCCGGCTGCCTCTTCCAAAGAAAGTAAACCTTCCTTACGAGCCACATTGGACAAATCGATAATATTCTGTATCATCTCCGAAGTATTTACCATCGGTACCTTAAATGCCAGACGTATCCCCTTTATACCACTAAGGAACTCCTCCAATGTATGACTGGCCAATACACACGAAAACGCACCACCGAATGTAATGAGTGCAGACGGTGCATCCCAATAGCTTCCCAGAGCCGCACCACTGGACAAAATACCAAACACGGTTAATACCGCACCTAAAATCAAACCAATAATTGACGCTAAATCCACAAAAATCACCTAACTATTCATATTTTTTTAATTACTCAACAAAAATATCTTTTCTATACAATTTTACAAGATTTTTTATCTCTTGTCTACTTTCTTTTACAATTATTTTTCTCCCCGTAGTTAAAGTTACCACCGTATCCGGCGTTTCTTCAACGATTTCAAGCAAGTGGGGATTTACTAAAATTTTTTGACCATTTAACTTTGTCACTTCAATCATCGTTTTTTCCTCACATTCTTTCACGAAATAATAGCAAAAAAGTACTATGTTCATCAAAAAACGCAAAGCCCTAAACCATCTGGCGATGGTTTAGGACTACTGCAATATTACATTATTATCTCTTCAGATTGGTGAGTTCTTCCAATAAAGTATCGGAAACAGTGATAATACGGCTGTTTGCCTGGAAACCTCTCTGTGTGGTAATCATTTCCGTAAATTCAGATGAAAGATCTACATTACTCATTTCCAACTGACCGGTAGACATATATCCGCCGCTTCCGGTAACATCCACACCGATACCATCGAATTCACCGGAGTTCAGTGTTGCACTGTAAAGGTTGTCACCCTTCTTCTCCAGACCGGATGCATTTGCAAATTCCGCAGTTGCGATCTGACCCAAGAGTTTGGTCATACCATTGTCATATGTAGCATAAATCATACCATTCTGCTGGATGCTGACACCAATCATGTCACCCAATCTTCTACCTGCTCCAAGACCATCCAAGCTTCCGCTGGTAGCGCCTACCGTAGAGGTACCCTTATTATCAAACATGGAACTTTCGCTGAAATCCACTTCAATATCACTGAAGTTTCCGCCCAGTGCGGAAAGTCCTAATTTGATACCGGTGGTCTTCGGATTACCGTTAATGCTTTCAAACTTACCGGAATCGCTATCGTATACAATGCTGGCACCGTCATACATTCTACCGTCAAATTCCAAACTTGCGGAGCTGAGTGCCACCTGAGGGGTAGTACCGGATGCAGTATTTGCAAGCAAGGTTTCCATGGTATAACGGGTGGTTACGCCGCTGGTAGGATCGGTTACGGACTGTGTCAACGCCAGAAAATCCTCTACAGAACCTTCATAACCATACGCCTTTGCGATATTCTCCATAGCAGCCTGTACCTCCGGAGTATCTGCCAAAGTACCGTCTGCATTGAACATATCCTGCAGATTCGCCAATACTTCCGCATTCGGGTCGTTAGGGTCTGCTGTGGCATACTTCAACTGGAGACCATCCCAGAGATATGCCTGATTATCAAAATTAATAGCAGTTGTCAGCTCCTGATAACGAGCCGCATCACTCATGCTAATAGCGGAAATATCCATTTCTTCTCCCTGCGAATCCAACAAACCGGTAAACTCAATACTGTATTCATTGGTCACATCAGACTGACGCAAAGTAATCTTTGCGGTATAACTGTAGCCCAGATTATCATAGAAGTTTAAGTTCATCACCTTACCATTGGCACTGGTTACATCCGGATCATTCTTATCCAAAATACCTGCCACATAAGCCTGAGAGGTTGCCTCAGGGGGATAGGTCATGTTAGCAGCGCTCATAATACGCAGTGCAGAAACAGTATCCTGACGAATAGTCTGCGTCGTTTCGTCTACCTGCCAACCCATTACATTGTAACCGGTACTGGTCATAGCCAGATTACCTGCTCCGTCTACATAGAAGGAACCATCTCTGGTAAACATATTTTCATTACCATTACTTACTACAAAGAAAGCTTCACCACTGATCATAATATCAAAAGGATTGCCGGTTGACTGGCTGGCACCCTGTGTGGTGATGTTGGTGTTGATTGCACCACTTCTAACACCCAGACCAATCTGTCTGGCATTGGTACCACCGGTACCGGTAGTGGCATTTGCACCACTTGCCTTCTGGGTAGTCTGGCTCATCAGTTCACTAAAAACGATGGAACTGGATTTGTATGCAGTTGTATTTACGTTAGCGATATTATTACCGATAACGTCCATCTTTGTCTGGTGGGTCTTCAGACCGGAAACACCAGAATACAATGATCTCATCATAATTCATTGTCCTCCTTATTTTTGAGCAATTTGTTTTATCCCTCTGTCAGTCAGGATAAGAAAGCCTCCATAAGGTCCGGCTTACATAATAACTGCTCCGTCAATATTCGTAAAAACATTGGTATCTGTTTCTGTGCTGTCCATTGCGGTTACTACCGTGTTTTTTGGAACATTCACAATAAATGCCAGCTCATCCACAATCACAAGAGAATCTCTGATTCCTTTCCTTTCTGCCTGCCTCGTTCCGTCACTCAGGCGTTCCATCTGACTGTCTGTCAAACGTATGCCTCTCTGTTCCAGACGAATACTTGCATGTTTGGAAAATTTCAAGCTTTCTTTCTCATCCGTTTTGGTTCTCAAGACATCCTGAAAGGATAACCCGGACTCACTAACGGTTTCCTGTCCGTTTGTCTGAGTGCGACTGCTTCGATACTGCTCCTGCAACTGTAGGGCTGTTAAAAAATTAGAATTCTGTATCATCCTTCTTCTCCTTCTTCAAACCCTTCACAAGCCTTTATTCCTCGTTGCCTGTTCCGTCAGCATTTTCCTTATTCTGTTCAGCTTCCTGCTCTTTTCTCAAAGCAGTAATCTTATCTGTGTAAAGCTTCAATGCATCTACCTTTTCGGTTGCCACAAAACTCTTCTGATATTCATTCATACCATTATAGGTTTCATTCAACTTATCTACCTTTGCTGCATCGCTCAAATCCAATACATTAATATTCGGCAACTGATTCAAAGCTTCTACAAAACCGGTCGCCATCTCATAAGCTTCCAGATATAACGGGTCATGCACAGTATCCAAATCATCCAACGCATATAAGGATTCATTAATGGATAAATATGCTTTGTTGTTTTCGTAAACAACATAATCCACCTTACCCTGAATATATTTGGTCTCTCCGCTACTGGTGGTAGTCTTTACATATACATTCTCACCCACTAACTGGCTGGCTCTCTGCAATTCCACACTGGCTGCCATATTCTGCATCTGCTCTACCTGAGAGAATTGTGCGTACTGGGAAATGTATTCTGTATTAGAGGTAGGCTGTAATGGGTCCTGATACTTCATCTGTGCTACCAAAAGTTGCAAAAAGGCATCCTTATCCATATCATTGCCGGCTTCTTTAGTCTTGTTTAAAGAACTCTGCGATGCAGATTCTACTACCTTACCATCTTCAATCGGTGCGATAAGACTCATCTCTTCACTTCCTTTCTAATTTGTTCCTGTTTTCGATTATGCGAGATAATCTACGGTATTTCCGTTTGCTGCCATCATTTCTGCAACAAGCTTATCTTCCTGTGGAATTTCCTCCAAACCGTCCATTTGGCTCAAATCAATCCTTCTGGATTTGTTCTTTTTGCCTTCCTGTGCATGCTGTCTCTCATCCCCCTGTTCCAAAGCACTTTCGAACTGATGGGTCTGAACAGTCACTTCAATGGCATCCACCTTGATATTCTGATTTTCAAGTTGCTGCTGAAGCTGTACCATCTGACCTTCCAAAGCAGCTCTGACAGTTTCGGAAGCTGTCATGAACTGGGCAGTCATAATTCCTTCCTTTGCGGTAATACGAATTTGCAAGGTACCAAGGCTTTCCGGCTGAAGCTGCATCTCCAAAGTACTGGTTTCTGCATTTAACTGAACCTTCATGTAATCCATAATCTGGTTCATAATCTGCTCTGTTTCCGCACTTACAAAGCTTGCCGTCTGGCTAAAACTCACTTGTGCAGCATTGGCATTTCCATTCTGCAATAAAACTGCATTCGGATTTTGGTTAGGTGTCAAAAATGCATTTCCATCCTGCTTGGTGTTATCTTCCTTCACCGCACTTTCCTGAAGCAACTTCACTGCTTCCTCTGCATTCACAGGTGCTTCTGTAGTTTCCACCAAAACAACCGGTGCTTCTGTTTCTTTTGAAGCCGTCAATATGGTAGGTATTTGTTCCTTCCACTGAGCGAATTCCTCATCCGTCATCTGCAGGGCAGCCTTTACTTCCGTCATCACTGTTCCAAAAGATTTTTCCAAGCTCTGTATCTGCTGATAAAGATCTTCATCAGTTAACAGTGCAGCCATATCGTCCACACCCTTTACCTGAAGCAAGATTTCACGCAAGGTTCCTACTTCCAACAAATCCGCTTCCGTAAGTCCCATTTCTTCCATCAAAGCTCCCAGCTCTTCCTGTGTTATTCCCAGCTCCTGTGCCAAAATTGCCTTGATATCCGTCACTGCATCCTGCAGAATAGGAAATACCATATTCAGCACTTCTTCTGACAATTCACCTTCCGGATTTGCATCAGCCTCTGTCTGCTGTCCCTTCTGAGTTTCCGTAACTTCCTGCGTACCTTCCGCATTCTGTGTTTCTGCCACTTCATTGCTTCGAGGCTCCTTGGCGGTCACTTCTTCCACGGCATCCTCTTTCGAAATGTCCGTTTCCTCTTTTGGCGTTACTTCCTGAGCTTTTCCTTCAGTTCCTGCATTCTTTTGACTTTCAAAAATCCTGCCAAAGTCTCCCTTGGTATCCGTTTCCTGTACCTTCGGTGTTCCATACATCATATTCGGAGCAAATCCCGGTACATTCACAGGTACTTTCGTCATTCTTCGTCCTCCTTTCTCCTATATTCTTTTATACTAAGAGAAGCCTTACCAATATACCAAACTCCCGAAAAATTATTTCCGTAACAATGCTTTGGAATATTTGATATTTTTCTCAACGTATACTATATACATCGGTCAAAAGTCCTATTTTATTAAGTCTCCGGGTTCATTATCTTGGTCAACTTTGCCGCAATGCCTGCATCCATAGCTCCCAGAACAGCCCCTCTGTCCTCTGCTGACATGATACTTAAGATGCGTGCCGCCAAATCCAGATTATCCGTCATAGATTCAAAGATAGCCGCTGCCTGCTTGGGTTTCATCTCAGAATACGCTGCCGCATAATCCTTTACCTTCTGATCCTCTTCTAACTGAATAATCACCTGACGATAAATATATTCCGCTGTAGTAGGATCCATAGCCTCATAAAACTTCTTATACTCTTCTGCTCCCGGACTGTTTTCTGAATAGACTACTTCTTCATAAAACTCTGTCTTAATACGCTGGAAGTCCGTCTGCTTTTCTTCAAAAGCACTCAATCTGGCCACTTCTGCCTTCAAATCCACGATTTCCTGGCTCTGGGTCATATTGGTACTGTTGGCTCTTTCTAACTCTGCTTCCAATAAGCGTATCTGATCTACCGCATCCTGAAGATTGGAATATCCGCCATAAGCTTCCGGATTGGTTGTTTCTGTCAACTGCGTTCCAGGTAAAATCTTATTAATCACCGGTACATCCTTCAATACCGGAGTCAATACATTGCTTCCGAAGCCGCCGATATCCAGCTTAATAATCACCGCAATTACTGCCAGCCAAACAATAACAATCATCAAAGTAGCCATAAACGCTGCAAAACCGCCGCTTTCGCTTTCCCCCAGCTCATTTTCTCGCTTGGCAATCTCTCTGGCTCTTTTCTTAGCCTCCTTGCGCTGTTGCTTCTGTTCCTTCTGAAGCTGACGCTTTTCATCCTGTATCTTCTTTTTTTCTGTTATAATCATTGTCTGATTTGGATCCTGCTTACCAGCCATTTCCTAATCCTCCGTATTCGAACTGTCTGCAGCCATTATTTTTTGTCCATAGGTGTAACTGGTCAATTGGTCAATCTCCTTGCTCTCTGCCTGCTTTTCTTCCATCAAAAACTCTTCAAAAGCCTTTTCCTTCAAGGTTTCATGCACCTTTCTTTCCTGCATCACCTCCGTCAGACGCATCCTAGCTGCTTCCAATAACTGCTTCGCTTTCTCTACCCGCAGATATTGGTCGGCAATATATTCTTCCATGCGAATAATTGCCTCCTTGTTTGCGGCGATTTCCAGCACATCCAACTTTCCGTTCAAGAGTGCCCTGGCTTCCTCCTCGTACTCCCGTTTTCGGTCTTTCAACCGTTCCATGGTTTCCTCTTCTTTGTCCAAAGCCAGCTTAGCCTGCGCAAATTCCTGTTTGGCCTGGGTCTCCATCTTTAGCTTAATATCCAGAATACTCTGCATCCTGTAACGAAATTTTGCCACCTGTTATGCCCCTTCAAACATCTTCTTTAATCTATCTACACTGTCTTCGAAATCAACCTTTTCTTCTACATCCTGCTGTAGGAATTCATTCACCTGCTTAATCATGGCGATTGCATAGTCAATGTCCGGATTACTGCCCTTCTTGTAAGCACCGATATTGATTAAATCTTCTGCCTCATTATAGGTTGCCAGTACATTTTTCAATCTGCCGGAAACTCTCTTATGTTCCCTGTCAGCCACCTGGCTCATACATCTGGAAATACTCTGCAATACATCAATGGCCGGATAATGATTCTTATGTGCCAGTCTTCTGTTCAACATAATATGTCCATCCAGAATACTTCTGGCCGTATCTGTAATAGGTTCGTTGAAATCGTCACCGTCTACCAATACTGTATACAAGCCGGTAATAGAACCCTTTGAAGCTCTTCCCGCACGTTCTAACAGCTTCGGCATCTCCGAATATACACTGGGTGGATATCCTCTGGTTACCGGCGGTTCTCCGCTGGAAAGACCGATTTCTCTTTGTGCCATAGAAAAACGTGTCAGGGAATCCATCATCAATAAGACATCCTTTCCCTGATCACGGAAATATTCTGCTATAGCAGTTGCTGTCTTGGCTGCCTTGTTACGCTCCAATGCCGGTCTGTCGGAAGTAGCCACTACCACTACAGAACGACGCATACCCTCTTCGCCCAAGTCACGTTCAATAAATTCACGTACCTCACGACCTCGCTCGCCAATCAATGCAATTACATTGATATCTGCCTTGGTATTACGGGCAAACATACCCATCAAGGTAGATTTTCCCACACCGGAACCGGCGAAAATACCGATACGCTGTCCTTTCCCAATGGTCATGAGACCATCCACAGCCTTCACACCCAAGGGAAGCACCTCGTCAATAATGGCTCTGCTCATAGGATCGGGAGCATTTGCTTCTATAGGGTAATGAATGCCTTTGATTTGTGTACCATCTACCGGTCGTCCTAACCCATCTAAGGTTTTCCCCAGCAATTCCTCACTTACGTTTACCACCAGAGGTTCATTGGTATTTTCCACAGCATTTCCCAAACTGATGCCGTCTACTGCATCATAAGGCATCAACAATGTCTTACCATCCTTGAAGCCGATTACTTCCGCCATAATAGGCGGTGCACCTTCCTCATTGGTTATAATTCTGCACACATCGCCCAGCTTCGCATCCGGTCCCGCTGTCTCAATGGTCAAACCTACTACATTCAAGACCTTGCCCAGCTTGCGAAAAAAAATACCCTCTAATACTTTATTATATTTATCCTTATCAATTGTTTTATTTGTCATGCTCAACTCTCATAGGATAAGATTCTTAATTTCTTGTTTAATTCCTTCAGCTGTGTTCCGATACCACACTCAAAGATACCGCCCTCCGCTTCAATGAAACACTCCCCCTTGGAAAGCGTCAAATCCTCTATTACATCTACAGAGGTACTGCTGGTTACCAGACCGCTGAGTATCTGCTTCTTCTGCATGTTCACCATAGGATAATCCTCTTTGGAAACATGTATGATGAAGCTTCTGCCCCCTTCCACCTTGCGCATGGTGGTGGTAATCAGGTGCAACAAAATTTCGCGATTGGAACGCAAATCCACATTAAAAATGTGCTCATATATGCCGGTGATGGTTTCCACCAAATCCGCTTCCATGGACTGAAACTGTGCTTCGTATTCTGCTTCCAAAGCCTTCTGCTTGGCCAACATTTGTGCCTTCATATCCTCAACTTCCTTGTTGGCACGATTGATACCTTCCCGGTAGCCATTCATACGAGCCTCTTCCAATACGTTTTTCTTGGAAAGAGCCGCCTGTTCCATTCCCTCTGCCACAATAGTATCTGCCTGAGCCTTTGCATTTGCCACCAAACGCTCTGCCTCTTCTCTGGCCTGTTGCAAAATCGCTTCTGTATTTGGCGTTTCTGCCTTAATGACCGCAACACCATCCTCTTCATCACTGAGCAGTGCCGATACATCCTCTGCCTGCAAGCCCTGCACAAAGCCTGTACCGGAGGTCTGAGTAGCAGTTAATTCCTTCTGCTTCATGATCTCCGCCAAGGTTTCCAGACGACTGGCAATCAATTCATTGGTATCTATTACTTTTTTATCAGAGGGAAGCTCCGCTCCATAAAAGTAATTCGATTTATAAACATTACTAGACAACGATATCGTCACCTCCGCCTCTGGATATGATAATCTCACCGGCATCCTCCAGCTTACGGATAACATTTACAATCTTCTGCTGTGCTTCTTCTACATCCTTCATACGTACAGGACCCATGAATTCCATGTCTTCCTTTACCATAACAGCCAAACGCTTGGACATATTGTTAAAGATAGCAGCCTGTACCTGTTCATTGGTACTCTTAAGTGCAACAGTAAGATCATCCGTTGCCACATCACGCAGCACACGCTGAATGGCACGGTCGTCCAAAAGCAGGATATCCTCGAATACGAACATCTTCTTGCGGATTTCGTCTGCCAATTCCGGCTCTTCGATTTCCAAAGATTCCATAATATGTTTCTCGGTACCACGGTCTACCGCATTCAAAATTTCTACTACTGCATCCACACCACCGATAATCGTGTAATCCTGATTCACCAGACTGGACAGCTTGGATTCCAATACACGTTCCACTTCTTTGATAACCTCCGGACTGGTACGGTCCATTACCGCAATACGGCGGGCTACATCCGCCTGCTTCTCCGGTAGTAATCCAGAAATCAGCATAGCAGCCTGTCCCGGTGCCAAATAAGATAATATCAAAGCAATGGTCTGAGGATGTTCATCCTGAATAAAGTTAAGTAACTGGGATGCATCTGTCTTACGCACAAATTCGAAAGGTTTTACCTGCAATGATGCAGTCAGTCTGCCAATAACATCCATAGCCTTTTCGGAGCCGAGGGCCTTTTCCAACAGTTCCTTTGCATAAGAGATACCACCCTCTGCAATGTATTGCTGCGCCAGACAGACTTCGTAAAACTCGTTAATAATTTCGTCCTTTACCTGAGGAGTAATACTTCTGGTATTGGCAATCTCCAATGTCAGTTCTTCAATCTCCTCTTCCTTCAAATGTTTGAAGATACCGGCGGAACGCTCCGGTCCCAGGGCTATCAGTAAAATGGCTGCCTTCTGCAAGCCACTGATTTTGTCTTCTACTAATCTGGCCATTTACTTACCCCCAATCCTCATTCAACCAGTTACGCAACAGATTTGCTGCCGCTTCCGGATTTTCGTCTACAAACTTCTCTATCATCATACGAATATCAGACTTCGTCTCTGTTTCGATGCTATCCACTTCAGGTTCCACTGTGGATTGCAACAAATCTTCCACAGACAACTCTTCTTCCTGTTCTGCATTCTCATTGCTACGCATGCTGCGAAGAATGACAAATGCCAGAAGTGCCAGAATAATCACAATCATCGCAATGGATAAAATAGTATTCCAATTTACTTCCTTTACTTCCGCATCATAGAACAGATTTTCACGGTATGCTACGATAGTTATTCTATCCGCATCAATACCGGTTGCAGTAGCCACTGCGCTGTAGAAATCTTCATCTACCGCCACCTTGGTGGAAACATCATTGGCAAGCTTATACTCCTCCCAGGTAATGTCTCCATCCAAAAGACCCTGACTTCTGACGATTTCTTCCCTTACCACATTATAGGTAATGGCAGTAACCGTAATGGAAGAATTATTGTAATCAATAATACCTGCAGGTGTCATAGTCTTTAACATAGTCTCATTCAGTACATAATCTCTGTCATAAGTACTGGAAGAAGACTGAGAGCCGGTATTATCATCCCATAAATAAGTATTCTCATCATTGGAATCGGTTCCCGGCACACCACCTACACCGTTCATATTCTCAGACTCAGAACCGCTTTCATGAGAAAGATATCCCTGACTGTTACCGTTCTGAGAATCGTACAAATGATCTACACGTTCATAATTGGAATAGTCAAACTTCAAATAGGGAGCGACAGATACCATATCAAACTGTCCGGTCATAATCAGTGCCTGTGTCACCTTGCTCTTTATGTAGCTTTCTGCCTGATCATTTAACTCCAAAAATGTAGTCGCCTGACCGGCTGTAGTATAATCATTTTCTCCGGAGAACAGCAAATTACCATCCACATCCGTAATTACAATATTTTCTGTGGAAGAATTTCCTAACTTAGCCGCTGCCGCCTTTGCCATGTTAGCCGCATTTTCTGCGGTAAAGCTTCCTTTCAGATTTAACAGAATATAGCAGGATGCCTCTTCTCTCTTGGAAATCAAAGTACCATCCTGATTCGGATAATGAATTTGTACCTTTGCTTCCTTCACCGCCGTATAGGTTTCGAAATTCGTTTCCAAATCCGCCTGCAAATAATCTACATACAGCTTCTGCTTGTCTGCCTCTGTCGTAGAAAATCCGCCACTTAACACATCACTCAAGTTCGGTTCTGCTTCCGAAAGTCCTGCTGCACCCAATGTAATTTCTGCAGGTCCTACCTGACTTTCATCAATATCAATTCCCAAGCCATCCGAAGTCACCTTCACCTGATAGCCCGCACTCTCCAATGCTTCCAAAATCTGTGATGCCTCGGATGCCGTGGCACAATTACGAAATCTCACATACTGGGGTAAGCTTCCCCAATATATCAATAATGCAAACGCAAATATTACCGTAACCGTAACGCTCACTATTATCGTCTTCTGTTTTGACGTAAAACGATTCCACCACTCAAGCACCTTTGCCTGAAGCTCCTTTAGTCTCTCCGCCATGGTGTCTCTCCTTGTAACTTATTGTTCTGCGTGACTTTATAAAAATGCACTAAATCTGCATCTGCATAATTTCCTTGTATGCTTCTAACAGCTTGTCACGCACGGCTACAGTATACTGCAATGCTGTAGATGCTTTCTGCAAAGCAATTGTCAAATCATGTGTATTCTCTGTTTCTCCCAAAGCAAAGCGAATTTCCTCATTCTCTGCATTGGAAAGATACGCATTCGTCGTATTAATATTATTAATTGCGGTATCCAAGAAAGAGCTGAATACCGTACCATCAGCCTTCTGGGTCTTTTCATAAAGACTGCCGGTCAAGGAACCGGTATCTTCCACTCTATTCAAATTTAAGTTCGAAATATTACTGATTGCAGCTAAATCCATTCTTTATTCCCTTCTGTCTGTTATTGTCCTATTTGTAAGCCCTGAGATGCCATAGACTTGCTGGCAGAAAATGCAGTAGCATTTGCCTCATAGGCACGGCTTGCATCAATCATATTCGTCATTTCCGTTACTATATCCACATTGGGATAATATACATAACCATCCTCATTTGCATCCGGATGAGAAGGGTCATACACCATCTTCAGTTCTGTGGTAGTATCCTCATATACACCGGTCACTTTCACGCCTTGACCGCTGTAGCTACCCACTGCATTATGTAAACAATTCTGAAAAGAGGTCTGTCCTCCCTTTTCCTCAAAATAAACTACCTTCCTGCGATAGGGGGTACCATCTGCGGTACGGGTGGTATTGGCATTCGCCACATTCTCAGAAATAACATCCATTCGATATCTCTGTGCGGTCATACCTGATGCATTAATATTAAAAGCAGAAAACATACTCATATAGCGACGTCCTTTCTTATTTCTACTCTTCTTATTTCTACTCTTCTTACTTCTGTTTCCATTCCGGCTTTTCACGGCCGGGGCAACTCTCTCGAGCCACTCCTGTCTTCCTACGAATATTACTTCATCACTGCCTGCAGATTCTGGAACTCTGTGGTAATACTGCGCATAAGTCCCTGATACTTCAACTGATTCTCCGCCAGCATTACATTTTCATTATCAATATCTACACTATTTCCGTCCAAACGGTAAGAAAAACCGGCATTATCAATATAAGGTACAGGATTCAGGGAAGACGTTTTCACTCTTGCCACTCTTTCATCCATAGGCTCACAGTTGTCATACCCTAACGCCTTTTGCAGCTCCGCCTCGAAAGCAACATCCTGTCTCTTATACCCCGGAGTAGTCGCATTGGCAATATTGTTGGCAATCGCCTCATTTCGAAGCCAGGATGCATCTGCAGCTTTATCCAATACATTTATATAATTAAATACATTTGTACTCAGCATTTTCCTTCCTCCATTCATTTTTGCCCATAACAAAATAAAGGCATAATACTACTACTTTATTCTATTATAAATATTTTACGAAAAAACACAAGTTTTTTTAAGCAAAAAGTTAAAAATAGTCCAATAGTCTTATTACTAAAAACAAAAAAGGACCTATTGTGCTTTACAATAAATCCTTTTATCTTTTTTCAGACAAAATCCATTTGTCCTTCCAAATTTATTAATTTCTGCTATTTTGCTTCTTTAATTCTTCAATTTCATCGAAAACCACATCATTTAATACCTTGATATAAGTTCCCTTCATACCGGAGGAACGTGACTCTATCACACCTGCACTTTCAAACTTTCGCAATGCATTGACGATTACAGAACGGGTGATTCCCACACGATCTGCTATCTTGCTGGCTACCAGAATGCCTTCCATGCCGTTTAACTCATCAAAAATATGGGTAATGGCTTCCATTTCAGAAAAGGACAATGTACTGATGGCAGATTTCACTACCGCTACCTTTCGGCTTTCTTCTGCACTTTCCTCATTGACTGCACGAAGCATCTCCAGCCCTACTACCGTAGAACCGTATTCACACAAAATAATATCATCAATATCATATTGCTGATTGCATTTATAAATAAACAGTGTACCTAATCTCTCCCCTGCGATTTCAATCGGATTAATAATGGCCTGAAACTTAGCTACATCAGAATTTTCAAAGCCCAGCGTAGCCAGATTCACATTCTCCTTAGTAGACAATACTGCCAAAAGACGTTCATTTAACATATTGTCAATGAAACCGCCTACGTTTTCGTCAATCAATTCCGTAATGTGGTCTACCCCGTCATAATGACCTACCCCCAGCACCTTTCCTTTGCGGCTGATTACCAATATGTTGGAGCATAATATTTCACGCATTACCTTGCAAATATCGTTAAAGACGACCTTGCTGGAATTGTTATTATGCAAAAGCTTTCCGATTTTTCTTGTTTTGTCTAACAATTGTACACTGCTCATCCGTATCATTCCTCCATTTGTGCCTACCAAGCCAATGATTTCTATATTAGTTTAGCACAAATAATTTCAGATTACAATGTATAAATAGTTAATTTATTTGTATTTTTGCGATTTATGTGAAAATTCTGACATTAACAACATCATTTACTGTTTGTCTTTCACTTTCACAAAGCCACATTGCTCGTCCATACAAACCAATTTGTTGCCTTTTTCCAACAATACACCACCACACTGAGGACATTTTTCTCCGGATGGCTTCTGCCAAACCATGAAATCACAGTCCGGATTATTCACACAGCCAAAATACCGTCTGCCCTTCATAGATTTTTTCACAATCACATCACCGCCACATTTAGGACAGCTTACACCGATTTTTTCAAAGTAGGGCTTGGTATTACGGCAATCCGGGAATCCGGGACATGCCAGGAACTTACCGTGAGGACCATACTTAATTACCATGTTACGTCCACAGTTCTCACAAATTTCCTCCGTCACCTCATCTGCAATTTTCACTTCAGAAAGCTCCTTCTCCGCACTCCTTACGGCCTCATCCAAATCCGGATAGAAATTGGAAATAATGGTCTTCCATTTGACTGTTCCCTCTTCTACTGCATCTAAAAGTGCTTCCATATTCGCTGTAAAGTTCACATCTACAATAGTCGGGAACGCTTCCTTCATCATATTATTTACTACTTCACCGATTTCCGTTACATAGAGGTTTTTGTTCTCTTTCACAATATATCTTCTGGCAAGTATCGTAGTAATCGTAGGTGCATAAGTACTGGGACGACCTATTCCCAGCTCCTCCAGTGCACGTACCAGACTGGCTTCCGTATAATGTGCCGGGGGCTGTGTAAAGTGCTGCTTATCCTCAAAGGAAAGAAACTCCAATACAGAATCCCGATTCAGCTCCCTGCTCAAAGAATTGGTTTCCTCTTTATCCTCTTCAGAAGTATATACACTCATAAAACCGTCAAACAACATCTGAGATGCTGCTACGGTGAAAATCTGCTCCTTCGCCTCTATTTTCACGGAGGTGGTAGCATATTTAGCCGGAGCCATTCTGCTGGCCGCAAAACGCTTCCAAATCAGCTGATACAAACGGAACAAATCTCTGGGCAGCTGTTCCTTGATCGCTACCGGTGTACGGTTCAAATCTGTAGGACGAATGGCTTCATGAGCATCCTGTATCTTTTGCTCAGACTTTTTCACAGCGGTAGTCTCTGCTGCATATTCCTCTCCATAATTCTTCACAATAAAGCTCTGCGCCATGCTCTCTGCTTCCGCAGATACACGGGTAGAATCCGTACGCAAATAGGTAATGAGACCTACCGTACCTTCACCCTTAATATCCACGCCTTCATACAACTGCTGAGCAAGACGCATAGTCTTCTGAGTAGAAAAATTCAACACCTTGCTGGCTTCCTGTTGCAATGTAGAAGTGGTAAAGGGCAAGGGTGCCTTCTTGGTACGCTCCCCTTTCTTCACTTCAGATACCTGATAGGCAGCATTCTTCAGCTTCTTTAATAAAGCATCCATTTCTTCTTTGTTTTGGATGGATACCTTGCCGGATTTGTCCCCATGATACTTTGCCTTAATAGGCTTTTTCTCACCCTGCACCTTTAATTCCACGTCCAAGGTCCAGTATTCTTCCGGAATAAATGCATTGATTTCATCTTCTCTGTCACAAATAATTCGAAGTGCTACTGATTGCACTCGTCCTGCACTCAGTCCACGTTTCACCTTCGCCCATAGGATAGGAGATATACGATAACCTACCATACGGTCCAATGCTCTTCTCGCCTGCTGTGCATCTACCAGATTCATATCGATTTCACGGGCATTTTTTAAAGATTCTTTTACGGCATTCTTAGTAATCTCATTAAAGGTGATACGATATACCTTCTTATCCTGCAGCTTCAGGGCATACAACAAATGCCAGGAAATCGCTTCTCCTTCACGGTCAGGGTCCGTTGCCAGATAAATCTTCTCTGCCTTCTTTACTTCCTTACGTAAATTCGCCAGAATATCTCCCTTTCCACGAATGGTAATATACTTGGGTTCATAATCATTTTCAGGATCAATGCCCAAAGAACTCTTCGGCAAATCCCTTACATGTCCATTGCTGGCCGCCACCTCATAATTGGCCCCCAAAAACTTCTTTATGGTTTTCACCTTCGCAGGTGACTCTACTATTACTAAATACTTCGCCATTTTACTCCCCTTGTCTCGCCTATATTTCTTATCGCTTACAAGCATTAACGACACTCACTATACACTAAAAAAATTGATGTGGCAAGCTAAATTTTTCTAAAAGTTCAGAACTTTTCAAAGAAAACATTTTCCATATTCGAAATATTATACGAGCAAGAGTAAATAAATATACATCCATTTATTCAGCTATCAACTACTTTCTCCATCGCTTCAACTTTAACCCATCGCCTCCATCCGTTCCAGAAACTCTGCCTTTGTCATCTGCATGTCTTCTGCAGCTTCTTCTAAAGGAATGATGCCTCTCTTTACATATTTACATAGGATATGGAACTGTTTTGCCAGTCCTTCTGCCAGCCCAGCACTTCTTCCCTCTTCCTTCGCATCCTCTCTGATTTCATACAATGCTCTGCACATATCTACTTTTCCCTCCTTCTCTATACGCTCCGGTTCCAAACCGGTCTACTTTTCCCTCCTTCTCTATATGCTCCGTTTCTAAACCGGTCGCATGAGTTAATTGATTTAATACCCGATAAGTTGCTACGTCCACGGACAGCATGACAATCTGCCAGTGCCATATTTAATTTACCTACAAATGAACTCTTGGCGAACTGCCAGAATTTCGAACAGGGCATAATCTGCCCGCTTTGCAACAACGAGAATTTTCTCGTAAAAAGATAAAATCTTTATGATTTATAAAAAGAATAGCATATATAGTGAAAGATTGCAAGAACAAATAAATAACAGAGTATTCAAATAGCAATAGGGGCACCCATACAGATGCCCCATCCATTAATAACTATAAAACTACAAACTCATGTACCGCTTTGCAAATCACCCATTCTCTATGACGCAGTTTCAGAAATTTGAGGTGCTTCTTTTTCTGCTTTCACTTCTTCCTCCTCCGGTCTGGCAGCCGCCATTCCCAAGAACATAAACAAATACGGTGTCGTGTAAAATGCCGTAACACCAAACATAGAAGAAACCAAGTAGGCAATCACACATCCGGCAGCCGTCAAAACGGTTCTATCCAGTCGTTTCATATGCTTCCACTGATGAATAAACAGCCATACCAATGCAACTATATAAAACAAACTGGCAGGCACCCCCATAAAGACCGCATGCTGGATAAATTCATTATCCGGTCTGGCAATCAACATTTCTTTTGAATATACATCATCCAAATGCTCCGGTCCATATCCGAAAATGGGACTTCCGGGAATCATTTTCAAACTCATCATCCACAACTTTACACGACCATGTCCTGCTCCCTCTGCAGCCTCTGCTGATGTCATTACCGCCTCACTGTTATCCTTAAGCAACTCAAAATTTGCCTTCATATCTTCCCCGGAACTGGTAGGAACGAAGCCCAAATAACTGGCCATCACCAACACCACCACTACGGCAACCGGAGTACACATTCTCCATTGAAACTTGGAATTCTTACGCATATACATTACCAAAATCATAACCAATGCACAGCAGGTACCGATGAAACTTCCCAAGGTACTGTTGACTAAGATTCCAAACACCTGAAATGCCATGCTGAAGCCGTACCAAATTCGAAGTCCTCGCTTCTTTTCATACAAATACAATCCCATGGCACACAAAATAGCCACGTTGATATAATAGCCGGCATGATTGAAATGAAAGAACACTGCCGATAATCTGGTCGGAAAACAATCTTGTAAAAAAGGAATATCCGTATAATCTACAAAGATAATGATGAAGCATATAATATTCGCCACCACATTAAATACATTCATCAATCGCAGCTTATTCTTGTGACTGGTGATGATAAAGGCACACACATAAGTAGCTCCATAAAAGAAATAGCTTCGCAGACCATCATATAAATAAGAATCGCCTTCATATGCGAATCTAACATCCTCTGCCAATAAAGTAGCAATACAGCCCCAAAGAAGCATAGCCAGTAACAGAAAATGCCATGGTTCCGCCTTTATCTTTTTCCAAACATTCTTTCCATACACACAAAGACGGCTAATCAGAAAGCAAATACTTATGTATAAGGATATACGTCCCAGAACACTCATAGAATACTGATATCCCATCATAATCGCATTCATATGCTGGTAGCTGTTCAGCGCATTCAGAGACCAATACACTCTTTCCACCACAGAAATGAGCGGTAATATACACCAGCCTAACACCACCCAAAAGGCGGCTATTTCAAATGGTTTGGTTCCCACAATATCGAATATTTCCTTGAATGTTTTACATTCTTTTAGTTTTTGAAACATATTTTAAATACTCCTTTTTCCGGAATGCCGACCTATATAAAAAACAATCAAAATCGTGCATCCATGGGTATTATGAAAAAGTAGCACCACATTTCTGTGGTGCTACAAAATCACTTAATTAAATACTGCATATATAGTACCAATGTTGGTAGGTACAGTAGTTGTTGACCAAGTCTTGCTGGTTGAATCATACACAGATAACGGGAAATTTAACTTCACATTGATTTCATAAGTTACACCCTTCTGTAAATCACCGCCCTGACCTTTCAGTGTAAAGTAAGCGGTCTCACCGGTGTCATCATTTGCATGGAACTGCTTCTCTAAACCGGCCTCACTAAGTGTCTTGGTAGATCCGTTTACATTCACTTCGAACACTACCTGATCCTTTACTGTCTGAATATTAACTCTTTGAGCTGCAAGATCAAATGTATATTCTGTAAATTCAGTCATAGTTACCGGTGTCGGTGAACCAATCGTTGAAACATAAGAATTCACACCTAATGCAGCACACTTATACTTCACTTCAGCCTTTTCCATTTGGAATCTGGTAACATACTTATTTCTGGGTGTTACATCAGGACCTGACAATACCGGCCATGCCACATCTGCAGCAGAAGAAATGCCGCCATCGGTACCCATCAATAACATCATTTCAATCACATAAGCCTTATCCGGCTCAAATAATTTAGACCAGGTTTCCTGGAACTGGAAGTTTCCATCACCAGTTGTACACATGGGTATCCAACCTACTGCATCTGCCGGAGCAGTAGTACCCTTCTCCCACATTCTGATATAAGTATGTGCAGTCTGTGCACTCGCACTGTAACCAAATGCCTCACTCTGAATCGCAGTGTCAATATTACACCAATACTGACGGTCACCACGCTTCAGACCGTTGGTATTCGGCCAAGGACCATTCAAAGTATTCTCAATCGTATAAAGTTCTGTTACATCACCATAATCATACTGTGCAGAAGCAGTACTTGCCTTGTTATAAAGAATATTACCACTGGCATCCGTTTCTCCTGCAATCCAACCTTCCGGATGCTTTGCCGTTCCTCTGATTACAATAGAATCACCGATATCCAAATCCTCTAACAAGGTAAACTCGATGTAAGGATTGTTACCATTTTCTTTATTGGTACGAGTACCGCCATCTGTAATCTGAATCTTATTTACATTGATACCTACGGTACTATCAATTTCAAAGTTTACAAAACTGGGATTAATATAATCACTATCAAAAGCCTTACCAATCTGCTTATCTAAATTATCACCGCCAACCTGTGCATACACACGATAAACAGCACCTGACGTATACTCTGTTCCGCTGACAACGGTATGATTCATACCTACAATATCCGTTACTCTTCTTACCTTAATCACAACAGTTTCAATTGCGAGAGGAACGGTATTTCCGGCGCCATCCACCTTCGTCTTATTGGTCTTTACAGTAAATGCAATCTGACCCTCAGCACCGGGATTCAACTTTACAATAGCATTAGTATCAGAAGTGGAAATAAAGGTAGCCTTTGTTGCATCTGTAGCATCTACAAAGTTCCAATCCAAACCTTCCACATCCACACTACTGCTTACCAAAGCAGTAAAATTATACGCCTGACCGGGTTCCAAAACCACTTCATTATCAATGAAAATCTTAGCTTCCATAGCAGCACTGGGATCCATTTGTCCATTTCTGGCAGTGGTGTTATAAGCAGCCTTGTATTCCTTACCACCGGTAGAAATCGCCAAATCAATCTCTACGTTCTTACTGGTATTGAAATCATCTGCATCTACCTTAAAGTATGCTACATTTTCTGCCAGAACTACCTCTTCTGAACCCTGTACATACTTCAACTCAGTACCTACCTGCTTTACTTCATAAGTTGCACCTGTCTTATCGGTAACCTTGATATGGTTTACAGCTGTAGCTTCTACATTCACTGCATCTACCAACAGATTACCAACCAGATTCGTAGTGGACTGTGCTTCCTTCTGCACATCCAACTCGATAGTTCCTCTCTGATAACTCTGTGAGCTGACAACCATGGCACCACCGATTACTGCGGTAGAAAGACCAAAAATAGCCACTGCACATACGAGCTCAATCAAAGAAAAACCTTTGTTGTTACCTTTCCGACGTTTCCCAAACATCTTCTTTTACCTCCCTTTAGAAAAGTTAGTTTATAGTCACTCTACCTGTAAGTCGTTCTATTGTAACTGTCAATTCCTTAGAGCCACGTTTCACAATAATACTTTGTAAAAAATCATCCGTCGTCCCCGGTCTGGGTTTCAAAGAACCACTACTTCTGTCGAATTCCACTGTTAATGGACTCGTTCCTAGTAACACTTTGTTTGTCGGATTACTCTTATAAGTATAATACACCTCTACCCCACTGGCAATAAGTGTTTGCTTCGTGTTAGTATCCAGTGTTTCCGATATGTAAACATCCTCGTCATCCACAAAAAAGCTGATATGTGCCGTCAGCTTACCCATGGCACTGTTCCGATTCCCTTGAAGCCCTATTTCGATTTTTCTGGCACATTCTTCCACCGGTTTGCTGGCTAAAAAAGTCAATCCATAAACAGTTGCACTGCCCAAAATGACAATAAGAGCCATAACAACGATCAATTCCACCAGTGAAAAGCCCTGATTTCCCAATTTTCTCTTATTTTCCATAATAATAACCCGCATTTTATTGCTTTACCCAATTAGTATAATACACACAAGTCCGAAAGTCAACAGGTGTCCTTTCATCTGATTGGCTGGCATCATCTAAATAAGAATTCACTGCCCAGTCGATTTCCGGCACTTCTACATTGAAATCAGTGGCTACTACCGAAGTGAAACCATTTTCGGTATATACCGCTTTGATACCTCTTAACTGTATCCAACCATTAACCATATCTTTTTTCATACGGTCACCGGTAAAGCCGGAACTGGTATCGATGACGATATGCCAACGTGCGGTACAACCGGATGTAGAACAATATACATTATCATCTGCATTGCTGTCTTCCACCACATGATAACTTCTGTTACTCATATGTGCATCCACATCAGTAGCATCATCATTATTAAAAGTTTTCTTCAAAGCATATACCCAACTGCTACTGCCTGTTGCAGGATCTACACAACGGGCATCCCAAAGCTTTATAAATTCTGTCATATACTTGTCACGGTACTGCGCCATTCGCAAACCGCCATCATCCGTAGCATAATTTCCATAATTCAATAATAAATCACTGTACGCTTCCTGCGCTGCCTTGGAAGCATCAATAGTCAGCTGCATCCGTATTTCTTCCAAAGGAATTTCACTTCCGTAAAAGCTGACCTTGGTTCTGTAATCGGTAGCCTTCATTTGGAAATTCATATTTGCCAGATAAAGCAGCGTCGTTGTCAGAATACTGACAAACGCAATTACAACGATTACAATCACTAATGTGGAACCGCTATTATTTATTTTTTTCTTTTTCATGTTTGTCATTCTCCAACCCTTCACTTATTACCAGTCTACTTTCGTGCCATTCATACTTAATACCGCCGTGCTGCCATCATGAATTTTGTTCTCCACTGCCGGCTCATACGCATTGGAATGATAAATGTTCAAATATATCCGGAACATCATCTGTGTAGACTTCGTCTCAATCAAATCCGTAGTAGGTGTTAATGTAGTCCATGTAGCATCAAACAAATCTGCATTATTGAGATAAACTGTTCCTGTTGATAAATTCTTATCCAAATTATGATACAGCTTCACAGCTCCTGTACCGACTACCTTTGGTCTATAATAGGATTCTGCAATTTGTAACTTCGTATCACTGCCACCTACACTTACGTCGCTGATCCCCAAATCAACCTGCTTAATCAGATACACATTTACTTCTCTGCCTAAACCATTATCAATATGAATGGTATCCTGTGTGATGGGATATTCCACCTGCTTACTATAAGCCGGTGTATAGAACATATACACATTGTTCAGCTTCAAATCCGCATTGGTGTCATTCATTACATCATTTCCATAAATTTTAAATGCCTTGTTATTGGAAACATCTGTTTTATTAAATATCTTAACGGAATTAGCCGCTCCCGTAGCAATAGACAACGGTACCTCCGTATTCGTCGGTGCTGCAGTAGGTGTCGGTCCCGGTGTGGCCAATGGGTCCGGAGTTACTGCCGGGTCCGGTGTAGGTGTCGCTACCGGTGTTCCGGTAGATGTAGGTTTTGCTAAGAACTTAAAATCACCGGTGAGATAATATTCATACTCATAATACACCATTGCAATATCGTCACTGCCTGCGGTCTGTCTCATATCCAAATAAACATTTCGGTTCATTCGAAACTTATCTGCATTCATCTCCCCGCTCTTGAAGCTGTCGATAACCGCATCTGTGGACATATCCACATATTCATAACCATTGCTGGCATCATTGGTGAAATCCTTTACTTCATTGGCAATGTCTTCCATGGCCATCATATATGCCTGTTCATCCAACTCCATTGCTACTACAGCATTGTACACATCCTTGGTGCTCTGTGCCATGAAAATACCATCCAGTGCAGGATTCATATTTTCAATATTGAAAATATTCTCTGACGCCGGGTTGCCCAAATTGTCCGTATAGGGATCCAATTCCAAGCAAACATCAAAAACCTGATTACCGGTTCTGACGTTATCAATATAAAACTTCGTACTATCGGTATCGTCTACATAATAACCACCCACAGATAAGCCTTCTGTTGCAAACTTCGAATCCAAAAACTCCTTGGTTGCTCCCAGCTGCATCTGTGCTGTAATATCCGACACGGAATATGCCTTACAATTTTCCATTACCGTATGTGCGATGCTGGTAGCCTGCTGTACTTCTCTGCCTCGTCCGCTGAAACGTGCTACATTTACAAAAGCATACATCAACGGAATGATGGCTACGGAAAGAATGGCTATGGCAACAATCAGTTCCACCAGAGTAACACCTTTATTATTCAGTTTTTTCCCTCTCAGCTTATCACTTCTCATGCCACAACCTCATCCATTTATTCTGCGTTTTCTTCTGTTTCTACGATTAACTCTTCTTCATTTTCCAAACCAAAAATGTTCAAAACACCGGCTTCATATACTGTCATATCCGGCAATGTGTATTCCTTACCGGTACCGGTTGCACTATAGAAAACCAAATCCATATTACCGGTCAAGCCGTTTTCTTCTCCACTTGCTGCAAATGCCAGATTATTGATACCGATATGATAGTCACTATCAAAAACTACCTGAACCAAATTTTTCAGTCCCAGATAGGTCAGCTCTGTAGGATAACTTACAGCATACTGATTGAAGCTGATTGCTTCCTGATACTTCTCCAATCCGGCTCCCTGTACGGTTGCCGCATCAACTGTCTTGAGAGTACCCTTCTTACCGAAGTTAATATTGCTATACTTTACCGGTGTTACCAGCTTGGTATTTACTGCATGCATAATCAAATCTTCTTCCAAAATGTCTGCCGGATACTTTGCCAGAATTTCATCTACCATAGGAGCCATGGCTTCCATCTCGGTTAAATAGTTTGGTTCATTGTCATAATGCACCTTTAACTGATTGATTCTGGTCTGCAATGCTTCATTATTCAATCTGGTTTCTTCTGCCAATCCGTTATACTTCTTGAATACCAGCATATACACAGCCACCACTGCTATGATACCCAGCAAAGATACATATATAAAAATCTGCTTACTTGTTATCTTCTTCATCTCACTACCGTTCCCTTTCCGCGTCTTATTCTTCTTCCGGAGCTATACCGTTCGGATAATAAATACCCGTCAGGGTAAACTTTGCACTTATCGGAGAGACTTCGCCTTCCTCATCAGTTCTAGTTTCTTTCAGAGCTTCGATTTCTTCTTCCGTCAGCTCAGTCACTGAAATAGAAGAAACAGAAACTTGCATCAGGCTTTCAAAATCTCTCATCTTAGAAATAAATAACGCAGCTTCTTCCTCTGAATTCACACTGAGCGTCATTACTACCTGAGTATCATTAGAGGAGAATGTCTCAATCACTGCACCTACAGGCAATGTCTTTTCCAACTCTTCCAGGAACCTCAAAATTCTATCATTGGCATGTAAAGTCAGCTTATCGCCGGCCTCTACCTGCTGATACATCGTCAACATACTGGAATATTTCACATAAGTTTGTTCAGATTTCTTATACAAAGCTTCCGTTTCCAACAGCTGAGCCTCTATTTCCTTTTCTCCATTATAATTCATAATGGAAATCAAACTCAAAGCCACGCATGCAATTACTACAGCGATAATCACCAAAACAGTGGTAAAGGTGAAATCCGTGTCCTTCTTTTCCTTTGCCTTCTTATCCTTGCTGATAAAACCTACAGGATTAAAGGTAGCACCGATACAGGATACGAAATTGAAAATACCCTCACTCTGGTTGGTAATCAGGTATCCGACACCTTCCATACGGTTCAATACCTGTGTCTTGATGCCCAACTCATTGGTTAACAGCTTCGCCAAACCACTCATGGCACCACCGAAACCGGTAACCAAAATCTTATCTACTTCTTCACCATTATTACGGGAAGCATAAAATTCAATAATTCTGCGGATAGAACTAATCAAGGTATCCAAGCTCTTGGTAACTTCTATCTTCGCTTCACGAATTTCCTGATTCTCATCAAAGTCTCTGGTTTCCAGATCCGTACTCAGGTCTCTGTCCATAGAGTTTCTCTGAGCAGTTTCAGAAACATTAAATTTGATACAGGTTCTCTGCTTTAACAAATCCCATGCTTCATCGGAGTTATCTGCACCGAAGATAGGCTGCTTAGTCACTTCTTCGATAGCAGCATCCACACCATAACCGATACTTCTCTGAAGCATCAGGTTCTTTTCCTTTACAATAGAAATCAAGGTCTGGTTTTCTTCTATCTTTAACACCATGACACGTGATGCGGTATCTTCATTCTTAATAGCCTGGAAAATACTGTTACCTGCATAATCCAGTGACACCAAACGCAGACCACAGAAAGAAGCCAGCTCATCATAGCTCTTTACCATGCTCTTTTCTGCAGCCATAATCTGTGTTCTGTATTTACCTGCATTATCGCCTTCCTTCATCTGCTCCAAAACCAGATGTGCGATTTCATAAGAGGACAAATCAATCGGGAAGTATTCGTTCAGGTTTGTCTTAATCAAAGCCCCTAAAGATGCCTGCTTTACACCGGGAAGCATTACTTCTCTGGTAATAATCTTGCTGGATGCAATAGTAAAGATAACATCCTTAGTTCCCTTCATCTTATTTGCTGCCAGAGCACTAGTGATTGCTTCCTTCAGCTCTGCCTGATTCATAATATATCCGTCATTAATCGCTCCGGGAGGTGTAGCCACCACTGCGTGACGATATACACGCGGATTCTTCTTCTTGTAATCCATTTCACAAATACGGATTAAGGAATTACTGATTTCAATACTTAATACTTTTGCCATACTTAGCCCTCACATATCTCATCCGGCATAACTGCCGGTTATTCTCAAAGTCAAAAAACAAATAAAAAATCTCAAAAATTATAATCCTAACAATCCAAAATACCAGCTTATCCACTGGTTTCCGAACAATACCGCCAGTGCCACTCCCATGGCCAGATAGGGTCCCATGGCCAGTACATGTCCTTCGCCGGATATTTTCATACGTATAATATGAATCACCGAACCTAATATACAACCTAACAAAAACGCCAGAATAATCAACTTCCAGCCAATCAATAATCCACAGGTAGCCATCAGCTTCATATCACCGCCACCCATGGCACGTCCCTTCGACAGGACAATTAATAAATACAAAAACACACTGACCGCGAAGAAGCCGATCACATAGTTCATCCAGTTATTCAGGTCTGTCACTACGCGTATCAGCCCCATGGTCAGTATAAAGTAATTAAATCCCACAGGGATTTCATAGGTTCGAAAATCAATCACGCTCAGTGCCAGCAATGCACTGAATGTCAAGCAGTAGAGTAGGGATTCTACGCTCAACCCAAATCTCCAAAACACAATGATATAGAGTATTCCATTCAGCCCCTCGATGAGAGGGTACTGAATGGATATTTTCTCTTTGCATTTACGGCACTTTCCGCCCAATGACAGCCAGCTGAACAAGGGTACCAAATCATACCATCTCAGCTGATAGCCACAGCTCATACAATGAGACCGAACCACTGCTATATTCTCTTTTTTCGGAATTCGGTAGATTAACACATTCAGGAAGCTTCCTATGGTGATACCATACACGAAAACCACTATGTATAACAATACTGTCACGGGAAACATATGTCGTGCCTTTCTGAAATCTTACTGGAATCTAGCTTCCAAAGCAGGAGAAATCTTCTGGATTTCTGCAGCTGCATTTGCAGGAGTAGCTGCATCCAAACCGCTCAAGTTGGTAAATGTAACGACCCCATTGTTGCCCTTAGTAGCTTCAAAAGAAACAGCAGCCCAAGAACTACCTAATATAGTCTTGTTTGCAGGTACGATAGCACCGATTTCAGTAGCGAAACCACCATAAGTAGCTGCAGTTGTTCCAGTGCTAATGGTATAAGTATAACCAGTACCAGCTGTCCAAGTAACAGCAGGATCAGCAGCTACGATTTCGATAGCGTCCATTACAGAACCGATAGTACCACAGTCCTTAGTCTTCTTAGACTTCTCTACGTACTGTAAGTAAGCAGGTGCCAATACACCAATCAATACTGCCATAATTGCCACTACGATGATTAATTCAACGAGTGAGAAACCTTTGTTGTTCATTTCCTTTTTCATAATGTTCAACTCTCCTTTTCTTATAAGAAATATATTGTTAAGAGTACCACCATGATACCCCCCGGAGGACACATCCTTGTGTTCTCCTCTTAAACACCCCGTCCCTACACGTAGGTGAATAATTCGTTTTATAGAGACCCCAATGCCTCGTACATGGTTAACATCGGCGCCATACATGCTCCCAACAGAGTACCTACGATACCTGCCATCACGATGATAATCGCCGGCTCCATAGCAGCCATCAAGCCCTGTACTGCCATTTCTACTTCTTCTTCATAATAGTTCGCCAGTGTATCCAACATATCCTCTGTATTACCGGTTTCTTCACCGATACGTACCATGAAGTATACCATAGGCGGGAATAATCCACATTCTTCCAGCGGTCTGGATAAGGGCTGACCGATGGTAATTTCATCCTTCGCCGCTGCCAGTGCATCCTTGAAGTAAGGGTTGGTCATGATATTAGACACGATTTCTGCCGCTTCCACCAAGGGAATACCTGCCGCCAGCAGAGTACTCAAAGTACGTGCCATCTGTGCTGAAGCACTCTTTACTACCAGATTATTTACTGCCGGTATCTTCAATGCCAGCTTACCGAAGAAATACTTACCGGTCGTAGACTTTGCGAACTGCATGATGATGAACACAATCACCACTACGATAGGCAAAATAATCATCCAGTTCTCTATCAAACCATTACTCAGCTTCATAACCGCTACAGTGATACCGGGAAGCTCTGTTCCCAAGTCATCAAACATATCTACATAAGAAGGAATAACCTTTACCAGCATAACGATAACCACCGCTATCATTACCACTACCAACACGATAGGATAAACCATTGCCTTCTTTACCAAGCCCTGTGTCTTACTGGACTGTTCGTACTGGGTTGCCATTCTTTCGATAGCGATATCCAAGCTACCGGAAGCTTCACCGGCTGCTACCATGTTTTCCATCAAATCCGGGAACACCTCCGGATAAGCAGCGATTGCCACTGACAGTGGTTCACCCTTTTCTACACTGATACGGATTCCCTGCACCGCAGCCTTCAGCTTTTTATTCTCAGTAGATTCCGCCAGCATCTTTAAACAATCCAACATGGTTACACCGGCTCTGATCATACTTACAAACTGTCGACAGAACACGCTCAGGTCTCGAGGACTGGGTTTTCCGCCGATACTAATATTAATTTCCTTATCCAGCACACCCTGTTCCTTGATTTCCAAGGGAGTATAGCCTAATTTTTTGACCTCATCACGGGCTCTTTCTACACTTTCCGCCTCCACAGAACCTTTTACCGTTTTGCCGGCTTTATTTATCGCTTCGTAACCATAACTCGCCATTATGCTTGCCCCTCCAAAATTTCCGTATTCTCCTTTGTATATATCGGAGGTTTACAGAATATTTTTAGTTCTTTTTTACTATTTTTGTTTATTAGCTATCGAAGGATACTCGTATCATTTCTTCATAAGAGGTAATACCCTCGATAACATACTTAGATGCACTCATATGCAGGGTGGACATACCATCCTTCAATGCCTGCTCCTTAATCTTTTCTGCGCCCAATCTGGCACTGATGATACGCTTCAGTTCTGGTGTCACTGTCATAATCTCGTACACACCGATACGTCCGCGATAACCGGTATTGTCGCAATTGCTGCAACCGCAGGGTGCATACATGGTCAACGGCTCATGTACCGGATAATCCATCATTTGTTTTTCTTCTGCTGTAGCTATTCTTTCCTTTTTACACTTCGGACAGAGACGACGCACCAGTCGCTGTGCGATAACACCGATAACAGAGTCTGCTATCAGGTATGACTCAATACCCATATCCTCCAAACGGGTAATGGTACTCGCTGAAGAGTTGGTATGCAGGGTAGATACTACCAAGTGACCCGTGATAGATGCCTGTACTGCGATACTCGCTGTTTCCTGGTCTCGAATTTCACCGATCATGATGATATCCGGGTCCTGACGCAGGATGGAACGAAGTGCGGATGCAAAGGTCAACTCCGCTTTATTATTTACCTGTACCTGGTTGATACCATCAATATTCGCTTCGACAGGGTCTTCAACCGTGATAATATTTACATCTTCCTGATTCAACTCACTCAAAGCTGTATACAATGTGGTTGATTTACCGGAACCGGTAGGACCGGTAACCAATAAAATACCATGAGGATGTGCCAAAATATGATCAAATGCTTTTAACTCATTTTCTTTGAAACCGAGCTGGCTCTTTTCTCTGGTCAGGTTTGTCTTGGAAGTAAGACGCATTACGACCTTTTCACCATATACGGTAGGAAGCACAGATACACGGATATCGTATTCCATACGGTCTACAATCTGAGTAATACGACCATCCTGTGGTTTTCTCTTTTCGGAAATATCCATACCGCCGATAATCTTGATACGGGCAACGATAGCTGACAAAAGTCCGATATCGTATTTACCTCTCTCATACAACGCACCATCGATACGGTAACGCACACGAACCTTACGTTCCAATGCTTCAATATGTATATCGGATGCACGCTGACGTACTGCCTGGTCAATCATTTCCTTCACCATGATAACGATAGGAGAACTATTGACATCATCTGCGTTTTCCTCTACGTCCTCGCCGCCATTTAACTTCTTTTCCTTCGCATAAGCTTCCAGTGCACCACTCATTTCTGACTGACCAAAATACTTATCAATGGCCATCATAATATTTCTGTCCGTGGTAACCACCGGATCAATCATACAGTTGGTAATAATCGAAATATCGTCCTGAGCGTAAATATCCATGGGGTCTGCCATAGCCACACGCAGAACGTTCATATTATTCTCTGCAAACTCGAAAGGGAACACCTTATTCTTCTTCAAGACATTCGCCGGAACCATATTCAGTATTTCTTCCGGAATAGAAATAGTCAACAAATCTACCATTTCTATATGCAACTGTTCACTCAGGGCCTTCGCAATATCATCTTCTGTGATAAAGCCTTTTTCTATTAAAATCTCTCCCAGCTTCTTACCGGAGCCCTTCTGAGCCGCCAATCCGGCTTCCAGCTGTTCAGGGATAATCTTACCACTGGCTATCAGCACATCACCCAAACGTACTTTTTTTCTTCCGCCTACATCCATTGTTCTTACCGCCTATAATATAATTACAATACTCTAATTGACATTATAACACTTCATTTCGAAAAAGTGTAGTCTTTTTTCATTTTTTCTTAATAATTTGCACGATTTTGTGTATATTTTGCAAAAAACAACCTACGAAAAGGATTTCCTTTTTGGTTAACATGCTTAATTTAAGTTAATTCCCATAGTTAATGTGCAGTTTTTTATACACCTTTAACAATGTAAGCTCTTTCACATTCTTCTTATTCACCAATATTAATATGACTTTTCCTGTTTTTACCATCCAAAACCACTTAACTTTTACTCTCTGGTCAAGACACTCTAATAAGTATAACTGTAACTCAAAACCTCCCACTCGCCATTCCGATAAGCTGCTTCCACCACCAGCTTACCCAAGTCTTCATAAAAAGTATTAAAGACAAGCAATACACTGTCTTCCATTACGGATATTTTGCATACTTTTCCTTTCTCCCTCTTACCTATGTACTGTCCGCTGACTTCTGTCTTTGTCAGAATATTCATACTCTTTTCTTTTCCCGGCACCTGATAAGAAACACTGATATCCTCCTCTGAAAAATCCTCACAGGTGAAGGTAATATAATACTTATTTTTATCCTTTTCAAAGGGCAGCTCCACCTGCTCGTACTTACCGTTTACCTTGTCAAAAAGCACCACATCCAGACCGATATAATCTGCCTTTGCATCGAAATCAAAACTACAGGTAAACAGGATTTCCAACTCCCCGTCTCCATCCAAATCCACGCTCTCTATCAATGGCAGACCATTGGACATCTTCTCCACCAGCAAATCTTCTCCACCGGTCAATTCGATGCGATATTTGCTTTCCTTTACAATTTTCGACCCTCTTACTTCTTCGCGGTAAACCCTGTCAAATTTCCCGTCTCCGTCATAGTCCCTATCCACAAACCTATCATAATAAAGCCATCCGGTACACTCATCCATATAACCATTATATGGTGTAAAGTAAAAAGGTGATACCTCTTTTTCCTGTTCTTCTATATTATTTCCGACATTTTCTGTACCGTTTCCATTCACATTAATATTCGTTGTATTTCCTGTCAGAGCTGCCATTTCCTGCTCCAGTTGCTTCTGCTTCTTTTCATTCACGCCCAACACGACAACCAGTGCTATCAGCTCCAGCAATATTAAACTACCTACAATCATCCACAACTTCTTATTCAGTCTCATAAGTACCTCCGGTTAGTCTTTTCTATTATATTCAAGCTCGCAAACCCGCACTTCGTGCTTTCCTGCCTGCTTTCGCAGACCGTTTGCTCACTATCGCAGTCAAAACCCAAAGTCTGCTTCGCAGCCGCTTGGTTTTTGACTCGCGTACATTATACCATTTCTCATTTTTTTAGTCTACCCTGATTTCCACCTTCTCCCCCTCCAAATCCGCACTCTGCATATCTACTGCTCTTATCTCCCCACTCTCATACGTCCGATAATAATAAATGCCCCTATCCGTATTACAGCAGGAGGAATACACCGTGTACGCATACACGCCTTCCTCCAGCTCCAGACTTCCCTTGGGCATTTCCACACTCCCCAGAAGATGAAAGAACTGATTTACATTCTCCCTCTCCCCATGGAAGCATACCGAATTATCCCGATGGAAAGCCGCACGAACAAAGCGTGACATGGATGACAAATCCCCCGGCAATCCAAAGGCTCCCATACCCCGACTATATTTTGCCAATTCCAAACTCTCTCCGAAGGTATCTCCCTTGTCTCTTCGTGACAGACTTCTATATTGATGCAGATTCATCAACTGATAGGGAAAGGGCGGATTGTTGGTCAATACCCTCACCGGATTGTCATACACCTTCAAGCCCTCTTCCAAAGCCTCTATCACCACACACTGCTCCTTATCTGCCAGCATCCAATGCAGGGGTGTCAGCGGCAGCTTCTCACTGAAATGGATTTCCACTAAATGCAGTTTTTCCAATAACACTCTCGCTTCTGCCACCGTAGCACACTGCCCCAATATCCAAGGTATCAACTCAAAAGGAGCGATATTATCCTTGCCCTCCAGCACCTCTCCATACCAGGCATTCCCGCCAAACATCAGTCCCGCCATGCTCAAGCCCTTTTCATTGGTGGCATCATAATACAAGGGATATCCCTCCACCACATAAGCCATACCTATCATAGCCAAATGTCTGTCCAGCCGACCGCACACGCGAAACACAAAGGGATAATTTCTGGGGGTTATAACCACCTTTTCCTCATAATGATACTCTAGGTCTAAATTTCGCCCGAAGTAATGGACTGCTTTCCCTTCCTCCTTGGCATCACCTTCCATACCCGTCGGACAAAACCTTCCCTTATCCCTTACATCATCCAAACCACTGATATTTACATAAGAAATCGCTGTACACATATTCGTATCCTCCTCTACCAATTCTCCTACTCATTTCTCCACCTCCCGGTAAAGATTCAAATTTTTAAAAAACTTTCATGTACTACCTTACTACTTTATGATATACTGATTAAGAATTACATACAGAAAGGTGCTTGATAACATTGCAATTTATTCATTCTAAGTTCAAAGAAAAACTATCAGAAACGCTCAAAGCAGTTTTCCCCATTCTGGGTATCGTATTGCTTTTATGCTTTACCATAGCCCCTATCCCGCCCAGCATACTGATGACCTTTTTGGTCGGCGCAGTGCTGCTTATCGTAGGAATGCTACTCTTTAATGTAGGTGTGGAGCTTTCCATGACCCCTATCGGCGAGCGTGTGGGTTCCATTATGACAAGGACCAAAAACGTACTTATCGTAATTCTGGTCAGTCTGATTATGGGTTTCTTCATTACTATTTCCGAACCGGACTTACAGGTATTGGCAGAACAGGTTCCTTCCGTACCTAACATAGTTTTAATTCTGGCTGTTGCCGCAGGCGTTGCGGTATTTTTAGTTTTTGCTATTTTGCGTATGCTGATTGGAATTCCATTATCTTACTTATTAGTAGGCTTCTATGCCTTGATTTTTCTTTTAGCGATTTTTGTTCCGGCAGATTTTCTGGCAGTAGCATTTGACTCCGGCGGTGTGACCACCGGTCCCATGACCGTACCTTTTATCATGGCCTTCGGTATCGGTATTTCTGCCATCCGAAGTGACCGCCATGCAGCGGACGACAGCTTCGGTCTGGTATCCATGTGTTCCATCGGGCCTATTCTGGCCGTATTGATATTAGGCATGATTTTCCATCCGGAATCCTCCGAACAGGCCTCTGAAGTCATTCCTATTATCGACAACACGGTAGATTTGTGGCGACTATTCACCGTAGAGTTACCTACTTACATAGAAGAAATGGCTATTTCCATTCTCCCCATTGTCTTCTTCTTCGGTCTCTTCCAAATCATTGCAAGGGACATTAACAAAAAAGCTCTTATCAAAATCGGTATTGGTTTAATATATACTTACATTGGATTGGTACTTTTCATGACCGGTGTAAATGTAGGCTTTATGCCTGCCGGAAACTTTCTTGGGCAAACCATTGCAAAACTCCCATACGCCTGGATTATTGTTCCTATCGGTATGATTATTGGTTATTTCATCGTTTTGGCAGAGCCTGCCGTATTCGTCCTGACCAAACAGGTAGAAGAAATGACCTCCGGTGCCATCTCTTCCCGCTCTATGCGCATGAGTTTGTCCATCGGTGTGGCAGTTTCTGTGGGACTTGCCATGATACGAGTATTGACCGGTATTTCTATTATGTGGTTTTTGGTGCCCGGTTATGCAATCGCTTTGATTATTACCTTCTTCGTACCGAAGATTTTTACCGCCATCGCATTCGACTCCGGTGGTGTTGCATCCGGTCCTATGACCGCCACCTTCCTATTACCTTTTGCCATGGGTGCCTGTGGAGCCTTAGGCGGCAACATTATCACGGATGCCTTCGGAATCGTAGCCATGGTTGCCATGACCCCGCTCATCACCATTCAGGTCATGGGGCTGATTTGTCAGATCAAAGAACGCCGTGCTCCTCAGCCGGCCGTTACCACTCCTACCATCCCTGCTGTAGAGGGCTTTGGAGATATGGATATTATTGAATTATAGAAATGAGGACACTATGGGAAACATATATTTGATGACAACGATTGTGGACAGAAAAATCGTAAATAAATATTCCGACCTGTTTGAAGAGAACAATCTTCACGTCATGTTCCTCTCCCTTGGTTACGGAACAGCTACCAGCGAAATCTTGGATTATTTGGGTATGGACTCTGCTGAAAAGGCCGTTATCTTCACCATTTTGGAAGAAAGCTCCTGGCAGGATATCAAGAAACAGCTTCAAAAGAAGCTGAAAATCGATGCCCCGGGTGGTGGCATTGCTTTCATCGTTCCACTCAGCAGTATCGGGGGACGCAAAACACTCAATTATCTTTTGGAACATCAGGAGTATGAAAAAGAGGAGGAATCAATCTTGAAAGAAACCACACATGATTTGATTATCGTTATCGCCCAGCAGGGCTATACAGAAATGATTATGGATGCTGCCAGAGAAGCCGGTGCATACGGCGGAACCGTTATTCATGCAAAGGGTACCGGAAAAGAAGCTGCAGAGAAATTCTTAGGAGTTTCCCTTGCCACCGAAAAGGAAATCATCTACATCGTTACCAAAACCGAACAGAAAAACCCTATCATGCAGGCCATTATGCAGCATGCCGGCTTAGACACCAAGGCAAAAGCCATCGCCTTCTCCCTACCGGTTACTGACACCGCCGGTCTGCGACTGGTGGAGGATTAAACCACAGATAATTGAATTTTTCTATATAAAAACCCCCGATGGGGTGATGGTTATATATCCTATATGGACACGCTCTCGCTCGATGAAAAACGTAACAGACACTAGGCTCGAAAACACCTCGTAGCGATGTTTTTTATCGCAGAGTGCTAGACGTTTTTCAACGATCCGTTATAGGACATATAACCATCACCCTCATCGGGGGCTTTTATATTTGTTGAATTAATATATTACTCTACCACAGTCACAGAAGTGATATGAGGGTTCACACCATTGTACCAGTACAAGAAACCTTCCATATCCACTACATCACCGATCTGTAAGTTCTTTACTGCACTGTAAACTTCAGTAGTTTTGTCGCACAAATAAGACTCAACAGTGAAATTGTAGGTCTGTCCGTTGTAAGAAACGTTGAAGTACAAGTCGTTTCCATCCTCACCGGAACCATCCCAGTTATACAGGAAAGGTACATCATTACCATCTGCATCCTTAGAAGCTTCTACAGTCATGCCCTTGAAAGCAACGAACTCGTTCTGATGCTGGATTAACTCCTCAGATGCCAACAGCTCGGTTACGTCAAAAGCTTCTGCTACATAGTTACCCTCTAAGATTTCAAAGGTAGCATCCATGATTTCCACTTCACCGGACCACTCACCCTTAAAACCGCTTACGCGAATCTTGGTACCTTCGGTCAACTTTGCGTAATCTTCTTCACTACAAGCCATCTCATACAGGAAATATGCACCATCCTCAGACTGTGCATAAACGGTAGCCTTATCTTCCCACCAGCTCTGCTTTGCCTGTACATAGGTTTCCACTACTACTGCAGTGTCTATTGCTGCAGCTGCATACTCTTCATGAGTCATTACAGTTACTTCTTCAGCCGCATTGCTTTCTTCTGTACTTTCTACAGTACTCTCCTGAGTGCTTTCTACAGGAGTTTCGCTTGTGCTTTCTGCTGCACCGGAATTGTTGGTTGCTGCAGTATTGTCCTCTGCCTTTCCACAACCCACCATTGCCACTGCAAGAGAAAGAGTTACTAAACATGCTAATAATTTTTTCATTTTTCTTCTCCTCTCATGTCTGTTTTCAAACACACAAGACCTATTATACAACAATTTTTTCAGAAATCAACGTTTTTCTATTTTTTTCTTCTTTCCATATTCATAGAGCACATACAACAATATCAATGCCCAAGCTGTCACCAGAGCTCCGATTAACAGCTTCGCAGTCTGAGGCAATTCTCCTAAATCTGCCTTACCGTTCACTGCATTCTGTCCATCTCCCACATTCAGTCGATACAGGGAAATCATGTCTGCATACAGCTTTTCCATGTACTCCTCGTTCACTTCCTGCTTACGCCGTGTAGATTTCGCTACGTTTTCTATCATCTGACCGGCTGCATCACGCAGCGAGGTAGAACCATTGAACACCGGAGTTACGAAGGTATTGTCCACATTTTCCAAAAGCAGCTTAGCCGCTTTGATTTTTACATCATAATACTTTTCATTGTCCTCGCCGCATCGGTTCAGATAGTCCTGATACTCCTCACTCTCCTGTGCCTTGGAGGTCACCGGTACATAGCCTTCCGTCTGCGAGTAGGCAATCTGCACTTCATTGGTCAACAGATACTGGGTAAACAACCAGGAAGCCAACACCTCCTGCGGATCCTCCTTATTAAATACGCAAACCGAAGGTCCCTGAGAAATCATTTTCGGATGTTCCACATCAAACTGCGGTATGGGCATTACCACTGTCTCGAACTCCACGAAAGCATCCTCTGCGATATCCGACAGTGGTGCATGGCTTCCCATCCAGGTAGCTCCCGCCGTGGAATCCACCGCGAAAATACACTGTCCCGCATTCAGGAAGTTGGCCGGATAGCTGGAAATCTTAAAGGTCGAGAAAGCACCGCTCTTCACATGCTCTGCCACCTCGAACAACAATTCCTCCGTCGTATCGTTAAAAATCTGTATCTGCCCGGTACCGGTGGAATAGCCTGCATTTTTCTGTTTCAGCATCTGAATCATCATATTGTCCGTAGACTTATAAATAAACGGTATCAGCACCTTCTGACCATTTACTTGAAAAGTACCATCTGCGTTCTTAGCCGTTGCCGCCTCGGAAACCTCCCATACAAAATCCCAAGTCAGCACTTCCGGCAAAGTATATCCCAATGCCTCCACATAGGTTTTATTCACATAACAAGCCTCCGTAGAACGCATATAGGGCAACGCATAATACTGCCCGCCAATCATACATTCCTTCAGAAACTGGGGAACGATTTCCTCCTTGGTAGGTGCATCAAACCCTACTTCACTGCCACCCAGGCCATACCTTACATCCACAAACAAATCATCCAGCGGCACCACACAATTGGCACCGGTCATATAGGTAGCGATATGGTCCGGATAAGTAATACACACATTAGGCGTGGTATTGGTAGAAATATTGGTAATGACATCATTATAAATTTTTCCGTAATCCGTATACAATCGTAAATTGACCTTGATATTCGGGTACAAAGCCTGAAAATCCTCGATTGCCTTCTCATAAATCCTGGTCTGCGAAACATTGGTGTCGTTTTTTGCCCAAAAAGTGATTTCATGCTTTTGAGACATATCAAACTCCTGCGGTATCTCAAACACATTCCGCTCCACATTTCCGTGACAGCCGGTAAACATGGATGTACAAAGAGACATCACAGTCAAAAGCACCACAGCCTTTTTTCGTAATCTTCTCATCCCTTGGTACCTCCTCTGGATACACCTTCCATAATCTTCTTATGGAAAATCAAAAACAACACAATAAGCGGTACGGAAATCACCACTACCGCCGCCATCATGGCAGGAATATTTTCACGACCGAAACCATTCTCCCGAATTTCCTGAATACCGTTAGATACCAGGAAATACGCCTCATCATCCGTCACCAGCCTGGGCCACACATAGCTGTTCCAACACTCAATCACCTTGAGAATGGTAATGGTGATAATGGTAGGCTTACAAATTGGCACCATCACCTTCAACAAATACTTCAAATCTGAGGTACCATCCACCTTTGCCGCATAATACAGCTCATTGGGTATCTGCTCGAAATTTTCCTTCAACAAATAAATATAAAATACCGACGTCACGGACGGCAATATCAATCCCATGAAGGTATTACGCATGTCCAGATTGGTAATGGTCACATAGTTCGTAATGATTACCAACTCATTCGGTATCATCATCAGAGACAAAAACAGGGTAAACAGCATGTCCTTCCCCTTAAACTCCAGTCTGGCAAAGGCAAAAGCCGCCAGCACCGTCACCACCAACATCAGCGCTGTAGTAATCAATGTAAAAATCAATGTATTCCCAAAGTATCTTGCCAATGGCACCTTCGTAAAAGCATCCACATAATTCTGCATGGTAGGCGACAAGGTAAACAACTGCGGAATAAATTCTGAGTTGTATGCACTATAACTTTTCACCGAAGTCAGCACCATCCAATAAAAAGGAAACAGCACCACAATCGCCCAAAAAGTTAACAGTGTATAAATCACCGTATTCCGCGTGTTCTGCCGCACCTTAGCAGACCGCTCTATTTTATCATAATCTACTTGATTCACCATAATTTGCTCCTTTTATGTGTAGTGAACGTGTTTCTTGCTCACCAACAAATTGATGCAGGTGATGGTCAACACGATGGTAAACAGTATGATGGCTGCCGCCGACGCATAAGACGGATACCCGCCACTGTTTCCATACAGCATATCGTACACATACCCTACGATAGTGTTCATCTCCGCTGCATTCAAATCTGTTCCAAACAATGCCACAGCATCACTATAGGCCTTAAATGCTCCGATGAAACCCGTAATAATCAGATAAAACAACATGGGAGATATCATAGGCAAAGTAATCTTGGTAAACACACGCAATCTGGGTGTTCCGTCCACCTTAGCCGCATTATAATAATCCTGTTTCACACTTGCCAATGCACTGGTCAAGATCAATATCTTAAAGGGCAATACCACCCACACTGTATAAAAACACAACACGAACATCTTCGCCCAGTACGGCCCGTCGATAAAGTCTATGGAGCTTCCGCCGAACCAATTGATAATCAAATTCGCCAGACCATCCGTATAAGGGGTTTTCTTAAACAAAATCATAAACACCAGACCCACCGCCAAGGTATTGGTTACATAGGGCAGAAAGTAAATGGTCTGGAATAAATTTTTCAAAGCCTTGATGGAACTTAATCCCAAGGAAATCAACAATGCCAGCCCCGTAGAAATGGGCACTGTGAAAATCACCAAAATAAAGGTATTTTTCACAGCCTGCAAAAAATACGGGTCATGCAACACATAAGAATAATTGTATGTACCGATGCCGTAATAGGTCTGTGAAGCAGAGTTATACCCTTCCTCAAAGGAATAAATCAATACATCAATCAAAGGGTATACCATGAACCCACCCAGAAACAGTATTGCCGGCAACAGATACAGCCACGCTTTCCGATTGTTATTATCCATTTCTACTCTCCCCTACTTCCACTCAAAACGAATGCGTTCCTCAGTTTGCTTATGGAACAGGAACAGCTTGTTTGGCTTGATAGAAAAACGCACCACATCCTTACGGGTATCTACCAAATTCTCTGCACTGATGATAGAACGTATCTCCACATTTTCACAATCTGCATGCTTGGAAACCACGGTAATATCACGTCCCATGACCTCCACTTCCTCCAACTGACAGGCAAGTGGTCCATTCTCCTCCAACACAAAGCCTTCCGGACGGATTCCCACTGTAACTTCCTGATCTTCCACGCCCTTCACATCCATGACTGCTTCTGTACCTATATACAGACTTCCGCCCTTTACTTCCCCACGGAACACATTGATAGGAGGGGTTCCCAAAAACTTCGCCACGAACAAATTCTTAGGTTCATCATAAACCTCCTGGGGCTTTCCGGTCTGCTGTAGCATACCATCCTTCATCACCACAATCCTATCGGAAATACTCATAGCCTCTTCCTGGTCATGGGTTACGAAAATAGTCGTAATCTTGGTTTCTCTCTGAATGCGGCGAATTTCCTCACGGGTCTGCAAACGCAGACGGGCATCCAGATTGGAAAGCGGCTCGTCCATCAACAAAATATTAGGCATCTTTACCAACGCTCTGGCAATAGCCACACGCTGCTGCTGTCCGCCGGAAAGCTCACTGGGCTTACGCTCCATCAGTTCCTCTATCTGTACCAGCTTCGCTGCTTCATAAGCCATCTTGCTCATTTCTTCCTTGGTCAACTTCGCAGCACCCTTTCGATTTTCCAACGGAAAGGTAATATTCTGCTTCACCGTCAAGTGAGGATACAAGGCATAATTCTGAAAAACCATGCCCACTCCCCTGTTTTCTGCCGGCAAATTCGTCACCTCATCCTCTCCGAAAAAAATCTTTCCGGAGGTAGGCTTCAGCAGTCCGCACAACAAATTCAAAGCGGTACTTTTCCCACAGCCGGAAGGTCCCAGCAAACCAATCAGCTTACCATCCGGTATCTCAATACTAAAGTCATTGACTGCAATCACTTCTGTTTTTACTCCCTTATTACGATTGGGAAACTTCTTCGTCAAGTTCTGTAATACAACCTTCATACGACACCTCATACTTCATGAAACATTGCGTTTTCTAATCACCAATACAACACTACCAATTATATTCGTATCACCCGTATTTTTCAAGAAAAAAAAATCAGGGCAGTATCTGCAAACACTGCCCTGTCCATTATTTCAATCGTAACCGTATTTCAAAAATCTCCCCTTTTAGGGTAGCCTGTACTTCATATCCCATGGCCTCAGCCAAACACTTCACCACATACAGCCCCAGACCGCTCCCCTCTAAGTGTCTGGACTTCCCCCGGTAAAAGGGTTCAAATACCTTCTGTGGCTCTATCTCCATACAGCCGGTATCATTGGAAGCGATGATCTCCACACAACCATCCAACACCACCAGCTTCACCCCCACAAATTCCCGGGCATATTTCTTCATATTGGAAAAAATATTTTCCAATATCCGCTTCAGATAATGTTCATTGGACAGGACACAGATACTTTGCTCCGGAATATCAAACTGCGTCCGCAATTTCCCTCTCTCAATCCATTCATACTGCCCCAACAGACACTCCTGCAAAAGCTTGTCCACAGGTACCTGCGTCAGCTCCACACCCCCCATATCTGCCTCCAACGCAGACATTTCGAAAAATTCATCCGAAAGCTCCTTCAGATACAATGTTTTTTCCATGGAGATATCCAAATGTTCCAGAGAACGTTCGGACAATTCCCCACTCTTTTTCACCATTTGCAAATACCCGTATGCAGCCGTAAGGGGTGTACGAAAATCATGGGAAATCCCTGCAATGACATACTTTAGCTTTTCTCTGTCCCGCTCCATCTGCAACAGCAGTTCCTTTTGCTCATCCGTATATTCGTTCAATGCCACCGCCAGTTCCACAATACCCTTATCAAACAAATCCACATTCAATGGTTGTGTCACTTCTCTGTCCTTTCGTTTCCTAATACATTGTGCGAAGTGGCTCAATTGACTTTTTATTTGAAAAAGACGTACTATCAGTATGCAACAAATCACGCCCAACACCAGGACACCAAAGAACAATACATCCGTTTTATCCATACTGACAGCACCTCCCATCCCATTATGTTCTTACTACTCAACCTTTTCCCGTCTCTAACGGCGACTTCCTCTTTCTCTGCCTATCATGCACACCTTAGCCTGTACACTCCTTGAACCTACAACTCTATCTGTACAGCCTCTTCTTCATGGTATAATACACAATCAACCACCAGAATACCACTTCTGCCACGAAGCACCCTACTATCCAGTATACCAAGTCACTTGCGATTTCCGGCATAAATGCTGCCGACAACTGATTCATCAAAAACGCCTTCTGTACCGTCTTACATACCTCCGCACTCAATATCTCCTTTATCTCCAACAGGGGCAATACCATCTCTATTATCAATTCCAATACGGCAAAGCGCAGATAAGTCACCATGGCTCCTGCGATATTTTTCACTGCCAGACCGATTAGCACGGAAACAAAGGTTACATGCAAACAAATCACAAACAATAGCAATGCATTTACTCCCCACCGGGCGGAATTACCCACACCGTTTTTCAGGGCAGCCACAACACCTAAGCTTATCATTGCCACATAAACAAGTATACCTACCAGCAAGCCTTCTATGACCAGCTTGCTTCCTATCATATGCCCAATCTTATTTCCTGCCATCACCTCATAATAAGCAGTTCTTTTGGTATAATTATTGGTCACTGCTATAGTTACCACCAAGGGCACAAACATGGTAAACATCATGAAGCTCACAGAAATATTACCCAAATTTTCTGTCAGGTTCTGGCTCATAAAATTCATATCCTGTGCTAACGGGAATAACAGCAATGCTACACAACAAAGCAATAAAATTCGAAATACCGCACCCGAATGCAAAAATCGATACCATTCCGCTCTTATCAATCTATTCATAACTGCCACCTACCTTCGAAAGATAATAATTCTCCAATTCTTCGCCCACACTGACGAATTTGGTAATAATAAGACCACTGTCTGTAATCGCCTTGGACACCTTTTCCAACTCCTCCAGCATCTCATACAGATGGATTTCATCTCCTTCTACTACCTTGTAATTGACAGTATGTAATTTTTCTTCCAAAACCGTAGCCGTCTCACTGATATTATTGGTGCGTATTGTAATATACTGTCTGCATTTACTGTTCAACTCCTCAGCGGACAGCTTCTCTACGATTTTTCCCTGACTGATAATAATATAATCACTGCACAGCTCAGCCAGCTCCGCCAAAATATGACTGGAAATCAGAATGGTAATCCCCTGTTCCTGACACAGTTTCTTTAGCATCAGACGAAGCTCCACGATACCCTCCGGATCCAAACCATTTACCGGCTCATCCAGCACCATGACCTCCGGTTCTGCCAGTAATGCCATAGCAATCCCCAGCCTCTGTTTCATTCCCAAGGAAAACTTACCTACCGGCTTCTTTCCTACCTGTTCCAGTCCCACGAACTGCAGCATCTCATCGATACGTTTTTCGTTGGCAATTCCTCTTACAAACCGCACATACTCCATATTCTGTCTGGCAGTCATGGTATCATCCAAAAAAGGAGCCTCTATCATAAAACTCATCCTTGCACGTTGTTCGTCCAAGTTCTCCTTTTTCCCGAAAAAGGTTATTTCACCTTCCTCCTTCAAGGCCAATCCTGCCATCATTTTCATAATGGTGGTTTTTCCGGCACCATTCGGTCCAATCAACCCATAAATATGTCCCTTTTCAATGGTCATATTTACCTTGTCCACCACGGTATGCTTCCCATACCGCTTTGTTACATTTTTCAACTGTATCACAGGTTCCATATGCTGCATCCCTTCCTTTCTTATCTTTCTCCTGCTCACTTACCAGTCTACCTCCTATCGGTAAAGAAAAGATTAAGTAAAAGGTTAAGAAAAGGTTAAATCTTTAACTTATAGCCCATTCCCCAAATGGTTTCGATATATTCCTCTTCGTCGTATTGCTTGATTTTATTCCGCAGATTACTCATATGTACCTTTAAGGTGTTGTCTTCACTAAAATACACTTCATTCCAGACACTTTCAAATAAATTCGCCTTGGAAAACAGCTTATTGGGATTTCGTAACATTAGTTCCAGAATACTATATTCCTTACCTGTAAGCACCAATGGTCGCGCCTTTACCGTCACCTGTTTACTGACCGTATCCAGCTTCATATTCTTAAATTCCAGTATTTGGGTTTCTGCACTGCCATTCTGCTGTTCTCCACGCCCCGTACTACGTCGCAGCACTGCCTCTATCCGCACCAGCACCTCGTCCAAATCAAAGGGCTTAGTAATATAATCATCTGCTCCCATGCGGATAATATCCACCTTGGTCTGCACCGTATCCTTTGCAGACAACACGATTACAGGAACGTCCGAGCACTCCCGAATTTTCTTTAATACCGTATCCCCACTTTGAAAGGGTAGCATAATATCCAGCACTGCCAGACAAATATCTTGATACTGTTCAAACATGCGCATGGCTTCCAACCCTTGATAAGCGGCAAGCACCTGATATCCCTGATCCATCAAATATTCACACAGTAACCTGTTTATCTCCTTATCATCCTCAACAATCAGAAAGCGACCTCCGTTCACAACAACTCTCCCCTTTCCAAAAACAGCACCCAAACATTTCGTTCAGGTGCTGCTACACATTTTACTTCCACTCTACAAAGGAATAACTGTCCAATATTTGAAAATACTTTGCCAGACGTTCATACAAGGGCTCTGCTTCTTCTCCGAAACGTTCCTTCACCAAAACTCCCAATGCCACGATATCCTTTTCTCCATCCAATAGCGGCCAAACAAAGCTTCCTGTCTTATCCAAGTGGATATGACTAACCTTCGGCTTTTTGAACAGCTTCTGTGCCACCCGGTTAAAGATACCGGTATTTTCAATATCCAACGTTACCATTCCCTCTTCGTCCACAGACCACTGAATATGCTCCGGTCTCGCAGGACGACGTTCCAAGTAATTTTCTGATATCTTATTTTCTTTTTTCATAAATCCTTATTTTCTCTTTTTCCATACAGAGAACTTCAAAAGGGATAAAACTACCAGTGCAAATACTACCAAGCTACCAATATTACTTACTACTGCAGGCAGTTTAATATACTGAGATAAGTTAATCAACTGATCCAAGCCCAATACTGCAAAGAATGCCAGTAAAATACCTACCAGACCTTCACCTGCAATCATACCAGAGCAGAACAGAATACCATCGCTGACAATCTGTTTCTTCTCTTCTTCTGCACGCTTCATCTTGTCAAATACCAGACGAACCAAACCACCTACCATGATACATGCATTCAGCTGTACCGGCAGATAAATACCGATTGCAAAAGGAAGCACCGGAATACCGATGATTTCTACTACGATAGCAATGCAAACACCGATAAATACCAATCCCCAAGGAAGATTACTTTCCATAACACCTTCGATAATCATCTTCATCAGCATCGCCTGAGGAGCACCCAGTTCTTCAGAACCGAATCCCCATGCCTGATCCAACAGATAAAGTGTCGCACCAATTGCAAGAGAAGATGCCAGAACACCGATTACTTCACCAATCTGCTGCTTCTTCGGTGTTGCTCCCAACAAGAAACCGGTCTTCAAATCCTGTGAAGTATCACCGGAAATCGCTGCTACGATACAAATAATGGAACCGATTGCAATCGCACCCTGCATACCATGTGCACCGGTGTCTCCTGTTACCTTCAGGATAACAGTAGCAATCAAAAGGGTAGCAATCGCCATACCGGATACCGGGTTATTACTACTTCCTACCAAACCAACCATACGGGAAGATACGGTAGCAAAGAAGAAACCAAAGATTACTACGATAATAGCACCTAACAAGCTAACCGGAATAGTCGGTACTAACCAAATCAAAACTGTAATCACTGCAATTGCCGCAATTACAATACCCATATTCAAATCATCAGAGGTACGGGTCACTTCTCCCTTTGCAGAACCAGCCTTCATGCCCTTAACAGCATCTCGGAAGGTACGTATAATCAATGGTAGAGATTTGATCAAACTGATAATACCTCCTGCAGCCAAAGCTCCTGCACCGATATAACGGATATAAGAGCCCCAAATTCCGCTGGCACCATCTGCTGCAAAAATCGCACCAATGGGCTCTGTACCGGGATACAATACCAACTGTTCGCCGAACAATACAATCATAGGGATTAAAACCATCCAGCTCAATACACCACCGGCAAACATGTAGGAAGAAATACGAGGACCACAGATATAACCCACACTCATTACAGCAGGATAAATCTGTGTACCGATTTCACCGTTAAAATTCTTAATGCGAAGGGACACTTCACTGGGAACTACCTTCAAACCATCAATAATAAACTTGAAAGCTGCTGCAAAGCCCATACCAGCAAATACAGTAGAAGCATTTGCACCACCCTCTTCACCTGCCAGAAGTACCTCTGCACAAGCGGTTCCTTCCGGATAAGGCAATACACCATGTTCCTTTACAATCAATGCATTACGCAAAGGAATCATGAAAAATACACCCAACAAACCACCAAACAAAGCAATAATGGTAATCTCTACAATGCTTGGCTTGTCCATTCTGCCTTCTGCTGCCCATAAAAACAGTGCCGGAAGGGTAAAAATTGCACCAGCTGCCACAGATTCACCTGCGGAACCAACAGTCTGTACAATATTACTTTCCAAAATGGAATTTTTGCGCATAATTACGCGAATAACACCCATTGCAATAACTGCAGCCGGAATGGATGCGGAAACAGTCATACCTACTCTTAAACCTAAGTATGCATTGGCTGCACCAAATACTACAGCAAGGACGATACCCATTACGATAGAAGTTACCGTAAACTCCGGAGTAATCTTGTCCGCCGGAATATAAGGCTTGAATTCTTTCTTGTCACTCATAAAAATTCTCCTTAGTCTTATATTTTCACTTCTTTCATTCTATCGGAAAACCCATCTTCTTGCAAGCTTTTTCGATAGATTATTAAATTTTGGCAAAGATTTCTTTACCGCTAATTGCTTGCAGCTTCTTTCTCCAACAAAACCTCTGCCTGCAAATCCACTGTAATAGCCGGCCGGATCCCATAGCCCTCCAGTCCTACATTCTCCTGACGAACATTTTCTTCATAGTATCCGTTCCAAACCACATAGCATTTACTGGCCATATCTGCTACCGGTTCCCGCAACCACCAGCAATATTCCCTGATACCATAAGTATCCCGGTCTATCACATACCAATTACTCTGATCCTGTGCTACTGCCGCCTCCGTAGGCACCGCCAGCATACTGATCCCCGCATCTTCAAACCATTTCAGTTCCTCCAAAGAAAGCAAATATACCCTGTCCACGGTAGTCACCACTTCCGCATTGTATAATCCATTGGTTTTGGTCATCTTCTCTGTTTCTACAATCGCTTCCAGTTCTTCCTCCGTAAACGCATGCAAAAAACCCGGTTCATTATGATATCCGTTTTTGCCCTCTGCCATGGCAGAGCTTCGCGGCTCCTGATCCGCATACTGTACCACCTCTGCCTGAGAATTCAGCCAGGTACGGATATTGGAAACTCTCCAATCACTGTTACCACGTACCTTTATCTGTAGCTCCATATCCGTATCTGCCGCTGTTTCACGACTCCAATATTCTTTATTCTCATACCAGTTATATTTTCCGCCTTCTGCCGCATCATATGCCTTCATAGTGAGAATATCCTTTGCCACCAGCACCGCCGTATGATCCTCATTCAGCTTCAACACACGCCAGCTGACAGGCTCCTCATTATAGGTTCCCAAGGTAATCGTATCGCCTACCTTTAACTGTACCACAGGCTTTGCCTTCAGCCTTGCGACACCTATCCCAGCCACACCTGCCACCAACAGGAAGCCGATGAACAACGCTGTTATCAGCCCCTTCTTCCCGACAGAATTTCTCTTCGTATCGCTTTTCTCAGGTGCACTCGCAAACCCTTCTCCTGTTACAGCCTTTTGCTCCGTTTTTTCCTTATCTGCCTCTTTACCATCTGCCTTCTCCCCGGTCAGATTTTCCACCCATCCTATCAGCTTGGAATAGTCTTCCTGTGTTCTGACATTTACCCACTGGTGTGTCATCAAAAAGTATTCCATGGATTTGGTCAGTTCCACCTCTTCCAGCTTACATATCAATATAGGAACAGCTTTACTGACTGCTCTCTCCACCTCACGCAACACATGCGGAGAGTTGTTTGAATTTGCGGTAAGCAACAGCACCATAGCACTTGCATTATCGATACCATTGACGATTTCTTCCCCATATTCCTTTCCCGGCTGGATATCTCTGGGTGCGATATAACATTTCTTTCCATTCTTCTCCAACAGTTCACATACCTGAAAAGCCTGCTTCTCTTCCTTGGAAGAATAAGATATAAATATATGCATTCTTTTTCCCTCTTCTTATGCATTCATATAAGCTGTTATCAACTCCGTATCACAGCTGCGAACCTGCACTGCATCTTCCTTCAGTCTCACTTCCGCATCCGATACTACCACGTCTGCCTCCAAAGGATTTGTAACAACTTCTCTGGCCATCATGGTAAACAAATCATACACATTGATAATATCTGTTAAATTAAAATAATCAAACAAAAAGTCAAAAGTGGTTTCACCTGCCACCGTAGTCGAACCACTCTTGGCAATATTCAGCCACACCAGTTCCTCCGTTTCCAAATCAATCGCAAACAGATACGCAAAGGTGCTGTCACAGGTAATAGCAAAGGAGGATGCTACCGTTTTCGGCTCAAACACCTCTCCCGAATTCATTTCCTCTCTAATCATATATCCTGCCTTACAAATACACTCACGGAAGGGAACACGACTGAATACATTATTGCTAAACACCAGATACCGCACATCCGGGTACAACTGACGAAGCTTCTCTCTATCAATATCAAAATATTCCGAGCCCCCTTTATAACCGGAGGTCTGGTCACCGGAATACACGATGGCGGGACTGGTATCCCTTGCCATGGTTCTCCAGGAAAATTCATACATCCGCCCATCCTGAGACAGTCCCATGACACTTAAATCAATATCATCTACCTTTTCCCAATAAGTAAAGCCTCTTATAAATTCTCCTTTTTGCAAAGGTAATCTGGAACCCTTAGGCAAAATACCAAATCCTCCCATTCCGGCAGTTTCCTGCAAAGGAAGTGCTATTTTCTTCATAGCTTCATCGATATAAACGTTTCCCAACTTATCCTGATACAACTCTTGCAGATTCTGTACAATCTTTTTCACGGCACTGTCACGAATAGCAGCCGATACACCGGATTTACGTCTGTTGATTTCTTCTAAAGTCTCCTTATGCAGCTTCAACATATTGTATTTGGTAAATTTAAAAATGCGGGCTTCTTCTTCCCGATAATTCGCATACTGGATATAGAGCTGTATCAAAAGCACCGGATTTTTGCATCCCATATTCTCCAGCACATAATCCACATCTGCCTGACTTTCGCATCGGCTCAACAAATAATTCAAATGACGAATTACAGCTCCGGAACCCTTGCCTTCCCGTAGCGTATCCAGTGCCTTCTTTATATCTGACTGAGACATAGCTGTCTCAAAGGCAGAATATACAGAAATGTTCTTCTCCTCCCGCATAGCATGTACAAACTTCTCTCCCAGAGGGCACTTGGGCTGATAATGAATATGATGCAGCAAACCACACCAGAGTGCCTGCTTTTCAAAGCATTCCCGCAGGTTGCATTCGCCTCCTGCCAGCTTCTCATCCAACACCTTCGCCACCAGTTTGCGGTCCTGATTCTTCCAATTTATTTTTTTCAGATTGGTATTCTCATACTTGGTGTAATTCACATACTCTGCCAGCTTGATAATATCGGAAAAGCTGAAAAACTTGGCATATTTCTCATCCTTTGTATCCAATAACAACTGCATGGCAGTATCCTTACAGGGACACTCCCGTACCTCATAACCATATTCTGCGATATAGGTCAAGACCACCTTATAGGCAGAATTACCGAGAGGACGAGTACTCTTTAACAAAGCCTCCACAGAACCTTCCAGCTTCTCCACTGCATCCTCTTCTGACAAAACAAGAAAACGCTTCTCTATCCCCGGCTCCTTCAAGGCTGTACGGTCAAAGCACTCCTCAATCTCTGCCTGTCCCGGATTCACAAAATCCCCTAACCAATAAGTCGTATAATAATGACTCAACTGGTTCCATAAACGCTCTTCAAAACCAAGCTCCAAAACGCTCTTGGGGAATCCTGTATAAAAAGGCTGTGGTACCTTTTCACCCAGCATCTCTGAAGCAAAGCGAACATGCTCCAGCTTTGCCAAATCGCAGCCATCTACTACTTTTATATTAAATAACTTCGCCAAACTCAGCATCACACGAAAGGAAACGCCCCGCTGTGGCTCACCTTCGCACACCAAAATATTTTTCGAAAATAAATATTTCTTCAATAATTCCTGCACGGTTCTTCCTCCCCTACAAATAAAAAAGGTATGTGAATCGTAACACTCTTCAACCGGATATGCCGTTAGGCGAAATAAGCATTACTAGCTACATACCATTTTTATTATATAAGACACAATGGAATTATTCAATACCTTTTATTTTAGATTTACCCGTTATAGCAATCATTTCATTATCTCAAATATTATATCGTATCTTGTTTTAATTAGACTTCCACAATCCGTGCAAATTGCAATATTCATAAGCTGCTACAAATTCTTCACCCTTTGCAAGCTTGAACTCTGCTCTAGGTTTATCTGTATAGGAAAGCTGTACTCTCTGGCTTCCTTTTGTAGTTTCAATCGCAATCCACTGAATGTAATGTGCTTCTACCATAGGATGCTCTACAGACCCCACTTCTACTACTACTTCATCTCCGTTCACAGAAACAACAGGTACATGCTTTTCCTGTGCTCCATCACTGGTTCCCGGAATCATCTCTGTCATTTTCTGACCACAGCAAAACACAGGAACACCGGTCTCCTTTACATATTCTATAATATTACCACAATGCTCACAAACAGAATACTTCATGATATATTACCTCCTACTTTTATTGTTTATACAGTTCCACAAATAATCCATTTTTATGCATTCTGACAACCACTACATGCACTGCACTCACCTTCACAGCCCTGCTCTATGTGATTGTGCAGTAATTTATGTTCTTTCCCCTTTAACAATCCATTATATAACATGGTGATAAAAGGATTTTCATTGGAAAGCTTAATCTGAGAAGCCTTATCAATATTATAAATACCTTCCATACGTGCTTTCTTGGTACGTGGTCCTATGGGTGTAGGCTGACCGCCACCGGTAATACATCCACGTTTACAAGCCATGACTTCCACGAAATCATAATATACTTCTCCGGCCTTCATCTTCTGCAACAATTCATCGGCAGAAGCCAAACCGTTTACAACAGCAATCTTAACTTCACGTTCGCCCACCATGATGGATGTTTCCTTGATACTTTCATCCCCGCGAATTCCCATGAAACTGATTTCGTCCAAATCCTCCGGACGACTGCTGTTTACAATTCTACGAAGAACTGCTTCTGTTACACCACCGGTTACACCAAAAATCGCTCCGGCACCGGATGCCAGACCAAAAGGCATATCCAAGGATTCGGATGGTACCTGTGCCAAATCAATACCAGCTTCCCGAATCATACGTGTTACTTCTACTGTAGTAAGTACATAATCTACATCCTGTACTCCATCCGTAAAATGCTCCGGACGCACGATTTCATTCTTCTTAGCCGTACAAGGCATGATGGAAACCACAATGGTTTTTCTGGGATCCTCTGTACGCATACGTCCGTCTTCCTTCAACAGTGCTCCAAACATCTGCTGAGGGGAACGACAAGTGGAGATATTCTTTCGAAACTCCGGATATTTGTTTTCGCAGAATTTCACCCAACCCGGACAACAAGAGGTAAACAATGGCAAATTTTCTCCGCTTTCCAGTCTTTCCAAAAACTCCTTTGACTCTTCGATTACCGTAAGGTCTGCTGCAAAATTGGTATCGTAGATTTCCTCAAAGCCCATTCTTCGCAATGCTGCCACTAATTTTCCTAAAGAGTTTTCTCCCTTGGGTATACCGAACTCATCACCGATTGCCACACGAACTGCAGGTGCAATCTGTACTACCACTCGGTTATTCTTATCTGCCAAAGCATTCCATACTTCATGCACATTGGATTTGATGGTAATGGCACCTGTAGGACATACTACACGGCACTGACCACAGCCCACACAGTCCGTCTCTGCCATCGGTTTATTAAAGGCAGGCATCACTCGCATTTCTGAACCGCGATGAGCAAAGTTCAAGATACCAAGACCCTGAATTTCCTCGCAGGTACGCACGCAGTCACCACAGAGAATACATTTATTCGGGTCGATTACGATACAATTGGAAGACACATCCAAAGGCTTCATTTCCTTTGTATTCTGGAAACGTACGGAATTTACACCCAGCTGCTGTGCCAATGTCTGCAATTCACAGCTTCCGTTCTTACGACAAGTGGTACAATCTCTGCAATGAGAAGCCAGTAACAATTCCAGTATCATCTTTCTATGATGCTGCAACTTCGGAGTATTGGTATAAATCACCATTCCGTCTCTGGGTTCTTCCGAGCAGGAAGCAAAAATTCTTCCTCTGTCATCTTCTACTACACACATACGGCATGCACCATAGGTAGAAAGCTCTGAATGGTAGCAGAATGTAGGTAAATCAATTCCCGCTTTTCGAATCACGGTCAAAAGATTTTTTTCATCCTCAAAAGGTACTTTTCTATTATTAATTGTAATATACTTCATCTTCAACCCCCTAATTTTCCACGTGAATTGCCCCGAACGGACACGCACTTTCACAAGCTCCGCACTTGATACATACAGAAGCATCAATGGTAAACGGCTCTTTTATCTTGCCCGAAATCGCACTTACCGGGCAATTTCTCGCACACTTAGAACAGCCTTTACACTTTTCCGGATCAATCACATATCGACGGAGTGCTGTACAAGTACCTGATTTACATTTCTTATCCACTACATGCTCCAGATATTCCTCTCTGAACAACTTCAGGGTACTCATAACAGGAAGGGCTGCACTCTTACCCAAACCGCAAAGTGCCGTATCAGTAATGGTCGTTGCCAGTTCCTCCAACAAATCCAAATCCTCTACATTTCCCTGACCGGCTACAATACGTTCCAAAATCTCCAGCATACGTTTGGTACCTTCACGACAAGGAACACATTTGCCACAGCTTTCATTCTGTGTGAAATTCATGAAGAAACGTGCCACTTCTACCATACAGGTCTTATCATCCATGACAACGAGACCACCGGAACCAATCATCGCACCCATTTTCTTTAGGGAATCAAAGTCAAGGCTCACATCCAGTTGAGATGTTACCAGACATCCGCCGGAAGGACCGCCAATCTGAACTGCCTTAAACTCACCGTCTCCCTTGATACCGCCACCGATATCAAAAATAACTTCCCGCAGGGTGGTTCCCATAGGCACTTCAATCAAACCGGTATTTCTCACGCTTCCCGTAATCGCAAAAGCCTTTGTACCGGGGCTCTTTTCTGCTCCGATACCCTTATACCACTGTGCACCATTCAAAATAATCATGGGTACGTTTGCATAAGTCTCCACATTATTTAATACCGTCGGCTTTTCAAACAAGCCTTTCTCTACAGTACGAGGGGGTTTTACTCGAGGCATACCTCTGTTGCCTTCAATGGACGCAGTCAATGCACTTCCTTCTCCGCACACAAACGCTCCTGCACCTCTGTTAATATGTAAACGGAAGCTGAAATCAGTTCCCAGAATATTATCACCTAACAAACCGGCTTCTTCTGCATCCTGAATGGCTTTTTTCAGACGACTGATTGCCAAAGGATACTCTGCACGCACATAAATATATCCTTCCTGGGCACCTACTGCATATGCGGCAATCATCATACCTTCAATCATCTTATGAGGGTCACCCTCCATGATACTTCTGTCCATGAATGCGCCCGGGTCACCTTCATCCCCATTACATACTACATAACGGATTTTTTCCTGCTGTCTGGCTACCTGTTTCCACTTATAACCGGTCTGGAACCCTCCGCCTCCTCGTCCGCGCAGATTTGATTCTAATATTTCATCAATGACTTCTGCCGGGGTCATCTCAAACAGAGCCTTTGCAAATGCCTGATATCCATCATTTGCAAAAGACTCTCCAATATGCTCTGCATCAATACGTCCGCAATTTTCCAAAACCAGACGTGTCTGCTTTTTATAAAAAGGAATGTCTTCCTGCTTAGGATATTCCACACCATTCTGCTTATAAATGAGACGCTCAATAATCTCACCCTTTTGAATGGTCTTTTCAAATATCTCTTCACAGTCTTCCAATTTCACCTTTGTATACAAAACACCCAAGGGTTCTATTCTCATCAAAGGTCCCATTTCACAGAAACCATGGCAACCGCTTTTCTTTGCTTCCATAGGACCATCGCCATGGGCAATTTCCGGTCCGAAATGAACTTCTACCTCAGGGTTGTTACCAATCAATTCACAGATTTTTTCATAAATCTCTCCGGAACCGCCTGCCAGACAACCTGTACCCGCACAAATTAAAACTCTGCACCTGCTATTCTCTATACGCTCCTTATTTACATCACGAAGCTGGTCTAACATTTCCTTGTTTTCTATTCTTTGCATATGTACCTCCGCTCCCCTCTATAATTCTACTTTACCTTCGCGCAAATCACGAATTAACTCTGAAGCTGCATCCGGGGTCATAGCCGGAAATACTTTATCATTTACGGTAAGTACCGGTGCCAATCCGCAAGCTCCCAGACAGGATACGGTTTCTAATGTAAAGAGCATATCATCTGTGGTGACCTTTTCTTTTGACAAGCCCAGCTCTGTGTACAAACGTTCCAAAATCGGAATAGACTTTCTCACATGACATGCCGTACCGTCACACACTTTAATGACATATTTTCCCTTTGGTTCGAAGGAAAAATTCTCATAAAAAGTAGCAACACTATATGCCTTACTTTCTGTAATACCAATCTGCTTTGCAACATAAACCAAGAGTTCTGCCGGCAAATATCGATATTCACTCTGAATATCCTGTATAATAGGAATTAAGGAAGCCGGCTTCGCCCCATATACTGCTATAATTTCGTCTGTTTTTTCATAATAGCTTTTCTCTAGCATGGTACTCTCCTTTGTTATTTTTTTGTCACTATATCAATTCCTATTATATTTCATTTTTAGCAGTTCGTCAATATTACTCATATTTTTTGTGAGAAACCCTCTTTTTTATTCACATTCCACAATTTTATTCATATAAAAAGGACTATCGCCGAAATTTAAAAATTTCGCGACAGCCCTATCAATTTTAACCGCCAAGATATGCTTTTTTTACATCGTCACTTGCGATAAGCTCTGCACCGGTTCCTGTCAGGACAATACTACCCGTCTCTAAAACATAAGCACGGTCAGAAATAGCAAGAGATTTTCCCGCATTCTGTTCTACCAATAAAATAGTCGTACCATCTTTATTAATATCCTTAATAATTTCAAATACCTGATCTACCAAAAGCGGTGAAAGACCCATGGAAGGCTCGTCAAGCATCAATAACTTAGGCTTTGACATAAGAGCACGACCCATAGCAAGCATCTGCTGCTCGCCACCTGACAAAGTTCCCGCAATTTGGTTCTTACGTTCTGCCAGACGGGGAAAACGAGTATATATTTTTTCGATATCCGCTTTAAAGGTGCTATTATCTTTAATGGAATATGCTCCCATAACAAGGTTTTCGTAAACAGTAAGCTCCTGAAAAATACGTCTGCCTTCAGGAACCTGCGACATACCAAGATGTACGATCTTGTGACATGGCATTTTACTGATATCATGTCCGTCATATATCACAGAACCACCCTGTGATGGAATCAAACCGATTACACTTTGCATGGTAGTGGTTTTACCTGCTCCGTTTGCACCGATAAGGGTTACGATTTCACCTTCATTTACCTCGAAACTTATCCCTTTCAGGGCTTGAATAACGCCGTAATAAACCGATAAATCTTTAACTTCTAAAAGTGCCATCTCACGTTATCCTCCTATATATGCCTTAATTACTTCGGGATCGTTAAGAGCTACTTCCGGTGTTCCCTGTGCCAAAACAGTACCAAAATTAAGTACGGTAATTTCATCGCAAAGCCCTGATACAAACTTCATATCGTGTTCGATAAGCAATATAGTAACATCGTACTCATCACGAATGTGTCGGATAATCTCCATAAGCTCGGCAGTTTCCTGCGGATTCATACCTGCAGCCGGCTCATCCAAAC
>JAZLEI010000024.1:0-11466 GCA_045615205.1 Acetatifactor sp.
TGTATGGTATGGCGAAAAGGTATGTCCTCAATATGCTGATTGTTGCAATGATGATGACTTAGTTTTGTACTTGTCAAAAAAACTGCGATGACAGAGAACAGAAAATACCAGTCTTGTAGAGAGATTGAAAGCAACAGAAGACTTGAATTTTATGGAGGAGAATGGTGTGATTAAGTTTGTTCATTTATTTAGAAATTATTATTTGGGAATTTCTTTTATTGGAATAATTGCATTTGTTATTCAGGAAATTCCGTACATAATTATGCCTTTAATAAAACCCACATCAAATCCAATAATGAATATGCAAAATGAAATTCTATGGATTGAGAAAGTACAAGGATTGGTTGGTATGCTTTCAATGTTTTTGTTAATGTTGATTGTTAGAGATGATGTTAAGTTCTTTTCAATATCAACAACAAAAGAAAAGACATTTTTTGCGTTGACTATTGGTATGATACTAATAAATTTTGTGGGATGGACATTTTATTATTTGGGATATCAATATGGTTGGTTGATTGTAATTAGTCAATTTGCAGTTGTCCCTTTGTATTATTTATTTTTTGGATTGTGGAAAAGCAATTATTTATTAGTTGGTACAGCCTCATTATTTTTCATAATCCATACTATCAATGGATATATGAATTTTATTAAAAAGTGATACACAACTTTCAGTCTTACAGAGAGATTGAAAGCAACAGAAGATTTGAATTTTCTTGATTATATGGGAGAGACATGTATTAATGAAAAAGCTGATTGACGAGTTAAGAATTTACTATAACATATAGAATAGAGGGGGATGTTTTAATGAACATAGATGACAGAATTCAAAATATTATGAAAAAGATGGAAAAACTTTCATCAAAGCATCCAGAGGATACTTGTGGAGAGTTCCCGCCTAAGTGGGGAGAGCCGTTGACTGAGCAGGATGTAGTAAGATTTGAGAAAGAAAAAGGGATTGCTTTACCAAATGATTATAGAAGGTTTATAACCACTGTGGCAGCAAGTGGTACTCAGCCTTTTTATGGTTTGTATAGTCCGGTTGGAAAGATTCCGAAATATGAAATTAGGGCTGATTTAAAAGATAAATTTCCATTAACGGTTCGTAGACCATTAAATGTGTATGAGTTGACGGAAGAGGCTTATGAGGCTTTGTTTGAAAGAAATGAACCTAATGTGGATGCGGGGTATATCCTTTTATGCCACGAGGGATGCGGCATGTATAGTATTTTAATTGTTAATACAGAAGATGCGGAAACTTATGGTACGGTATGGTATTATGATTTGTGTAATGATGCTGGCATATATCCATTAATTAATCCTGTTACAAAACTGACTATGAACTTTTTGGACTGGTTAGAATATTATGTGGATAAAACCTTAGAGCTGGATGATGATGAGTATTTTGGGTATGCAGAGTTGGCAGGAGTGTTAGAATGACTGTAATATATCCTTAATTTGGGGGGTATTAGTGAGTCTGAAAGCACGAATGAATTTGAATTTACACTTGAGGTATTTTAGAGAATTTAATAACTGTTATATCGTTTATCCATTTTTTCAACCCTTATAAGGGAAAGAAAATCTGATAACAATTTATGAAAATGGTATAGGAACATATATGCTTAAAAGACATACAAAAACAATTGAGGAGGAATATTATGACAGAAAGTGAAATTAAATCAAAATTAGAGAAGTATGCAAATTCGAATGCTATGATAAGCAAGGAAGACTATGAGGAAATTCGTCGCCTTACGGAAGAGTATCCCCATATTGCAACAGAGGTAATCGTAGAAAATGGCAACACAAATTGGCATGGTACTACTGACAACAGACTCAGAATGATAGAGCAGTTGTTTGATATGGGGTTGGGAGAGGATATTGCATTATTTGAAGCAGAGCGTTTATCAAGGGGATATTCTTTCTACAGATGTATTCCCAGAGAAGGTAGAATGCTTAGAAACTGGCTTGCCTGTAAAACAGACGAGAGACCAACCGGATGGCCGCAAACTGAGCAAATTCCTGGTTATTATGTTGGTCCTTGGGATAGAAAACAAGCATATATGGTGTGTCTAATGTCCAAATATAACGAATATATGGCTCGCAGTTTGGTATATGCCATAAAGGCTGGCTATCCAGACCTTTTCAGAGAACCTGTTAAGAATATGTTGGAATTATGGGGAATGGATTATACCTGTAAATTTTTGGATGAAATGGTAGAAAGATATCAGCCAGGAAAAACAGATGTTGTGGAAATGTACTCCATTCTATCTACTATGCAATGGAGAACGAAACAGGAAACACAATTATATGAAAAATACATAAATCATTGGATCGAAACCGAATGGGATGAATATTTGGATATCATGACGAAGATGAAAAATAGAGGTGGTGACCTTGGGAAAAAGGCATATAAGAAGATAATTAAGCCTCGATTGGAAGAATAGGAAAGTATCTTTGTATCATTTAGTCGCTTTGTTTAATGAGGTAAGGTGAAACTTTCAGTCTTACGGAGAGATCGAAAGCAACTGAAGATTTGAATTGACCGAGCTCTTTAGAGCGAGGGATGACAATGGAACGGAGTTCAATTGGATGAGAAAGGGAGATTAACGAACTTGAAGTTATCGCGCTCAAGGGAAAAGGAAGCGGCTGGATTTTGGAGGTGGCTACAAGGATAAATAGGACTTTGTGAAGGTGTTATTTCTGGGAAAAGTGTGTAATACAAAACTGTGGTGGGAAATGCTAGAAAAGTTGGTATGAGATTGTTGGGAAATACCAACCAAACAAGGAAAAATGCAAGAAAAAATGGTATGCGACTGTTTGAAAATGCCAACTAACCAAGGAAAAAGCTGGAAAAATTGGGAGTTATTGCACTTTTGGAATGAGAGATATACTAAATCCGACTAAACAAGAAAATATTAGGATTAGTCGGGCAGGTTTGCATATAAAAACCGACTAAAATGATAAAGCATGATATTAGTCGGGGGATAGAGCACATGCATTCCTGACTAGTTAGGAGAAACTGCCAGATAGTCGGGAAAACATGTTAAGGGATACCGACTAAAACCAATAGAAATAAATATAGTCGGTAGCAGGGATAAAATTCACCCGACGAAAACATGAACAAAAGCAATATAGTCGGAAAAGTCAGATATGTTTGCAAAAATCAGTATGCCAGAGCGATTGGGAGAGGCAATAGGACGAAAACATCCCTACAACTCCCAATTTGTAGAGAAAAGGCAATATTACATTTGTTAAGCATTTTTTGCCCATAGAATGTAAAGTTCGCCTTAAGGTAAGAAAAAAATTGACAAAAAGGAATTTGTATCTTCCCATAAAGTAAGAAAAGGAAAGTATGGGAAGATATGAATTGTTCTTTTTTCTGCCCATAACAGGGAGATGCGGTTTTATGGTAAGAAAAACAGGTTGTATTAAGCAAGAATGTTCTACCCATGATGAAATAAGTGTGTGATATGGGTAGACGGTTTGTCGGGATCACAGGAGGCTGAGCGAAACAGTGGGAATTTCAGCAGAACAATAAAAACCCGGCACAGCATAGTAGGAATTTTGGCAAAACAATGAAAATCCGCACAAGTACATCGGGAATTTGGAAAAATCGATTGGAAAATCTAAAAAAAACAAAGAATTATATCATGCCCAAAAGAAAAATAATCATATATTTTCACGAATCCCCTTGCATTTTGTGCGAGGGTTTTGTATAATACAATTACTTTATTGCTTTAAAGTGTTGTACTTCAAAAGTTTAAAGCGTAATGCTTTAAAACAATAAAGCGAATAGAGTGAGGATTTGTTGTGATTATAGGAAGGAATACAGCAAATCGATAGAAGCGGAGGAAAGAATATGTTAGTAAAGATTTTGTTTTTGATTTTGTTCTTTGCGAGTATGATAGGTGTAGGTATTTATTCCAGAAAGCATGCAACAAATGTAAATGACTTTGTGCTTGGTGGCAGAAGTGTTGGTCCTTGGTTGACCGCCTTTGCATATGGTACTTCTTATTTTTCTGCGGTAGTGTTTGTAGGCTATGCAGGGCAGTTTGGCTATAAGTACGGTCTGTCTGCTACCTGGATTGGCATCGGTAATGCGATTATCGGTTCCCTGTTGGCATGGGTTATTTTAGGTAGAAGAACCCGAGTAATGAGTAATAAATTAAAGGCTTCTACCATGCCCGATTATTTTGGAAAGCGTTATGATTCAAATGCATTGAGAATTGCGGCAAGTGCGATTTCCTTTATCTTCTTGATACCTTATACTGCTTCTGTTTACAATGGTTTGTCCAGATTGTTTGGAATGGCTTTTGATATTCCCTATGCAGTATGCGTTATTGTTATGGCAGCACTTACAGGTGTATATGTTATTTTGGGTGGTTATATGGCTACTGCTATCAATGACTTTATTCAGGGAATTATTATGATTTTTGGTATTATTGCAGTGATTGCTGCAGTATTAAACGGACAGGGCGGCTTCTACGAGGCGGTAAAGAGCTTGGCAGAGCTGGAAAGTGATGTGCCTCTGACCATGGGACAGAAGGGTGTATTTGCTTCTTTCTTCGGACCGGATTTACCGAACTTAATCGGTGTAGTGGTGCTTACCTCTCTCGGAACTTGGGGACTTCCGCAGATGGTACATAAATTCTACGCGATTAAGGATGAAAAGGCTATCAAGACCGGTACCATTATTTCCACACTGTTTGCTATCGTGATTTCCGGCGGTTGCTATTTCTTGGGTGGTTTTGCCCGTTTGTTTGATACAGATGCTATCTACAATGCAGAAGGAAAGATTGTATATGATGCGATTGTTCCCAGGATGCTTTCCACATTGCCGGATATTTTAATCGGTGTTGTAATCGTATTGGTATTATCTGCGTCTATGTCTACATTATCATCACTGGTATTAACATCCAGCTCTACTCTGACACTGGATTTGATTAAGGATAATATTGTAAAGCAGATGACAGAAAAGAAGCAGCTTCTCTGCATGAGAATTTTCTTGGTAGTGTTTATTGTGGTAAGTGTTATAATCGCACTGGATCCTTCGGCATTTATTGCACAGCTCATGGGTATTTCCTGGGGGGCATTAGCAGGGGCATTCCTGGCACCTTTCATGTATGGTTTGTACTGGAAGGGTGTGACCAGAGCTTCTGTTTGGGCCAGCTTTGCAGTGGGTGTAGGTTTGACTGTGGCAAATATGATTTGGGGCTTCATCGCATCTCCCATTAATGCAGGAGCGATTGCTATGGTGGCAGGTTTGATTGTAGTTCCGGTTGTCAGCTTGATTACGCCCAAGATGAAGAAGGAAACAGTAGACGATATTTTTGAATGTCTGGAAGAAAAGGTGTTGGTAAGTAAGAAACAGTCTATTGAGGAATAGGAAAGAACAAACAGCTATTCAGAAAGGTAATATTGCAGGAATGAAATAAAAAATCCTTGACAACTTATCAACACGTTAATATAATAAAGCTAATTACATATTTGTAGAAAAGACGATGATGGAGACAGTACTTATCTTTGGAAAGTCACAGAGAGCCGCGGAAGCTGAGATGCGGTACGAGTAAGGAAATAAGGAATATCCCTCCTGAGTTGCAACACCAAAACGGATTTGTTATTTGTGAGTAGATGTTGACGGATTCCTCCCGTAACCGAGGACGCATATGTTGGTATGTCGTGGATGAATTAGTGAGAAGTTTGAGGCTCCTGTCGTTTGCGGCAGGAGCTTTATCATTTTGAGAAAGGAAACAAAACGAATGAGTAAATCAGTGGAAATCAGATGGCATGGTCGTGGTGGACAGGGTGCCAAAACAGCAGCATTGCTTTTAGCAGATGTAGCGTTTAAAACAGGTAAGTATGTACAGGGCTTTCCGGAGTATGGTCCGGAGCGTATGGGTGCACCTATTACTGCTTATAATCGTATCAGTGATACTCCTTTAACAGTGCATTCTAATATTTATGAGCCGGACTATGTGGTAGTAGTAGATGAGACACTTTTGGAAAGCATTGATGTGACTAAGGGACTTAGCAAGGATGGCGCTATTATTATTAACACCACCCGTCCGAAGGAGGAAATCGTACCTTTGCTTCGCGGTTATGAGGGTGCAGTTCACGTGCTGGATGCCAGAGAAATTTCCGTCAAGGCATTGGGTAAGAATTATCCGAACTCTCCTATGCTGGCAGCGACTGTTGCAGTATCCAAGGTAATGGAGAAGGATGATTTCCTGAACGAAATGCGTGCATCCTTCCAGCATAAGTTTGCGAAGAAGCCGGAGGTTATTGATGGTAACATGATGGCTCTGGAGTTGGCATTTGAAGAAGTTTGTTAGTATAAAAATCATGAATTGCTGATGTACTAAGATATAGTATAGGAAAGAGGAAAGTTATGATAGGCGATAGAATTAACGAAAGAAGTCCTTGGCAGGACATTACGGAAGGAAACAAGGTGTTTGAACCGGCTACTTCCAAAGAATTTTGTACCGGTGAGTGGAGAACCTCTACCCCCGTATTTATTGCAGAAAAGTGCAAGCAGTGTTTGCTTTGCGTACCTGTTTGCCCGGATTCATCCATTCCGGTGAAGGATTGCAAGCGTGGCGAATTTGACTATGACCATTGCAAGGGCTGTGGCATTTGTGCCAAGGTTTGTCCCTTCGGTGCTATTGAAATGAAGGAGGGTAAATAAATGGCTATCAGAGAGAGATTATCAGGTAATGAAGCGGTAGCTTATGCGATTAAGCAGATTAACCCGGACGTAATGCCGGCATTCCCCATTACCCCTTCTACAGAAATCCCCCAGTACGTGGCAAACTATATTGCCAATGGAGAGATTGATACAGAATTTATCCATGTGGAGAGTGAGCATAGTGCCATGAGTGCTACTTTGGGTGCTTCCGCAGCAGGTGCTAGAGCCTTGACTGCTACCTCTTCCTGTGGTATGGCACTGATGTGGGAGGAACTGTATGTAGCTGCTTCTGACAGACTGCCTATCGTGCTGGCATTGGTAAACAGAGCTTTGACCGGTCCTATCAACATCAATGCAGACCACTCCGACAGTATGGGTGCCAGAGACACCGGTTGGATTCAGATTTATGCAGAGTCCAATCAGGAGGTATATGACAACTTTTTACAGGCATTCCCCATTGCAGAGCACAAGGATGTACATTTGCCTATTATGATTTGTCAGGATGGTTTCATCACCAGCCATGGTGTGGAAAACATTTTATTGGTGGAAGATGAGCTGGTAAAGGATTTCGTAGGCGAATATGAGCCGGAGCATTATTTATTAAATGCCAAGGAAAAAATGTCTGTAGGTCCTTACGCAGTTTCTAACTATTATATGGAAACCAAGCGTGCCCAGAGACAGGCGATGATGAATGCAAAGCAGGTTATTCTGGACATGGCAGAGAAGTTTGAGAAGATGACCGGCAGAAAGTATGGCTTCTTTGAGGAGTACTGTATGGAGGATGCAGAGTATGCTATCGTGATCATCGGCTCCGCAGCAGGTACCTGTAAGGCTGCCATCCAGGAAATCCGTGAGAAGACCGGTAAGAAGGTAGGACTTATCAAGTTACGTGTATTCCGTCCTTTCCCGGAGGAGGAGTTGGCTCGTGCTCTTTCTAAGGTAAAGGCTGTAGCTATTATGGATCGTTGTGAAATGTTCTCCGCTACCAGCGGACCTTTGGGTGCAGAGGTACGTGCGGCATTGTATCAGGCAAAGCTGGATGTAGAGGCTGTTAATTACTTCTATGGTCTTGGTGGTCGTGATATTACCGTACAGGATTTCGAGGACATCTACAACAGACTGGAAAAGATTGCAGAAAACCATGAAATTACAGATATGTATGATTATATCGGTTTGAGAGAGAAATAGGCGAGAGGGCGAATAAATGGAAGCTACATATAATTTTAAAGAAGTCATGAATAAGCCGGAGCGTCTGGCTCCCGGTCACAGAATGTGTGCAGGCTGCGGCGGTACTGTTGCAGTTCGTACAGTGCTTCGTGCTTTGCACGAGGGTGATAAGGCAGTAATCGGTAATGCTACCGGATGCTTAGAGGTTTCTACCTTTATGTATCCTTATACTGCTTATGAAGACAGTTATATTCACAATGCCTTTGAAAATGCAGGTGCAACTCTGTCAGGTGTTGAGACTGCATATAGAGTGCTTAAGAAAAAGGGCAAAATTGACGATACCTACAAGTTCATCACCTTCGGTGGTGACGGCGGTACCTACGATATCGGTTTCCAGTCCTTGTCCGGTGCTATGGAGCGTGGACATGACATGGTTTATGTGTGCTATGACAATGGTGCATACATGAATACCGGTACCCAGCGTTCTTCTGCAACACCCCAGTATGCAGATACTACTACCACACCTGCAGGCAAGGTTTCCAATGGTAAGGTACAGATTCGTAAGGATTTGGCAGCCATCATGGCAGAGCATCATATCCCTTATGTAGGTCAGAGTACTTACATTGGCAACTTCAAGGATTTGTACACCAAGGCTGAGAAGGCGATTTACACACCGGGTGCAGCGTTCTTGAACGTTATGTCTCCCTGTCCTCGTGGCTGGGGCTATGAACCTTCTGAGATGATGAACATCTGTAAGCTGGCTGTAGAAACCTGCTACTGGCCTTTGTTTGAGGTAATTGATGGTAAGTGGATTTTGAGCTATGCACCCAAGAAGAAACTTCCTATCGAGGAGTTCTTAAAGCCTCAGAGAAGATTTAAGCATTTGTTCAAGCCGGGCAACGAAGAGTTGTTGGCTGCGTTCCAGGCTGAGGTTGATAAGCGTTGGGAAGAGCTTAGAAATAAGTGTGAGTAAGCGGACACTATATTGTGAAGACTAAAAATGAATGCTATAATCAGGTTATCTGAGAGGCATTCATTTTTTTAGAAAAAAATGGATATAAGATTGTTCTTACATATAGAAAGAGGATGAGAGGATGAGACTAGGTGCATTAGAAGCCGGCGGTACCAAGATGGTATGTGCTATTGGTGATGAAACAGGCAGGATATTGGAGCAGGTGTCTATTCCCACAGAGACACCGGAGATTACCATGCCAAAGATGATAGAGTATTTCAGAGAACGTCAGGTGGAAGCTCTGGGGATTGGATGTTTTGGCCCCATTGATCCGGACGAGACTTCTGAGACCTATGGTTATATCACCAGCACGCCTAAGCTGGCATGGGCGAATTATAATATTGTAGGTGCTTTCCGGGAGGCGTTAGGCTGTCCGGTAGGTTTTGATACGGATGTAAATGGCTCTGTACTGGGAGAAGTAACTTTCGGACAGGCAAAAGAGAAAAGGAATGTATTGTATCTGACCATTGGAACAGGTATTGGTGCAGGAATTTATGTAGAGGGTAAATTATTACATGGTATGCTTCATCCGGAGGCCGGACATATTGTGCTGGCCAAGAGAGCGGATGATACCTATCCGGGAAAATGTCCTTATCACGGTACCTGTTTCGAAGGACTGGCAGCAGGCCCGGCTATAGAAGCGCGCTGGGGCTGTAAGGCGGTGGAGCTAAAGGACAGGGCGGAGGTCTGGGACTTAGAAGCCTATTATATTGCACAGGCCTTGGCAAATTACATATTGATATTGTCTCCGGAAATGATTATTTTGGGAGGCGGTGTCATGCATCAGGAGCAGCTCTTTCCACTGATACGCGGTTATGTGAAGGAAATCTTAAACGGTTATATCAAAACAAAAGAGATGGCAGATTTGGAACATTATATCATTCCTGCCAGCCTGCAGGATAACCAGGGGATTATGGGATGCTTGGAACTGGGAAGAAGAGCTATGGTCAGACCAGATAGTTTACAAAGATTTTAGAAAAAATTATGGAAATAGAGTAAAAAATACTTGTCTTTTTGGTAAATATATCCGATAATATATGTAATAAATTTATTAAAGGAGGATTTTTCCAATGAATACTTTTATCAATTTATTGGTAGCAGTTTTGTTACTGGTAGTTGCGTTTGTTGCTGCAAACCTTGTGAAGAAGCTTGTGATTAAGCTTTTGACAGCAGTAAATGCAGAAAAGTTATTAACAAAGATTGGTGCGAAGGAAGCGGTTGCTAAGTCAGCTATTGAATTTATCTCTAAGCTGGTATACTTCATTACCTTCTTACTTTTCTTACCCGGTGTGTTAGACAGATTAGGTATGAACAGTGTATCTGCACCTATTACCAACATGGTAAACAGATTTATGGCATTCATTCCGAATTTGATTGCCGCTGGTATCATTATTGCAGTTGGTTTGTTTGTTGCTAACATCGTGAAGGATTTAGTAGCATCTGTATTGAAGGCTGTTAAGGTTGATGTTCTTCAGGAGAAGGCTGGTATTAAGGTTTCTGAAAGTGCATCTTTCTCTAACATTATTGCAAATGTTATTTATGGTTTAATCGTACTTGTAGTAATTACTACCGGTCTTGACCAGTTAAACATTCCTGCAATTTCTCAGCCTGCAAACGATATCGTAGCTTCTATTTTCGCTATTATCCCCAGCGTATTGGCAGCTATCGTTATTATTGCAGCAGGTGTATTTATTGCTAAGTTAGTAGCTAAGTTATTAGAGAGCCTGTTGGCAGGTGTTGGTGCTGACAGCTTATTAGAGAAGGTTACCGGTTCTTCTAACAAGAAGCTTTCTCTTTCTAAGATTATCAGCGAAGTAGTTAAGTACGTATTAGTTGTTATTTTCTTAGTACAGGGTATCAATGTATTGAACCTTCCTGTATTAACTGCAATCGGTTCTGCAGTTATCGGTTACTTACCTGCAGTATTGACCGCAGTTATCATCCTTGCAATCGGTATGTTTGCAGCAAATACTGCTGAGGCAGCAATCGTTAAGAAGTTCCCTAATGCTAAGGCAAGTGCATTAGTTGCTAAGGTTGTTATTTATGTATTCGTAGCATTTGTTTGCTTGAGCCAGTTAGGTGTAGCAATTACTATCGTAGAGACTACTTTCGTAGTAGCTGTTGCAGCTATCGCAGTAGCTTTTGCAGTAGCATTCGGTATTGGTGGACGCAACTTCGCAGCAAATATGCTTGAGAAGCTTGAAAAGAAAATCGATAATAACGAAACTAAATAATTAAGAATACATAGTTTCTATGTGAATTGACGGCAGTCCATATGGGCTGCCGTTTTTATATGGCGTGGAATAGGATAAGAAGGCAGTAGGAAATGTTGTAGAAATAGGGAGAATGTAATTTCCCTTTTCGGAAAAGTGTTTTTTGTAGTCGGAAAATGCTGCGACACCGACAAAATCATAAGTGCGAAGCACGACAGACGCGAAGCAGCTGGATTTTGGAGGTGGCTACAACGGTATACTTGAAGTTGTCGTGCTCTTTGAGACTGAGACTGCATGGTGGTATCTATAAGAAAAAATATGTAGTTTGGAACCATTTGGGATAATATTTTAATGAAAATTTGGCTGAGAAACTGTAAAAGATTATCCAGATA
>JAZLEI010000025.1:0-19099 GCA_045615205.1 Acetatifactor sp.
CCATGACAATTCTGTTATGGAGAATTTCTTTGGCCTGCTAAAACAAGAAATCTATTATGGAACTGTATATTACAGTTATGAAGAGTTAAAAACAGAAATTGAGCGATATATAAAGTATTATAATGAACAACGAATTAAAGAGAAACTAGGATGGCTGAGTCCCGTTCAATACAGACTTAGTCTCTTGGCTGCATAAAAATAGCGTAGCAGCCATTAAAACTGCTACGCTTAAAAGTCTAACTTTTTGGGGTCACATCACTCGCGACAACACCCCTTTATCGTACTATTTAAACCGTTTGAAAACCCTGCAGCTTCCCTGAGATGTAGTTACAAACCTCACCACGCTCCATATCCAACGCCACCGCCAGTTCCCCATACAGATTATCCTCTGCGATTTTGAAATACTTACTGTCTACTGCAGTTTCCTTCCGTCCTGCCTGTAAACGTTTCTGTTTCCTTTCATAAATGGTCTTTATCAGCTTCACCCATTCATCACAGCAGTTACTCTTCATGCAGGTTTTATAATCCTGCTCCACCATTTTTTCATTCTTAATCTCCAACACCGGTATCTCCGGAATAGAATGTATCAGAGTTTCTGCCTCTTCTCTCGTCAAAACAGTTCTCATAGAGGTAGCCGCTGAATCTACCGGCACATAAACCGTACTTGCAGTAACATATCTGGGCTTTAGGATATAATATTTCTTCTTTTTATCCACACCGGAAATATCCAAGGTAGTAATATCCTCTACCGTGCACACACCCTTATTGCCACAAATTACATACTGACCAATGCTAAACATTCTTACCATCCCTTCTTCTTTACTAAACCAACTTATACGCCTATTATTTCTATATTTTAACAGATTTATTCCGAAAAAGTCAGTAAATTTTTACTCTCAAAGACAAGTTTGTGCACAATGCCTATAGAATAAGGAATAGTATTTGTCAATATTGCATATTCTTTATGCTATTAAATCTTTGATAACCTCTGAAGCAATGATTAATCCGGCAACAGAAGGCACGAAGGAGACCGAACCCGGTGTGGATCTTCGCACACCACATTCCTCCGGATTGTATTCCTGCATAGGCTGTCTGGGTTCCTCCTTGGAATACAATACCTTCAGGTTCTTTACCTCCCGTTTTTTCAACTCTCTGCGCATCACCTTTGCCAGCGGACATACGGAGGTCTTATAAATATCCGCAATCTCCAACTCCATAGGATTTAGTTTATTGCCCGTTCCCATACTGCTGATAATGGGTACTCCCGCTTCCTTTGCCTGCATCACCAGCTGTATCTTTCCAGTCACTGTATCGATGGCATCCACCACATAGGAATATTGCCGAAAATCAAACTGCCCTGCTGTCTCCGGTAAATAAAAACACTGATGCTTATATACCTTACAAGACGGCTGAATGTCCAAAATACGTTCCTCCATGGCATCCACCTTGCTTTTCCCCAGATTGCTTCTGGTGGCAATAATCTGGCGGTTCAGATTGGATTCGCATACTACATCATTATCAATAATATCAATCGCTCCTACTCCGGCACGTACCAAGGATTCTACCACATAACCTCCCACACCGCCGATACCGAATACAGCCACTCTGGACTGTTTCAGTCTGGTCAGCGCTTCTTCTCCCAACAGCATTGCAGTTCTGGAAAACATCTCTTCCATATCTATTCCTTCTCACTTTCCTATATCTTAATTTGTATCCACTTGCCCTGCTTAAAGCGAATGGTGGCTAACACCAGTCTGGAAAGCTGGTCTGCCACAACGCCCATCCATATACCAACAATGCCCCAACCCATGACATAACAGAAGAAGAAAGAACCTGCGGTACGCATGATGGTTACGCTGATGGTGGATACTATGGCTGTATACAGGGTATCTCCCGCTCCACGCAGACAGCCCATGTAAATCACCTGTGAAATCTGCAATACTACAATCACAGCTATAATCCGCATAATATTCACACCAATGGCAATGATTTGCTCCTCCTCAAAAAACAGGCTATACAAAAGCCCACCTCCAAGGAAATACACCACTGCCAATATCACAGATATAAAACCTCCGATGGTTCGACAGATACTGCCATATTTCTTTGCCAAATCAGGGTCCTTGGCTCCCAGACTGTAACCTATCAGTGCTACTGCGGTAGACTGCAAACCATCTCCAAAGGAAAATGACAGTCCCATAATATTCATACCTACCTGATGTGCTGCCATGGCATCCGTTCCCTGTGCAGCTGCCATGAGCGAGGTTGCCATAAATCCCACACGCAGCAGAAGCTGCTCTGCAAAAACACTATAACCTACTTTCACCAGGTTTTTAAAAGCTTCTATGGTAGGGCGAAGTTTTTCCTGTGCAATATAAATCAGGCTGACAAAGGTATCCTTCCTGCCAACCGAAAGAATACTCATAATACAGGCAACCACTGTACCTAACACAGTAGCCAGTGCAGCCCCCCGTATCCCCAGTGCCGGAAAGCCAAGATGCCCCTGTATGAGTAAAAAGTTAAAGATAACATTTACGGTATTGGACACCAGATTGGTGCGCATGGTGATTTTGGTATTGCCACAGCCACGCTGTGCAGCATTGATCCCCATCTGGATACAATTAAAAATCATACCACCCATGATAATCCGAAAATACGCCACAGCACCTTCATGGGTTTCCGGCTCCGAACCGCAGAACTCAATAATTGGGTCTGCGAAACAAACCAAAAGTGCACTAATCACCACTGCTGCCACAAGAATAAAGGACAGTGCGGTAATAAAAATTTTGTTGGCACCTTCCCGGTTTTGCTCGCCCTTACGCCGGGCTACCAGTGCAGATACGGATACATTCACTGCAAAAAACATAGCCAAACCTACAAACTTTGGCTGTGTGGTCAACCCTACTGAAGCCACAGCCGCAGATCCCAGACTACTTACCATAAAGGAATCCACCAGTCCCACAAAGGCAATGAAAAATGATTCTAACACTGCCGGCCACGCTATCTGTACGACCTTCCTCACCTGTTCCTTATCATAATCCAAAAGCTTCATACTTATTCCCACTCCTATGCCTTTTGCTGTTTCATCATTCGCATCAACCCAAGCAGCATCACTATCGGAAAAACAATAGCCAATAAAATACCTACCGATAATTTACCATCCACTGCATTAGCTACCATACCTACTACGGTAGGTCCTGACGAACATCCTAAATCCCCTGCCAGTGCCATAAGTGCGTACATGGCGGTACCGCCTCCCGGCAAGTTATTGGCTGCTACACTGAAGGTACCCGGCCAAAAAATCCCTACAGAAAAGCCACATATGGCACATCCTAACAGGCTCAACAAAGGATTGCCGGATAATGCTGCCAGCAAATAGCAACCAATACACAAAATCGCACTTCCAGCCATCATCTTCATCAGAGGAAGCTTATCACTGTACTTTCCATACAAAGCTCTGGCCGTTCCCATCAAAATAGCAAAGGCACAGGGACCTGCTAAATCTCCTACAGTTTTTGATACCTTTAAGGCGGATTCTGCAAATGCAGACGCCCACTGACTCATGGCCTGCTCCGATGCTCCGGCACAAACCATCAGCACGATCAACAGCCAGAATACCTTCTGTCCAAACAGGCCACGCAGAGAGAGCTTTTCACTCTCTGCTACAATAGGATAAATCGGCACTACTGCAAAATAAAAAATATTGATGAAAGGCACCACTGCCCAAATACACGCCAGCACCTGCCAATTTTCAATACCAAACAGGCTGAAGAACAAAGTACTGATTAACACTACGCCTACATGTCCCCAGCAGTAAAAGGAATGGAGAAGGCTCATAGCGCCTTCCTTCTTTTCCGTAGGACACGCCTCTACCACAGGGCTGACCAACACCTCCATGAGACCGCCGCCTATGGCATACAATACTACTGCAACCAACAGTCCGGCATAGGCATTTGATAGCATATCCGGCAAAAAAGCCATGCCTACCAATCCCAACACCGAACAAATATGTCCGAATATCAGCGCCGGTCGATAACCCACCTTATCAATCGCCTTTGTGGAAATCAAATCCACTATCAGCTGTACCAAAAAGTTTATAGTGGTAATCAGGGTAATCTTATCCAAACTCAATCTATAATCTGTTGCAAAAGTCAAAAACAACAGCGGAGCAAAATTATTATTAATCGCCTGTACGATATAGGCAATGTAACTGGCATATATGGTATGATTGTAATTGTTTCTAAGTTTGCTTAACATGTCTTCTCCTACTACTGCGTCATTAGCTTATCTGCAATACGTTTCCCCAATAAAAACCTTCCCCGCTCATTCAAGTGACAACCATCGTCCTGATACACCTTCCAATTATCAAGAGTAATGGGCAGCTCCCGGAAATTATCCAGTACATCCACATTTCGTTCCTGTGCCACCCGGCATACTGCATCCGCATAATCCGCCAATACACCGCCCTGCTCACTCTTTCTGTCCTCTCCACAGTTGAAATAGGTGGTAAAATTTGGTGTCATTATCAAAATCCTTGCCTGAGGGTACGCCTCCTGCAGCTTCTGAATACCTACACGTAAAGCCCCGCTGTAGCTGGTAATATCCTGCTTCACCTCTGACTGTACCGGTACCCCGTTAAAATAATCATTTAGCCCGTAATTAATGACAAACATAAGCTGTTTCCGTGGCTTTTCTCTTTCTATGAAAGCCTTCACCCCTTCATAAACCTGTGTCCCCTCCGGCAATACTTCCGGTTGCTTTGCCGCCAAAGCATCTACAATATCCGGAAATGATTCCTGTGTCAGTTCACTCAGGGCCGCTCCTCTTCCACCATAACCACAATTATACACTGCTGCACCACTTAGCCCCCGTACCACCTCCGGTACAGACAGACTATCAGTATAATTTCCGATAATACTATCCCCCAAGAACACGATTTCCACATTCTTCCCCTGCGGATATTCTACCGTATCCTTTCGATATCTATCCAAAACAGACTGCATAGCAGTCAATCTTTCCTGCATATTCTCTGCAATCAGTTGGTATTCATGATACTCATCCATATTTGCCATCAAAAACTTAGAGACCGCTGCATTAGTATTCCCATCCTTCTCATAATTCAAGGGATTGCAAATCAGCCATTCTTCCCCACTGAACAGATGCAGACGAACATTCTCCTGTCGCAAAATCCCTTCTGCCAGACTGCGATAGTTCTGCAATTGCTCCTGATACTTTTCGTCACTTAACTTCAACCACTCTTCTATAGGAGGATGCACAAAGGCAATGTCAAAGATGGTGTCCGGGTTTTGTTGCAGTAGCTCTGTCACCTCTTCCACCTCAATCCGCCCTGGAGCTATTCCCAAATAGATGGTACCCATCACATTCCCGGATGCTTTTGCCAGCTCCATATACTGCTGTAGTTGCTCTCCATCCGATATCACATGACCGGTTTTTACGATATCCATAGCACGAAAAACCATCCAATCCTCTTCCTCATAATAATCCGTAGGATACATGGAAAAGAAAACTGCATTGTATTCTTCTGACTGTAGGCGTTCCTTATCTGCCTGTATTTGCCTATATTGGCACATGAAATAAGCAGTCACACCCAGTGCCACTACCAGCAAAAGTACCACGATTATCAAAACTGCTTTCTTCGCCCTTTTCATCCACGCCTCCATACAAAAGAGTTGTGACACCGGTGTGCCACAACCCCTCTTTACTTTCTTACACCTGATAAATAACAGATTTCTCACTTACTGCATCTACCGCAATCTTACTCTTTCCGTGTAACAAGAATTCCATACGCTGTACTTCCTTAAAACAAGGTGAAGCAGCCTGATGAATACCGTTAAACAGCTTCGGTGCCAGTTCTTCCTCACAATCTACGACACACATATAAGCTCTTTCCTGCTTGATATCTACCTTCAACAGGAAATCTACTCGTTTAATCTCCTCTGTCTGCTGTGCAAAAGCAACAATAGCTTCCTTAATCATGCGGATTTCATCATTCTCCTTGGGAACACCTACCATGACATTTGCTCCCTGCTCCATAGGTGCCTTCTGTACATTCTCCCCTTCCTTAGCTCCAAACTCCTGCTTATAGCCTTCCATGTTCACAATCTGACTAATCTGCTGTGGAGACAGGAAAATAGGGGTAGGACCAAAGGGATTAATCACCATGCCGGTACCATTACAAATAGAAATGATCTCCGGGAATTTCAAGTTCGTCGTATTCTTGGGATGATTCTCATCGAAAACACCTTCCCACTTGTCCAATGCTACATCATCTGTAAATACAGGGAACACATTCTGTGTACGGTCTGCCGGATTCTGCAGAGACGGGAAACGTAACACCGACTCATTCCCACCGTTTGGATTCGGAGTTACACTCACCGGCACCACAAAATTGGTATGACAAATAACAAAAATCAAAATATTAAGATAATTATTATCCTGCACCCACTGTGCATAATCCATAGATAAACCAAGCAACCAAGGATTTTCTACCTTGGTATCCTTATTGATCTCTTCTCCATAAGGCAGTGGACGAATACTAGTCAATACCGTAAATCTCGGTACTACATTCTTATCCTTGATATCAGTCAAGGTAAGTGCTACCTTCTCATCAGTAGCCTCTTCGGTAGCACGACCGGGACCTACCTCCAAATCCTGTACCTTAGTAATGCCCACTCTTCCACTGGGATGAATCACATAAACAGTATCTCCCTTGCGGATGGTTCCTTTCAAGTTACCTACAATAATCGCTTCGGTATCCTCATTTATTTTATGACATTCCTCCACCATCAGGGTAAAACGTCTTTCGCTTTCCTCCATTGCTTCTGCCTTTTTCTCTGCAGCTTCTGCTACCGCCTCATAAGCTTCCGCTTTTTCTTCTACTGCCTCTGCTACTGCTTCAAGTGCTTCTGCCTTCGCTTCCACTGCTTCCGCTTTCTTCTCCACAGTCTCCGTCTTTGCAACTTCCTGTGTATTCTGCTTTTTAAATCTGTCAAATAAACCCATTTATTTCTACTCTCCTATCGTTAAAATCCGAACTAAAACAATCCGGCAACCATTTACCCATATCTGTAAATGGCACTAGCCTTATTATCCCACAAATTGTGACTTTATGCTACCCTTTTCTTTCAAAACCAACAAAAACATGAAGGGACATATCTTCTTACGCTTTAGGTGCCATGCCGGAAGCCTGCCAGCCCTTTTCTGTCAGGGTATCCAATTCATAATTCGGTGCTCCGTGTCGTATTATCAATAGCTTCATTCTGCTTCATCCTCTTCGTATAAAATCTCCTGCGGTACTTTAACTCCGCATACTTCACAACCTGTTTCATATAAACTACATCATAGGCTCCACCCACAACTCCCGCAATAGGTATTCCCTGCAAAAACTTCATGTACAACAATTCCTTAGACAGACATCCTGCAGTGGCTTCCACGCTTTTATTCAACCATACCGGCTTGGAGTAAGCACCTGTTTCTATGAATAAATTCAGCTCCTTATTTATGTTCTGCTGTTCCTCTCCATGAGCCACAGCTCCCTGTATCAATAGCAATATGAAATGTTTTTCTTCTCTGGTATCGTAATGAAATCCATAGTTCAATGCAATCTCATAAACACTCTTTAAAAGCAGCCCGGTGAAAACAACGATATCCGGTATTCCTACACCAAAGACCCCCATTCCGATTCCCGATACTCCCGATAAAAGAAGGTTCACTTTGCCGGAACCGGAAGCCTTCTTAGAAAAGGTCTTTAAGGACCTTCTGTCATCCATTACCTCAGCGATATACTCATTCACCAGATACTTTTTTTCTAAGTTGCCTTTCTTGTAGGTTTTTTCGATAACATCCGTTCCCTTCTCGAATATCACCTGAAAAGCCTTATAAAAAGCAGCATCCAAGGTCTTCTGCAGATCTGCAGGAACCTTATTCTCTAACAGTTGATTTAGCTTTGATTCCTTCTTTTCGGTCTGCTTCCGTAAATACTCCTGCTCCTGCTTCACTACCTTGAGCCATTCTTTTTCCAATGGGGTTTGCTTTTTGCGCAAGCCTGCCACCTCCTCAACTTGCAAAATCCAGTGATTTTTGCTACATTAATATCAAAATAAATTGTACCACATTTGAATTATATAACAATCGTTTTTAGAATATTTTAATTTTTGTTTTGTTTCCGGAGGTTTCCCATGACTACACATAACCCCAGATACTTCACTTTCACTACAGAAGCACCCCTTATATACGATGTTTGCGGTCAACTTATCAGCAAAGATGGTTTTCTGCATCACAGACGCACCTTTGAGTTAAATGTATTTATCCTGGTAACTGAAGGAACTCTGCACATTACTGCAAACAATAAGGCGTATTCCGTGTCTGCCAATCAATACATTGTATTAAAGGCCGGCGAAGAACATTTCGGACATCAAGCCTCAGAAGGACGCCTTTCTTATTTGTGGGTACATTTCCTTGGAGAAGCTCCTATTGAGGTCATGAGCGACACTCCTCAAAGACTTCTCGATGCACCTGACCTTCCTACGGAAAGCGATCCCTACCTTTTTCCGGAAATCGGTGAAGTGCAAACCTCCAAGAGAGTTTCCTTCCTTTTTCACCAATTATTGAGCCTGTCCCTGGCAGAAAATGTTCCCTCTCCGCTTATGATGAATTACACACTCAGCCTGCTGCTCATGGAGCTTTCCTATGACTGCAGCCTTGTGAAAAAGCAAGCTTCTGTGAAGCTACCGGGCGTCATTCCCACCGCATGCGAATGGATACGCGGAAATTATTACCATCCCTTCACCCTGCCTGCACTGGCGGAAGTCGTAGGCTATCAGCCGGATTATCTCTCTACGTTGTTCAAGAAACACATAGGCGTTTCCGTGATAGAGTATGCCAATCGCCTTCGCATAGAAGCTGCCAAGAACCTTTTCGCCAACTATGACTTAAGCATAAAAGAAGCCGCTTATTCCTGCGGCTTCTCCGATGACAAATATTTTATGAAAGTGTTTAAGAAATACGAGGGGATGACCCCCACGGAGTATAAAAAAACCTTATAGAACCTTTTGCCCTATCGCATAGCTCCTTCTATGGTAGTATATACCGTATACTGCTCCTCTGTGACATCATACAAAGGTACATACTTCACATTCTGTGCCTGCCCCTTGGTCTGATAGGTACTTTGTTGCCATGGGAACACACTGTAGGTATGCTCATATCTGGGCATCAAAGTCTGCTCCACCTCTCCTTGGATTAAGCACAATCCTCTGTCTGCATCTGTCAAAGCAGCCAAAACAATCGGCCCTTCCAGCACTGCTGCCAGCTCCGGCATATCCGGCAAATATTCCAGCTGTAATCCCGCCGGGAAATAAACCGTCAGCTCATCCTCTGTCCAATCACGTTCAATATTTAAGTATCCGTCTACGATATTCAGGTTCTCTACTACTTCCCCGTTTATCTTTACCTCAGGAGCACTCTTCACCCATTGAGGCGCACGAAGAGATAGCGTAAAATGCTTCTTTCCCTTCACTGTGAACTTCATCAGCCATCTGGACATCTGGCTTTCATCCTTCTCATCAAAAAACGCCTGCGCATTGTAGTACTTCATATCCACAGCCTGAGAGATTTCTACAGCCTCTGTTCCCTCGCCCCAAATCACCTGTGAGGGAATATACTGACCTACTACCAGCTTATCCTCTGCTGCCTCATAATAGCACAAGGAAGGATAAAGTGTCTGTGCCTGTACCATGGTTCCGTAGCAGCACCAGAAATCCTTGGTTTTGCTGCCCCACTTTTTTCTTGCGCCTGCACTGAAAGGTAGAAAATAAGTAGGCATACCGGTATATTGGTTCTGCTGTGCTAAAAATCCATTGTACAAATTCTTCTCTATATAGTCGGCATATTCTGCATCCCCCGTAAAACGATACAAATAATCTGCCAAACGCACCATATTGTATACGGTACAAAACTCCTGATTCCTGTCCCCCAGGAAATGTCCCTGCATCTTAGGCGGCACCCAATACTCTCCGGCATTCTGTCCTCCGGTACAGTAGGTACCACGTTCAGTTACTGCATACTTCCAGAAGATTTCCACCAAGTTTCTCCACTTCTCATCCCCTGTAATTTCATACATCTTTGCTGCACCATGTGCCCATGGAATACTGGCATTGGTATGACAATTGGTCAAGGCATCCTTACCCTCCTCGAACTTGCGGAATATGGAAGGATGATTATACTCCTTTGCCAAATTCAGATACTTTTCTTGCCTAGTCAGCTCATAAAGAGTAGCCCATACCTCCAACATGCCACCTTCCTCACCACTGTATACCGCATGCGGATTTTTCTGTTGCATATCCGCAGTCCAGTCCACATACCAATCGCTGATACCATCCAGTATCTTTAATGCCTTCTCAACACCCGCCAACTGATAGGCATGCATCAGTCCCAGCAGGGTTTTGTGCATTACATACTGCGGCGACCAGACATACTCTTCCTTTTCCAGTTTCTTGAAAAACTTCTCCGGAATGGAACCAATCCACTGACCTCCGTTCAATACCTGACATTTCTCCAATTCATCTACGATTTTCACCAGCTTCGCCTTCAGCTCCACATCCTGTCCGGTGGCAACCAGCATAGCTGCTGCGGACATCCAATGTCCCAGAAAATGCCCTCTCAACTGACAGGTAGGTGCCTCCCAGCCCCAATGCAGCAACGCAGTGGCAGGGTCTTCCACCACCTGCAGCCCCGGCATAACAATACCTGCCTCCAAGTAAAAGTTCTGCAATAAACCCTGATTCTGCAATTCTAACAAATACTGCCTATTTACTTCTGCCCGCTCCCGAAACAATCCCTGCAGTAGGTGTACTTTTCCTACCTCTATCGCCTTCAACATAACATTTAGCATCCTTTCTTATGTAGCATTCTCTTATAATTCACATTATAAAACCTCCTCCCACCCCTGTCAGTAGACAAAGGATGGGAGGAGGTGTAAAATTCTTTGATAACGAGGTAGTCTTTACTTATTTTCTTTTCTCTTATGTGTAATCGTACCACCTGCCACTGCTACTGCCATGATACAAGGTATCCACAATAACATCACCGGCATCTCACCTGTCTTTGGTGATGCATGCATATTATCCATAACCTCTTTATCAATTACAATCGTATATTCAGAAGCATGCGTAAATGCCAAATGTGCCGTACCATTCGCACGGATTTGGTCTGCCCCAACATACTGCATCATATTATATCTTTCATTGTAGTAGAACAGGTTTGCATAAAGCCCCTCATTCTTTTCGCCCAGATAAATATTTAAAATTGCAGTCAAACCAAGCTCTCCGTCATAAACAAGACTCACATTCACATAATACTTCTCTCCGGTTACTTTATTAAGTACCTGTACCGGAATATTATTCAGGGGTGCTTCTGCTGTAGAATAATTCACAGCTAGATTTAATTCACCCTTTCTATTTGGGTCTATGGTCTTACCATAAACCGTCCAACTCACACCATTACCAAGCAAATATGTCATGGTAATATCACGTCCGGCCATATCCTTTAATACATTTTCAGGAACTGTGGTCGTACCATTCATATTAACCATGATAGTTTCACCATCGGACGTCTCAGTCAATTCGTTAAGAATTACATCCCAACCCTTCTTTCCGTTTTCCCCCTGAATAAAGGGTCTGCCTTCATTGCCGGATGCCTGTGCCGGAGAGCTTGTCATTGGCTTCTCCTCAGGTTTTGCGGTTGGTGTACTACCCGGTGCTGGTGCTGACGTTCCACCCGGAGCAGGCGTTGCTGTACTACCCGGTGCAGGCGTTGACGTTCCACCCGGTGCAGGCGTTGCTGTACCATCCGGAGCAGGCGTTGCTGTACTACCCGGTGCTGGTGTTGCTGTATTATCCGGTGCTGGTGTTGCTGTATTATCCGGTGCTACAGTTTGCTTCTCCTTAATCACTACATAAGTAGCTGTTTTTCCATCTGCATCCACAATAACATTAAAATATTCATAAACATCTTCTTCGATTTCTTCCTCCCAGATATCTACATCACCATTTACCGGCTTCTGAAGCTCTACGTCTTCCCCCAAATTCAAATCTCCGCCAAACATAATGGCAGGTGCTTCTGTCTTTTCTGTATCCAAATCTGAAGTAAGGGTTATCTCACCACCAATTATTGTCAGATTGCTATAGGTAAAAATACCATAATCTCCGGTATTTGCAGTGATGATACCTCCTTTAATCAGGATATCTTCGTCTGCACGGAAACCATCATCATCTGCCTCTAAAGTAATAACCCCTCCACAAATGATAACGCCTCCACTCACATCCACAGTGTCATCCGTATCGGAAGTAATATTTACCGTACCACCATTCACAATAAAATCTCCCATACCATCAATGCCATTATCATCAGCATGTACGGAAAGCGTTCCACCATTGATAAGCACCGAAGCTACTTCTTCCACATCAATTCCGTCATCATCATCTGTGTTAATACTTAGTGTACCGCCATTCATAACAAACTCACCATGCAAATAAATACCATCATCATATGCATTTATAATAATATTTCCATCTTCAATGGTTACATTACCATCACAATAGATACCATCTATATCTGCATCAATAGTAATCGTACCGGACTCAAGGCTGATATCACTACCCTTTACCAATACTCCATCATCATCATATTCTCCATATGTATCAATGCCATAGTATGCTACAATGTTTAAGGAACCTGTGCCTGAAACAGTCAAAGTTTCCCCCCAAAAAGCAATACCATCTCCATATTCTTCTGTATTTATCAGCTGGTTCTCACCCAGCAATACAATTTCCAACGTTTCCAGTTCAGAATAGAGTGTATCGCCAGCACCGCTATACACATAGTCATTCAGGGTCAGTACACCATCCTTATAATATGCGTAACCACCAGTTGTGGGTTGTGTGGTGCTGATTTTACCATTGTTATTCAGATATTCCCCATCTGCCAATCCAACACCGCCAACATAAATCCCAACCTCTTTATTGGCATCATAACCACATACGGAACAAACACCATTTTCTCCATTGGTATCATGCTCACCATATGCAGCAGCATCTACATATTCATACCAGCTTGTATTTTCTTCCAGGAAGCAATCAGCATCCGTACAAGAATGCCAGTGTGCATGCTGATTATAATTATAATCAGCTGACCAATTATGGGCAATAATAGGTGTGATTACTACATCACTGACCGGATCCCCATCCTTATCCAGAACAAAACATCCATTCTCTGAAATACTACCATTCTGCGGCAACAAAATCTCCGCCTTATCCTGTTTCAGTATGATTCCCTCGGCAGCATAGATAGCAATATCAGAAGCATCAATCCTTACAATTCCACCATTAATTTTTACCGCTCCAATGACTTCAAGACCATTCTCATCACTATCAATCTCCAAGGTACCACCATTTACAACAACATCTCCCACTATCATAATAGCTTCTTCATAAGTGTTCATAGAAATGCTGCCACTCTCAATGGTAATGGTAGAATACACAGCAGTCCCTTCTTCTGTGTCATAGGGAAACGCCCCCCCAATGCCACTATAATCCGATAATATCTCCAAGCTATCTTCGCCGGAAACGGTCAGATTACTACCACATAATGTAATAGCTTCCTCTGCAGTGCCGGCCAACTTGTTCACTCCCTGTAGTACTATCTCAAGCTCCCCTGCAGTAACATAAATTGCACTGGTAGTTCCATCATATATACGACCATCGCCATTATACTCATAGTTATTCAAGGTCAGTACGCCATCTTTATAGTACGCATAACCACCGGTTGTGGGCTGTGTCTTTGTAACCTGTTCGGCATCGGAAGCCAGATAATCTCCATCTTCCATACCAACACCACCTACATAAATCTCATACACCTTACCCCAAACAGCATAAAGTGTCACATCCTCTGTCACATTATAAATCCTGCCAACCACCTCTCCATCTGCAGTGGTAGCCCATCCTAAAAAGCCTAAGTTCTCCGGTGCTGCAAACTTACAATCCGGCAACCAGTACTGACCTGCCATGCAGCTTACCGATGCCATGGTGCCACTACCACCATTGGCGTCAAAAGACAATGTTATGGGCTTTGCCAGGGTCAAACCATCGTTGGCATCGATTTCATTATCTATTGCATTGCTGTTAATCCATGCATATCCTACCGGGATCCTCACCTGATTCTCACCGGGAGCATTCAGAAATAAAAACCGGTATCCATCCTTTGTTACTCCTGAAAGATCTAATGTACCACCTTCATACAGTGTGACCCAACAATCAATCTCACTATCCGTTTCAACAAACTTACCATCGGTAATGGTGAGTACTCCGGAATGTGCACGAATTGCATAAGCTGATGAGGTGAATGCTTCAAAAGTACCACCATTTATGGATAACTGTCCCCTATTCCATACTGCATAATAAGAATCCGCTCCATGAAAGATACCGCCATTTACTGTCGCACTACCATTTTCCTCAACTATCAAAGGTGCATATCCGCCTGCATAAGTACCCTTTTCGATAATAACAGATGCTCCATCCTTTACCAGAATCGCTACACTGTCACCACTATCTCCTTGGGCACTAACTTTACCCATCTCATCAGAAGTAGTATCTGTAAATGTCACTACTGTGCCACTACCACTTACAGAAAATACAGATTTTTCATCAACACCGCTTACCGTCTTTCCGTTCAAATCCAGCGAAAACACACCACCGGTTATGTCATACTGTACACCTGCCAGTGAATCCGTTAATCTAATATACTTAATATTGTTATCAGAAGCTGCTGCAAGAAGTGCTTCCGATAAATCACCCTCAGACATATTGCTATCCGTTGCAGAGTTTCCCCACATAGCCTGTGCCGGAATCTTCTCGTAAGAATACGCACTGCCATTGGTCAGGGTTGTAACTATACCGCCATCGCCATCTACGAATCTGTGGGTCGCTGTAGGCATTTGAATGACTGCGTTCGTATCACCCAGTCCACCTACGAATACATTATTACCACTATCATTATATACCGATAAAGCAGATACATTCGTACCGCTTAAAACTAAAGTACCACCTATATAACATATATCACCATACTGCGGTTCGTCATTTGTATCCAAAGCAGGCAAAAACTCACCACCGGCTATTGTAGTCTGTGAATCAACGTATGCCATTAATATAGCATCACTACCGGCATAAAACTTACCATCATAAATGGTCAAGGCACCATTGTTTTGAATCGTAGTGCCAAAATAGTCACTATAAAAACTGCCACCGCTAATTACTACCGTTCCATCGTTAGAGATTGCGGGCATTCCGCTATAACTACCACTCTCAATAGTACATCCCTCTCCGGAATAAACATGTATCGAACGGAAAACACCCTTAATACAGCCAGTCTGTGCCGTAGAAGAATCTCTGAAAACAATCCCTTCTGTACCGACATAAAAAGCTATCACCGAACCGGTAATCTCTTGTCCGTTCAAATCCACAATAAGCGGTTTACTAATATCCACTGTGTCAGTCAATGTAATCCCTGCTTTCACCTTTACATTTTCACCATTTTCGATTGCAGTTCTCAGCTCCGCCTCCGTACTTACTTCTGTAAAGCTCACATCCCCTCCGGATACCGTCGCTTCCTGAGGTCCCTCATCTGCATTTGCGGCAGAACCAAGTATTGTTTCATCTCCTGTTACATCTTTTGACACTGCATCCCCTCCGGATACCGTTCCGGTTGCGAAAACCGTCATATCTACACCGGTTCCCATGAGAAGCAACGTCAAGAAACATGCCAAGATCCGCTTCATTTTCCCTTTCATATGTTTCCTCCTTACATACAACATTTTCTCACTAATAGTTTAGTCTTCCTACCTGTTTATGTCAACATTTTTCCCTTCCAACTTTACGCATACTATCTCCGGGAAATTAAACAAACGCAGTGGTATCACACTATTTCCTAACCCTCGGCTGATGACCATGGTTGTAGCACCTTTTACGTGTTCTCCACCGGTATATTTCGGGAAAAGTCCCTGTCCCGGTGCTACTACACCTCCCACAAAGGGAAGGCGAAACTGTCCTCCATGCGCATGCCCGGAGAATACCAAATCCACACCGCTTGCTGCATAATTGTCCAAATATTGGGGCTCATGGGCTAACAATACCTGCAATTGCTCCTTATCTGCACCTTCCAGTACATTTTGCAAGGTATTCCCCATTAGGCTCTCATCATTCAAACCAATCAAAGTAAATGTACTCTCTCCTTTTGAAATCTCCACCAATTCATCCTTCAGACACACTATTCCGCACTTTTCCAACTCTGTCAATAAATAATGCCTCTCCGTTTCCTCCAGCCAGACTTCATGATTTCCGGTTATGTAGTAGGTTGGAGCAATTCCCACACATTGCTCTGCAAACATAGTCGCTACCTCTATGTTAGTAAAGGTAGAATCTACCACATCTCCGGTAATAACTATGATATCCGGTTGTAATTGAGCCACCTTCGAAAGCAACCACTGATTGTCAACACCGAATGTTGCATTGTGCAAATCAGATAGCTGTACTATACGATACCCATCCAATGCAGCAGGTATTTTGGTACTCTCATAAGTATAAACGCTGACTGTTAACCAATTGTTCTGTACCCAGCAAAAGGCTATGAGTACACTGAAAACCACTATTTGCTTTATCCAAACCTTATGCTTCTGCTTCATATCCCACTCATTTACATCTATTCCCGTTCCGCTGAAGTTCCTTCCTCCAGCTGTCCATCCTCATTAAACTTAATTCCAAATGATTTACTATAATCATTCACATGGTCAATTATCTTCTGTGCATCCTTTCCTTCTGCCGGAGTAGGCTGGAAATTATTTCGATTCTGCACAGAGGTAATATAGCAGGGAATGATTTTGATATTATCATCCAGCTGTAATTCACCGTCCACAAAGGTAAAGGTTTTCTGGAAAATCATAGTTTCCTTCTTCTTCGGATTTTTATTACCTCCGAAACAGAAATTCCCCAAACTATAGACAATATATCTGTCCTTGTACTTTTCTATTCCCTGTAGCACATGCGGATGATGACCTAATACCAAGTCAGCTCCCCAGTCAATACATTTCTTGCCAAGCTCCTCCTGATAATCCTCTATGTAATGGTGTGTTTCAATTCCCCAGTGGCAGCAGGCAATAATCAAATCTACTCCCTCGTCCTGCAATCTCTTGATGCCCTCTTTCAAAAAAGTTTCTACAGTCGCTCCGTCATATACCTCATTGACGGATACAAAACCTACCTTCAATCCTTTCACTTCATAAATCCCTACGAATTCATCATAAGCATATGCAATATCTGCCTGCTCGAAAAGCTCTACCGTATCATCACTTCCACGCTGTCCGTAATCCATACGATGATTATTGCCAAAGCTGACTGCCTCCACACTTCCTTCCGTTAATATTTGGATATACTCCGGGTCTCCCTTCAAATTAAATGCCTTTTCCACTCTTTCATCATGAAGTGTCAGCACCCCTTCAAAATTCACTATTGTCATATCATCGGCTTCAAAAATCGGCTTTACGTTTTCAAAGAAATATCCCGGATTGTTCTGCACATCATACTCCTTACGAAAGGTACCGTCATATCCCTGTAAATGGGTATTCCCCAAAGTTACATCTCCAGCTGCTGAGAGAAGAAGCTCCACAATCTCAGGCGTAGGTTCCGGACTGGGAGTGGGCTCCGGTGTCGGCTCCGGCGTAGCGATTGGTACTGCAGTTGTTTCCGGAGTTGCCTGCGGCATGGTTGTATTCGTTGGTTGCGCAACCTCTTCCTGCGGCATTGGGGTTGCCATTGTAAACTCCCATTTATCCTGCTTCTCACTTATACTGCCACTAACAGGTTTCGCCTCCTGTCCTGCACCATAGATACAAACCAATAACAAAAGTCCTGCCCAAAGCAGACTACTTATCTTCTTTATCACAAAAATTACCTCCATCTTCGTTTTTGTGCTTCCAATTATACTATTTTCAATAATAACTTTCAACATAAGGAATATCAAACGGCGCTATAAAAAATACCGCCCCCCAATCGTTAGACTCTGCATCTAACTTTTTTGGGGGCGGTACAAACTGATTAGTTTTTGACGTTTTCGTATTATACTCTCTTCTTCTCTCTTCTCAGAATAATACTTCCTGTAGCAATGCCTATAAATGTACACAATAGTAACACTATCGGCATTCTGCTATCTTCCTCTCCAGTCTGAGGAGAAACAATACTGTTCTGTAAAATTTCTTTGTCTACCACAATCGTATACTCAGAAGCATGGTTGAATACCAAATGAGCCGTACCATACTGGTCAATGTCATCTGCCCAGATAAACTGCATCACTCCATATCTCTCGTTATAATAGAACAAATTCGCAAACATTCCTGCATTCTTCTTATCCAGATTGATATTTAAGATTGCCGTCATTCCAAGCTCACCATCATGTACCAGACTGATATTCACATGACTTCTATCTCCGGTTACCCTATTTAGTACATTCAAAGGAATTGTATTGACCGGATTTTCTTTCGTTCCAACATTTACCTCAAAGTTAATATCCTTCACCTTATCAGCAGTAATTGACTTACCATTGATGGTCCAACTGACATTATTGCCCATATTCAATGTAATGGTAATATCCTTACCCTTAATATCATCAAATACCTGTCCGGGTACCACTGAGCTTCCATTCATATCCACAACGATGGTGTCACCCGCATTCGCCTTCGCAGTCTCTCCTCGAATTATCTCCCAGCCAATCTTACCGGTTTCATCCTGAATGAATGGTTTACCCGGTTCTCTTGGCACCTGTGTAGGTACCGGAGCCAGATTCGGCTTCTGGGTTGGCTTCGCAGTTGGCGTCGGCGTTGCTGTCGGAGTAGGTGTCGGCGTTGCTGTTGGTGCTACCGTCGGGGTAGACGTCGGCGTTGCTGTCGGAGTAGGTGTCGGCGTCGCTGTTGGTGCTACTGTCGGAGTAGGCGTCGGCGTCGCTGTCGGCGCTACTGTCGGAGTAGGTGTCGGCGTCACTG
>JAZLEI010000026.1:0-36963 GCA_045615205.1 Acetatifactor sp.
AATACAGTCTTACCTACACCTGCACCACCGAACAAACCGATTTTACCACCCTTCTGGTAAGGGCAAAGCAGGTCAACGACCTTAATACCGGTTTCCAAAAGCTCCTTCTCGGTAGCCTGGTCCTCGAACTTGGGAGCAGGTCTGTGAATCGGCTCATAAGAAACACCTTCGGGTGTCGGCTGATTATCAATGGGTTTACCCAATACGTTGAAAATACGACCCAAGGTATTCTCACCTACAGGTACGGAAATCGGTGCACCTGTTGCCACAGCATCCATTCCACGTACCAAACCATCTGTTGCATCCATAGCGATACATCTGACGGTATCATCTCCAAGATGCTGGGAAACCTCAACGGTCAGCTCCGTACCATCCTGGCGTGGGATCAGAATAGCTTCATTAATTTCCGGTAAACGACCATTTGGAAAACGAATATCCAATACCGCACCGATAATCTGGCTAATCCTTCCTTTATTATTTCCTGTCATCTTAATCCTCATTTCTGCCGGACTATGAAATAGCATCTGCTCCGGCGATAATTTCTGTTAATTCCTGTGTAATAGAGCTTTGTCTAGCTCTGTTATACTTCAGCGTCAAATTATTAATCATTTCTTCCGCATTGCTGGTTGCACTGTCCATTGCCTGCATACGGGCACCATTTTCACTGGCAAGTGCTTCCACCATACCACCATAAATGAGACTGGCAATATACTTTGGTATCAACAAATCCAATGCACCTTCCTCGTCCGGCTCAAAATTCATAGGAATACTATCCTCCTCATCCTCCTGGGCCTGATTCTCTTCCGGAACTACCGGCAAAAGCTTCAACAAGGTAGGTATATGACTTACCGTGTTCTTAAATGCGGTATAAGCCAAATGAATTTCTCCAAACTCGCCTTCTTCAAAAGCTGCCAGCAAACGGTTCGTCAGCTGCATTGCATCTGCATAGGCAGGCTCTTCGATGATATCGGACAAATCCTCTCGAATCTCGTAGCCGGCTCTTGCCAGGGCATCACGACCCTTGGAACCGATAGCATACACAATGATATCTTCCTTCTTCCACTCCTCATGACGGGACACCAGCTTAATGATGTTAGAGTTGTAACCGCCTGCCAAACCTCTGTTGGATGTGATTACTACCACAGCCTTCTTGGAGGTTTCGCTTTCCTGCAGATATTTGTGATTGATATCGCCTGTACGTGCCAGTATTCTCTGGACAGTCTTATACATCTTTTCAAAATATGCCTTGGAACGCTCCGCATTGGTTTTTGCACGCTGCAACTTTACGGTAGAAACAAGCTTCATGGCTTTGGTAATCTGCTGTGTACTCTGAACACTGCTTTTGCGACGCTTTATATCTCGCATTGATGCCATAATGATTTCTCCTATCTAAAGTTTGCCTTAAACTCCTGAATAGCTTTTATCAAGGTTGCCTCTGTTTCCTCACTCATTACCTTTTCCTGTGCGATTGCACGAGGTACTTCTGCGTAATTGGTGTCCAAGAATTCAAAGAATTCCTTTTCAAATCTGGTAATATCGTCAACTGCAACATCCAACAAATACTTGTTGGTAACCACATAAATAATAATTACCTGATATTGTACCGGCATGGGTTTGTACTGAGGCTGCTTTAATACCTCTTTAATTCTTTCACCCTGTGCCAGCTTCTCCTTGGTATCTGCGTCCAACTCAGAACCAAACTGTGCAAAAGCTGCCAGCTCACGATACTGTGCCAGCTCGGTACGAATAGGAGCTGCAATCTTCTTCATTGCCTTAATCTGTGCAGCACCACCTACACGGGATACGGAAAGACCTGCATTTACCGCCGGACGGAAGCCTGCATTAAACATTTCTGTTTCCAGATAAATCTGACCATCTGTAATAGAAATAACATTGGTCGGTATATAAGCAGATACGTCACCTGCCTGAGTTTCAATAATCGGAAGTGCTGTTAAAGAACCTCCGCCGTATTCTTCATTCATTCTGGCTGCTCTTTCGAGAAGTCTGGAATGCAGATAGAAAACATCACCCGGATAAGCTTCACGTCCCGGCGGACGACGAAGTAACAGGGAAAGGGTACGATAAGCAGTTGCGTGCTTACTCAGGTCATCATAAACAACCAATACGTCCTCACCGTTTTCCATCCATTCTTCACCGATGGCACAGCCTGCATAAGGAGCAATGTACTGCAAAGGAGCCAAATCACTTGCGGTAGAAGCTACTACGGTAGTGTAATCCATTGCGCCTGCTTCTTCTAAAGTCTTTACGATATTTGCTACGGTAGAAGCCTTCTGACCGATAGCAACATAAATACATTTTACATTTTGACCCTTCTGGTTAATAATGGTATCGATTGCAATAGCAGTCTTACCGGTCTGACGGTCACCGATGATAAGCTCACGCTGACCTCTTCCGATAGGTACCATGGAGTCAATCGCCTTGATACCGGTCTGTAAAGGAGTATCTACAGACTTTCTGGTAATAACACCACTTGCAACTCTTTCAATCTTACGATATTTTTCAGTCTGAATAGGTCCCTTGCCATCAATAGGCTGTCCCAAAGCATTTACAACACGACCCAGCATGTTATCGCCTACGGGAACCTCAACTACTCTACCGGTAGTCTTTACAGTATCGCCTTCATTGATATTCTTGGCACTACCTAATAGTACTGCACCTACGTTATCTTCTTCCAGGTTCAGTACCATGCCGTATACTTCGCCGGGGAATTCTAACAGTTCTCCCTGCATAGCCTTCTCCAGACCATGTATACGTGCAATACCGTCCGCTACCTGAATAACTGTACCTACGTCAGTTACATCCATCACAGACGCATATCGCTTAATCTGTTCTTTAATAACAGAGCTTATTTCTTCTGGTCTCAAATTCATGGATTGGTGCACCTTTCTTCCAATTGGGCTTTAGCCCAATTGAATTTGTAATAATTGTTTTTTCATTTCTTCCAGCTTGGTACGGACACTGCTGTCCACTACACGGTCTTTGATACGGATAATCATACCGCCAATCAGCGCCTCATCCACTTTGTAATTCATCTCCATGGACAAATAAGGGGTTGTTTCCAACAAACGCTTTTCAATGGCTGCCTTCTTTGAATCCGTCAGTTCCAAAGCTGTTGTCACAAATGCGACTCCGATTTTCTTTTCTTCCTTAATTCTGTCAATCAGGTATGCGAAAATATTCGGAAGCTCGCCATATCTCTCTTTATTTACAAGAAGCTTCATAAAGCCTGTCATTTCCCTGCTCACATTGTTCTGGAATACTTCATCCAAAACCTGTTCCTTTTCCAGCTTGGAAATCTTCGGATGCTTCATGAGCTTGTCCAGTTCCGGATTTTGGTCTAAAATAGTCAGGATTTCCTGTGCTTCCTCTAAAAACAAATCGGTCTTCTGTTCCTCCATGGCTACTTCAAACAACGCTTCTCCGTATGTCTTGGAAATTAGCTTAGCCATGTACTATCACCTATTTCTTTCAGAGTGTCTTCAATCAACTGTTCCTGAATCTGGGTATTCATACTAGCAGCAACCACCTTGCCAGCCATTGCGGAAGCAACTGTAATCATTTCCTTCTTCACATCATCTGCCAGCTTCTGCTTCTCCAGCATAGCTTCGCTGTGTGCTCTTTCCATGATACGTGCTGCTTCTTCCTTCGCTCTTGCAATAATATCAGCTTCATTCTTCAAAGCATTCTTTCTGGCTTCGCTTAAGATTTCTTCCTTTTCCTTTTCAATATTCTTAAGCTTGTCCTCGTATTCTGCCTTCAGCTTCTGAGCCGCTTCCATATTGCTCTGTGCTTCATCCAGCTCGTTTTTAATCTTGTCCTGTCTGTTCTGCAAAACCTTCTTTGCCGGATCAAACAGAAAGTAACTAAGTGCCAGATAAAGGACAAATATGGCAATAATCATTCCGGTGGCATCCGCTATCAACTGCATGTCCAGGTCGAACAATCTTTCCATAGACTGTGCTGCTGTTAATAGTGTCATTGTTAGTCTCCTTCCTGAAAAACCATTCTTATACTAACGGCTTTACGAATAATAACAGAAGTGCAATTAACAAACCATACAAACCGGTAGTCTCTGCTACTGCCTGTCCAAGTAACATGGTAGTAGTAACATCAGACTTTGCTCCGGGATTACGTCCTACAGCAGCTGCTGCATGACCTGCTGCAATACCCTGACCAACACCGGGTCCGATACCGGCAATAACTGCCAAACCTGCACCAATTGCAGAACAACCTAAAATAAAGTTTTCATTAAAATCCATTATCATTTCCTCCTTGATTTTCATCCATCTTTTTCTTATTCTTTATCTCCAAATTGATCGGAAATATAAGTCATGGTTAACATACAGAATACGTATGTCTGGATTGCTCCTGAGAACAAATCAAAATACACATGCAATGCTGCCGGCCAAATGGTTGCTACCCAACCCAGCAGACCGTATACCAATGCCATCATAATCAAACCGGACAAAACGTTTGCAAACAAACGCAGGGAAAGAGAAATCGGTACAGCGATTTCACCAATCAGGTTGATAGGCAACCAGATAGGAAGCCATGGTGGCAAAGGGGAACACCATCCAACCCAGATATCCTTCAGGCTGTTGTTCTTAAACTGCCAGAAATGTATCAGCGTAAAGGTAATCAATGCCATTGCAAGAGTTACACCATAATCCGCAGTAGGATTTCTCAGTCCGAATAAACCGGAAATATTACTAAACAGAATAAAGATAAAAATAGTTCCGATATAATTTACAAATCTGGAACCGTTTTTCTTGCCCATAACACCGTATACCATATTGGACAATGCCTCAACGATGAACTCCACAATGTTCTGGAAGGTACCCGGCACCTCCGTAGCCTTCAGCATAGTACGTCTGGCTATGATACCGAAGCCAATCAGAATCAGCATTACAATAAGGACACATACATGTGTCGTTGTTATCCATACCTCATGACCAAAGAAGCTGTATTTAAAAATACCATGCACCATAAAGTCAATATCGGCAGCACCGGATAACAAAATGCCATGTCTCATATTCTCACCTCCTTAACTTATGTTGATTTAAGCATCTTCTTTTTCCACATCCGTTTCCTCCGGCATAGGTTGCGGTATCGGATCCGTTTCATGGAATATTTTGTTACATAATTTATGGGTAAACGGCTGAAGATACGCCGCTACTTTCACGCTCATAAGCCCTAAAAAGGTAATCAGAGGGTTCAAAACCTTGGTAGCCAGAACCACCAGAAACACTACTACCACACAACCATAACGCACTAAATTCGCCACAGTTGCTGCCTTCTGCGCACCGGGTCCCAAATCCAAAATTCTGTCTAAAGTACGATACATATGGTACACCGTAATCCCTGCCAACAAAATCCCTAACCAAAGTGCCATACTGTATAGAGCTTTGTTGTCGGCAAACCACATACCTACCAGCTGAAACATTAGTCCTGTAAACAATATACCCAACCATAGTTCCAACAATCCCCTGTGTATGTTTTTAATTCTTTCTATCATGCTCTTCCTGCTTCTCTTTCTTTCCGTAAATCTTCTTTGCCATATGGTACACATTGCGCCCTCCGGCAACAGCTCCCACGAAAAACAAAAGAATCACCCAATAGGATGTCCCGAATCTCTCATCCAGATACATTCCCAACCAAAGCATCAACCCAATGGGAACCAGCATATTAATACCGAATTGTGTGATCAGCGTAAGAGCCTGAAACACACTCTTATCATAAGACTTTTTACGTTTCAATTCTTCTGCCTCCCGTTGGTATATTATGGCAATTTACAGTATGACCACAATATTCTTCTATTATAATGAACTTTACCCAAAATGTCTACCTAAAAACCTCTTTCCTGCGGTAAAAATTCTTAAATTTTTATAGAAACAGGATTGACTTCTTTTATACAGAAGAGTAGTATTTTTGAAAAGAGCAATAGGAGGAACGCTTATGAGTAACCTAAAGCTTTACCGCAAACGCCTGATTCCCAACGAATGCATTTTGTTAAAAGATGATGTTTTGGTGCATCACTCCGAAGAGGTACTGATTACCACCTGGAAGACATTGAATCCCAAAACCAGTTTCTCTCATGGTTGCTCCTGCTATTTCTTGAAAGAGGGCTTTAAAATCAGCAAATTCTTACGCTCTGATAATAGTTTACTTTATTGTTATTGTGATATTGTGGAATTTGAAGAAAAAACAGAAACTGCTACTGAAGCCTCGCTGATTGTAACTGATTTGCTGGCAGATGTTATCCTCTACCCGGACGGCACCCACAAGGTGGTGGATTTGGACGAGCTTGCCGATGCCTATGAACAGGGGCTTATCACAGCCTCCCAACTCACTCGTTCCCTGCGCCAGCTGAATAAATTGTTGGAAATTATCCAAAGCGGACAGTTTTTCGCTCTATTGAAGCGAATGGAAGCATATTTGTAATATTATCTTTCGTCAAGATTTTTAAAATCAATAAAAGCGTGTGTTTAGAAACACACGCTTTTTCTTATGCTTAATACTGTAATTCTACTTACTTTTCACACAACAGCTTGCAACACAGCTTACCCAGAATGGTCAATCGTTCCACATCAATATCATTCCATTTCTTGGAGTTTTCCAATATATCGAAGCTAATCCAAGCATACGGTTCTCCATCCTTTCTGCCGATGCACTGGAAACTGGAGGCAATATCTCTCTCCTTCATACGTTCGTATGCCTTAGGTATAATAGCTCCCAATTTTACCGTTTTTCCTAAGGCTAATATATCATGCTGATCAAACAAGTCCACATATCTCTGTTCTTTAATCACCGGTATCGTATCAGGCATAGGCTTCGCATATCGGTTCGTTACACAGAACAACTCATTACCATAATCCGTATATAAAGAAACTGCATCCACATCCAGCATTTCACAGATATTACTCAGCACTCCCGGCTCCTTCAGATAGTCCACACCCTTTATCGCCAGGTTGCCATACAACTCAGACATAGCTTCTACACGCTTCTCCTTGGAAATCGCATAAGACAGAGCCTTTACTCTCTGGTTACCTGTTTCGTATTCTCCATGCAAAGCTGCATCATAAATAATGTGGCGATTCTTTCCCTTCTCCTTGGCAATATAAAGTGCCTTATCTGCCATTCCTACCAGCGTCTCATAATCTGTAGCATTCTGAGGGAACTGAGACACACCAATGGATACTGTCATATGAAACTGAGGTGAAAACTCATAATAGAAGTTCTTCGTCATGGTTTTCAAAAGAGTCTTCAGTGCATCTCTGGTAGGTACATCCTCCAACAACATAAAGAACTCATCTCCGCCGAAACGTCCAATAATACCTCTTCTGCCCACCACCTGCTTCATAATGTGCGCGGCTTTTTGAATGACCAAATCTCCAAACAGGTGTCCAAAGGTATCATTGATATTCTTAAAATCATCAATATCCATCATAATAATCCACTTGGTCTTATTATCCTTACGATTCAGATGTTCAATAGCATATTCCGCAGAAGCCTTTTTGTTCAAAAGTCCGGTAGCAGCATCCTTTGCTGCCGGAGACAGATAATATGCCTCTTCTTCATGAGTGCGGATAGGTTCAAAAATACCAATCATCTGATTTGCATTTTTATACATCACTCCGCCAGTTACTCTGCAACTGATAAAACTCGGGTCATCACTGCTTGGTATCTCCATTTCAAAGGAGGACTTATGCTCCTTCAAATTTCTCACAAAACGTCTTATCTGTTCTGCTGCTTTTTCCCCCATACCCGGCATTTCGAGCTTGCTTTCGAAGTAGTTATCCAACTGATCGTCCACCAACTTCACTGCCTTCTCATCAATATACTTATAAACAATGAACTGCTCTGAGTTCACTTCATATTCAAAATAGTAGTAATTGGTCCAGCTTAAGAAACGGCGATACTTTGCCAGATTGTTTTCCACTACCCGGAAACGCTCTTCCACATCTCGAAAATCATACAAAATAATCCGATACAAAGGGTTCCCCTCACCCTCCATCTTATCACTGTTTTCCAGACGCAGATATACGGTATGCACCTCATCCTTCAGATTGGTAATGTCGGTAATGAATTCCATGGGCTCCCGCAAAGGCTTCGGTGCCAAAAGCATTGCCTCCCCCACATCCGGTTCCACCAAAGAACTGACTGCCATAAAGGAATTGCCTCCTACGAATCTATAATATCTTTCCGAAGCTTGTACCGGTGTCATATCCGCTCTTACAAATATTTCGCACTCATACAATTTGGTTTTTCGAAGTCGTGGGTCAAGCTTAAAAAGTCTCATAATAATCCCCCTTTATCCTTAATAGAATACATGTCCGCCTATGTTAATACCGGTCAGTCCCGGAATCGGCGTACGGAAAAACAAACAATCCCCTACATTTGTAATTCCCGACATAGCCTCCTGCGCTGCCTTGTAACAGCTGGGTGTTGCTTTATTGATGGACAATGCCAGTTCCAAACGTCCGCTTCCTACCGGTGAAAACTGTCTCTTCTGATAAATAACACCTACCACTGTATCCGGAAACTTGGCACTACGCACACGGTTCATGACTACCGCACCGACCGCCACCTGTCCCTGATAGGGCTCTCCTCCGGCCTCACAATAAATCAGGTTCGCCAGCAGATACAAATCCCCTTCTGCAAACTGAATGTCCGAAATATCCCGCCACTTAGCATTGGCTGCTGCCTGTGCTAAAGCAATCTCCTGTGCCAGTTTCTTTTCCAGGTACTTTAGGTCCTTCTCCAATTCCTTCATCTTTGCTTCATAGGCCTTTGCAGCCTTTTCCGCATCCTCAATCTGATCCTCGTAATCTGCAATGGAATCACTGACTTCTGTAATCAGACCATTGACCTTGTTTCGTTCTGCCTCTGCATCTGCTAACAAAATATCCAGTTCCTGCTTTTCCTGATTTAATCGTATCTCCTCGGACTGAATAAATTCTCTGGTCTCGATAATCTGCTCCAGCATCTTGTCATCATAGCTGGCCACCTGCTCGAAATAAGTACCAAAATTCAAAATATCCGCAAAGCTTTCCGCACTTAAGATAGCCGCCAGCCAATCCAGTCCGCCTCTTTCATAGGAAAACTTAATATGCTTCTCCATGCATTCGTATTGTCTTGCCTCTGTTGCCAATGCCTCTTCCAGAGATTTTTGTGTATCTCCAATCTCTATTTTCTTGTCTGCAATCTGTTCTTCCAAATCCGCCAGTCGGTCACTTATCTCCACCAACTGTGCATTCAGCTCAGAAAGCTTCTTTTGCAAACCATTCTGCTCGCCCTTCAGCCCTTTCAGCTCCTTCTCATGCTCATCCATGATTTGCTCCAGTTCATCTTTGTCCTGCTTCGCCGCATCAATCTGCTGCTGGGTACTGGGTGCTGCCTGTGCCTCCAAAGGAACACTTACCACCAGCATGCAGAACAATAATGCTGTCACTATGCAGTTTTTCCTTCTTCGTCTCATACTACCACACCCGGGCTTTTACCCTTTCTTACCTACACATCAATTTCTATCTTCTTGCCGGTCTTGGCATATTTCATATAATTCACACCTGCTGCATCAAACATTCTCTTGGACGCTACATTGGAAGGTGTTCCGTCATATTTATCACTGTCATAGACCACGGTCTTGATTCCCGCCTGAATAATCGCCTTGGCACACTCATTACAAGGGAACAGGGAAACATACAGCTTGGTTCCCTCCAAAGAACCGCCACGATAATTCAGTATCGCATTTAATTCACTATGTGTCACAAAGGGATACTTAGTCTCCAACTCCTCCCCTTCCCTTTCCCAAGGGAAATCATCATCGGAACAGCCTGCCGGAAAGCCATTATAACCCATGGACAATATCTTGTTCTGATTGCTGACAATACAGGCTCCCACCTGCGTATTCGGGTCCTTGGAACGCATACCGGACAAATGTGCCACGCCCATGAAGTACTCGTCCCAATTGATATAGTCTTGTCTTTTGCCACTCATAAAACAACCTCCCTCTCCCCGGATAGTTTTAAAGCTTCTCGATTAAATCCACTCTTCTCTGATGTCTCTCTTCACCGGAAAACGCTGTATTCAAAAAAGTATCCACGATTTCAAAAGCCAGCATATCTCCTACCAGTGCCGCCCCCATAGCCAATACATTGGCATTGTTATGCAGTCTGGTCATCTTAGCAGATACCGGCTCGGAGCAAAGGGCACAACGAATGCCTGCTACCTTATTTGCAGAAATACTGATGCCGATACCTGTGGTGCAGATGACGATGCCCTTTTCACACTCCCCTGCTGCCACAGCCTTTGCCACAGCATGTCCATATGCCGGATAATCTACAGAGGACAAATCATAACAGCCCATATCCTTTACTTCCAGCCCCTGCTTCTCCAAATGTGCCTTTACCTTTTCCTTTAATTCAAATCCGCCATGATCACTTCCGATTGCTATCATATTCTTCTCCATCCTCTCTACAAATGTACAACCTTATGTCCTGCTGCCTTTAACAAACGATTCATAATAGCCTGTCCCATTCCTATGGTTTCAAAGCTTTCTGAATAAATCATATCCACTTCTTCCTCATCGAATTCTCGCAAAATCCGATATAAATTCTTTGCAATGGCATCCTCGTCCTCCCTGCTGCCGATGTTTTTTACCACATCTGCCTCATAGGCGGTGAGACTTTCCTCACAACCAATGATTCCTACCTTGCATCCCTTTGCCTGACCGTCTCTGGTCTGCTCATTGATATATTTCACCACCTTCTGTGGTTCTCCGTCTACAATAATCAGCTCTCCCTTAGGAGCATAGTGTCGATATTTCATGCCCGGTGCCTTAGGTGCCTGTCCGCTGTCATTGCTCAGTATGGTCTTGTCCGTGTCTACGCTTCCCAAAACCTCCGCCAGCATATCCTCCGTAATATAACCGGGGCGTAAAATCTGTGGCGGCGATACCGTCAAATCAATAATAGTAGATTCCAGACCGATACCCACTTCACCACCATCTATAATCATATCGATTTTACCATTCATGTCCTCGATTACATATTTTGCCACCGTGGGACTGGGCTTTCCGGAAGTGTTGGCGCTGGGTGCTGCCACATACCCTCCGCCATACTCTATGAGCTTCCTGGCTATCTCATGGGAAGGCATACGCACCGCCACTGTATTCAATCCCCCTGTTGTCTCAAAGGGAATTCGGTCCGACTTGGGCAAAATCATGGTCAACGGCCCTGGCCAAAAAGCTTCTGCCACCTTTCTGGCTTCCTCTGTCACTTCTGTCACAATGGGTTCCAATGCTTCCATATTAGCAATATGCACAATCAAAGGATTGTCCGAAGGACGTCCCTTTGCAGCATATATTTTGCGAGAAGAATCCGGGTTCAATGCATCTCCTCCCAGACCATATACGGTTTCTGTAGGAAATGCTACCAAGCCCCCTGCCTGTAGAATTGCTCCTGCTTCCCGAAGCCTTTCCTCTGTGACCTCTTCTATTGTTACTACTTTCGTGTTCATATCTCAATTCCGTGTATCACAGCCTGATGTGTACACTATCTCCAATTTTAAATTGCATATTCTTTTGTAGTATATCACATTTCCCCGGAAAGGAAAAGGCAAATCTTTCATTCCCGATTTGAATTTCTTGAATATATTGCAAAATCCCCATATGTATGGCCCATGCTACTCTGTCCTGATATTCCTCCTGACACAAAAGTTGTGCCTCCCTACTGTTGGACAAAAATCCACACTCTACAATCACCGTAGGAATTTGTGTCTTTTTCAACAAATAATAACTGTCATTGGCCTTTCGCTGACGGTGATTCTCCGGGTTCAAACGAGCCCGCAAAGATTCCTGTAAGAGTTCAGCCAATCGCTCTCCCGCCCTGCTGTCCTTGTAGTAAAAAACCTGTGCTCCGTTTACATACTCCTCTGTATAGCTGTTTTGGTGAATACTGACGGTTGCCAGAGGCTTCGCCTCCTCCATAATAGTGATGCGTCGCTTCATATCCTGTACCTTTTTGTTTTCCGCATTGGCATCGTACAACCCCTCATCCTCTTCTCTGGTCATTACCACACGGATATCATTGGCTTCCAGATACTGCTTTACCCGCTTGGTAATGGCCAAATTAATGTCCTTTTCTTCACTGCCGTTGATACCGATTTTACCCGGGTCATTCCCTCCATGCCCCGCATCCAAAACGATACATATCGGTTCCTCCTTCGTGAGAACATTTTTGCCGGTCACGGATATTGCCAGTTCCTTTGACAGATACAACATCCCCACCACCAACAGCAAACCTGTGATTATCGAAACTCCTCTTTGACTGATTTTTTGCATAAAAACTCCCCGGAAGCTATTCACCAAAATATATGCTCCGGGGATATTTTTTATACCATCATACCGTTTTATGAATTTGCATAAGCACTTATCATTTCCCAAACCATGGGCGTACCATAACCCAGTCTCCACACTGCCACACCGGCAATATCTTTAGCCTTCATCACATTCAGCTTCACCTGAATGGACTTTTCGTTCTCCACCCACAGCTTATATGTAGCAGAACCACTGGTCCATTCTATATACTGCTGCTGGGTTTCCTCGTCCCATTCGCCCTGTCTGCCGATTCGATCCAGGAAATCCTGAGTATTTATCATAGTCAGGTACTCATCCGTCACCTCTGCACCATCAATTTTCCACAAAATACTATAAAAGGGCAGTGCATTTACCACTTTTTCCTTGGGTACCTGTTCCAATGTTTTATCGATACCGTTGCTGACATAATTAATACTGGCCACACTACCCGGGTCACCGCTGCCATGCCAATGCTCATCATAACCCATAATAATTACGTAATCAGCCACCTTGCCCTGCACATCTCTGCGTAGATAAGCATTAAAATTGAAGGGAACATAATTATCAATAGAAAAAGTCAGTTCCTTCAAACGACACTGTACGGACAACTCTCTGATAAACTGTGCATAATGCTCACCGCTGTCTGCATTCACACGTTCAAAGTCCAGATTGATACCATCCAGCCCCAATCGCAATGCCTCCGCAATAATACCTTCTATTAAACGAGTACGATTGGTTGTAGAAGAAAGCACTGCAAATACATCAATATTTGCCTTGTTTACATTATGATAATTAAAGTCGTCCAGAACCCCCCAGACCTCCAGTCCCATATTATGGGCACGCTCTACATAGTCCGGTGTCCCAAAGCTTTCAAAACCGCCCTGATTGTCATTCAAACTAAACCAGGTAGGTGCTATCACATTCATGCCCTTGGTATTTGCTACCATACTCTCCAGCGTATCATTGCCGCCTACACCGCCAATAGAATGCCAACCTAAGCATACCTTGTTCTCCAGCTGCCTTGTAGTATACTCCGGCTCTACATAATCCGTCACAGGAGTTTCCGTTTCTACACTTTCCTCTGACAGACATTTATTTTCCACATAACCGATAAAGGCATCCTTCGTCTTTACCTTGCTCCAGTTTTCCATCTTTTCCAGTATTTCCACCTGCTCATCGGCAGCAATCTCCCTCAAAATAGGGCTCTTAATACCGCCCTTGACACGCACCTCCGTGTCCTTCTTCACGGTTGCCATACGTTTCTCGCCCCACTGGGTATATACCTGAACTCGCAGTTCGAACACCTCATAGGAAAAATTCGTATATTGCTTCACAAAGTCCGCTGCCAGATATACCTTTTCTCCTTCTGCATAAGCCGGCACATAGGAAAGCTGTTCCTGATTGCCGCCTCTCTCCACAGTCTTATCCCCCAAACGGACACGCACCACCTCCGTAGGCAAAACATATAACAGCAGTCCTTCTGCACTATCCACATAAAAAGCATCATTAAAATATTTATGAACGGTCTTCAAATCAAAATAACAGATACCATCCTTTAACACTGCCTGTTCCTCTACCTTCTCATCCTGGAGGAAAATCGCCAACCGGTCTCCCTTCACCCCAAAGTACTCCTTCAAATTCGCCTTCTCATCCGAATAAGAATATTTATCAAAAACAATGGTTCCTGCTGTAGCAATTCCAATAATAATAATCAACACAATAGCCACAAAAACCGGTATTAGCTTCTTCATTTTCGTACAACTCCTTCTATATCAAATAAGACACCGGAAAAACTCTCCGATGTCTTACAGTATAACAAACTATTTTCATATCGTCATCATTTTTTTAAGACAAGTTTACTGAATCTGTGACAAAATAATCGTTCAGCAGGAGAGGCATTCTCTTTTTTCGGTAACATTATCCTGTCACAGGGCACTGACCACACCTATTGTTCCTTGATCTTATCAAATCGTATCTGCTCCAATACACCATTTTCATCCAAAATATAGTCGGGCATATAAACGGCACGCTCCTGTACACAGCGTGCCAGAGCTTCCTCCAGAGTTGTTCTCCTGTTGTCTATATATACCTCCAGCCCCGGCTCTCCCTTGCTTTCAAGCCGATAGCGCAAGACATCCTCAATATTTTGAGTGATTTGATCGTTTTCGGATTTTTCCATGACATTCATACCTCCTTTTTTCATATGCCCTTGACCAAAAAGAATGTGATATATTTATTTAGGCATATATTTGTGATATAATGGATATGAATAAAACAGATTGTTAGAGTTCTCCGACAGTACACAAAAAATAATTTAAAAAAATATAGAATCTTTGAATAATAACGTTTTAAAATATAAATTTGGGAAATATTAAATCACCGAGCAAGCACATTTGATATTGCTTGTAAGACATCCTGAATTCTTTTACGATAGGTTCAAAACCTTTTGACTAATCATACTATAGATTAGAGGATGATATACGGAACGAAACGTTCCAAATTTCGGAATTTAAGAATAACATAACCACCTGTCCTCCTTCTGGTACAGATTATCGGAGGAAACTCTACATGCATTATATATTGTACGTATTAAAAATGCAAGCGATTCATTAAATTTTCTTAAACTTCCTCGGTTCTATTGACTAAAAACCGCAGAAAGGATAAGATACTTTTACAAAATCGCATCTTATATTTCAGAATACTAAGATGCAGAAAGGATAGGGTTGTCATATGAAAATTGAAAAATTAAATGAGAATCAAATTCGATGTACCTTAACCAAGGAAGACCTGGCCAGCCGTGAGCTAAAAATCAGTGAATTGGCATACGGCACCGAAAAGGCAAAAAGTCTCTTTCGGGATATGATGCAGCAGGCAAACCATGAATTCGGTTTTGAAGCCGAAGACATCCCACTCATGATAGAAGCCGTTCCCGTCAATGCCGAATGTATTGTGCTGATTATCACCAAGGTAGAAGATCCTGAAGAATTGGACACTCGCTTTTCCCGCTTTGCCCCATCCGTTCACGAGGAAACTGATACAGAAGTGGATGCACTGGCAGAGGCTTCTGATGAGATTTTAGATTTATTCCGCAAAATACAGGCAGGAGGTGTCCCTCAGACAGAGAACGCAGAGGAAATCGTTGCCGAACAGGCACCGACTGACAGCAAGCCTCTGGTTCGGTTATTCCGCTTCCCTACCATGCATGCTTTACTTTCCATGGCAGCAGGCGTACCGATTCCCTTCGTGGGCAACAGCTCCCTGTTTAAAGACAATAAATCACAGCATTATTTTCTGCTGCTCGTAGGAACACAGGATACAGCCATGGAATACAACAAGCTATGCAATATGCTTTCCGAATATGGTGCATTGCAACAGGTACTCCCCACCACTCCTGCTTATCTGGCAGAGCATTGCGAAACCATCCTTGCAACGGATGCGTTGAATGTTTTAGCAGGACTGCATTAAAACCTGCATGAATACTTTTATTTTAGTAACAAAAAGCAACCAAAACGAGTAACAGCCGGTCCCTCAGGACCGGCTGCTTTCCTTTTAGAAGCTTATAATGCTGCAATCTTCTCCATCAGTTCATCAATATTCAAGCCATGTACCATTGCTGCTTCTGCAAGGGATTCACCCTGTGCGGAAGGACAACCTAAACAGTGCATGCCTGCCTCTAAAAGAACAGGTGCAACATTGGGATTTGCACGTAAAATTTCACCGATTGTCATGTCCTTTGTGATAGTCATGTCAAATTACCTCCTTCTTGTACATACATTCATGGTTCTTTTCCTGACAAATAACCAAAACCGGAACCATTCCTACCATAGTATATCCTTTTCTGAGCATTCTGGCAAGTCCAACATTCCGGAAAACATTCACAGCCCATTTTCCTTCCTCCTGAAAATACATCCAAATTGTATCATAGTTGTAACATATTTTCACCTCTCTAAAGCCCAGAACTTTTCAGCTTTGTATAGAAAAAAGTACACTCCTTTACCTTGACTGAGCCAGTACTTTTTCATATAATGAATACAGAGAATTAGAAGCTAAAAAACTTAAATTCACTAATTAATTTTATAGGAGGCTATTTCAAATGAAACCAGAATGGACAGATTTTGTAGGCGGCAAGTGGCAGACTGAAATCAACGTACGCGATTTCATCCAGAAGAACTATCATCCTTATGATGGTGACGAAGCATTCTTAGCTGGTCCTACACAGAACACAAAAGATTTATGGGCACAGGTACTTGACTTACAGAAGCAGGAAAGAGAAGCAGGCGGCGTTCTTGATATGGACACCAAGGTAGTTTCTACTATCGTTTCTCACGGTCCCGGCTATCTTAACAAAGATAAGGAAACTATCGTAGGTTTCCAGACTGACAAGCCTTTCAAGCGTTCTTTACAGCCTTACGGCGGTATCAGAATGGCAGAGAAAGCTTGCTCTGACAACGGCTACGAAGTAGATCCTGAAATCAGCGAGTTCTTCTCTACTCACAGAAAGACTCACAACGCTGGTTGTTTCGATGCTTACAATGCTGAAATGAGAGCATGTCGTTCTTCTCACATCATTACCGGTCTTCCGGATGCTTACGGCCGTGGTCGTATCATCGGTGACTACAGAAGAGTTGCTCTTTACGGTATCGATCGTTTGATCGAGGATAAGAACGAGCAGAAGGATTCTACCGGACGTGTTATGACTGATGATGTAATTCGTCTTCGTGAAGAAATCTCTGAGCAGATCGTTGCTTTGAAGCAGATGAAGGAAATGGCAGCTTCTTACGGTTTTGATATTTCTAAGCCTGCAAAGGACGTTAAGGAAGCTATCCAGTTTACCTATTTCGGATATTTGTGTGCAGTTAAGGAGCAGAATGGTGCTGCTATGTCCCTTGGACGTACCTCTACCTTCATCGACTGCTACGCAGAAAGAGACTTGGCTAACGGTACTTACACTGAAGAGCAGATTCAGGAGTTCGTTGACCACTTCATCATGAAGTTACGTTTAATCAAGTTTGCTCGTACACCTGAATACAACCAGATCTTCGCTGGTGACCCTGTATGGGTAACCGAGTCTTTGGCTGGTGTTGGTGTTGACGGACGTCACTTAGTAACTAAGATGAGCTTCCGTTACTTAAATACACTTTACAACTTGGGTGCTTCACCGGAACCTAACCTGACAGTTCTTTGGTCTACCAGACTTCCTGAGAACTTCAAGAAGTTCTGTGCAAAGACCTCTATCAACACATCTTCCATCCAGTATGAGAACGATGATTTGATGAGAGTAACCCACGGTGATGACTACGGTATCGCATGTTGCGTATCCTCCATGGTTATCGGTAAGGAAATGCAGTTCTTCGGAGCACGTGCTAACCTTGCTAAGTGTTTATTGTACGCTTTGAACGGTGGTGTTGATGAAGTTACCAAGAAGCAGGTTGGTCCTAAGTATCGTCCTGTAGAAGGTGACGTTCTTGACTTTGATGATGTTTACAGCAAGTTCATGGATATGATCGAGTGGCAGGCAGATGTTTATGTAAACACCCTGAACATTATCCACTACATGCATGACAAGTACTGCTATGAAAGAGCAGAGATGGCTCTTCATGACAGAGACGTTAAGAGATACTTCGCGACTGGTGTTGCTGGTCTTTCTATCTGTGCAGACTCCTTATCTGCTATTAAGTATGCTAAGGTTGAAGTAATCAGAGACGAAGACGGAATCATCGTTGACTTCAAGACAACCGGTGACTTCCCTAAGTATGGTAACGATGATGACCGTGTAGACCTTATCGCTCAGGACTTAGTTCATAAGTTCATGACCGCTGTTAGAAGACATCATACCTACAGAAATGGTATCCCTACCACTTCTATTTTGACCATTACTTCTAACGTAACCTACGGTAAGGCAACCGGTAACACTCCTGATGGACGTAAGAAGGGCCAGCCTTTCGCTCCCGGTGCTAACCCTATGCACGGCCGTGATACCAACGGTGCTGTTGCTTCCTTAGCTTCAGTTGCTAAGCTTCCTTTCAAGGATGCTCAGGATGGTATCTCTAACACCTTCACCATCATTCCTGGTGCTCTTGGTAAAGAAGATCAGGTATTCGCAGGAGATATCGAACTGGATCTTAATAACTAGTTCAACGTGGATCACGATATCTCTTTGACATCGAATTAGACTTGAATAACTAATTCAACATTAACTATTGATTTTCACTCCGGGGTAGCCGCCGGCTCCCCGGAAGCAATAGAAAGGTATGATTCCAATGGACGAAAAGCAAATGATTGACGATCTTGTACAAATGCTGGATAAGGGCATGCTGAGCGGTGTAGGACATGTGAACGTGGACTTTGACGCAGCAAGCAGGCAATCAAAAGACGTTCAGACTATGGGCTGTTCGGATTGTTCACGCACTCCCCTGGCTTGTAGCGTACCTACACTTCATGAGGGCTTGGATGATTTCAAGCAACCTGTGAAAAAAGACAATTAATATTTAAGGAGGAAAAAATCATGGCAGCAAATGCAGCACAGTGCGATAACTTAGTAGCATTACTTGATGGTTATGTAACCAAGGGCGGACATCACCTCAATGTTAATGTATTAAACAGAGAGACTTTATTGGACGCTCAGCAGCATCCCGAAAACTATCCTCAGCTTACTATCCGTGTATCCGGATACGCAGTTAACTTCATCAAGTTAACTCCTGAACAGCAGGCTGACGTTATCTCTCGTACTTTCCACGAAGGTATCTAATTACAGTGATAACAACCAATTACTAAAGAGCCCGGGAAGCCAGTCTTCCCGGGCTCTATTAGAAAGGAAATATTATGCAAGGAAGAATTCATTCACTGGAAAGTTTTGGAACTGTAGACGGTCCCGGCGTACGCTTTGTAGTCTTTGTACAAGGCTGCCCTATGCGTTGCGCTTACTGCCACAACCCGGACACCTGGGCGATGACAGGCGGCAAGCTCATGGAACCGTCCTATATTATTGAACAATACGAGCGTAACAAAGGTTTCTACAAAGGTGGCGGTATTACTGTTACCGGCGGAGAACCCTTGATGCAGGTAGACTTTTTAATTGAACTGTTTACACTGGCCAAGAAAAAGGATATTCATACCTGTATCGATTCCTCCGGCATCGCTTTTAATCCCGACTCAGAGACCTTTATGGAGAAGCTGGACAAGCTGATGACCTTAACAGACCTTGTTATGCTGGATATCAAGCATATCGACAATGAAAAGCATAAGGACCTGACTGCCCAACCCAATACCCGTATCTTGGAATTTGCCGCTTATTTAAACGATAAGCAGGTCCCCATGTGGATTCGCCATGTGGTGGTTCCGGGCATTACCGATGATGACAAATATCTGTTTGATTTGGGGTACTATATCGGACGCTTCACTAATCTGAAGGCTTTGGATGTACTTCCCTACCATACCATGGGAGAAGTAAAGTACAAAAAGCTCGGCATGGAATATAAGCTGGCAGGAGTTCCGGCTATGGATAAAGATAAAATTCCGGAAAAGAAAAAAGTAATTCTGGATGGTATTCGGAAAATACGTGAAGAATTAGGATTAGGTAAGACTAACCAAAATTAGTCTGAAAATTCCTACATTTTCGTAAAAAATACTTGTAATTTTAAAATATATATATTACAATAATTTCAGAGATTGATAAATTTCTATCAAATGTTTTACAATATAGGAGGATTTTATTATGGCATTCGTTATTGGTGATTCTTGTGTAGCTTGTGGTGCTTGTGAAGCACAGTGTCCTGTTGGTGCTATCAGCATGGGCGATGGTAAGTTCGAAATCGATGCAGACAAGTGCATTTCTTGTGGTGCTTGTGCAGGTCAGTGTCCTGTTGGTGCTATCGAAGAGGCTTAATAAGCAAACCTGTAAAGGCATCTCTTAAGAAAAGAGATGCCTTTTTTTCTTGGGCTTTAACGGAGTTATTTTATTATTTTTCTCTTTTTCCTTGAAGGCTTTCCGCTTTTCAAACTTATCCTTAGCATCCTTCCCTATCTCAAGCTTATCCTTGGTCGCCTCCCCCATCAGAGCCTTCCCCTTCAAAAGCTTGTCCTTTTTATCCCCCACTGATTGCGTTTCCATTACCATTTCCTTGTTAGTTTGCTCTACACGGTTCTTCTCCCGACGAAGCCTGCCACTCTTCTTCCGTAACAGCTCGTCCATCCTTTTGTAGTATTCCTCGCTACGCTGAGTCCGCTCCTTTTCCCGTTCACTTTCTCTCTCTTCCTGACAACGGAATTGATAGTCCAGTTCCTTCACAACCCCTTCCCGAATATCCTTACACAACTCCTGATTATTCTCCTGCAAGGTCTCCTTTATCAATTGCTTCAACAGCCATTGCAGTCGCTGAGCCTTCTCCTCCTTGGTTTCCTCTTCCGTGGAAATTGCCTCCTTTTCGACTACTTGTATAGTCATAGCACTATTCTCCTCTAATTCTTCTTTCCGGCTATTATTTATCTCCCCCGACAGTACTATCCGCTTGTCCTGTCTATTCCGACTTCCGTATTGCGGTTCCAAAGTCAATGACAATTCCTCCTTCTCTGTCTCCTCTTCCGTTCCCAGTACATCCAGCTTTCCATCCTTTAGAATCATCTTAATCGCCTTCAATTGCAGCCCTCTCTCCTTCATATTCTTAATCTGCACAAATCGTTCAATATCAGTATCTGTATAGTATCTGTGACCTGCCTCATTACGCTTAATGGGCAGCTTCAGCTCCTCTTCCCAGTATCTCAGTACATGGCTTTCCACCTGCACTCTTTTGGCTGCGTCTGAAATTAATAAATATTCCATAATATGTTCTCCTTTCCGGGTAAATGGGTTAGGTAGGTGTTAGTGGGGCGGCTAGGGGGGCTGCATATGTATCGGACAACTCATGCGTACAGGGATTAAGTAATTCTAAGTATTTTGCCCAAGGTTTTCGCAAGGGACGTGGCGGCGCAAATTCGAATCCGTGCTCAATTGCGCCTAAATCGGACATCCTTGTCCAATTTCCACTGTAGATAGAGCAAAATACTAAGAATTGCTAAATCCCTTCCCAAAATCATTGTCCAATACATATACAGCCCCACCTAGCCACAAGTCCCAACACCCACCCTTTTTCATATTCACTTCAGTTACTTATCCATTTGTAAAATAAAAAGAGAACCCTCTTTGGGAAAGTTCTCTTTAGTAAGTTAGATTATTCTGTTTAACTACTTTATAAGCCTTTTTCTTCCTTGTAATTAATAAACATAGTTCGAATTTTTACATCATCCTCTGTTTGTCCCACTACAGCTTCGATACATTTCTCAATATTTTTCTTGGTAATAAACTCTGTCTGCTCCAATATCTTCTGTATTCTTTCAACCTGTATATGTTCGATAAAGTCTCTGATAATCTTAAGCATGTTCTTTTTTATAAACTCACCTGCTACTGCATCCCCTGTCTGTAGATAACAATCCACAGCAATCCTGTGCTTAATCATAGAACCTACCTTTAGACTAAAATCCTTTTCATCAATCATGGTTAATACATTGTTGAGATTTTCCTTATAATACCTGACATATCCCCAATCGATGCCTATATCTTTATAAAAGACTTTTCCAAGCTTATGACATTGAGGAAAAATAATAGATTTGTGAGGTCCCCATTCAAATTCGGGGTTTCCCAATAAAGTAACTGTTTCCAGCTCTGCACATCCTGCAAAGGCCCACCAATAAATCTTTTCTACTTTGGCAGGTATTACGAGATGCTTTATAGAATTACACTGATAAAATGCATCATCTCCTATATGTTCTAAGCTTTCAGGAAAGACTACATCACATAATGCCTTACACTTATAAAAGGCACCACTTTCTATCCTTTTCAGTTCCTTCGGAAATTCTATATATTCCAAATTCTCACACTCTCGAAAAGCCTTCTCACCAATGGATTCCACACCTGAAGGTAAAAGCACTCTCTTCAACTGCGTATTTTTTATAAATGCAGCACTTCCAATATGTGTTACACCTTCGGGAATAACAATCTCTATAGGCGTGTCTTCCCCTATGTACTTTAGCAGCGTACCTTCTTTTATTTCGAAGCTCATTTTCGCCCACCACACAAAGTTTTAATTTACTATCTGTAGAATCTGACTCTAAAAATCCAATAATTACTTCTCTAAGTTTGCAAACTTAGTATATCTGGGCAGCCATGCCAGTTCAACGGTACCAATGGAACCGGCTCTCTGCTTGGCAATAATAATTTCGGCTACATCCTTCTTATCCGAATCATGATTGTAATAATCATCACGATAGATAAACATAACCAAGTCGGCATCCTGCTCAATGGCTCCGGATTCACGAAGGTCAGACATCATAGGACGCTTGTCCGGTCTCTGTTCCACTGCACGGTTCAACTGGGACAATGCAATCACAGGTACTTGAAGCTCCTTCGCCAGTCCCTTCAAAGAACGGGAGATTTCGGAAATTTCCTGCTGTCTGGACTCTGCACGACCACTACCGGTCATTAACTGCAGGTAGTCAATAATAATCATGGACAAATTATGCTCCAGCTTCAGCTTACGACACTTGGTACGTAATTCCGCTATGGAAATACCGGGAGTATCATCTATAAACAAATTGGAGCGTCCGATGGTTCCTGCACTCTCAATCAGTTTTTCCCACTCTTCATCACTCAGCTGGCCAGTACGCAAATTCTGCGCATCCACGCTGGACTCCAAGGAAAACATACGGTTTATCAATTCTTCCTTGCCCATTTCCAGACTGAAAATAGCGACTGTCTTATTCAAACGAAACGCCACATGCTGTGCTATATTCAGTACAAATGCAGTCTTACCCATAGCAGGACGTGCTGCTATAAGCACCAGATTGGAAGGATGCAAACCTGCCGTACGATAGTCCAAATCCAAGAAACCGGTAGGAATACCTGTTACACAGCCCTTGGTCTTGGATGCTGCCTCGATTTTATCCATGGCATTCATAACTACCTGACGTATGGGTGTAAAATCCTCCGTATTCCTGCGCTGTACCAGCTGGAAGATATCCTTCTCCGTATCTCCCAATATAGTCTCCATCTCTTCTTTTCCGGAATAACAGGTATTGGCAGTTTCCTCACAAAAACGTATCAGCTTACGCAAGGTAGACTTTTCTGCCACGATATTGGCATAATATTTAATATTTGCAGAAGTAGGTACTGCATTAATTAAATCTCGAACAAATTCTAATGAACTGACCTCCGGCGGTACATCCTTTTCCTTCAGCCGATCCTGCAGAGTTACCAAATCCACCGGCAACCCCTTGTCGTTCAGTTCCCGCATGGTTTCGAATAAAATACCATACTGTTTATTATAAAAATCCTCGCCGGAAATCATTTCAGAAGCCACCACAATAGCTTCTCTGTCCATAATCATGGAGCCGATTACCGACTGCTCCGCCTCAACACTGTGCGGCAATATTCTCTTAATTACTGCTTCTTCCATGAACTCTTAACACTCCACCCAAATTCGGGAAAATATATATGCATTCTTCCCACACAAGATAAACACACCTGAGCCGCCCTGTGCAACACATAAGCCGCTCTTTCCTTACGCTTCGGTAACCTTTACTGTAAACTTACCGGTTACCTGAGGGTGAAGCTTAATAGATATCTCATAATTGCCAAAGTTCTTCAAACTGTCAGCCAGTACGATTTTCTTCTTGTCCAATTCAATACCATGCTGTGCCTTGAATTCTGCAACAATTTCCTTGGTAGATACAGAACCGAAAGCCCGTCCTCCTTCTCCTGCCTTCATCTTTACCACTACCTGCTTGGTCTCTAACACCTTTGCCAGCTCCTGTGCAGCCTCCAACTGCTCCTGAGCCACCTTTGCTTCGTTTGCTTTCTGCAGCTTCAAATCATTCATATTCTTAGGAGTTGCCTCCACACCAATCTTCTTGGGAATGATATAATTTCTCGCATAGCCCTCGCTGGCCTCGATAATCTCACCCTTCTTGCCTAATTTCTTCTCATCCTGTAATAATATAATCTTCATAACTGTACTTCCCTTCTATTTCTAATCGCTTACACTTAAAACTATTTCGTGCATTCCTTCATGAAGTCTGAATACCCTCTTATATTTCACCATTTTCCAGCATCGTATCAATCACACGCTTCAGAATGCCAATAGCCTCAATCAGACCGGTTCCTTCCATCTGACAGGCTGCTATGGACATATGTCCGCCACCACCCATACGTTCCATAATCAACTGAACATTTACTTCATCAATGGAACGGGCACTGACATAAATCTTGCCCTGAAAATCTGTCAGCACGAAGCTGGCCTTAATGCCACGAATATTCAACAGTTCATTCGCTGCCTGTGCACCAACAATCGTTGGGCTCTGCAATTCTTCATTGTTACATATTGAAATTGCAAAGCATTGCTTGTAAATTTCTGCCTGACTGACAGCATCTGCCTTTGCCTTGTACTCAGCAGCATCCTCTCTGAACAGTTTACGCACACGAGTAACATCCGCACCATTTCTACGCAAGAATGCTGCCGCCTCAAAGGTACGCACTCCTGCCTTACTCATAAAGTTGTTGGTATCAATCATAATACCTGAATAGAGACAATCTGCCTCCTCTGTACGGATTTTGATATTGTCGTAAATATACTGCAAAATCTCTGAAACCATTTCACTGGCACTGGATGCATAAGGCTCCACATAGGATAATGTAGCATTCTCAATGGTTTCTGTTCCCTGTCTGTGATGATCCAAAACCACCACCGACTTACAGAAACGTAACAAATCCGGACACTCTGTAATGGAAGGCTTATTTACATCCACCACTACCAATACTACATTGTTGCCGGCCATTTCAATTGCCTGCTGGCTACCGATAATCATATCCTCATCGTATTCCGGATTGTTCTTGAACAAGGCCACTAAAGGAGCTACTGAAGTAGTCACATCGTTTAATACAATATGAGCTTTTCTTTCGAGGGACTGTGCTACACGATAAATACCTACCGCTGCGCCGAAGCTGTCTACATCTGCCATACGATGTCCCATAACAATGACCTTATCCTTAGCTGAAATAATTTCACGCAAAGCATGTGCCTTTACACGAGCCTTTACACGGGTATTCTTCTCTACCTGCTGGCTCTTACCGCCATAGTAGGTGATACTTTCCGGCGTTTTCAAAACTGCCTGGTCACCACCTCGTCCCAATGCCAAGTCGATAGCATTGCGGGCAAACTCATAATTCTGCATATAAGTCATGCCACCCAGCCCCACACCAATACTCATAGTCACTGCCATCTCATTACCGATGTTTACCTTTTTTACTTCCTCTAACAAATCAAAACGATTCTCCTGCAGCTGCGTTACCGCCTTCTTACGTAGGATAATCATATACTTGTCCTTCTCCATCTTCTTGGCAATACCATCGATGGCAGATATGTACTTATTTACCTTACGATCTATTAAAGCAATCAATAAGGAACGACGCACTTCTTCTACACTTTCCAGCGCTTCCTCATAGTTGTCCAAGTAAATCATACCCACTGCCAAAGACTGATCGTCCACCTCTCGCAAGGCAATATGCAGTGCCGTTTCATCAAACAAATACACCGCTATCAGATAACCATTATATCCCTTGGCTTCTATTATGTCGCTGTGTTCCGCCATCTCCTTCAGGGAAATCTTACGAAACTTGGCAATGTATTCCTTATTTTCATAGGTCAGCTCATACTGGGTCTCATTCACTTCTGAATCATCCGGCAGCTTCTCTCTGGTAATGGAGGGAAACAGCGAAGTAATAGACTTGTTATATCCCTTGGGCTGATGCACCACATTTTCAAAGGCAACATTGGTCCATATCACCTTTCCCGTATCCTCCAAGAGAGCATAGGGTATCTCCAGTTCCCGCAACAATCGCTTCTGTATCTGTCCGTACTCTGTAGCAAAGCTGATTAACTCATTCATAATCAGTGGCTTATTATAAAAGTACAGGGACAGAGTAATGGCAAAGTAAAAAAGCGTAAACACTCCTACGATCAACCCTGCAGTACTATTCACTGCACTGGCAGCCACAGCCACCACCGCCAGCAATGCACCCAAATATATAGTGAAATTCAAATATGTCTTAATACGACCCTTTAGCCTAATGTGTTTCTTCATATCATAACCCCATGTTTATCACAAAGCACTCTGTGACACTGTCAACCGATACCTGTCTTTACAAACAAAATTCTAAAGTCTATTATAACAAATCTTCTCCAACTATTCCACTATATAATTCGTTAATTTGGTCAAAGAATTTCTCAATAAAATCCTCTTATCGGCAATTTTCACAATAATTCCCCAGCCAAAATCTACAATACTTCCTATTGACTTATTTCATCGCCTCCTTTATTACCCGCAAAGCATTCTCCGATGCAAACTTCTCCAACTGCCGCTGCGTGATTCCTTTCCTCTTCAGGGCATCAAATAAAAGCTCCATCTTCTGAGGACCATCTATACAGCCAACCACCTCCATACCATCGAAATCCGTTCCGATACCCACACAATCCTCTCCCCCTATACTTATTAAGTGTAACACATGTGTGCACAGAGCATCTATATACTGCCGGTATACTACCTCCGACAACCATCCCTCGGATGTCACTCGGTCCTGTTCCAGACCAAGCACAAAGGGCGGGTATAAATTTACCCCTACCACGCCACCTTTCTCAGCCAGACAGCGTATCATATCGTCCGTTAGATTCCGCGGATGGTTCACCAGCTCTCTACAATTGGAATGCGAGGCAATAAAGGGCTTTTCGCTCAAAAACACCACATCCCAAAACCCACCATCCGACAAATGAGACACATCGATAAGCATACCCAAACGGTTCATCTCCTCAATAGCCTCTTTGCCGAAAGCCCTCAGCCCTCTTCGCATTTCATGTACATTTACAGAAGCCGGATACCCGAAGCAGTTGGCATGATTCCAAGTGAAGGTCAGCGCACGCACCCCCTGTGCATATAACTCCTGCAACACCTCCATCCTGCCGTCTACCATTCTGCCATCCTCCACCGTCAGCAAAGCAGATGCCTTTCCTACGGCTCTATTTGCCCGGATCTCCTCATAATTGTGTGCCATGGCAATTTCCTGCGAATGTAAGGAAACCTGCTTGTAAAGGGCATTTCTGAGGGTCTGGAAGTATATTCTGTCCCGGCTTTCCCGTTCTTTTGTATATTGCCAAACCGCTTTCTCCATCCACTGTGGGAAAAACACTGCAAAAAACTGACACAGTTGCCCCGCCTGTACCAGCTTCTGTAAACTCTGCATTCCCTCGCCATCATAAAGATTGTCCTCTCCCTGTTTCCAAACCCGTTGCAGACTATCACAATGCATATCAATATAAGGATACATAGAAAAGCTCCATTCAAGCCCTTATATTACTATATGTTTTTCTCCACACTTAGTGCCATCCCTTTTTACCGTTCTACCCCAAGCAAAAACATATTTCCCCGTTCAGTCATTCCCTCCTGCTCATATTGAAAGCAAACAAAAAAGACCAACTACCCTTTCGAGTAATTGGTCTCCCTTCACATAATTAATCCTGAACGTAAGGCATCAATGCTACGTGACGAGCTCTCTTGATAGCTGCAGTCAAAGCTCTCTGATGCTTAGCGCAGTTGCCGGTGATACGACGAGGAAGGATTTTACCTCTCTCAGATACATATCTCTTCAACTTGTTAGTATCCTTGTAATCAATCACATTATCTTTACCACAGAATACACAAACTTTCTTTCTTCTGCGGATTCCGCCTTTTTTTCTCATTGGAGAATCGGATTTCTCTGCTTTATTAAAAGCCATGGTCAGTACCTCCTATCTTAAAAATCAACAATTAGTTAAATGGTAACTCTTCATCAATTCCGTCCGGAATATTCATGAAGCCATCGCCTGCACCACTGGGTGCCGGTCTGTTGTAGTTATTGTTATAACCACCATTATAATTATTACCACCTGTGTAACCACCCTCGTTACCTGCAGATGCATTCTTGCTCTCTGCGAATTCAATTTCTTCAACCATTACACGAACACTATAAACCATTTGTCCATCCTTGTTTGTGTAATTATCATTCTGAATTCTTCCAGCTGTAACAACCTTAGTTCCCTTATGAAGATATTTCTCAACAAATTCAGCCTGCTTGCCAAAACAGGTACAGTTAAAGAAATCTGCATCCGGCTCGCCTTCACGCTTAAACTTTCTGTCAACTGCTATAGAAAAACGTGCAACCGCAGTTGCTGTCGCCCCCTGAGAATACCTCACTTCAGGATCCCTTGTTAAACGTCCCATAAGAATAACTTTATTCATACTTAATCTCGCTTTCTATTATGCCTCGTCTGCTCTAACGCATAAGTATCTGATTACATTGTCCATAATGCGAACACGGCTTTCGATTTCCGCAGGAACAGTGCTTTCAGCATCGAATCTGATAAAGTAGTAGAAAGCTTCTTTCATTTTCTGAACTTCGTAAGCAAGTCTCTTCTTGCCCCAATCGTCTACTTCTGTGATGGTACCGCCAAATCTCTCTACAAGAGCCTTGCACTTATCAACAACTGCTGCTCTTTCTTCATCTTCGATTTTAGCGCTAACAACAACGCATAATTCGTACTTGTTCATTATAGTTACCTCCTTTTGGTCTCTGGCCCTCGTCCTACCGAGAGCAAGGAATTAATATATCACAAGGTAGTATGATAGCACATTTATCCTGCAAAATCAAGAACTTTTTTAGGTTTTTTCAACCCTTCGGCAAAATTTCCTTCACATTCTTTTCTGCCAGCTTTCTGGCTATCATAATCTGATGCCCACACCCCATACACTTCAGGCGAAAATCCGCACCAATGCGAAGCACCTCCCACTCCCTGCTGCCACAAGGATGCTGCTTCTTCAGCTTTAAAATATCTCCAACATTGATTTCCATATAACCTTCCTCCAATTGCTTCTACTATAAACAAAACCTTGGATTTTTTCAAGATTTTTTCTGAATTATAACAATTATAACAGAATAGTGGTATACTGAGAGCAGAAGCTATGTAATATCGTTAAAAAATACTCCCCGGCAGTATCCACCGGAAACCGGTAGGAGAAAAACGCAGAAAGGATTGGTGAACTACCCATGAATGAAAAGTTACAGGAATTCCAAAAGATTATTGATACCTATGACAAAATCGTCTTTTTCGGCGGAGCCGGCGTGTCTACAGAAAGCGGTATCCCAGACTTTCGCAGTGTGGACGGGCTCTATAATCAGCAATATGATTACCCGCCTGAGACTATCCTAAGCCATACCTTTTATTGCAGAAACACAGCAGAGTTTTACCGTTTCTACCATAATAAAATGTTATTCCCTGATGCCAAACCCAATGCCGCACATCTGGCACTGGCCAAGCTGGAGCAAATGGGCAAGCTGACTGCAGTAGTTACCCAGAATATTGACGGTCTCCATCAGGCAGCCGGCAGCAAGAATGTTTATGAGCTTCACGGCTCCGTTCTGCGCAATTACTGCGAAGATTGCCATGCCTTTTACGACCTGCATTATGTGATGCAGGCTGATGGGATCCCAAAATGTTCCAAGTGCGGCGGTACCATCAAACCGGACGTGGTACTGTATGAAGAAGGATTGGATCAAAAAACCATCAATGGAGCAGTGACCCATATTCACAATGCAGACGTACTGATTATCGGCGGAACCTCTCTGGCTGTCTACCCGGCAGCCGGTCTGGTGGACTATTTCAAGGGAGATAAGCTGATCGTCATCAATATGTCTCCTTCTCCCAGAGATGCTCATGCAGATTTGATTATCAGTGATCCTATTGGGAAGGTTTTTGCCTCGCTAAATTTGTAAAAAATGAATATTTTGAAGTTATTTCCAGTTTTACCCTTGTGCATTTTTACCCAAAATGGTACACTAAGATATATATGAAATAAATATAAAGGAGAATCCCTATGGCAAAAGAAATGATTGCAATGATTCTGGCTGGTGGACAAGGCTCCCGACTTTATGCCCTGACCCAAAAACTGGCCAAACCGGCAGTTCCTTTTGGCGGAAAGTATCGTATTATCGACTTCCCCTTATCCAACTGTGTCAACTCCGGTATCGATACAGTAGGTATCTTAACCCAGTACCAACCCTTAGTACTAAATGAATACATAGGTGACGGCTCCCCTTGGGATTTAGACCGTCTCTATGGTGGTGTGCATGTATTACCCCCCTATCAGCAGGCAAGTGGCTCTGACTGGTACAAGGGTACTGCAAATGCAATTTATCAGAACCTTTCCTTTATTCAGCGCTACAATCCGGAGTATGTAATTATCCTTTCCGGTGACCAGATTTGTAAGCAGGACTACAGTGATTTCCTGCAGTTCCATAAGGAAAAGGGTGCAGAATTCAGTGTTGCGGTTATGGAAGTCCCTTGGGACGAGGCTTCCCGCTTCGGTCTCATGGTAGCAGACGAAAATGACAAGATTACAGAGTTCCAGGAGAAGCCCAAGGTACCGAAGTCCAATCTGGCTTCCATGGGCATCTATATTTTCAACACTGATATTTTGATTAAGTACTTAACCGAGGATGAAGCTGACCCCAATTCCTCTAATGACTTTGGTAACAATATCATCCCTAACCTGCTTCGTGACAAGCGTAATATGTACGCTTATCACTTCAATGGCTATTGGAAGGATGTAGGAACCATCTCCTCTCTGTGGGAAGCTAACATGGAAATCATGGATCCGGAACACAGTGGCATCAATCTCTTCGATGAAGATTGGAAAATCTACAGCCGTAACAGTGGTATGACCGGTCACAAGGTAGGTGCAAACGCAGTTATTGAAAACTCCATGATTACGGATGGTTGCCGCATCGATGGTACCGTAAAGCATTCTATCCTTTTCGCCGGCGTAAAGGTCGAAGAAGGTGCTAAGGTAGAAGATGCTGTTATCATGGGCAATTGTGTTATCAAGTCCGGTGCCCGGGTAGAGCATTGTATCGTAGCAGAAAATGCAGTAATTGGTGCTCATGCATTGGTAGGTGCTATGCCTACAGAGACCGAAAAGGGCGTTGCCACTGTAGGTCCCGGCGTGAAAGTAGGTGACCGTGCTTTAATCGGTCCCAACGCAATGGTAGAAAATGATGTAAAGGATGGTGATACACAATGGTAAAATCAAATAATGATGCTTTGGGTATTGTTTTCCCCAACAGTTATGATAATCTGCTTCCCTCTTTGTGCAGTGAACGCTTGATGGCTTCCATTCCTTTTGCCAGCCGTTATCGTATGATTGACTTTATCCTGTCCAGCATGGTGAATTGCGGTATCGAAAACATTTCCGTCATCGTGCGTAAGAATTACCGCTCCCTCATGAGACATTTGGGTTCCGGTCGTTCCTGGGATTTGGCTCGTAAGAACGGTGGCTTGAACTTAGTACCTCCCTTTGCTGAGAAAACCGTAAAGGTATACAATGGTCGTGTAGAAGCTTTGGCAAGTATCGTAGACTTCTTAAAGACCCAGAAGGAAAAATATGTATTTATCACCGACGCCAATATTGTTTCCAACTTTAACTACAACGCTATGTTGGAAGCTCACAAGGCATCCGGTGCGGATGTTACCATCGCTTTCAAGGAAGAGGAAATCCCCAATGGTTTCCTGAACCTTCAGACTAACATGAGTGGTGACCTCTACTATACCTTACGTTTGGGCGAGAATGGTCGCGTAGACCATATCCATACCAATCCCAAAGGAGATGGTGTGCAGAACTTCTCCATGAATATTTACTTAATCGAAAGAGAGCTTCTGATTACACAGATTACCAATGCTTATGCTCATGGTTATGTTTATTTCGAGCGTGATATTTTGGCACCGCAGCTGGAAACCTTAAATGTACACGGCTTCAGGTACGAAGGCTACACTGCACGCATTTGTGATATTTTGAGCTATTACAATGAAAATATGAAGCTTTTGGATGATACGAATTTGGACGAGCTTTTCGCTCCGGCTCCCATCTATACCAAAGTTCGTGACGACAACCCTACCCGCTACATCGGTGCTGCCAATGTGAAAAATACAATGGTTGCTGACGGTTGTATTATCGAAGGCGAAGTAGAAAACAGTATTCTCTTCCGCGGTGTAAAAATCGGCAAGGGTGCCGTGGTAAAGAACAGTATCATCATGCAGGATACCGTCATTATGGAAAATGCTGAAATCGATTATGTTATCACTGACAAGGAAGTTACTATCAGTGCAGATAAGAAACTGAGCGGCAATGACAGCTTCCCGGTATTCGTACCTGCTTATCAAACTATCTAAAAGTTATAACAAGCAGTACACTTGTCAACATTTATAACAAAGAAGACCTGCACCCCAAGGTGCATACAAAACGGACCGCTTCCTCGAGAAACGGTCCGTTCTTTTTAATAATCGCCAAATACTTATTCATGCCGCAATGCTTCTATAGGACTGAGCTTAGCAGCCTTCTTAGCCGGATAGATTCCAAAGAAAATGCCAACAGCCGTAGAGAATAAGGATGCTCCTAACACTGTCCCTAGCTCAATCTTCACACGGAAGCCTACCAGGCTACACACTCCTGCGGCTCCGGCGATTCCCAGTGCAATACCAATCACTCCACCTAACAAAGATATGATTGCCGACTCTGACAGAAATTGCAGCAATATGGAACCCGTTCTGGCCCCCAATGCTTTACGAATGCCAATTTCACGGGTTCTCTCCGTAACGGACACCAGCATGATGTTCATAACACCAATACCACCTACCAGCAAGGAAATCGCTGCTACCAATACCACAAATATAGTAATGTAGTTTAGGATTTCGTTGATTTGTCCCATGTAGTCATTAAAATTCTCTACCTGAATAGCCTCTTTTCCACGCACATTATGGCGGTTTTCCAAAAGCTTCACTGCATCCTGTGCCACTTGTGAAGCATGCTCTGCACCATCACAAATAATTAATATGTCTCCAAAAGTATCTATATAGAATCCAAACGCACTTCCCATAGCAGTTAAGGGCATCTCCACACTTAAGGCCGCCCCCTCCAGCATGGTAATCATACTGGAAGCGGAATTCTGACGAATACCGACAATGGTAAACTCCTCTGTTTCTCCCCAGAGGGCAATATCTATGGTCATACCTACTACATTAGTATTGCCGAACAATTCCGTGGCACTGTGCTCATTCAAAACACATACCCTGTTGCCCATGTAATAATCATTTTCTGAAAAGTAACGTCCTTTCACAATCGGATCGCTGGAGTTGTATTTCAACCCCTCTGCACCTGCTGTAATATAAGCATTGAAATTTCCTTTCCTGCCACTTACCATACTACTAAATCCATAGTTTGGGGTGACTGCTTTCACATTCTTCACTTCGTTCTTTAATGCTTCCAGGTCATCATTATTAAAATCCAACATAATTCCTTCCGGATTGTCTCCATAGGAATACACATAAATCTGACCACCTGCGATGCTGTTTAACTCATCATTTACACCGCCTTTGATACCGTTTCCTACAGAAATAATCATAATCACAGAAGAAATACCAATTATAATGCCCAGCATGGTCAAAAAGGAACGTCCCTTGTTGCTTCTGATATTCATCAAAGCAATCTTTATATATTCCCAGATTTGTCCCATAGTTCCTCCTTACTCAGCCACGAAATCCGCTTGTTTCATAACTGCCATGCCCTCTTCCAAGGGAAGCAAGGATGACATGATGACATTATCCTGAATTGTCAAGCCTTCCTTTATTTCTATGTATTCCGCAGAAGAAATTCCGGTGACAACATCTTTACGAACCACCACACCATTTTCCTCTACATAAACAAAGTCTCCCTCTTTGTCCGCATTCAATACATTAACCGGGATAATCACTACGTTTTCTGCTTTATTTGCATATATTTTCAACTTAGCATCCAAACCAATATAGATTTTATCATCCGGGTTATCAATATGTACCTGTGCACCTACCTGTACATTTCCGGATGGTGTTGATTCTGCCACACGATTCATTTTGGTAATGCTGCCGGAATAAGTATTGCCACTTATCACAATATCTGCTTTCTGGCCCACGGCAAGTCTGGCCAAATCATACTTCGTTACCCAAAAGCTTACCTTTACCTTATCACTATTTGCTATAGTAAGCAGCTGTGTATTCTCTGCAACCGGCATACCACTCATAGCACTTACCTCAGTCACCACGCCATCAAAATCCGCTATAACACCGGCCTCTGCAGTCACATAATCCTCCTGTGCCTTCTCATAAGTCATCTGATTCAACTGTTCAGAGAAAGACAGATTTTCTTCCTGATAATTTGTCAAAGTTCCCATCTCTGCGGACTGCTTTTGAGCTTCTAATTCAGCTTTCTGCTTTTCATATTCTGCCAACTTTTCCTCTTCTACCTCTATAGACTTTTCATATTGCAACAAATCCTCTGTAGCATTTACCTTTTGAGCAGCATATTGATTGCTCTGCATAGCCAACTGTGTCTGAATAATGGCATCTGCATTTTTCAAAGGATCCTTCTCCAATTCAATCATCTGTTTCTGCAACTCCATTTCCTTTTGTGCAAAAGCATCCGCTCTCTCCGTCTGCACGGAAACCAATTGTTCACGCATAGCTTTTATATACGCCTTCTGTTCCTTAATTTGCTTTTCCAGAAGAGGAAGCTTCCGATTTGCCTCTGCCAGCTTTTGCTGTGCATCGGTATTGTCTGCCATAGAATCCTGATAACTATTGTTACCGGACAAATATTGCAGTCTGGCTTGCTCCAGTACCTCTTTCATATCTTCCATATCATAGGTAACCAGAAGCTCTCCTGCCCTTACCACGTCTCCTGCTTCCACAGAAACCTCCGAAAGCTTTCCGGAAACAGCTGTATAGTAGGTCTTTACCTCCTCACTTTCCACTACACCACTCAGCGAGACGATTTCTTCAACACTGCCGATTTCCGGTTGTACTACTTCTACCATATTTCCTATGTTCTCAGCGGTCCGGCTACATGCCCAAAAGCCGCCTACTATTAATAATACTACTATCAGCAATACAATGATTTTCTTACCTTTTTTCTTCTTCATCTTAATGGTCCCCCTCTGTGGTTGTTTCTGATTTCTGCTCCCAGGCAGTATCACTTTCAATACAACCATCCTTTATCTTAATCACTCGCTCAGCCTGTGCTGCAATTTCATTGTCATGGGTAATCAGAATCACTGTCCTGCCTTCCTTATACAAATTCTTCATAATCTCCATGATTTCTTTCGTAGAAGCCGAATCCAAATTACCTGTAGGTTCATCTGCCAGAATAATAGGTGGAGCCTGTGCAATAGCTCTGGCAATTGCCACACGTTGCTGTTGTCCACCGGACATTTCCGCAGGCTTGTGCTCCATTCTATTTTCTAAACCCACTTTTTTCAGTGCCTCCTGTGCCAGCTTCATTCGTTTTCCTTTCGATACACCGCGGTAAATCAATGGCAACTCCACATTTTCCAATGCTGTTAAATTTTGTATCAAATTAAAGCCTTGAAATACAAAACCGATTTCTCTGTTACGAATATCTGACAACTCATTGTCTGACATCTTGGAAACATCCCGCCCATGCAGCATATAACTTCCACTGGTTGGAACATCCAAGCACCCCAGCATATTCATCAGGGTAGACTTACCGGAACCCGACTGCCCGATAATCGCAACAAACTCTCCCTCATTAATAGAGACATCTACATGATTCAAAGCCCGCACTTCATTCTCGCCCGGATTGTAAATCTTGCACATGTCCCTAATTTCCACTAAAGTATTCATATTCCCTCCTCATATATAATACTCTCACGATGCTAAGTATACTATACTTTAGTGCACTACCACAAGGAAGATTTTATTAAGTAATTATAAATTTTTTATATATATGATTAAAAAACAAGAAACCTTGACTTTTCAATCAAGGTTTCTTAAGAGGCGTGAGCCGGATTTGAACCGGCGATGACGGTGTTGCAGACCGTAACCAAATGCCCTAAAACCCAGTGTTTAAGCCACTCTTTTTTGCCCGTGACAAAACGTGACAAAAATATGGGTTCGGACAAAATAAAAGGCTCTGGGGCAAAATGCAGACCAGAACCTTCTATTATATATGCGTCTTAATTCAATATACTATCTAATCTAAATACAACCAAGTCAAACCTATGAAACAGTTTCTTCCTTATTATTATACAAGCTAGACACTGATTTTAAAGTAGACTTTTTCTTTTCAATGTCTGTATGACTAGCATATCGTAACGTAACTCTTATATCTCCATGCCCAGCCAGAGAAGCAACTGAAGCAATATCACAGTTTTCATCATTAACTAAGTAAGAAATAAATGAGTGTCTCAAGGCATGACTTGCCATCATATTATCACATACAGCATTCACAATACGCTTAACATCCTTATTATAATTATTGGGTGTTAAATACCAGCCTGTAGAAGTTGGCATCACCAAAGCCACCTTACGCATTGAAGAACCACAACGTTTCTTTAAACGCTTTAAGCAGGAATCAACGATATCCCCATC
>JAZLEI010000027.1:0-65294 GCA_045615205.1 Acetatifactor sp.
ATGGATATTTATATAAATTGAGGAGTGCATGTGATGAAAGCTTTACAGAATAAATTACTGATACTCGTTATTAGTAGTATTTTGTTTCCTGCGTTGGTAGTTATGGCGATTTCATTTTCTAATTATGGGCGTATTGTAGAAAATAATTCGGGGCAGATTATGCAGCTGATGTGTTCCGAAAAAAGACAGCTAATAGATGAAAAATTACTGAACATTGAGCAAAGTGTTCATACGATATATCATTTTGCAATCGGGCAGTATAGTAATACAGATAATCTATGGCAAGATGAAGAAGAATTTTTGGAGCACATCAGCAGGATGAGGGAACTTATGGAGACAACCGTCAAATATACAGATGGTGCAGTATCCGTTTATTACCGTTTGGATTCTGCAATACAAGGACCAAAGTCGGGAGTATGGATGGTACAGGATAAAAGTGGCGATTATATTGAGCACGAGATGACAGATATTTCTCTATATGATGAGAATGATATAGAACATGTGGGGTGGTATTACATTCCAGTCATAAATGGAAAAGAGACGTGGATCAATCCATATTATAACAAAAATATGGATGAAGAAATCATTTCATATGTTATTCCTATTATTTTGGATGACAAAACGATTGGGGTAGTGGGTATGGATATCGCTACAAATCTTTTATATGAGAATACAAAGAATGTTACGGTGTATGATAGGGGCTATGCTTTTTTAATGGATAATGAAGGTGAGTTTGTATATCATCCGGAGATGAAAGGAAATACCATTTCGGAAGAGTTTAATTTGCAACATATCTATCTTTATGAAAAAAGTTTATTTTCAGTAGAGAATCAAAGTGTAGAAAACTATCGGTGGAATGATACAGATAAAAAATTGACTGCACAGAAACTGCGTAATGGTATGATTTTTACAGTATGCGTTACAGAGCAGGAGATTAAACGGCCCCGGCAGAAAATGTTAACAGACTCTGTTTTGGTAATATTACTTATAATGTCAGGATTTGTTGCAGTGACAGTTTTTCTTACAAAAGCGATTGTAAGACTGGTATATACAGATGCAATGACACAGGTGAGGAATAAAACTGCATATAACGAGTGTGTTGATTTGTTATGTAAGAAAATAAGGGCAAAGGAACAAATCAATTTTCTGATTGTAGTTGTGGATATTAATGATTTGAAAAATGTGAATGACACATATGGACATGAATATGGTGATAAACTGATACAAAATGGAGCTTCCATCCTGAAAAAGGTATGGGGAGGTGATTACACTTACCGAATAGGCGGTGATGAATTCGTGGTTGTGTATTCAGATAGGGATATGGAATATGCAGAGATGAAGCGGTCGTTGTTTGAAGAAACAATAGAAGACTATAATCGTCAGAATAATAGTAAAGAGTTATATTTGCAAATGGCAATTGGAATAGCAGTATACAGTTCAGAGACAGGCGAGGGATATATAGATGTGTTCCGTAGAGCAGATAGTGCTATGTATGAAGATAAAAAACAGAAAAAGAGGAAATATAGTTTAGGTGATTTGTAATAGAAAGGAAGGATAGAGATGAAAATAGGCAGGATTTCTGGTAGACGAAAATGGAGATGTCATTGTAATTGAAAATGGAATGATAATAGAAATGTATCGAAGTTATATGCCATAAATGAAAGCACCGGGGAAGGACTGTGTTTTGTATCTGATAAGTTTTGCTCCATTCGGTAAATTCTTTCTTAAAAATATACATAGTGCGTTTTCAGGAGTCCATCCGGCGGTATGCTTTTGTGTACGCCTGATGGATTTCGTCATTTTCATGTTTTGTAGCAAAAGTGTTGATGGCCCCCACTTCTTTGACAGGCATATTTTCGTCAATGGTTTTATTACTCACATCGTAGTGATTAGTAAAAGGACTTACTGATAAGGAAACCTATCTGATGCAGAAGGAAGCCTACGGAGTAATGATTTACAGCGTTAAAGAAGATTGTATCAGCCTTTGGTAATTCCTTATTGGTTGAGCTCTATGTTGTTAAACACGCCGTTAATTGAAGTATACCACACAGGCGGTTTTGCAGAGCTATTTTACCAATATTTATGCATGGTTAATGATATTGGCTATTTTATCATGGGCAAAGGATGTACTGAACTTTAGTAATAAATTTAGCCGTTATATGACCAAGGCAAATTTTGGCTTTTATGTATTGCATTATCCCTTGTTATGCGTAGTCACATATGTGACCGATTATCTCTTGCGCATTCCGGCGGCAGGATGCTATATTATAAATCAGGTGGGGACGGCAGTATTGTTACCCATAGCTTATGGATTGTTGAGAAGAATTCCGGTAATAAGGTTTTTATTATTGGGTGAAGGGAAGTAGCATGCGTATTTATATCTGTGATGATGAACCACAAATACTGCGACAAATAGGGTATCAGGTACGGAAATGTTTGCCTGAGAGTGTTATTGTGGAAATAGAAACATCTATAGAACTTATGAAGAGAATCCGCCAGCAGGACTGTGATGTCCTGCTTTTGGATATTGACATGCCGGGGATGGATGGCTTAGAGGTGGCGAAGGAGCTTCCTTTGTTGCAAAAGAAACCCTTACTTATTTTTGTGACAAGTCATGATGAGCTGGTGTATGACAGTTTGCAATTTCATCCTTTCGGTTTCGTAAGAAAGAGTTTTTTAAGTACAGAATTACCCAAGGTTCTGAAAGATTGTGAAAAGGAGCTGGCAGGCAGAAAGTTACACTATCAATTCCGTACCTCAGATGGGGCAGTCAGCTTACCTATGGAGGAAATACAGTATTTTGAAGCCGAGGGAAATTACCTGCAGATTTATACGAGAAACAAAAACTATCGTTTTCGAGAAACTATATCTGCAGTACAGAATGCTCTGGAACAACATGGTTTTGTGAGGGTGCATAGGGGGTTTTTGGTGAATCAGGCAGTGGTAGAGCAGTTGGGAGCGGATACATTGAAGTTAGCAGATGGCAGGATCTTACCCATAGGAAGAAATTATGCAGAGGTTGCCAAGAAACAGATTATGAGGTATATGCTACAATGAAATGGAGCAAAGAATACAAACAAGAATATATGCTTTTGGATGAGAGGTACAATGCTCTACTGGGAGAGAAGGCAGAGCTTGCTTATGAATTGGAAGAGTTAAAGGCATCCTTAGGGCAAATCCGGGAGCAGGAAATGCAGATGAGGGAGTTGCATGAGAATGTGCGTCGACTGAAGCATGATATGAAGAATCATATGATGGTGATTGCTTCTTATCTGAATGGAGGGGAATACGATAAGGCAAAGGAGTATACTTCAGTTATTCTGGATAAGCTGAATGCAGTACACAGTTATATTGAAACAGGAAACTCCCTCCTTAATCATATCTTGAATGAAAAGTTAAATGTTGCCAGAAAAGAAGGGATTGCAGTGAAGGCAGAAATAGAGAATCTTTCCTTTTCCAAAATGGAGAGTTTGGATTTTTCTGCACTTTTGTCCAATATGTTGGATAATGCAATAGAGGCTTGCCGGAAGGAAGAACAGGCACAGCTACAGGTGCAGATTGTAGCAAAGAGAGGATATGATACCATTTTGGTGAAAAACAGTATCATAAACTCTGTTCTGGCTGAAAATCCCCGGCTCCAAACGACGAAGAATAGAGTGGGGGCACATGGAATGGGTATAGTGCAAATACGAGCTATTGTGGAGAAGTACAATGGTCTCTGCGATTTTTATGAGGAAGAAAACTGGTTTTGTGTCAGTGCGTTTATCCCAACAGAATAGTTGTTTATCCCAATCCCTTGCAAGGAAAGCTTGCAGGGGATATTTTGTTATTATACGTACAGAGCCGATTTGGACCGGCATTGGGAAATGGAGCAAGTATGATTACACTGGAGAAGGTTAGTAAGTTCATTATTAAGGATTTGAGTTTACATATTCCAAAAGGGGAATGTGTGGGGCTGATTGGTGCTTCCGGAGCAGGCAAGACCACATTACTTAAGATTATTTGTGGTTTATTGAAGCCTCAGGAGGGATATGTCAGAACCTTTGGGAAGGAGCCGGTTCTATCCAATAGGCATTATGGACGAGACTTAAGTGTCTTTTTGACCGGGTATTCACCATTGGAGGGTGCGGATACCGTGCGACAAGTATTTGAGCTGCTACAGAGTATTTATCAAATACCGAAGGAGGACTTCCGGAAAGAGTATGAAGAGCTGGCGAGATCATTGGCTTTTGAAAAGTATCAGAACGAATCTTTGAAGGGATTATCTCTGGGACAACGAATGCGGGTTGAATTGGCAGCTACACTTATAGGCAGTCCTAGGTTAATTTTACTGGATGAGCCCAATGTGGGTTTGGATGAAAATGGAAAGGCGATTCTGTGGGAGATTTTGCAAAAGAGGTGTAGTCAGGGTGCAACCATACTGGTAGCTTCCCATAGTTTGACTGATATGGAAAAGCTGTGTAGCAGAATGGTGATTTTAGAGAAAGGACAGTTATTATATTATGGTTCCATGAAAAAGCTGTTGAGTCAGTATGCTCCTGTTGACAGAATGGAGGTAAAGCTGTTGGGAGAGTTGCCTGATTTGGAGGATTTACCCATACAGGACTATCAGTTGCAAGGAGATTGGCTGCAGATTACCTACAATTCCAATTACCTTTCCGCAGCAGAAATTTTGCAATTGTTGTTAGTGCAGACACAGGTGGCAGAGGTAAATATTCGAAAGCCGGATTTGACAGATATTATTCTACAAATAAAAGGAGGGAAAGAGAATGAGTATCATTGAGGTAAATAATATTTCCAAGTCTTATCGAATTAATAAACGACAGAAGGGAATACCGGGAATGCTGGCGAACCTGATACTTCCGAAGTATGAGGTAAAGCAGGCAGTGAAGGAGGTGAGCTTTCGTATCGAGAAAGGGGACATGGTCGGCTTCATAGGACCGAATGGAGCGGGAAAATCCACCACCATCAAAATGCTTTCCGGCATTTTATATCCGGATGAAGGAGAAATCAGAGTAAATGGCTATATTCCGTACAAGCAGCGTAAGGAGTATGTGGGTAGTATCGGTGTGGTATTTGGACAGCGGTCACAGCTACAGTGGGACTTGCCGGTGATTGACAGCTTTGAATTGTTAAAAGCGATTTATAAAGTACCTGAGGATAAGTATCGTAAGAATCTGGACCGTTTCGTGCAGATGCTGGATATGGGTGGGGTTTTACAGCAACCGGTACGACAGTTATCCTTGGGGCAGCGTATGCGTGCAGATATTGTAGCAGCACTTTTGCATTCACCGGAGATTGTCTTTTTTGATGAGCCTACCATAGGGGTGGATGTAGTAGGAAAGGAGACGATTCGTAACTTTATTAAGGAACTGAATGCAGAGGATCAGGTGACTATGCTGTTTACGACACATGATATGCAGGATATTGAGAAGGTGTGTGAGAAGCTGATTGTGATTGACAAAGGGGAAAAGATTTATGATGGTTCTCTGTTAGGAATCCGAGAGCGGTATGGTGCCACCAGACAGTTGGATGTGGAGTTTGCAAATGTGGAGCAGATACAGCCAATCCCCAATGTGGAAGTGGTGGAGCTGGATGAATTGGATGGTAGGAAGAAGCGTTTTGTATTTGAGAATAAGCAGGTGCAGATTAATGATTTGATGAATTATTTGCTTCAGACATACCGGGTGAAGGACATCAGTATATCAGAACCGGAGATAGAGAGTATTATTCGTAAAATTTATAGTGGAGAGGTGGTTACGGTATGAGTTTAGCACCCTATCTGGCATATTTTAAGAAAAGTTTTTTGAATAAGAGCGCCTATCGCTTTGACCATATAATGAGTATCTTGTCCAATTGTTTGCGAATGTTTATTTTTTGGGAGATTTATAAAGCATTATATGGAGGGCGGCAGGAGATAGATGGTATTACCATGTCCATGGTAACCACAAATTTTATTTTATCCATGGGATTGGACGCTGTATTTTATATCAATGATTATTTCCTGCCGGACAAAATCTGGAACGGAAGTATTACGACAGAGCTGTTGCGTCCTATGAGCTTTAAGGGACGAATGATTGCAGAGAATTTGGGAAACGCAGCATTTCACCTGTTGTTCCGTTTCGTACCGGCGTTGGTTATTGCATGTCTGGTGATGGGGATATTGCCGCCTGCAGGTGGGGTGATGCTGGTTTTATTTGTGATCAGTGCTGTTCTGGGGTATGGGGTACTCTGGACCATCAGTTTTGCGGTGCAGATGTTTGCCTTTTGGCTGGTTAATGTGTGGAGCATGATTACTATTAAAAATGTATTTGTCAATGTACTGTCTGGAACCATGATACCATTGTGGTTTATGCCGGAGTGGATGGAGGGTGTGTTGAAATTTACTCCTTTCTCGTCAATTTATTTTACACCGGTGCAGATTTATCTGGGGCAGTTATCCATAGGAGAAATCGTAGTGAAGTGTGTGGTACAGGTGGTTTGGATATTGGTGATTTATATGATAGGTGATATATTGTGGCGATGTGGGCAGAAGAAACTGGTAGTACAGGGAGGTTGATGAAATGCATAGTGACACACTGAATTTGATAGGTGTTTATACAAAGACCATTATGAAAGCATGGTTTCAATATAGGGTGGATGCAGTACTAAAATCTCTGGCAGTATTTTTGCGGGAAGCTACCGGTATTATTGTTATTTATTTTACACTTTTAAAGTTTGATACCTTAAATGGTTGGAATATGTACGAAATGTTCTTTTTGTTCAGTCTGTTGTTTTTGACTTATGGTATTATGATTTTGTTCTTTACAGGGCTGCGTGATTTTGGCAGAACGGTGAGAGATGGAAGCTTTGACCGATATATTTTGAGACCGAGAGGACTATTGTTTCAGATTATTTTTGCCAATGCAGACTGGTTTGCAGCACTTGGTCATGGCGGCTTGGGAGTGGTTTTATTTCTGATATCTGCTTGGAAAGTAGGAATACAGTGGAATGTATGGTTGGCAGCTTACTATATCGTAACTATTGCGGGAGGGGTGTTAATACAGGGAGCAATTTTTCTGTTTCTGGCGACACTCAATATTTATTTACTGGAGACCAATAGCCTGAAGGATTTGTTCTATTGGAACATGCGTAAGTTCGCAGGTTATCCTATCAGTATTTTTCATAAGTCGGTACAGGCAATCATGATTTATGTGGTTCCCTTTGCCTTTGTGAATTACTTTCCCTGCCAGTACCTGCTTCGCAAGAGTGATATGCAGCAGTATCCGGAGATTTTTATGTATCTGACACCGGTGATAGGTGTAGGGATGTTTGTGGCAGCGTATTTGTTTTGGAAGTTTAGTTTGAGATATTATAAAAGTTCAGGAAATTAGAATAAAAAGGGTGTCTCAAACAAATTACTCAAAAAGTCAAGAATTTATTCCTATTCTGTGTTAGTATAAGATTACGGTACCGGAAGGAGTGAAGAATTTGAGCAAGTTGATGTTATTGGCAGATGCATTAGAATATATCGAGAGGAATCTGGTGGAGGATATTCGTACAGAGGATATTGCCAAGGCCTGTTTTTGCTCAAAATCTACTTTAGAGAAACTGTTTCAGGATATGAATCATATGTCCATACGGGACTATATTGTACGTAGGCGTATGACGAAGGGAGCCAGACTGTTGTTTGAGGACCCGCAGCTCAGTATATTGGATGTGGCACTGAGCGTGGGATATAGCAGCCATGAGGCATTTACCCGTACCTTTAAGCAGGTTTGGAACTGTAAACCGTCACAATTTCGCAAGCAGGTACGTTATACTGAGCTTTTTCCGAGATTGTGTCTGCCAATGGAAGAGTGGGATGATTATATGAAGACAAGAAGACAATATGATATTAGTGAGTTATATGATTTGTTTGTAGCAAGAAAGAATTGCTATTTTGTGTGCTGTGATATTAAGAGCCTGATACCGATTAATGAAATCAGTCATAAGGCAGGGGACCTGGCAATTTTGGAGTCCCTGAATCGTATAAATGATGCAGCCGGAGAAAACGATGTAGTGTTCCGTATCGGGGGAGATGAATTTGTGATGATGACCGATAGTGAGGACGAGGCTTATGCAGAAGGAATAAGGGCAAGGATTTTAGGCGAAAATGGTAAGACGTTTTCCTATGAAGACAGAGAGATACCCTTGAGCCTTTATGTAGTGGTTACGAAGTTGGATATAGAGAGAATTAAGTACAATGATGTGTACTGCAAGCTTCATGAAGCCATACAGGAAAGTAAATAAGCATTATTTAGATATAAAAAGCCCTGAATTATTAATTCGGGCTTTTTGTTTTGGGTATTGCAATTTCCCGTAAATAGGAGGATAATAGTATATAGTATTTAGCAGTATGCACAAAAAGAAGAGGGTATTTATGAAGAAACGATTACTAACAGGAGTTTTATGTTTGGCATTGGTGGTCTGCGGATTGTGTGGCTGTCAGTCTCAGAAGACACCGGTAGATGGAACTGGGGAAAACGGGGGACATTCCACAGTAGTGGAGAGCACGGATGACGGAAGTTCTGTAGCGGAAAGCAGCGCTGAAGCAGATGATACCGGAAATGGCGAGAGTAATACTGGAATGGAACAGGAAGTGACTATTGCCGATATTTCCTCTGTGGATTTGGTGGCGGATATGAAAATCGGTTGGAATCTGGGAAATACCTTGGATGCTACCGGGGGCGTAGGTGTTGATTCGGAACGCTCCTGGGGAAATCCCAAGACCACACAGGAGATGATAGATGCAGTGCTGGATCAGGGGTTTAATGTGATTCGTATTCCGGTTACCTGGGATGGACATTTTGGTGCTGCTCCGGAGTATCAGATCCATGATATCTGGATGAACAGAGTGCAGGAGGTAGTGGACTATGCTTATGACCGTGGAGCATATGTGATATTAAATATGCATCACGAGGAGTGGCATTTCCCTTCTGAGGAGAATAAGGAGGTCGCTTCGGAAACCTTGGCTGCATTGTGGACACAGATAGCAAATCATTTTAAGGATTATGACGAGCATTTGATATTTGAAGGTTTGAATGAACCTCGTAAAAAGGGTACTGCTGTAGAGTGGACCGGAGGTGACAAGGAAGGTCGTGAGGTGGTAAATCATTTTGCACAGGTTTTCGTGAATACCGTGCGTGCTACCGGCGGAAACAACGCAGAACGTCACCTGATGGTAACAGGGTATGCGGCATCCTCTAGTAGAGATGCTTTGAAAAGTATGAAGCTTCCAAAGGATGATAAGCTCATTATTTCTGTACATGCGTATACACCTTATGATTTTGCACTGAATACCAAGGGTACAGATCAGTGGGATGTGAATAAGGATGCAAAAGACATTGATTATTTATTAAAAACTTTGGATGAGTTGTTCTTAAGTAAGGGTATTCCGGTGATTATTGGCGAGTTTGGTGCCATGAATAAGAAGAATGATGCAGAGCGTATTGAGTGGGCGGACTATTATGTATCAAAGGCAACGGAATATGGTGTGCCATGTATTTGGTGGGATAACAATGCTTTCAGTGGTTCCGGTGAGAATTTCGGGCTTTTTGATAGAAGAACACTGACGTTTCCAAGTCAGGATTTGGTGGATGCGATGATGGCAGCTACCGAAAAATAGAAATTCAAATAAAGGTATTGAAAATGGTTGATTTAGAACGATTTTCAATACCTTTTTCTATTTTCCAAATAGGAATTGGAAAATAGTGGTTGACATATTCGTATGATGTGTTATACTTTGAATGTCAAATGGTTTGAACTTAAAACTAATTTAAAATAAAATAATTTGAGAAACAAATAATATTTGCGTGGAGGATACCCATGACAGGCAGAATCGTAGGCACAGGTTCTTATATACCGGAACTTGTTTGGGATAATAATAAACTGACGGAATTTATGGACACCAATGATGAATGGATTAGAGAGCGAACCGGAATCGCCAGAAGACATATTTCAGAAAACCTGACTACTTCCCAAATGGCTGTGGAGGCGGCGAAAAGAACCATGGAAAATGCTGCAAAACAGGGATATTTTGCAGAACAGGTGGATGCAATCTTTGTATGCTCCGTAACACCGGACTTGTCTGTACCATGTATTGCTTGTGAGGTACAGAATGCAATCGGAGCGAAAAAAGCTTTTTGCTATGATTTGAATGCTGCCTGCTCGGGATTTGTATTTGCCTACAATATGGCAGTTTCTTATATGAATATGGGTATGATTAAAACTGCTTTGATTATTGGCAGTGAGAGGCTTTCCGGTATTCTGGATTGGTCTGACAGAGGCACCGGTATTCTTTTCGGGGATGGTGCAGGAGCTATGTTGGTAACTGCCTGCGAAGGACCTTATGGTATGGTGATGCATTCGGAGGGAGAAAGTGGAGATGCTCTGCTATGTCAGGTGGGTGGTAAGCTTTCCATGGATGGCCAGAAGGTATTCCGCTTTGCCGTGAAGAGAGTGCCTGAGGTGATTACGGAGCTGTTGGAACAGATGCAGATGACCAAGGAAGATGTAGATGTGTTTCTGTTGCATCAGGCCAATATGCGTATTATTGAATCTGTAGTAAAGAAGTTAGGGCTGAATATGGAAAAGGTGCCTGTGAATATTGCAGAGATGGGGAATACCTCCTCTGCCAGTCTGGGTATTTTGATAGATGAGTTGAATCAGAGGGGGGAGTTAAAGCCGGGCAGTAGAATGGTAATGGCAGGTTTTGGTGCAGGCTTGTCCTGGGGGGCAGGATATGTAACTATCTAAGGATACGATGGCAATCGTGCCAGCAAGTGAAGCAAGGAACAGCTGTTGTATGCAGAAAGTTGGGAACAGACATAGTCATTAAGGTAATGACCGCATAGCGGCTTACATAAAAAATGGATTAAATTTTAGGAGGACATAACAATGTTAGAAAAGATTCAGGAATTAGTAGCAGATGGTTTAGGAGTAGAGGCAGAAAAGGTTGTTCCTACTGCAAGCTTCAAGGATGATTTGGGAGCAGATTCATTAGACTTATTTGAGCTGGTAATGGCTTTTGAGGAAGAATTCGGTGTAAGCATTCCTGCAGAAGAACTTGAGAAGATGGTAACCGTTCAGGATGTAATGGATTACATTGAAGCAAACAAATAATTGGTTAATTTATACCAACAGAGGTGAGAAGAGTGAAGACAGCATTAACAGAGCTTTTGAATATTGAATATCCTGTGATTCAGGGTGGCATGTCATGGGTGGCAGAATACCATCTTGCAAGTGCTGTATCTGAAGCAGGCGGTTTGGGACTGATTGCGGCAGGTGGCGCACCGGTGGAATGGATCAGAGAGCAGATTCGTGAGGCGAAGAAGCTGACGAACAAGCCGGTTGGTGTAAACATCATGCTAATGCATCCACAGGCTGATGAAATTGCCAAGATAATGGTGGAAGAAGGTGTTCAGGTAGTAACTACCGGTGCCGGAAGCCCTGAAAAGTATATGAGTATGTGGAAGGAAGCGGGTATTAAGGTAATCCCTGTTGTAGCTTCTGTTGCTTTGGCAAAGCGTATGGAGCGTGCAGGAGCAGATGCAGTAATTGCAGAGGGGTGCGAAGCAGGCGGTCATATTGGCGAGCTTACTACTATGGTATTGGTACCTCAGGTTGTTGATGCAGTAAGTATTCCGGTTATTGCAGCAGGTGGTATTGCAGACGGCAGAGGTATGGCAGCAGCATTTATGTTGGGTGCAGCAGGCGTACAGATGGGTACTCACTTTGTAGTAACCAAGGAATGTACCGTACATCAGAATTATAAGGATTGTGTTATTAAGGCGAAGGATATTGATACCAAGGTTACCGGTAGAACTACCGGACATCCTGTAAGATGTCTGCGTAATAATATGACCAAAGAATATTTAGCAAAGGAAGCTGCTGGTGCTAGTCTGGAAGAACTGGAGCTTTTGACCTTAGGCGGTTTGAAGAAGGTTGTTGTGGATGGTGATGTTCAGAACGGAAGCCTGATGGCAGGACAGATTGCCGGAATGGTGAAGGATGAATGTACCTGTAAGGAATTAATTGAGCGAGTATGCTCTCAGGCTGAGCAGCTGTTGGGAGGAAAGTAATATGGGCAAAATAGCATTTATTTATCCGGGACAGGGTGCTCAGAAATATTTAATGGGAAAGGATTTTTATGATACCTTTCCCACCGCTAAGGCGGTTTTTGACAAGGCGGATGAGTTGTTAGACATTTCCGTAACGCAGCTTGTTTTTACAGAAGACGAGCGTTTGAATCAGACTGCTTATACGCAGGCAGCGTTGGTAACCACCTGTCTGGCTATGACTGCAGTATTGAATGAACAGGGATTTTTCCCGGATGTAACCGCGGGCTTAAGCCTGGGTGAATATGCAGCCATTGCGGCTGCAGGTGGCTTTACTTATGAGGAAGCAATTAAAACAGTAAGAGCCAGAGGCATTTACATGGAAGAGGCAGTACCCGGTGGCAAGGGCTCCATGGCAGCAGTTTTGGGCATGGAAGCAGAAGCCATTGAGGAGGTACTTAATGATATCAAGGGAGCACATATTGCAAACTACAACTGCCCCGGTCAGATTGTTATCACCGGTATGAAGGAAGCTGTGGAAGTGGCTTGCGAGAAGTTAAAGGAAGCAGGCGCAAAGAGATGTCTGCTCTTGAATGTAAGTGGTCCTTTCCATTCACCTTATTTAGAAGGCGCCGGGGAGAAGTTGGGTGAATTCATGAAAGTTTTGGAGTTGACAGAGCTGAGGATTCCTTATGTAACGAATGTAACTGCAGAATATGTGACAGACAGTAAGGTAAGCAAGGACTTATTGGTGAAGCAGGTTTCTTCATCCGTGAGGTGGCAGCAGAGTGTGGAAAATATGATTGCTGAGGGTGTGGATACCTTCGTGGAAATCGGACCGGGCAAGACTTTGGCAGGATTTATCAAGAAAATAAACAAGGATGTTAAGGTAATTAACATTAATCAGGTGGAAGATATAGAGTTATTGAAACAATAAGAATATTCATGGCAGTTCGTTCTTCCGGGGGGGAGATAGGTCAACTGGAATTGAATTGAAAATGTGCGGAGGTAGAAAATGTTACAAGGGAAAATAGCTTTGGTTACAGGAGCTTCTAAGGGTATCGGACGTGCCATTGCAGTAGCTTTGGCAAAGGAAGGTGCTTATGTGGTAGTTAACTACAATGGTTCCGAAGGAAAGGCTTTGGAAACCTGTCAGATGATTACAGAGGCAGGCGGTGTCGGTGAACTAATGCGTTTCAATGTGGCAGCAGAGGAAGAAACAACAGCAGCTGTGCAGGAAATCATTGCGAAGCACGGCAGACTGGATATTTTGGTAAACAACGCCGGTATCACCAAGGATGGCTTGATTATGCGTATGTCTGAGGATGATTTTGATGCAGTATTGGATGTGAACTTAAAGGGGACTTTCCATACCATAAAGGCAGCCTCCAGACAGATGTTAAAGCAGCGTTCAGGTAGAATTATTAATATCTCTTCCGTATCCGGTGTTTTAGGTAATGCAGGTCAGGCAAATTACTCAGCTTCTAAGGCGGGTGTAATCGGTCTTACCAAGTCCATGGCGAGAGAATTTGCATCCCGAGGTATCACTGTCAATGCAGTGGCACCGGGCTTTATTGAAACCGATATGACCGAAAACATGTCACAGGCAGCCAAGGATGGTGCTGTAGGTCAAATCCCTTTGGGCTACATGGGTAAGCCGGAAGATATTGCTGAGGCAGTTACTTTCTTAGCCTCCGACAAAGCGCGCTACATTACCGGCCAGGTGCTGTGCGTTGATGGCGGAATGGCAATTTAAAGGAGAACAAACATGAAAAGACGTGTGGTAATCACCGGTATGGGTGCCGTAACCCCTATCGGAAATACAGTAGAAGAATTTTGGTCTGCAGTTAAGCAGAATAAGGTAGGTATCGGTCAAATCACCAAGTTCGATACCACGGATTATAAAGTGAAAATTGCTGCGGAAGTAAAGGGCTTCGTGGCAAAGGAACGTATGGATTTTAAGGCATCTAAGCGTATGGATGTATTTTCCCAGTATGCAGTGGCAGCTTCAATGGAGGCTTTCGAGCAGTCGGGTATTGATATGGAAAAGGAAGACCCCTTCCGTGTGGGTGTTATCATCGGTTCCGGTATCGGCGGATTGCCTGTTATGGAAGCGGAGCATAGCAAAATGTTAGAAAAAGGACCGGGTAGAGTAGGTCCACTGATGGTTCCCATGATGATATCGAATATGGCAGCAGGTAATGTGGCGATTGCTTTGGGCTTGAAGGGAAAGTGTACTAATGTAGTAACTGCTTGTGCAACTGGTTCCCACTCTATCGGTGATGCCTTCCGTGCCATTCAGTACGGGGATGCGGATGTGATACTGGCAGGTGGTGCAGAAAGCTCTATCACTCCTTTGGGTGTAGCAGGCTTTAGCAGTTTAACCGCATTGACTACCAGTGAGGATGTAAATCGTGCATCCATTCCTTTTGACAAGGATCGTAGCGGCTTTGTCATGGGTGAAGGTGCGGGTGTAGTCGTGTTGGAAGAATTAGAGCATGCAAAGGCAAGAGGAGCAAATATTCTTGCAGAAATCAAGGGCTATGGTGCAACCTGTGATGCTTATCATATTACCTCGCCGGCAGAGGATGGAAGTGGTGCTGCTACCGCTATGACCTTTGCTATGAAGGATGCGGGTGTAGAGCCTTCAGAAGTGACCTACATCAATGCACATGGTACCAGTACACATCACAATGACTTGTTTGAAACCAGAGCAATCAAAATGGCCTTTGGGGAGGCGGCAGATAAGCTGTATATTAACTCCACCAAGTCTATGATTGGACATCTTTTGGGTGCAGCAGGCGGTGTAGAATTTATCGTATGCGTGAAGTCTATTTTGGACGGTTATATCCATCCTACCGTGAACTCCAAGGAGGCAGGCGAAGAGTGTGACTTGAATTATGTATTCGGTGAAGCAGTAGAGACCGAGGTGGAATATGCCATCAGTAACTCATTGGGCTTCGGTGGACACAATGCATCTTTGTTGGTAGCGAAGTACCACGAATAGGGCAGCAGTGTTCAGAACCGAGAATAGCATGTGGGGAATAGAGAAGCGTGTTAAGAACGGAGTACAACATTGTAAGCAGAAAGGTAGAAGTCATGGAATATAATCATTTATTAGAGTTGATTAAGACTGTTTCAGCATTAAATATCTCAGGATTTCAGTATGAAGAGGGTGGCGTAAAGCTGGTGATTACTACCGGAGGCAATTCTCTGCCGGGAGCCGGTGTGGTAGTACCCACATCGGTGAATACAGTGGCAGGAGAGGAAGCTGTAAAAATCATACCAAGTATGACGGAAGGTGCAGTTATTACCGGCGAAGAGCAAGGAACAAAGCCTTCGGTATCACCGGATAAGGAAGAGGCTGGAAACATCGTAAAATCTCCCTTGGTGGGAACCTTCTATACAGCACCTTCGGAGGATGCAGAGCCCTTTGTAGCAGTAGGTGATGTGGTAAAGAAGGGACAGACTCTGGCCATCGTGGAAGCCATGAAGCTGATGAACGATATTGAAGCAGAATATGATGGTAAGATTTTAGACGTATTTGTAGAAAACGGGGATAGCGTGGAATACGGTCAGCCCTTGTTTGCCATTGGTTAGAAGTGTAAGCACACTTCGGACAGGAGGAAGTATGAGATTAGGTATCAAAGAAATAGAGCAGATAATCCCTCACAGACATCCTTTTTTGCTGTTGGATTATGTAGAGGATTATGTACCCGGAGAATATGCTGTTGCGTACAAATGTGTGAGCTTTCGGGAGGAATTCTTCAAGGGACATTTTCCTCAGGAGCCGGTGATGCCGGGCGTACTTACCATTGAAGCATTGGCACAGACCGGTGCAGTGGCTATTTTGAGTGTAGAGGAGAACAAGGGAAAGGTGGCTTATTTCGGCGGAATCAATAAGTGTAAGTTTAAGGGCAAGGTAGTTCCCGGAGATAAGTTGAAGCTGGAAACCCGTATCATCAAGCAAAAAGGTCCGGTAGGTGTCGGAGAAGCCATTGCCAGTGTGGATGGCAAGGTAGTCGTAAGTGCAGAGCTTACTTTTATCGTTGGATAATCAGAGAGGCAGGATTATGATTCGTAAAATATTGATTGCAAACAGAGGGGAAATTGCTGTTCGTATTATCCGTGCCTGCAGGGAATTGGGCATTCAGACGGTTGCAGTATATTCGGAGGCAGATAAGGAAGCCTTGCATGCTCAACTGGCAGATGAGGCTATTTGCATCGGACCTGCTCCTTCTAAGGACAGTTATCTGAACATGGAAAGCATCATCAGTGCTACCATTGTATCCGGAGCAGAGGCAATCCATCCGGGCTTTGGATTTTTGTCAGAGAATTATAAATTCGCAGAGCTGTGTGAACAGTGTAATATTACCTTTATCGGTCCATCTTCTGATGTGATACGTCGCATGGGAAATAAAACCGAGGCACGTAACACCATGGTAAATGCAGGTGTAAGAGTGATACCCGGTTGGAACCAGCCCATTGAAACCGTAGAAGAAGCGAAGCGAATTGCATTAGAGGTAGGCTATCCTGTGATTGTCAAGGCTGCATTGGGTGGCGGTGGAAAAGGCATGCGTACTGCTTTTGCAGAGGAGGAACTGGAAAATGCTTATCTTTCTGCCAGAAAGGAAGCCAAGGCGGCTTTTGGAGATGACAGTGTGTATATGGAGCATTTTATTCAGCATCCCCGACATGTGGAGTTTCAAATCATTGCAGACAAAGAGGGCAATGTGGTGCACTTAGGGGAACGCGACTGTTCCATCCAGAGAAATCATCAGAAATTCATCGAGGAGGCACCCTGTGTGGCTATTTCTGAAGAACTGCGTGCCAGAATGGGAGCTGAAGCGGTAAAGGCAGCTAAGGCAGCAAATTATGTGAATGCCGGAACCATTGAGTTTTTGTTGGAGAATGACAGCGACTTTTACTTTATGGAAATGAATACCAGAATTCAGGTGGAGCATCCGGTTACGGAATGGGTCACGGGAATTGATTTGATAAAAGAACAGATACGAATTGCTTCAGGGAAGGCATTGAGTTACCGTCAGGAGGATATTCAGCTGACCGGGCATGCTATTGAATGCAGAATCAACGCAGAGAATCCGGCTAAGAATTTCCGCCCTTGTCCGGGTGTGATAACAGAGCTCTATCTGCCGGGGGGAAAGGGAATTCGCGTAGATACAGCTATTTATAGTGGATATGAGGTGCCGCCGTATTATGATAATATGCTGGCAAAGCTGATTGTACATGCCAAGAATCGTACAGAGGCGATACGCAAGATGAAGAGTGCCTTAGGGGAAACCATTATTGAAGGCATTGAAACCAATGTAGACTATTTGTATGAGATGATGGAGAAGCTGTAGCATTGGAGTGTGAAGGATGAATTTAGGCAGTATGTTTAAAAAAAATGGTTATATTCCCTTGAACAATAGTAAAGAGAATAAACCGGAGGTGCCGGACGGACTTTTGAAGAAGTGCAATAAATGTAAGGCAGCCATTTATACCAAAGAGGTGTTAGATAATCATTATATATGCCCTAAGTGCAATGGGTACTTTCGTTTGCCGGCTATGCAAAGAATAGAAGCCTTGGTAGAGCCGGGTACCTTTGAAGCATGGGATGAGGGGCTGGAAACGGTCAATCCTTTGGGCTTTAAGGGCTATGAAGAGAAGGTGACTGCACTGAAGGAAAAGACCGATTTGGATGAGGCTGTGATGACCGGTGCCGCTTCTATAGGAGAACATAAGGTGGCACTGGCAGTGTGTGACGGTCGTTTCATGATGGCCAGCATGGGGCATGTAGTTGGGGAGAAAATTACCCGGGCGGTAGAACGTGCTACACAGGAAGGCTTGCCGATAGTTATCTTCGCCTGTTCCGGCGGTGCCAGAATGCAGGAGGGTATGATTTCTCTGATGCAGATGGCAAAAACTGCTGCAGCCATTAAACGACACAGTGATGCGGGAAATCTGTATATCAGTGTTCTGACGGATCCTACAACCGGTGGTGTGACTGCCAGCTATGCTATGCTGGGAGATATTATTCTGGCGGAACCGGGGGCCTTAATTGGTTTTGCCGGACCACGTGTCATCGAGCAGACTATCGGACAGAAGCTGCCGGAGGGATTTCAGAGAGCAGAATTTTTGTTAGAGCATGGTTTTATTGACGGAATCGTAACCAGAGAGAATATGAAGGATACATTAGAGAAGCTTTTGGCTATGCACAAAGATGGCAACAGGGTAGTCGCATCCATGAAGGAAACCAGCCAACAGGTGATTGCATCAAAGCCTGAGTACAGTGCTTGGGAAAAGGTATTGCTTTCCCGTAAAAAGGACAGACCTGTGGGAATGGATTACATAGAAGCTCTTTTTCCGGACTTTCTGGAGATGCATGGAGACAGAGCCTTTCGTGATGACCCGGCTATTGTGGGCGGTTTGGCACATTTTCAGGGGATCCCCATGACTGTGATAGCCCAGTGCAAGGGCAGAAATACCAAGGAAAATGTACAACGAAACTTCGGTATGCCTTCGCCGGATGGGTACCGCAAGGCACTTCGTTTGATGAAGCAGGCAGAGAAATTTAAGAGACCGGTGATTTGTATGGTGGATACTCCGGGAGCGTTCTGTGGTATTGAAGCAGAGGAACGTGGACAGGGAGAAGCTATCGCACGTAATCTGTTGGAAATGTCAGCCTTGAAAACCCCTATTCTGTCAGTAGTGATTGGAGAAGGCGGCAGCGGTGGTGCTCTGGCTATGGCAGTGGCAGATCAGGTGTGGATGCTGGAAAATGCGATCTATTCGATTTTGTCACCGGAGGGCTTTGCTTCCATATTGTGGAAGGATAGCAGTCGTGCCAAGGAAGCAGCAGGTGTGATGAAGATAACGGCTTCGGATTTGCTGGAGTTGCAGATTATTGATGGTGTGATAGAGGAACCGGAGGAATACCATGTGGGGAATATGAAGGATGTGGTGAAGGCGTTGGAACAGAGGATAGGCAGTTTCTTGAGCAAGCAGCAAGAGCAGTCTATAGAAGAGTTGCTGGAAGCACGTTATGAGCGGTTCCGTAAGTTTTAGATTTGACAGATTTGAGCCCCTGCTGTGCATTCGGACAGAATAAGAGAGGGCGGCAAAAGGAAAATGGAAGAAGGAAGAAGCATGACATATTTACCTTTGGAGATTGGTGAGAAAAAAGTAAAGTACCCTATTGTGCAGGGAGGTATGGGCGTTGGTGTCAGCCTGGGAGGTCTGGCCGGAGCGGTGGCAAAGGCCGGAGGCTTGGGGATTATTTCTGCTGCACAGATAGGATTTCAGGAGCCGGATTTTGAGGAACATCCTTTTGAAGCAAATTTACGTGCCATAGACCAGGAATATCAAAAGGCACGTTCAATTGCTCCGGAGGGGGTAATCGGCTTTAATATTATGGTAGCTTTGCAACATTATAAGGAGTATGTGATACAGGCAGCGAAAGCGGGTGCAGATATTATTATTTCCGGTGCTGGATTGGCAACAGAACTGCCCGCGTATGTGAAGGGCTTTGCCACGAAAATAGCACCTATCGTATCCGGCGAACGTGCGGCACAGGTACTGCTAAAGATGTGGGATAAAAAATACCAGACGACAGCAGATATGGTAGTCATAGAGGGTCCTTTGGCGGGAGGGCATTTAGGCTTTACGAAGGAGGATGCAGTCAGCATTACCGAAGAAGAGTATGAAGGTACCATACAAAAGGTAATTCAGGTAGTGAAGGAGTATGCTGACAAGTACGCCAAGAAGATACCGGTTGTGGTAGCAGGGGGTATTGATACAGCACAAAAGGTAAAACGTATGATAGAGCTGGGCACGGACGGCGTACAGGTAGCCAGCCCCTTCGTAGCGACGGTAGAATGTGACGTTGCAGAAGGGTTTAAGCAGAAGTATGTGGAAGCCCGCAAGGAGGACGTACAGTTAGTCACCAGTCCGGTGGGTATGCCGGGCAGAGCCATCCGGAACAGCTTCGTGGAAAGGGTGGAATCTGGTATAAAGGAGCCTATTACCAAATGTTATGGCTGTATCAAGAACTGTAAACCGGCAGAAATCTCCTATTGTATCACCAAAGCATTGATTACTTCTGCCAGAGGGGATTCAGAGAACGGACTGGTTTTCTGTGGAGCCAATACCTATAAAATACAGGGCATAACAACCGTGCAAGAGGTTATTGAAACTTTGTTGAAAGAATGTTAAAATACCTCTATAGCTGTGAAATATGGCAACCTAAGGATAAGGAGCGAGAAGATTGAGTTCGTTTGAGATTGTCAATGATGTATTGGTGAATTTGTTTCAGGAAATTTTGGTACTGGAAGAGAGAGGAATTATTACCGGAGAATTTACGAATATTTCGGTAAATGATATGCATATTATCGACAAGATAGGTCCCGGCGAAGGAAAGAATATGTCCACCATCGCAAAGGAGCATGGTGTGACGGTAGGTTCTTTGACCACCTCCATGAATAGTCTGGTGAAGAAGGAATATGTCATCAGGGAACGTAGCGAACAGGACAGACGAGTGGTAACCATCCGTTTGTCGGAAAAAGGACTGCGTGCGTATGAGCATCATCGGAATTTCCATATGAAAATGACTTCAGCAGCCTTGGCGATTTTGAAGGAGGAGGACATTCCAAAGGTAACTAAGGTGCTGGTAGGACTGGAGAAGTTTTTTAGAGAATATGAGGTATAGAATAAGGGCGTAAGGATAGAAAGACTGCAAGTATGCGGTCTTTTTTGTTGTGCAAAAATAAATGGAAATAAAAATAGATAGAAAAAACAAAAAATGCAATTTGTAAAATATAGTTATAGAATTGACACGATTAAAAAATATGGTAAAATATAAACAAGGTTATATTATAAATGCAATTTTAAAAAAAGGAATACATTGCAAAGGAAATGAATAATGAATAATGGAGTAAATCATACAGCAAAAGCACTAAAAGAATTTATTAAGAAACATATTCGTGTACAAACATATTTTGAGTTGGTTGCTCAGATTGTGGATATGTTGAGGAAGCTACAAGGAGAAGGAATACAGCTTATTTTAGATATGGATAAGATGCATATGAAGGATATGCAGATACAGTTTCAGCTGGTTACGGAGGAATCTGTTTATGAAGCAGAGAGGATCAAGAATTTTCTCAAGGAATTTACCTTTTCCTGTGTCTTTGCAGGAGAGGAAGATTGCTCTAAGGTGTCTGAGTTTTTGCGTTTTTTGGATAATGGCTGGAATGGTGTGGATTTGCTGGAGATAAAGAGGTTTATTTCTGGCGACACCAATACGTCACGGGGGATGTCTGTGGAACAGAGTCGCTATCCCAAAGCTATGCCGGGGGATGGAGAAACCGGAGTATTAGATGTTACCTATTGGGACAATCTGGAGAAGAAATACAACGGGCAGGATAACAATGGAGAAACTGGGGTATTGGATCCTGCTTTTTGGGAGAATGCACTGAATAGTACTCCGTCTCAGAAACTCGGTAGTACAGCAAAAGCAGTATGTATTCCTAAGCTGGTACATAGTATAAGTGGGAAGGTGATTCCTATTCATAAGACAAGCTTCTGGATTGGAAAAGAAGATGTAGATTTGATGATTGATAAGGATGTAATCAGCAGGAAGCATGCAGAGCTGATAGTGAGGGGAAACAGTTATTTCATTGTGGATAACAATTCCACTAACAAGACCTACATAGATGGAAAAGCCATTCCCCCTAAGGCAACTGTAGAAATATACAATGGAACAAAGGTGAAATTTGTAGACGAAGAATATACATTTTACATCGAATAAATGTGATAGAAAAGAAAGACAAAGGATGTTGTATGGTGAATAATGGTTTGATTTATGTGTTATTGATACTGAGTGGTGCATCATTGGTGACAGCGATAGCTTCTTTGGTGATAGTTATACTTGTGCTAAAGAAGCAGAAGGAGGTTTTGCATATTTGTGCTACGAGATTAGTGAGTAACCAAGCGGCGGCTTCTCAACAAATGAAGGATGCAAGGCACAGTAGTGTACAGGATAAGGTGGAGAGTACTCCAACTCACGGTCTGATTATTTGTAAAAGATGTTATGCAGCGATACCGGAGACTGCTACCGCATGCTCCTTTTGTAAGGCTTCGGTGGGCAGGAGATAATAGATATGGACAAGGATTATTACAAGATTTTAGGAGTATCCAAGGATGCTGATGCAACCACCATAAAGAAGGTATTCCGCAAGCTGGCGAAGCAATATCATCCGGATACAAATAGTGGAAATTCGGAAGCACAAAAGCGGTTTCAGGAGATTAATGAAGCATATTCTATATTGGGGGATGAAGAAAAACGTAAGGCATATGATGAAAATGCTCACTCTGGAAAGCAGAATACTTCCACAAATACCAATACCGATAGAAATACATCAAAAGCTACTAATCCGTTTGCGGGGTTTTCGGCACAGAATTTTAAGATGGATTTTGGAGATATGATTTTTGATGAACTGAACAATAAGAAAAAGGAAAGTCAGAAGACAAAGGATATTGATTTCAATGATGTGAGTAGTCAATTCGCCAGCTTCTTTGGCTTTCGTCCCAAATAATATTGTATTACATAAGAGAATGAAAAGTATGAAACGTATAGTGAAAAACATCTTAGCGGGAGTATTGGTGGTAGCTCTTGTAATGGTACAACCACAAAGTGTAGTGGCTGAGAAAAATGAAACAGAATGTCATGCTATTTCCATTGCTATTGACGTGAGTGGTTCTATGAGAAAGACGGATTCCCAGAAGCATTCTTTGGAATTAATCAAGCTTTTCATGGAGTTGTGCGGTGAAGAGGATTATCTTTGCGTTACAGCATATAACGACCAAATTGTATATCACAGTGGGCTGGTATCCATGGGAAGTATTGCTGAAAAGGAAATGCAGATAAAAGCATTGGATGAGCTACAGTTTCAGGGCGAAACGGATAATGGGCTGGGATTGTTGACTGCTACCAAGGCAATTGCAGAAACAACTGTGGATTATGATAATGCATTTATTATTTTGGTTTCGGACGGAAATACAGATTTGGTAAATAGCAAAACGGACAGAACCAACGAAGATTCTGATGCGGACATGAGAGCCAGTGCAGAGCTGGCCATAGAGAAGGATATTGCCATCAATGTTGTGGAATATACAGATTCTTATAATCAGGACACGGGACTGCTTTCTATTGTGAGTACCTCTACGGGAGGTAGTACCACAATAGTGGATAATGCACCCCAGTTTGTGCAGGTTCTACTGGGAACCTTCTTTGCAGAATATGAGCAGGGGAGAGCAAATTTACAGATTTTGGAGAGTAGTGACACGCTTCAGCGATATGAGAAAGTAGTTGAATTGGAGGACAATCAGAGGTATTATGAAGTCCTTTTTTCCACCGAACCAATCGTAGATTGTGAAGTGATAAACTCAACAGATGCTGCACAGATATTTCGGGGGAAGCACTATTTGATACAAAGGCTGGAGGAAAGTGGACAGCATGATATCAAGGCAATCTATAGCGTGGAGAATCCCACAACACTAATTTCCGGTGGGGTAAGGGTCACACAAGATTCCATGGTTACTCCGGAACCGTCGCCTACTCCAATGGTAGTAGTGGATAGGGGAAAGACACCGGTAGGACAGGATATCATAAAGCAGGTATATACATCCAATACATTGCTTGTAATGGATGTAAGCAGCTTTTTTGCGGACGCAGATGGAGATATTGTGAAATATAGTGTTGTGCAGAAGGAAGGGGATGCAGCATGTGCCCTATCTGGCAGTATGCTTACCATAGAACTGGTACAGGATGGAAAGAATCGATATGAGATAACGGCCATTGACAGTAAGCAGAATCAGACAGAACTGGAGCTTCTTTTAGAGGTGCTGCCGGCTTGGATGAAATACCGGCATATCATTACTATAGCCATTATCTGTGCTATTTTGCTATGTGCATCTGGAATCAGCATCTATATCATTCGACGTGTTCTGTTCGGTCATAAGAAGGTACAGAAGGCTATTTCCGGAAATTTGCGTGCGTGCTTTATCGATTTGAAAAGTAAAAATGAGTCGGTTGATATTGATTGGAATTTAAGAGAGTATCCGCCGGAAGGTGTGACATTGGAAGAACTGTTATTGAGTAAGGGAATACGGGAAAGCTTTCAGGATATGGATAAGGTATGCTTCTATCCCGGAAAAAACAGCAATGAGCTGCTTCTGGTGCATTGTATGGAGGGCGGTATCTTTTTAGGAGAGCAAAATGTGAAGGCAAATACACCGACTACTGTTTGTTCGGGAGATGTTTTGTATATATCCTTTGCTGAAAATGCCTCAGAGATAGAACTTAAGTATACAACAACATATTGATAGATACCAAGGGAAAGGATAAAGACGGGAACAAGGAAACAGATGGGTATAGAAGTAAGTGATATTGCACTTGCACCTAAAGTGATATTACACCAAAGATATCAGATACAGGAGGTTCATTATTTGGGACAGATGGCAATCGTATACTTTGGTGTAGATTTCCAAAATCAGAAAGAGATTGTAATCAAAGAATTTATGCCTTATAGCATAGCGAATCGCGATATGGACGGAAGGACAGTTATCTGTAAAAGCAGGGGATATAAGGCACAATTTCACAAATTCAGGAAAGCTTTTGATGCAGAGTGTGAATGCATATTAAAGTTAAAAGATTTGAAAAAACCATATGTGGGCTGTGTTTTAAAATATCTGGATTGTTTTGAGGAGAATGGGACACAGTACCTGATAACGGAAAAAATAAAGGGAAAGAGTTTGCAGGATTATATTGAGAATGGTGAAGACTTTTCAGTGCGCTCCACTATGCAGCAGCTGGTAGCCATAGTACGTCAAATTCACAAGAGGGGAATCATTCATTGTGATATTAAGCCTTCGAACATTATTTTGGGGGAAGACGGAAATGTAGTTCTGATTGATTTCGGCTCGGCCAGTTACAAAAAGAAAAAACAAGGAGATATGACCTTTGTGAGCCGGGGGTACTCAGCACCGGAATTATATCATGGAGGAAAGATAGATTATCGTGCAGATATCTATAGTATGGGTGCAGTGCTGTATTATATGCTGACGGATAGTCAGTTGCCGGAGCCGGATGATTATGACGAGCAGGAGCAGATACCACCTATCTCCGATTTTATAGAAATTCCCCCTTTGTTGGAAAGGGTGATTCTAAGTACCTTGAACAGAAATAAAAACAAAAGATTAAAGAGCATTTTTTTGCTGCAGATTATGTTGCAAATGTAAATAAAACAAAAGAAAGGGTAAAGAAATGGAAGTAATTACACAAACAAACCGCACCATGCTTTTCGAAGAAATCAATCCGGAGAAGCTGGACTTACTTACTTTGGTAGGAGACACGAAGGGACTGGAAAGTCTGGATGATGCCAAAATCAAAGCAATACACAATGAATTATTGGTAAACAGCTTTGATGAATTTTTGGACAAGTTTCAGCCGGTAGTCTATTCCTTCTTCAATGCTGCAAGCCAGAGTGTAGCCTACACCTTGGAAAAGCCGGAGAATATTCCGCAGGAGTATATTACAGAGATTCCATTGAATAAGCAGAATGATTTTCTCAACATGCTGTTTACCATTATGGATTCCAAGCGTTCTCAGGGAATCATCAATGTGGATTTCAAGTTTGAGAAGATTCTGGACATGATTTCGCCTAAAAAGATTATGCGTGACATCAAGCAGGTAAGAAAGGAAATCCATTATTTATATGGCGAATATGAAAAGCTGGATGATGGAGATCCTAAGAAGCTGGATATTGGTGACAAGTTAAACTACAAGTTTGAGGAGGCAAGCCAGAACTATAACAATGTCATGGCCATGCTGCCATTGGCTATTGAGGACATTAAAACCAGACTTTTACTGACACAGTCTGCAGGTAAGAAGCAGGAGAGTAATCTGCAAATAGGTATGCTTTCCATGAATGAAAATGGTGAGTTGAAGGTTTTGGAAATTGCCAAGAAGGATAAGAACGAATTGATGGCGATTTCAACCACAGAGACCAATACCGGTCTGGTGGAGGCTTTTAAGGATGACTATGATGCAGTTAATGAAGAACCCTCAGAATATGTGAAGAGTCTGGTGGTAAGAACCTTCTGCCCTATGACAGCAGTGACAGACGCAGATGTAAATGTAGAGCAGGAAATGAATAACTACAACACCTATCTGGAGTTTTATAAGAATGCCAAGGATGATTTTATAAAGACGGTAAAACCCTTGGTGGAGAAGCTACTTGGAGTAAAGGTGTTCTTTGAGCAGTATAACACCAAGGAGAAGGGTATGCGTCCAAGCTTGCTGGTAACCAATGTGAAACTGGATATGTTGGTTAGCAGTATGAATATTGAAAAATTGACTACCTATTTGAATTCGGTAAATACAAAAAATGATTATTCCAACACTGTATGGATTGGTATTGTGCCTAATATTGAATTGGAGCAGAGTCAGAGCAGAAGAGCAGCCAGACAGCGTTTCAAAGGTAATGTAACCGTTGAAAAAGGGGATGGCAATACCATGGAATCTCTGTCCAGCCTGATGGAAGCTATTAGAGACTACAAGATACAGGTATTTTATAACTTCCAGACCGGAGAGGATACCACTTTCAATTATGTTGCTACAGCAGGTGTTGACAAGTTTATTGAGAAATCTCAGCCCTTGGCAAAGAAGGATTATAGCGAATTTGTATCTTGCTGTCTGCCTAACTTTACCATTGTACCCAAGGATAAGTCAGAAGTGGTTCTGGATAACAGAATGCAGATGACAGAGGAAGGTAATGTGGAGCTTTCAAAGGCAAGAGAAGATATTATGAAGCTATGGATTGAAGGTATCTATGTAGGTGCTGCTTATGCAGCAGCCGGTATTGTGGCAGCATATCAGTGCCCAGAATACTTGCGTGAGTTTTATAGCAATGTATCCGCTAAATATCCCGGTGTAAGATATGACATTGAAGCAAGTGACCATTCCTTGAGAACCGTAACCACTCTGGGCAAGGAAATTACAGGTTTCACCAATACCATTAAGAATACCATCAATAGCAAGGGCTTTGGTTTTGTATTTGCTTCTGAGAGCAGTCAGATGCAGGGTAAGGAAATTAAGAATCTTACTGTTTACAAAGCAAGAACCATGGCAGTAGCAGATGATGTTTATGACTCTATTTACAAGACTATGGTAAGTACCTATGTAGAGCGTATGCTTCGGTTTTTGTCCAATGATTTTAAGCAGGAAAATGTAGTGAAGTTTTTTAGTAACAATCCGAAGAGCCAGAAATCCTTGTGGGAGGCAGATAAGAACTTGATTAATGCTATTACCCAGGAAGGCGATACACTGGACTTCATCATTGATGATGTAACTAACGAATGTAACATTAAGCTGGGCTTCAATGGTAATGTGAAGAACCTGAAGGTTTCTGTTACCAAGAGTACAACAGTAGCAAAGTAATTAATTGAAAGGAAACTTTCATTTAATAATAAAAAACATACAGGAGGTCGAAGATGGGATTTAAAGTAACTATCGAAGCGAATGAAACAATTCAACTGGGGTTAGAAACCGTAGAAACAATTAAGTTTAATACTGTAACCCCCAATGACAGTAATGCACGTTCTACAGATTTAGGAATGGAACTTACTATTACTGGAAAAATTCGTGCAAACATTGCAGGTATTGCAGATGAAACAGTTAAGCTGCCTACATGGGCACTTGTTCCGGCGGAGGATGCGAATTGCTATGGCAAGGTTAGTGTGGACGTTATTTCCGGAGGCAAGGTAGTACGCCAGATTATTATGGATACAGCATATGTTGTATCTTACAAGGAAACATTTGGAGATGAATCCGGCGTAGGTACCTTTACTCTTCAGCTGAAGCAGAAGAAGGACATGAATAGCAATGTAGAATACCAGGGCGGATTCGCATACTAAGATTAAGAAGAGGAGGAAATAAGAATGGGCTTTATTTTAAAAGTTGGTGATTCTATCAATTTAGGAGTGGAAACAATTAAGACCGTAGATTTTGGTGTAGATACTCCTGCGGATTCTAATGCAAGAACTACTGATGTAGGTGTAACCATGAAGGTAACCGGTAAGATTCTTACCATGCTGGATGATGGTGCAGAAAGTACCGTTGACCTTGCATTATGGTCCATGATCCCTGCAGAGCAGGCAGATTGCTACAGAGATGTGACAGTTATGGTTACTGCCGCAGGTCAGGTAGTTCGTGAGTATGTATTACCCAATGCTTTCGTTGTAGATTACAAGGAAAATTATGGGGATACCGAAGGTGTAGGTACCTTTGAACTGGTAGTAAAGCAGAAGAAGGATAAGATTAAGTCAACTGCCATTACCGGTGGATATGCTAACTAATCAATAGGAAATAGTAATTTATAAGCTAGAATTCAGTATACAGTCAATGGAGCTTGCTCCATTGACTGTAATCCCTGAAAAGAAGAGAGGGAAAAGTTGTGAAACAATCAACCAGAAAAATAACCATGGAAATTGTTAAGGCGGTGGTTTATATCGTCTTAGGTATAATAGCCGGTGCTATTATCAATTCGTCCATAACAGTGTTGGTGAAGGTGGTCTGTGTAGTGGGTATTATTTGTATTGCAGCCCTGTTGGCAGCCTTGTTCATTGTTATGGGAAATAAAAAAGAAAATAAGGGAACAGGCAGAATCAGCAATGTGGAGAGTAGTGCCCGGATTAGCAGAAATATTGGCAATCAGGAACCCATTATCAGGGAAAGTGTTCAACCCAGTAATCCGGCACAGCTTCAAAGCAATCCTTTAGATAGAAGACCGATGAGTGCGGCGAAGAAGGAGCAGCATGAACGGAACAAGACAGGAGCAAAAAGGGTAGTACTGATTAATGAAGAAGGACAGACCCTTATGGAGTGGAGCCTGGAGAGAAAGACTTCACTTATCATCGGTAAGTCCGCAGATGGGGAAATCGTCGATATTGATTTGTCCGGCTCCGCAGTAGCACAGATGATATCCAAGCAGCATGCTGTGCTGAATTATACCGAGAAGGGTTGGTATGTAGATGATATCGATTCCAAAAACGGAACCAGAGTAAAGAAATTAACACAAAATTCAATTATGGATGTCAAGCTTGTAGGTGCTATTGAGGTAGAGGTAGGAGACATTATTTACATAGCAAATACAATGCTTCAAATTCAGTAAGGAGAGAAGGAAAGTATGGGACTGAATCGCTGTAAAAACGGACATATGTATAGTGCAAGAAAATATGGAGATACCTGTCCATATTGTAATACGGAGCTGGAAAGTGTAAACAGATATTCCAATAATCGAAGAATGATGATTGATGACCCGGATAAGACCATGCCGATATCAGGTACTGCAGAAAATGTAGAACCGGTGACGGGCTGGCTGGTATGCATTGAAGGAGCACAGTATGGAAAGGATTATAAGATCCATGCGGGAAAGAATTTTATCGGTCGTGCAGACAATATGCATATTCAGATTCTAGGAGACAATGCAATCTCCAGAATCAACCATGCGGCTATTATCTATGATGGCAAGAATCGTTCCACCTACCTTTTGCCGGGTGATTCCTCCGGACTGGCATACCATAATGGAGAAGCTGTTTATACACCGGTTGAGTTAAGAGCCTTTTCTGTAATTGAAATAGGACAGAGTAAGTTTATTTTTATTCCCTTATGTGGGGAACATTTTGAGTGGAATAACGATGGCACAGACAATGAGGAGATGGGAGATTTCTAATGCAGGAGCTGATTACAGATAGTAAAGTGTTAGTCGCATTGGGTGTTTCAATAGGAATCATTATTATTGTATTAATTACCTGTATTGTGATTCGAACACTTCGGGATAACAGAGGCTATTCTATTGGGAGAAGCCTGTACGCAGATTTGGGCAATGCTCAAACCATAGGAACAAGGGAAAAACAGGATGATTCCTTTGCAGTGAGCATACGTGAGTATGGAATCATGGCACTGGTGGCAGATGGTATTGGTGGCTACATCAATGGAAAGCTGGCCAGCAGTATAACAGTAGAAACCTTTTTGGATGAATTTGAAAAGCGAGATGTTACAGATAACCTGACTTATTATTTCCAAAAGTCAGCCATGCTTTCCAACGAACGTATCCGAGATGAATTCGGCGAAACAAAGGGTGGAACCACCGTTGTTTCTGTTGTGCTTAAGGATGATAAGCTGTTTTGGACCTCGGTAGGAGATAGTAATATTGCAGTTTTTCGAGGAGGCAGACTGATTATGGTTAACCGCAAGGAGAACGTAAAGAATTGGCTGGAAGACCAGTATCATGCCGGAGCCATACCTCGGGAGGAGGCATTAAACAATAATACAGATACACGTCTGGTAAATTACCTGGGCTATGATGGTTTTAAAAAGGCAGATGAATCAGACCGTCCCATCTTTTTGAAGAAGGGGGATAAGGTGTTGATATATTCTGATGGTGTAGAGGTATTGGGGCAGATTGAGCTGGAAAAGTTACTTGCCAAGAGAATGCATCCGCAGAAGATAGCTGATTCTATTATTTCACAAATAAATATGATAAAGAAGAACAAAAAAGATAATGCGACGATTGTAATTCTTGCAATCAAGTAAAGAGGACTAGTAATGCGTAAAGATAATGCCAGTTTTGTTACCAAGTTTATTTCAGAGGCAGGAAGTTATCTGGTGAATTCAGATTACTTTGCCTTTGTAGAGCTGAAGGATTATGCATGTTATGTGATTGCAGATGGTATTGATATAGACGAAAAGAAGGAAAGTGCCAAGCTTGCAATCACAACTGTTATCACAAGGTTTTCAGAAAATCCGGGGATGTCAGCCGGTAAGCTGAAGCAATATATGAAGGCAGCCCATCAGGCACTGCTGGAGGAAGCAGAAGAAATCCGTTTGGAAGTAAGCATGGCTATCCTGTTAACCGACTACAAGAAGGCTATGTGGGCACATGCCGGTAACTGTAGACTGTATTGGATGAAGAATGGCAGTATCCGTGTAGCTACCAAGGATACCTCCCTGACGCAGAAAATGGTGGATGAGGAAGAAATTCCCATAGACCAGTTAGCATACCATGAAGAACGTAATAATTTATATACCTATTTAGGACAACCGGGAAGATTCAGCCCGGTTATTTCCGGTAAGAAAGTATTGGAGGATGGTGATATCCTCATCCTGATGACCAGAGGGGTGTGGGAAAATGTCGGAGAGGCAGAGCTGATAGATGCCATAGACGGAGTTTCGAAGGCAGAGGATGTCTGTACCGGATTGGAGGACGTTATCCTAAGCCAGAGGCTGGATGTCATAGAAAATTACACCATAGCAACGGTCTTTGTGGACAAAATATACAAGAACCCCAATGCCGGGAAGTACAAAAAGTGGATTAAAATCGGTGTTTCTCTGGCAATGGTACTATTGACATTGTTGTTGACCTTAACCATCACACGAGTGCAGAAAAATAAAAGTAACCTTACCAAGATGGATAAGTATAAAGAGCGAGGAATTGAATACTTAGAAGAAAATAATTATGCATCGGCAGATGAGCAATTTAATGAAGCATATACTATCTCTGAGAATATCAGTGCACGCAAAAACTCGGACAATTATCAGAAAGTAATGTGCGTAGAAACGTATGAAAAGCTTTCAGACAATTTGAGCCGAGGTGCAATGGCTTTGCAGGAAGGAGAATATAAGAAAGCTTCCAGCCTGTTTCAGAATGCAAAGGGACTTTGTGAAGAATTGAAGGTAGACTATGAAGAGGATGTGTCTCTATACAAGACCGGAATAGAATCCTATTACATCTATGCGTCCAATATGCAGACCGGTATAGCTGCTTACGAAAGAGGCGACTATCAGGAGGCAATGAATGACTTTACCGTTTCCAGTGAAACCATGAATGAGATAGATGATACCACCAGAAGAAATGTGGCAAATGACTGGAAAACAAAAGCCAATGCAGAAGTAGCTATGACAGCTGCAAAGGAGCTGGAGGATAGCGGAGATAAATTGCGCAAAGCAGAAGAATACCTGCGTGCTATGGACCAATACGAGCTGGCAAAGGGTGAGTATGAAAAGGCATTGAAATACGGAAATGCCGGAGCCGCAGATAAGGTGGCAGATGTGGAGGACAAGATAAGCGATATCCAAAATATCATAGGTACCTTTACAGAGGAAGAAAAGGCAGAAGAGTACCTTGATTTTGCCAGTGCTGCAGAGGAAAACGGAAGTGTGGAGGATGCAAAGAAATATTTAGAGGCTGCCTTAGAGATTTACCTGAACTTAGGAAACAAGGAAGAAGAAATCGCAGATATTAAGCAAAAGTTAAGTAGTATCAGCGGAAACACAAGAGAAATAGAAGAAGCAGCAGAGGACAGTGTCATTGCTGCCGTGGAAGCTCTGGCAGGAGGCGATACCGGAAGAGCCATTCTATATTTGGAGCAGGCCAAGGAAGCCTACAGCAGTTTGAATGACAAGGAGTCTGTGAAGAAAATGCAGGCGATTATCAATAAGCTGTCGGTGCCGGTTGTGACAGAATAAAAAAATACGAGGGATCAAGTATTATGAAGACCAAATCTTACTCACTATATTTAAACAATACACCACAAAAATCCAGTAATCATACCTACCAGAAGAGAGAACTGGAGGAAATGACGACCTATCAGCTGAGGGATATTTGTAGTAAAGAAATGATTATTAAGGGGATTACTGATCCCCTTAATCGCTATGAACTGATAGAGACCATTTTGCGGTATCGTGGTGAAAAGGAAGCTCTTTTGATCCGGGAAGTAAAGGAAGGCGGATTGGAGCGCTTGCAGTCTGTATTGACCAGAAAGCTGGGCACCCAGCTTCGGGATGAGGGCACGATACATAATCCCGCCAGAATCATTATGTATCAGGGGCTGGATTTGACCCTGTATGACAAATATCAGGTAGGAATCGACCGGAGCAAGAAAAACGATATCAGTAAGACCGTGATAAATCATATCGTGGAGTCTAACGTGCTGCTGGTAGGAGAAAGCGGTGAAATCTGCAGTATCTTAAATCTGGTGAGTGATGGAGAAGAGGAGGAGCATTTCTTTTTAGAAAGAGATGGCAGACAGCCCATTCATCTAAGTGATAAGAAGTTCTACTACTTGTTGTTCTTTGAAAAGAAGGAGTCTGACTATTTATATAACGCTTATTACGGAAAAGAACAAAAATCCTATGCGGCCATCAACTATTACAAGATACCATTAGTAGATTTGGAGATCCGTGAGGCAGAGTATACGGAGGCGATTTTGTCCATTGATTTCGGTACCTCTAATACGGCAGCAGGTACCTATTTGGACTATGGGTATATCAATCAGCATGACAGCAATGACCTGTTAAATGGTGGTGTTAAGTTGGATGCCATCAATGAGGTTATGTTTATGGATCATACCAAAAAGGTAAAGAAATGGGTTCCCATGCTGCCTACCGTGGTATCTGTTGTGGATTGTAGTGACCCAAGCCATATTGTTTACCATTTTGGATATTCAGCACAGAAGGATGCACAAATTAAATATTATGATGAATCCTTCAGTATATTCTATGAAATCAAACGCTGGGTGAATAGTTATGAAACAAAACAGGAAATCAATGACAAGACCGGTAATACTGCCTTTGTAAAGCGAGGGGATATTGTCAGAGAATATTTGCTGTATGTCATCCGCTGTGCAGAGCAGCGCTTCAAGTGTAAGTTCAAGCATTTGCATTTGACCAGTCCTGTAAAAATGAAAAGGCAATATAACCTGATGTTCAAGGATTTGCTGCCGGAGTATGAAATCGATACACAGCACATGCTGGACGAGGGTACCGCAGTCATCTACAACACCATTCACAACCTGATAGAGAAAAAGAAATACTATGATGGAGAACAGATTGCAGCACTTATCATTGACTGTGGTGGTGGAACTACAGACTTATCCTCCTGCAATTTCGTCATTGAGAACGATAGTGTATCCTATCGAGTGGATATTGAGACCACTTATGAAAATGGTGATACCAATTTCGGTGGTAATAATATTACTTATCGTATCATGCAGTATATCAAGATTATGTTTGCTGATTTTTACACCCAGGGTAAGTCCGTGCGTATTGATGATATCATTCAGGTGGCTTCAGAGGATATTTTCCGCTATGTGGATGAGTTTGGGAAGGCAGCAGTATATGAGCATTTGGAAAGAGCGTATAACGAGGCAGAAAACATCATTCCTACCAAGTTTAAGAATTATGAAAACCGCACCAGAGATGAATATTTCATGGTAAAAAATAATTTTTATTTCCTGTTCGATATTGCAGACCGCATGAAAAAGCAGTTTTATATGCGAGAAGGTATCATACGAAACAGCTTCCAAAACAATTATGAAAAAGAAAACGATGATTTGAAGGTAACACAAATCGAACGATGGAACTTGGTTATTCGAGAAGAAGGCAGACTGGTTTATAAGCACTCCTTCCCGGAGGTTATCTTCAACATCAAGGAAATAGAATTGCTTTTAAAAGCAGATATTTACGAAATTGTAAATAAGTTTCTGAATGATTTTTATGAGAACAGAACATTGGGAGATTTCTCCATTATAAAGCTGACCGGACAGTCCTGTCGAATAGATATTTTCCGGGAAGCTCTGAAGGAGTTCGTGCCCGGAAAGAGCATCGAATTCAAGCAACAGTCCAGAGAAAAGAAGGATATTACAGAACTGAAGCTGACCTGTGTCAGAGGCGCCATCCAGTATGTGAATGCACGCAAAATGGGCTTCACAGATGTGCGATTGTATTATCAGATGCCCTCTATTCCTTACTCTGTCAGTGGTCTGACCCATGAAGGGCAGGAGATAAAGCTTATCTATAGTCTGGACCGAAGACAGACCTATGGACATCTGTCTAGAAACAGTGGAATCCGTCAGCTGGAGCTGTTCCTAAAGGACGGTTCCGGAATACTGAAATACAGATATATATATGATAACCGTGAAGCGGATTATAGTGAGACAACCTATGAAGAAATTTTGGATCGTTACTATGATTATCAGGAATGCATCCCTCAGGATGATATGGACAGTATTTACGAGGGAGAGGTTAAGTTCTTCGTATTCGCCGCAAAGGATCAGTGGGGCTTCTTTCTGGTGCCGGTTACCAGAAAGAATTCCATGTTACATATGGGACGAGAGGCATTCTATGCATTTGAGAACGATGCATGGGAGATGGATTTCTTTGATGGGTTGAAGTAATAAAATACAGTTGAACATGTATAAAAACAAAGGAAGGTTTTCTTAATGATACAGACAAACAGAACCTTGTTAATAGAGGAAATTGCACCTAGTAAGGATAATATTATATCAATAATTCGGGATGCAGAAAAGAGAGAAAGTTTATCTGATGAGGAGATAAATGATGTACATCGGAAGTTAGAGGCATCTTCATTCGAAGAAGTAATAGAAAAATTCAATCCAGAAATATACATGTTTATAGATACTGACAGAATGCAAGTTGAGTTCTATAGGACGCTTCCAGAAGAAATGAAAGGTATGCTCCAAGAGGTTCCATTAGCAGAGAACACAGGTTTTTTTGATGAATTAGTGAAGCTTATAGAGAATAAGAGAAACCATAAATTTGTATTGACTTCATTTCAGGATTTTGGTTCTTTTATGTTTAAAACACCATCAGAAGAGAAATTCAGGGAATTACGAGAAAGGCTAATTTGTGAATTGGCGAAAGGTAATAATGGGAAGGCGGAAATGCTTCTGGAAGATATTATTACAGAGTTTGATGAGGGTATTTTTTTAATTAAATTATTTCTAAGGGAAGCACAGGAACAATTTGAAAAGTTGGCTACAGATGGTGAGGATATTTGTTTTGTAATACCGAAGGATAATGAAACACAAGTGAGTATGATAATGGTATCAGACCGTTTTGAGCATAACTATTATCATACAAAAGTAGAAGAAGAAATTTATTCTGATTTTTTGAAACAACAATTGGAAGGAAAAAGATTAAAGAATAGTAAGCTTTTAGCATTAACATTAGAATTGTGTTGTAAAACGAGAAAAGAAAATCTGGAATTATTAGTGCGTTACTATAATGAGTATCTGGAGTATTATGGGAAGCTTTTGCAAAAATTCTGGTGGGAAGCAAAACCTTTATTAGAAACATTACTTGGTATTAGGAGTTTCTTTAGTGCTTATACAGTTGAAAAAGGGGATATGCCGCCAACAATGATAATTACCAATTGTACGCCCGAATTGTTGATGAATAGTAAGTATAAGAATGTATTTCGGGTTTATTTGGAAACGATGAACGAAAAAAATTATTTGAATAAAACAATATGGTATGCGATTATGCCAAGAATACCATTTGTAGTTAATTCTAAAGAGTATGTTCGTGAACGCTTTGTGACAAATGGGGAGAAGCATATATATAAGTCAAATGAGCTGGAATATGTTCAAGTGGTTTTAGAGATACTCGGAAAGTATAGAGTACAAACTTTTTTGAGTATTAATCCGGAAAAAGATACTATTTTTCATGCACTTGAACGGAATGGGGTGGAGAAGTTTGAAGCTTCATTTGATTTTCTTGATAAGGAAGAAAATAAGGAATTTATGATCCCCTGTTATCCGAATTTTATGATTATACCACAGGAATACACTTTGATGACGCTCGGGAAGAGAATCAGATATGATATGGCTAGGGAGTGTATTAATGTAGAAGGCAATAAATTGTTATGGATGGGAGAATTGATTATTGAAGCAGCATATGTTGCAGCAGGGCTACAGGCATCTTGTCAATGTCCAAAGTATTTATCAAAATTTTATCCACAAAAGGTTCTTCAGGATATACCTTGTGTGGCATATCGTTTATGTGAGGACAAGCACAATATTAAAACGATTCCTCAAATGTTCCCTGAGGTTATGGGGTATTCTAAGGAATTATATTCACAGATAGACAGGCTGGCAAGAGGAATGGTGTTTGCACCATATAAAGGGAAAGTTATTGCTATAACAGATAGAGTATATTCTTATAAACAAGGAAGACCGGACTGTATTGCTATTATGCAGACATTAGTATACATAGAAAGAGTGATACGTTATGAATCCCAGGATTATAAGGAACATCTAATCAGAGAGTTTTTTCAGACCAGGCCAGGTAGTATTATTAGTAGATGGAGGGATAATACAGACAGTGTTAATGGTTTGCTAAAAAAAGAAGAACGAATCGAATATAGCATAAATGATAATGATAGAAGTTGTATTTTCAAAATCCATTTTCGAGAACGTAATATGGAAGATGTAGTAAAAATCAGTAGTTAATTAGGAATAGAAATTAATTTTAAAATATTGATAATGTGGAATGGTTATATTTAGAAAAGGAAAATTATGACAGAGGAAGAACTTAGGGAAAAGATAAATCAAATATTATCTGAAGAACAAAGAGCAGTTGCCAATATCTTATTGGATAACACAATACCACAAATGCAAATGTATTATCAAAATAAAATTGATGAGTTAAGAAAACAATTGCTCGATGAGAAGATAGAGAATTTGAATCGGTTTGAAATTGCTATAACGGTATGTGAACGTGAAAAGGTTAGTTTGCTGGAAGAATATCTTTTTGTTATGGATATAGCTGACATCAATAACAGAGCTACAATAGAAGCTGGTATTTTAAAAATCCCAGTGTGGATTGCGGAAGATGATAAATGTATAAAGCAATACATGTCGAATGGTATAAGCGGTTATATTCATACTAATACTGGAGATATTGCAGTAGAGTTTAAAGTGATTAAGAATACGACCTATTTAGATGTATTAGAAAGGTGCAAGAAGTCTTTTACACTCAACGGATTAAGTTGTAAAAATGCAAATGATGCATATTTACATAAGTATTATTACTTGGAAACTAGCATATGTGATTTAGACACAGAAATAGAAATTCAAGGTTATACTTTTGCCTGTGAGGAGTTGGCAGATAAGATTCATGACAATATGATACCTTTGTGGAATGTCAGATATTTAACTATGCAAGCAAATGATTTTCCAGCTATGCAAGAAGATAAAATATGGTATCGATATGACTTTGAACTGATTGATAATGTCGAAATGATAATTGATGTACCTGAGTACACAAAAGGGTATTGTACAAGATATGCTGATACTCTGTCGTTCTTTACAGATAACAATGATAATCGACAGTTTTCTTTTTGGGAAATAAGACCGAATAATTTTAAATCCATTAGAAGTGATTATCTAATTCTGACAAACGGAGTAAGTGATAATATGTGGAGTACTTTAGGACATTCGGAAACTGTGCACTCAGCGTGGGAAGTGACTCGAAGGATTAAAGCAATGGCAATCAGTGACTGTGTAAATTATCAGGGATGTCAAGTACAGGATAGTTATGATGAAGAATTAGATTATGTTTTGGCGAAAGAACCTAATAACGTTTTAAGCATAAGCAATAAAAGAAATTATTTGGAATTGAAGATTAAAAACAATAAAATTCCACAGTATATATACAGAAATGTAATTCAATATATAGTTGATTCTATACAGCTTGTGTTTAGAGAATATATAGTGATTTGCAGAATTGACAAAATATAGAGATATATTGAGTGAAAGTATGGAGAATAAAAATGATTCATAGTCCTTATGAATATATACTATATGCAAACGAAAACGGAATGAGAGAAGCGGATATAACGTTTGTGCCAGCAAAGTCGTTTTCACCATATATAGAATGCCAGTCCGATGTCATAAATCAAATTGATATATTAGAGAATAAAAAGATTGAAGTAAACCCATTTTATCGATACGAGCAGGTTTTTGCAGAACTTTTAGCAGTTGACAGTGAAAAAATATTGAACGAAATAAAAGGTTTTATATTTGATTTTTGGATTCATGAAATGTACAAAATAGAGAGACTAAATGGAATGACCAGAAAGTCCTTTGAAAAGTCTTACTTAATAGATGAAATTGCAAGTGGTTTTATGGGAACAAAAGTCAAGAGAGAATTTGATTTGTTTGACAATGAAGAAAAAACATCTTTGATGTATCTAGTGATACATTTATACTCAGGTGGCGATGGTAAGGTATTGTTTTGTAGTGCATTGAAAACTTTTTTGACAAATATCTTTGTATATATTTTAAGTGGAGACAAAATCTTATTATATGTTGGAAAAGAAGAAAGTACTATTTTGAGAAAAAAGATATCATTTATAAAAGATATTTTTTTCCCAATAGAAATGCAGATGGATATTTTTTGGAATAGGCATTTTTGTGTTTTTGAGGTGGAGGAAACAATGGTACTTGATGAGATTGAGTTGTTGTAGGAGGGCGTAATGTTTCAAACAGTTGAATCTGCATTTGAAAAACATGGAGTGTTACGGGCACAGGCTTTAAATGAGGGAATAAATGGTGCTACAAAATTAGTTGAGCAATTATATTATGGCTATAGTGATGGAGTATTGCAAGATATTGTAATAGAACAGGAATCGAATTGTATTATTGTAAAAAGTGGAATAGTGCTCTTTCAAGGGAAATTATATTATTTAGACAAGGAAATTAGGATTGACCTTCGTCAAAATAATTTAAAAGAGATATTAAAACTTCGATTTTTGGAAGTACAACATAAAGACGGATTAAAAAAATGGACTACAGATGTGGTTTTGGATGAGAACGATATTTTTAGAAATAATGAAATAGAAATCTGTCGTTTTCAGCATCAACTTGGGGCTAAATTATACAATACATGCGGAAGTTTCAAGGAATATGCGACAGAGTATAATATGATTAACATAATACATACACCCTATGCGGCTTTGGGAGGAAGTACGATTTCACCAAAGATAACAATAGCTTTTAGTGAAGAAATGTTGAAGAAAGACTTAAAAGATTTTTATGATATAGCATTTTGCTTAGAATGTCAAAGAGGACAGGCGGTGCAACGAACATCCATACAATATTACATAAAGCACAAGTTGAACATTTACAAAGAGAATATGAGTAATCATGAGATATATACATATTTAGGCAAAATTTTGGAAAGTGGAGATAATAATACAACAACAGAACGTCCCAGAATGCGGGAGCAGAGAATGATAATTATATAGGAGGACAAGATAAGATGGCATATATCGATGAAGAAATTGCAAAGAAGTTTAAAAAGGAAAGACTGAAAAAGCAAAAAGAGGAACAGGAAAGAATTGAAAAGGAATTGGAAGCTTCCGTTGATCCAGCGGCAGTTAGAGAAGGTATTATTGCAGGCAGATGTACGGTACTAGATCGAGAGTTTGAGTTTGAAAAGCATACTATTTGTGATGGAAGATTTTCCATATACATTCCTTCTGATAGGATTATTATTCAAAATGATGAAAAAGCATTGTTTAAAACAGCTAATAATGAACTGGGGTTTTCCTGTACAGTTTCTGCTACGGATGATACATCAGAGTTTTTATCACTGAATGTATATAAAGAAAATATGGTTAAGAATATGAAGAGACTGAATTTCAAATGGCTGGAAGAAGGCGCACAAATGATAAATGGGTGTAAGGTAATGTATTTGGATTTTATCACCTTAACCGGTGTTGTCAATGTACATCAGAATATGTGGTTCGTGATGAGCCCATATGGACAAGCCCAAGTGGTAGTCAATTATGACCATGCTGAAAATAAGTATTGGAAGCACATAATAAAAGAAATAAGAAATACTTTTGAAATAAACTGATGAGACGTGAAATAAAGAATCAGGGGAGGAAACAGAATGGCTGAGAAAACCATGAAGGCAATAGAATTAGCAAACAATACGACGAAAGAGAAGTTATTAAAAACAACGCCTGCTACCGGACTCATGGGCACGATAGGAATGAAGCCGGTTTTGGAGATAAAAACTGATGGTGAAAAAATGAAGAAATCCAAAACGTTAAAGCGTATGAATTCCGAGGTGGCTATAAAGAAGGAAAAGGGGATGAAAACTAAGACTACAGCCGGACTTGTGGGGACAATTGGCAAGGCACCAGTTTTAAAATCCAGAAACGCACTCAAGATGAATGGTGCTACCGGAATTATGAGTACAATGGGAAAGAAAAATGTACATGAGGAAGAGTTCATAGAGAAGCCCAACAGGTCTATTGAAATTATGGAGCAAGCAGGGAGTGAACCTACCTTTAATATGGGAGAAATGGCGATTTTAGGGCAACTCTTAAGTATGAACCAAGGGCTTGAGATGAGTCAAATGTATGGAGCGAATCGTCTGTTTGATATGAGAAAAATGATGGATTCAACACCGATATCCAGCTTCATTAACCCACAAGCAGATGAGCTCGGAGAACCTGTTACATACAATAACTTGAGCGTTGTAAATTTCCAGGCTTTAAGATTAGAAACATTTGAAATAACTAATAAAGTGAATGAACATGCAAAGCTACACTTTACCGGTTTTATAGAGGATGATGGTAGTTATATTTTGACCAACAGCATGGTATGCAGTCCTATCATGGTTGTATATTTTACGGACAAAGGTGTACGGGTTCCTTTTTTTGCCGGTGTGATTACAAATGTAAGAATTTATACCCAAGATGGAAATCAAGCAATTGAAATAGCTGCATTGAGTAATACCAGTACACTGGATACCGTGAAAACATCCAGATCCTGTCAGAATATTAGTACTACATATGAGAGGCTTATGGATAGTGTGGCAGGTCAGGCTGGAGCCACAATGGTGTATGGTCTGGAAGAAAAAGAATTTACGAATGCACTCGGAACAATCAGTATCCAATACAAGGAAACCGATTGGGAGTATTTAAAGAGACTGGCTTCTCATAAATATCAAGGACTGTTGGGAGATATGACTGCTCCAACTCCTGTTTTTTCAGTCGGTGCACTAGGTAAAGAATATCGTGATGTTAAGCTACAAGCATGTGAATATTTGAAAGATATTAGAAATTTTGAAATGGATAATGCTAACTATATTCAAGGAGTCATGGAAGAAGATTATGTGCTTCTTAGGGTAGAAACTTATCGTATATTAAAGCTGGGTGATGCAGTGATTTTTGAAAATAAGAAGTTTTATATACGTGAGGCAACCTATGAAATGAGGAATGGTATTGTTGTTGCAACCTATCTATTGTGTTCGAAAAATGGATTAAAGCAACGCAGAATAAAGAATGAGAAATTACAGGGTTTATCCATTAATGGAATTACCATGGGTGTAGAAAGAGACAAGGTTAAGATACAGCTAGATATTGACCGTAAGGATAATGCGGAATACCTTTTCCCTTATTCCACCATGTCGGCTTCACCGGATGGTAGTGGATGGTATTGTATGCCACAGCAAGGAGATTTGTTGAGGGTTTATTTTCCGGATGAAGAAGAAGCTAACTGCTTTGCGATTAGCTCGGTTAGTAGTTATACACCTGAAGAGGGAGCAGCTAATGACAGAATGGGAGATCCCAGTGTCAGATATTTGAGAACTCCGGATAATAAAGAAGTACGTCTGGCACCGGATGGTATTACAATCAGTGCCGACGACGGACAAGCTGTGATTAAGATGGATAATGCAGGCAATATTATTATTTCCGGTGCTAATAGCATTAATATGTCCGCATCAAATGATATTAATATTTCAGCAACCAGAAATGTATCGCTGTATGCATCCGAAACCATTAAGGTGAGCGGACAGAGTGGCACAATTACCTTGGATTCAGCCGGAAATACCATGCTGACGGGCGAATATGTATTAGAAAATTAAAGTATTGTAGGTGAAAAACATATGACCAGAGAGGAAGCTTTAGAGAAGTTTAAAACGGAAGAAGCAGATAAAATACTGAAAAAAATCAACTTTAAATATTTTAATACCATAGTAGAAAAACGAGATGTTTTTGCAGAAATAGTAAAGCAGGGGTTGTGGGATATTTTAGAAAAGATGACGGAGTATCCCGACTTCAAGGTGCAGGAAGTTCAGTTTTCAGTTTTAAGGTCCGGGATTATGGATGGGACTTATCAATGGATGGTAGAGCTTCATGATAAAGATGGCGATTATACACGCGAAGACATTTCAATTCCATTAGACATGAAAGACGTGTTTGGAGTTTATGAGGAATGTAGAGATGAATTGTACCAAGCAGCTGCAAAATACGTGAATATATTGAACCCGGCAGACTGTGACTTGATTATGATGGATAATTTTATGAATCAGGTAATGTATCTTTACATGCTGGGAGTATATGCATTTCGTGGTATTGAGAGTGATGAGAGATTTGAAAAGCTGCAAATAGAAAAAGTATTCAGAGTGATTATCGGCGAGCGAAAGGACAAAGCTTTCGTGGTATATGCCAAAATACCTAACAAGGAAGCCGCAGAAAATGTAATTGCTAGGATTTCTGCAACACCTACAGAAGAGGATTTTTCGAGTAATGAGTTCGTATTGTATGATTTTTCGGAGTTTGAAATAGAGAACTGCAATATCAGTTTGCACAATTTTCCATTCAGCAGCTTCCGTAACTGTACGATAGAGGATGCTGAATTTGTGGCTTGTAAGTGTATGCTGACAGATTGGCGAGGCTGTCATATTAAGGATGTTACTATGGATGGCAATGTTATGAATTGCTCTGATTTTACAGACAGCAGCTTTGAAAATGTAAGCATGATCGGGGTAAGAATGGATGTGTTGCCTTATTCAGATGATGTAACTATTAATTTGGCTATGATTCCCGTTTCTTTTCGAAATGCAAAGCTTAAAAATGTGGATTTCACGGCTGCCTTTTTGGCTGGGTGTGATTTCAGAGGAGCAGAAATAGGACGTATAAATTTCCGAGAGGCAGAACTGAAAGGGGCTAAGATGGATAAAAAGTACAAGGATGTGCTTGAACTGACAGTTGCACAGAAGAGTAGTATCACATGGGTTTAAGCAGGAGGAGCTTGTTTTGGAATACTATATTATGAGTTTAGACAAGAGAATACAAAATAAATTTATTCTACAGAAATTTCCGGAAGCAGGTTCTGTGGAATATAATACCTCCCATGCTGATAAAGTAAGGGAACACACCATGCTGCATACCATAGAGTCAGATAAAAGTGCCTACCCGGATGTATTGGAAGAACCTTTATTTATGGTATCGCAAAAGGTAAAAGAAGTCTTGGAATTATATGATGAGGGTGCTATTTACAAAAGGGTATCCATGGTGAATATGCCCAGAAAGAAGCGAACTGAGTATCATGTTCTGCTGGTGGATAGGATAGAATGTCTGCACCAGGATACAGAGTTTTATCCGGATAAAAGCATTAAGAAGCTAGTGTTGGATAAAGGAAAAATCGCAGATAAAACCGTTTTTAAAGTAAAGGGAATAGGCCCGGCATATATGATAGTAACAACCGATATCGTGGAATCGCTGTTACGCAGAGGGTGTTATGGAATCAAATTTACCAAAGTAGAAAGCAGATAGGGGAAATAAATATGGATGTAGCGATTGAACAGAATGGAACAGTAGAAGCATCAGAAGAGAACGTGGAGAAATCACATAGCTATGTATTGCATGGAGCACAGGCTTACTGTTCTTATGGAAGTAGATTGGCGAGACTTACGATTCCGACATGCCATGGAACATACATGCATGATATGCCTGTTATGACTATTGAGGATAGTGAGGCTCAGACCAATGTAAAGGCATTTGGTTTTTGTAGTGCATTAGATAATCCGGACCGATTGGAAGAGGTCAGGAAGGTTATGGACATAGTAGAAGCTGATAAAAACCTTTTGGATGGCATAATGGATGGTATATCAGGAGTGAAAAAGGCGGTTACGAGTATTGGAAAAAAGGTAGCCAGTGTATTTGGATATGAGGAGGATACCACAGAGGATCCCTATCATGGTTATGGTAAGGATGTGTATGAAAATGTAACAGTACCATGTAAGCCACAATTTGCCATTGGAGATGTGTGGATGGATAGTTCAGACCGTCTTAAAATCAACGGTGTAAATGCATTGACATCCCAGTGTAAGCTTCAGTGTATAAAAGCGAGAGAAAGTATAATTCAACTGGCAGATGACGGACAGGAAAATGCCACTTCAGAGCAGCATGGTGCAGCGAATATGGCAAGCTGGAAGAAAGGTGATCCCATACCGGATGCTACTCAGGGAAATCTGGAAAGGCTGGATGAGAGCATCGCAGATTTGGAGAACCGGCTACTCAAGCCACAAACACCTGAGGAGTATAAAAGACTACAGGCAGAATTAGATGATAAAAAAGAGCTGCGTGACCAGATGGATAGTACACTTACCATGATTAATGAGATTGAAACAGGATTAATGTGTGGTGCCTATGATGAAAATTCTTATGCGGATGCCATAAAGGATATGAATACCATACAGGAGGCTTTTAAGAGTGGAACACCTTGTGTGACTGTATCAGCAGAGGAACAGAATGAATTACTAAATGGAGCCTATCAGACACACGCAGATGGAGGCGATGTTTCCGCATATCTGGACGAGAATGCGAGCAAAATACCGTATGATAATTTTAACGGTACGGCAGTGAATTCGGAAAACGCTAACGATGTGGGATACATATATAGTAATGGTAAGTTGATGACCAGAGCTGAGTATAATCAATCTATTTCAGATTATGTGGATTATTTGGCAAATGCCGAAAATGGATAAGGGGATAGAGAATAGATGAACTATCAGGAGCTTCAAATTGATTTCTCATATAACATACAGCAGATACAGGATATTACCTTTACAAGTGGTTATGGAGACCATCCCGTTGCAAGCTTAAAAGGTATCGTAAAGGATGAGGAAAGAGCAGATTTCCTGCAGAAGGTCAATGGGGATACTCCCCTGACCATAAAAAAGGCAGAAGGAAAGGTTCTCTTTTTTGGTTATGTTTCTGAAGTACGCTTTGAACGGGAAGGCGGTCTATACTATTTGTATCTGACTGCCCGTGGGGCAACTGCCAAGTTGGATATTTTGAAACGGAGCAGGACCTTTTTCAAGAAAGGAATTACTTATCAGGAAATCGTGGATGCAGTGCTGGAGACATATCCCGGGGCATCTTTGATTTCTCATGTGGATTTTTCGAAAAAAACGGAGTTTCCTATTATTCAGTATCAGGAAACAGACTGGGAATTTTTATCCAGAATAGCTGCCTTATTCGGAGCAACCCTGAATTCCCTGGGGAATTATGAGGAACCAAGGATTGAAGTGGGTTATGAAAAGAAGGGAGTACAAGCTGACATTACAGTCCCGCATGTGGAAACAGAGAGAGATTTGCTTACCTGTGAAAAAGAATTTTATGGGAAAAGCGAAGTGTTTTCTGTAATGGATGCCAGTCCGGAGCAGGGCGAAGTGGTCTCAATGGGACTTGCCGGCATTGAATACCCGGATGTGTTAAATTATACCTGGAAAGGCTTTACTTTGGAGGAATACTATCCGGTAGGAACGCTTCTGCGTGTGAATGGTGCGGAACTGGTGGTTACCTATGTGGAAGCCTATCTGGACAGGGGAGATTTACGATACGACTATGTAGTACGTCTGCCGGAAGCTGTCAAGGCAGTCTATAAGGATAATGAAAAACTGGCAGGAACAAGTCTGACCGGTATCGTAAAGAAACGTAAAGGGAATACCATATCCATCACTCTGGACATTGATAAGGATGATGGGATAGACAGTGAGAGGGAGGATTATTTCTTTACATATGCCATAGAATCTAAGGACTTTTACTGCATGCCGGTGGAAGGTGCAAAAGTACATCTGTATTTTCCAAGCGGAAAGGAATGGGAGGCTATCGCCGTACATTCCCTGCGGAGTACTACCGATGGTGCACAGCGGGCAGATAAGACGTCCAATCCATCCAATCGCAGTTTAAGCAATGATACAGGTGTCGGCATCGATTTGACACCGGATGCAGTCACCATGAGTCCGGATGATAATAAAGAAATACGCATAAAGCTGGGAAGTGACGGCAGTGTGGAGATTTCCGGTACGGATATGTTTATATCTGGTAATGATATAGTGATTGGTGCAACTGAGGATGGCTCCAAAGCTGCCAATGTCAGCATTTCAGCAGGGGAGACCCTGTTTGTATCCAGAGTGACAGGGGATGAAAACGGCTTAGTTCCGGTAGAGGATCATTTCATTGCTGCCCAGGGGGTTACCCAGATATATGCTACCAACCGTATTTATCATAGCACAATGGGACCCGGAATGCCGGTAATGCCCACCTATGATGATGCAGAGCTGATAGCCCAGGAATTAGAGCAGGCAAAAGCCAATAACCAGCAGGTGGCAAATATGCTGATTCAGAGAAATCAGGAAGCCAGATCCAAGTTTGGCAAGGGTCTCCTGATGGCAGCATTAGGTGCCGCATTGATTGTAGCAACAGTTGCCACCGGTGGTGCAGCACTTGCTGTTGCTGTAGGAATAGGTGCAGGACTGGCTGTATTCGGTGCTGCAAATATGCAGGAAGGTGTAAGCGGGCATGAGCTGGCCATGAATGGAGACTGGTCCACACCTGCGGAGAATTATCTGAAAGAAGCTATTCCGGAACCTTATTATTCGTTAATAGAGAATGGTCTGATAATTGCGGGAAGTATCATGTTCGCAGCTGTGACCGGAGGATGGGCTATGGCAGGAAAAATGCTGATAGGTGCCGGTGTGAATACCGGTACAGAGATGGCATTTGACCTAATACCGGATGGAAAATTGGATAAGAGTCCCTTGGAGTATCTGGACTCCTTCGCCACCAATCTGATGGTGTCATCCCTGACGGGACCGGTTGGAGAGAAAATTAAAAAAATTGATAATGCTTGTACCAATCCGGTGGTAAAATTCGGATTACAGGCAAGTACCGGCTTTACATCCAGTACCTTATCAGGCATCGCAAATGGAGACTTATCTCTAGAGGGACTGGCGGAAAATTTCTTTAGGGAAGCTGTATCTGCTGGTTTCGCGTCACGATTAAGCTACAATGGTGAAAACTGTAATAAATGGTTGGCATTAGGAATTGACACCTTTTCAGATACCGTGATTGATTCCGGTATGCAGGTGTGGGATATTGCCATGGGCAGACAGGAGGGCTTTGACTGGAAACGTTGTGCCCAGACAGCAGTCAACAGTTTGATGACCAACTTTATCTTCGCCTGTGACCCGGTCAACTGTTCCCGTGGTAACCTGCTGATTTTCAAGGAGGATTTGGTATTTTCTACCCTGTACGGACTGGAGAAGTGGTTTAGACATTACGATTCCGTACTGGACTATGACGGAGCCTTCGGAAAGGGCTGGCTGCATACCTTTGAAAGCTTCCTGTTTGCAGAACCCCTACATACAGGTAGTAAGGAAGAGAGCCTGCCACAGGACTGCCGTGACTATCGTATAACAGTCATGCTTCCCGATACCCACAAGGAAATTTTTGTATACCGGGAGAGAAGCTGGGCTCCTGAGAAGGAAGGTGCACCTTACAGCTTTTACGTGAAGCAGGAAGGCGGTTTCCTGTTAGAGGAAAGAGCAGGGGGGAAGTATCAGGCTTACCATTATGATAAAAAGGGACGTCTGGTGGCATTGCAGAGCTATCCGGGCTGTGCCCCAACCCGCATCTACTACCTGGAAAACGGAGAGGAGGTACCGGTCTTTACCCGTTCCCGTATAGAGCGTGTGGAGTATCCCGGTGGACAGAGCCTGCACTTTACCTACAAGGACCGTCTGGTAAGCTCCGTGACGGATCACATGGGCAGAAAAATCACCTACCACTACGTGGATGGCAGACTGGATCATGTAAATTACCCTACCGGTGGCTGTCAGGAATACGAATACGATAAAGACGGTCATATCACTGTATTAAGGGGCGAGGATGGAAGAGAGTTCATCCGCAATGAATACGACCGCAAGGGACGTGTCATCGCCCAGCATTATCCGGATGGTACCACCTGTCACATGACCTATCTGGACCATGAGAGAAAGACCATCTTTGAGTACAGTGACACGGGCAGGGAGGAAATCAACTATTACAATGACAAGGAAGAAATCGTCAGACGGGAATACGGTGACGGAATTTTCGAAACCTACGAGTATGACGATTATGGAAACAAGGTAGCAGAGACTGACCGAAACGGCAACACCACTACCTTTACTTATGATGCCCAAGGAATGTTAATCCGAAAGTGCAGTCCGGAAGGCCTGGAGACCTGCTATGCTTATGATGAAAACCATCAGCTTACTGAGGAATGGGACAATATGGGTGCCCATAAATGGTATGCTTATGACAAAGCAGGCTTTTTAACAGAGGAAAAGGAACTGCTAGCGGAGGGCACCTTTGCCACAATCATCTATACCAGGGACGAATACGGCCGTATGCTGTCTGTCACCGATGCCCTGGGACATACCACGGAGTACTACTACGAAGAGAACATAGACAAGCCCACGGAGGTAATCACATCGGAGGGCTATACCTACCGCTATGGTTATGACAAGGCAGGCCGCCGTACAAAGATAGTGACAGATTACGGCACAAAGGAAATCTGCTACTCAGAAACCGGTGCGGTAAGCATGGAAACGGATGCCTTGGGCAATCGTACCCGTCACCAGCTGGATGCGGTGGGAAATGTGTTAAAGACCATAAAGCCCAACCAGTATGACGAGGAAACAGACAACGGAGAGGGAACCTACTACGAATACGACTATCTGGACCGCCTGATACTCACAAAGTATCCAGACGGAAGTCGTAAGGAAGCCCTTTTTGATATGGATGGAAACCTGCAGTGGGAGAACCTGACTGCAGTAGAGCCCGGGGAAGTGCAAAGCCGTGCCAACAGATATATTTATGATGGTCGCCAGTACCGCATCCGCGAAGAGGCATCGGATGGAGGTATCACCTACTTTGACCGTGATAAAAACGGTAACCTGTTAAAGACCATCCGTCCTGAAGAATATGCTCTGAAAGGAAAAGCGGGAGAGGGTATCCGGTACAGTTATGATGGGGAGAACCGTCTGACGGGAATTTATGATAACGAAGGAAAGCCTTTCCGACGTTTTGTGTATGATAAAAAAGGACGTCTCATAGAAAGCTTTGAGGGAGAAGCTTCCTATGGTACCAGATATGAATACGATTATGCAGGCAGACTTATCCGCAAGTGGGTACCTGTAAGAGAGATAAGTATTATAAATGCCGTACAGGAGAGCGTGACCGGGGAAAGCATCGGCACAGTTCTCTACAACCTGACCTGCTATGCCTACGACGCCGCCGGCAACCGTATCCTGGAGCGTCGTAGCGGAGAAGAAGTGATATGGGGAAGTATGCCCTTACACTTCCTGGATATCCGCATGCACTATGATAAGCAGAACCGTCTGGTGCGTGTGGAAGACAGTCTGGGAGCGGCAGTGGAGTATACCTACGACTGCTTAAACAACCGTCTGACGGAGAAATACCGAATTAACGAGACAACCAGCCGTCTCATCTGCTACAAATACGATGGAGCAGGCAGGCTGACGGAGCGTATGGAATCCGTAGATTTAGCTGATGTGGGAGAGGCATTAAAGTCTTACCGTAAAAAGGAATTCCTGCGTACCACCTACAGCTATGATAAGAATGGCAATATCACAAAAATCACCCTGCCAAAGGGTGGGGAAATCCTGCGGGAATATGATATCATGGACCGTGTGGTACGTGAGACTGTCAGGGATGCAGCAAGCGGTATTGACAGAACTACTCTGTTTGCCTATGATGCAGCAGGCAGGCTGATTTCAAAGACACAGGACGACGGCAGTGTATACAGCTATACCTACGATATCTGCGGCAGACTGTTATCTGAGACCAACGAGGAAGGCGGCACTACCCGATACTTCCATAACCGTAACGGGGAACTGGTGAAGACAGTCAGTGCAGACAACTACGCCCCTGCCAAAGATGATGGAGCAGGCTACAGTTTTACTTACGATATCTTCGGTAGAATCAAGGAAGTAAGGGATGCTTACGGACACCTGTGTGAAGCGAATGCGTATGATACTGCAGGTCGTATAAAGAGCAGTCATGACAGTGCAGGAATGTTCTTTACGAATGAATATGACCTGGGGGGTAGAACCACGGCCATATATACTACTGAGAGAACTAAGGGCGCAACTCCTGTCCAGACCTACACCTACGACAGTATGGGCAATATCACCGGCATTACCGATGGGGAACGGAACCACACAGAATTCGAGCTGGATGCATGGGGCAGAATAACCGCCCTGAAGGCACCGGATGGAAGTAGGGAAACCTATACCTACGACTGTGCTGGTAACATCACAAGCACTACTGACGGTAACGGTAGCACTATTACCTACGCCTATAACAGCATGCAGAAGCTGGGCAGTGTGACAGACCAGGCAGGGGAAAAAGATATCTTTACCTATGATGGGGAAGGCAACCTGACCGGGCATGTGGACAGAAATGGTCACAAGGTAACCAGCACTTATGGCTCATTCGGTCTTCTGCTTTCCGAGACTGCGGAGGATGGCACCTTTAACCACAGGAAGTACGATAACCGTGGCAGACTGGTGGAGAATGCTTCCAACCACGTGGTATATCGTTATGATTACACCAAAACAGGAAAGTTACATACCAAGTATGTAAACGGAAAGGCTGCCCTGACTTACCACTATACCAAGGGTGGAAAGGTGGCAGGCATCACCGATATCAGTGGCAAGACCACAGAATATACCTATGACTTAAACGGTAATCTTACCCGTGTAACGGAAGCCGGAAAGGTACTGGTAACCTACGAATACGATGAAATCAACCGTATCCGTAAGATAATATTTGCAAACGGTGTCACTACAAAGTATACTTATGACAGCGAGCGTAATATGGCATCCCTTACCACAAAGGGCAAGGATGGCAGTACCCTTCTTTCCTACAGCTACTGCTACGACCGTAACGGAAACCGTGTGGAAAAAAAGGATAATGCCAAGAATAACCATACCACCTATGCGTATGACAACATGCAGCGTCTGTGTGAAGTAACTTATCCGGAAACCGGAAAAGAAACTTACACCTACGATGCTGTGGGTAACCGTTTGAAGAAGAAAACCGAAAGCTATGTGGAAGGTTATATCTACGATGAACGCAACCGCCTTGTGCAGAAACAGCTGTGGGAGAGTGGGACATCCGTACCTACAGACACCACCACTTACACCTACGATGCCCAGGGCAGCCTGTTAAGCGAACAAAGCACTGACCTCTGTAAAAAATACCTTTACAATGATTTTCACCAGTGCATCCAAACGGAAGTCATTCGTGGTAGGGAAGAGGAAGCAGAGCGTATTCTGCAGGAGAACCGCTACGATGGCGAAGGCTTGCGTTTCAGCCTTATCGAGAACGGAAAACGCACAGACTTTATCACCAATGGTTGGGAGAACATGACAGAGCTGGATGAAAACGGAAGGGTAACCAAACGTATCATCCGGGGCATGGGAATCGTGGCAAGTGAGGATGCAGAAGAGAACATCATCGATGCAACCGCCGCCTTCACAGGAGCCACTGCTTACCACTACTACCACGGCAACGAACGTATGGATGTGGAATACATCACGGACGAAGCTGGTCAAGTAGTAAACGGCTACACCTATGATGCCTTCGGTACCATCGTTACATCATCGGAAAAGCTGAAGAACCGCTATACTTACAACGGGGAAGCATTCGATAAAACCACAGAACAGTACTACCTGCGTAAGCGTTTCTATAACCCGAAGCTGAGCCGCTTTATCCAGGAAGACGAGTATCGTGGGGATGGCTTAAACCTGTATGCCTTCTGTGCGAATAATCCGGTTATGTATGTGGATCCGAGTGGGTATGCACGAGCACCTAAAACAGACAGAGCAGTTTATTCATTAGGTGATACACCACAGGCAATTAGTGATGCAATGGTAAGAAGGGATAATATTTCAAATGAAAACGCATTTATTATTTTGGATGGTAGTAATTCTAAAGATTTAGGAGCTATTAAAGTATTACAAGATAATGGATTGGAAGGAATATGGTATAGAAATGGTAGACCTGATTTTACACCAATTGCCTCATTTAATGTCTCAATTGAAAGTATGTCAACTGATAGAACTGGTGCAGATGGTAATTATAAGCAAGCGAGAGTTGTTATAACAAATGAGATAATGAGTGCAGGTGGAAATATAAATATTCTTATCCAAAAAGGTGTGGTGAATGATTATGCATCAGCATATACAAAAAAAGAAGTTCAAAAGTTTTTACAAAGTGAACAAGTGCAAAGTGCTATAGCAAACAAAGACTATAAAGCACTTGAAAGAACTGTAAAAAAATATATAAAGGATAATCATTTAGTAGTACATGAAGTGAATGGTACAGACATACAAGTCGTTCCCACAGAAATCAATGCTAGATATACTCATGATGGTGGAGTAAGCGATAAGAGAAAGGAGAAGAGTGAAAAGGAGCGTAAAAAGGAGCGTAAGTGTAATGTACCTTGTTAATTTTTATAGTCAAAATAGGAGATGTTTAACATATGAAAATTATTAATAAAGTAAATAGTGATACATTTGGAGAATTATTGGCTTTTGGAGATGATAATGGTTCCCCTTTATTTTGGGGAAAACAAGTGGAAATGAAGTTTTTGTCGAAAGAAGAAAGAGGGCTAATTATTGCACTTGATTTATATTGTTATGATGAAGAGTTTAATGCTGATGGATGGGACAAACAGGATGTAGATACAATTTTAGATAATATATATAATCAATATCAAATTTTTCTGAATGACTGTAAGGAGTTAGATGAACTTTTTATAAGGGAATTTAATGAAGGAAAAGAAGAATGGGATATCGAAACTATAATTCAAACCAGTAGTGATTTATATTCAAAAGTAGTAGTATTACAAGTAGATATAGTAAAGGAAGCATATATAATTAGTTTTTTATTAGATGGTGATGAATGGGCTTTAATAAAGAGATGCAGTAGTGAAGCATTGTCATATTTTTACATTAGTCCAAGAGCGGAAGCAGAATTTGCAGAAATGGATTATTAATAACAAATTTTATATAATTTAATGTTTCGAATAATTAATTTATAAAGAAATTTTCTGAAGAAATTGGTAGACTGACAGAGAAATGGATACCAAAGTGGTAGCTCTTCTTTGTCTAAATATGTGATAATGATTAATACTGAGGTGTATGGTATTAGATTTCTTGACAATTATTTATCAAATTTATATTACAAACAATATGCTGCTAATGAACTTCAACTAAAAGTAAATGAACATAAATTAATGTTAAGTGAAATTGCCAGAATAAATGAAGATATACAGTTTGTCAAAGAATATACATATGATTCATATATAGAAAAGGTCGAAAAGTATATTACAACAAATATATTATAGAATCGATGTAGAACAATATCCATACAAGGATGTAACGATTGGTAAGATGAAGTAGGAGACGTAACAGAATAATAGTACGACTAACAACCATATAGCAGTACTACGATGCTCAAGGCTACCTATTAGAGAAAAGAACGCAGGGTAAGTATCAGGCTTACCATTACGATTAAATGATTGCATTATTGTCCAGTATTATCCGGATGGTTTTCCAGAGGGATGAAAAAATATGTTGGTAATATATTCTATACTTAGGTAACATAAAAAGAGAAAAACATGAAAGGAATATGTGTAGCATACGGTAGACACATAAATCTTAACTTATGCCAGTAAACTTTTTTGAAGATGGATTTGACTATAAAAAGTACATTGATGAACGGATGCTTGAAGTACAGGATATTGAAGAACGGCATCAGCTTCGGAATATTATGGCTGAAATGCTGATACCTTTTTATGAGCATGTTGATGCAAGCTATAAACAAATTGAAGACAGGATGTTACTTGAGAAAAGCGAATTTGAGAGAGTATTTCAGGTAATTACCGGTATTCAGGAACGTTCAAAGATAGATGTATCGGATACAGGAATGTTCCCTATGTGCATGGCAGATTTGGAAGCACAGGAATTAAATCTTACAGATTTGATGAATGCTATGAAGCAGGGTCGGGATTACAAGATTTGTTCGGTTTTTCTTCATGCAGATTATAAAAAGATAAAAGAGATGGAGAAATCCAGCAGAATATTCAGGGCAATAATTAAAACAGAATCCGGCGAGTATCCTGCTTCGGTCAGACTTACTAAAAATCGCGAATATCTGGATAGGGTAGAAGAACTTTATCAGGAGTTTGCGAATAATAGTATAGAGTGGAGAACACTTTGTACCCCGTATCTACACAAGATATATGATATCCGGATGATAGGTGCAGAGTGTCCAGAAGATGAAAGCATAGAGGAGATATTCGTATTCTTTGAAGATTTTGAACCATATGTGAAGTACAATTATGTACCCATATGGAATATTAGAAATATAAAGTTAAAAACGAATTCCTACCCCAATTTTTGTTTGGACAGAATTCATTATGAACATTGTATAGTAGGGGCAAAACTGAAAGATAATCATGACTATCTGGTAGCTGGAACCCGACGATTGTGGAGTGTTAGTCGAAGAAATGAAGATTTGTATATACAGTGTGACGAGAAGCTGCCAACAGAGTGGGTTCTAAGAGAATTCTGCTATGAACAAAGTATGCGTCCATATGAACTGCCATTAATGAAAAATATCTCGAATGTATCTGTGCGTAATATCAGAACAATAGCCGGAGCAAAGCGGTATGTAGAGGAAATGGTATGTGGTGATTATATTGAATTAGTAGATATTAATCAAAATGAACATGAGCTGGAAGAGGAAACTTATGATTGTAATGAGTTTTTGATTGATGAAATTCGCAAGAATACTAATGGACCAATACTCTATTTTGAGTTCCGGGCGTGTGATACAGATTCTATTCTTACGAGGGATATTATGAGTTATGTAGTTAGTCAACTTCAACTGATATATCCGGAATATCATTGTAAGGGGATACTTCTATAGGATTAGAAAGGGCATGCGATTATGGAAGAGGTATGGAATAGAATTATTGAAAATCAGGCAACTGTGAGATATCAGCAAGCCAAGTTCTTTTCACCTTATTGTGAATCTGTGGCAGGTAGTATAAATAAATTGCCAAATGGGAATGAACAAATAACGATGAATACTTTTTACCGTTATGATGATATATTTTTGCCACTTTTTGAAGCAGATAGTATTAGCGAAGCTACAAGAGAGTGGTTGTTGGACTGTATGATGCATTTACTGACAAGATTAGAGTTGCGAAGTGGTGTGAATAGCAGGGAATATGCTACGCGTTCAATATTGCAACAGATGGCTGAAAGGCGTTATGGGGAAAAACTTGGAAGATTATTTCAGAAACTTGACAGAGACAAACAATACATAGCAGCCTGGTTTATGGAGCAACAAGAGCGAAATGGTGACAGTATTACGTTGTTTGCAAAAGCTGCAATAGGTATTCTGCAGAATGGTGTGTTATACAAAAGTGAGGAAGTCCCTAAAGAATTAATTCTCTATATGGGAAAAGAGGAAAATGAAACGGAGTGCAATATAATAGAATTTATAAAGGAAGCATATATGCCTTTTGGCTACCGATTACGTGTTTTTTGGGAACATTCATTTGGAGTGATAAATGATGACAGGTGTATGCAGATTGGTAATATAGAAATCTATTAATGGAGGATGAGGAAGATGCCGGGGTTTAAGATGCCAATATTTTCAAAGGGGAATTTATTGTCTCAAGAAATGCTAGAAGCCCTAAGGGATTATGAGGTACAATTAGCGCAGAATACTTATGCAGGATATACGGATGGAATTGTAACAGGAACCCAGATAAGTGTGAAACAAGGTGCTATATGCATTGGGCAAGGGATTGTAAAATTTGATGAGAGGTTGTTTTTCATTCCATCGGATACGGAAATAAAAATAAAGCCTGTAGATGAATGGCAAGCTGTAAAAGTAGTGTTTAGTGAGTTGGAGAAAACAAAAACCTTTGAGCAGCAGGAAATGACCATAGAAGTAAGCAGAAATCTGCAAAGGGAAAGAAATAAAATAGAGATCTGTAGAGTGAGGCTTCAGGATGGTGCACGCTTGAGAAGTGAATATCGCAATTTGGAAGATATGCGTACGGAGTATGACACAATCAATGTGTTAGAAGCACAATGGTCAGCATATGAGAAAAGCAGTATTCATCCCCAGATATTAATGGAGTTTGCCAAGGAAGCCAGGAAGGGGAACGTGGAGAATTCGCAAGATATTACCTTTTTGCAACAGATATTAAATAGCAATGGACAGGCTTTGAATAGAGATTTAATACAATTCTATCTTGATAGCAGGCTTGGGAAAAAGGACGAAGATTATTCAAATCTGGAGATTTATCAGGGGTTGTGCAGAGTATTAAAGCAAATCAGAAGTGGCGTAGAACAAAGAACAGAGATGAGAAGACCGAGAAGAATGATTGTGGATTAGATAAATGGAAAGAGAAGAGGTTTGATTGCACTCCCCCGTAGTTATGGAATATGTTATGCGTTTATTAAGAAGGTCACTGTGAGTGGCCTTCTTATTTTATGGGGGAATGTTTGGGGTGATATGGATATAAAATTTATTAGGTGACGGGGCATTGAGAGAGGACGCTTGCCTGCGTTTCTCAAAGGATTTCTGAGGGGTATTGTTGCGGCAGTTAATGGGGCGTATTTTTTTAATGAGATGTTTCAGGGATGAATATTTGGAAGGGAAAAAGAATGCGTGCAATATATATGATTTACGAAGGAAATAAATATTGCAAGAAGGTTGTATTTAGTATAAAATATAGATTAGTGGAAGAAGATTAAGTGTGAGTAGACTGGGAAACATATATGATGTTTCATGTTTTGAAAGCTTTTTTGTAATTATAAAAGTAATGAATGAGCCGAAGAATAAGTCAAATATTGTTTTGGATGTGAATGAAAACACAGAGAAAAACGTATGAAAATCATACAGGGCAACATAAGATTGCCTCATATGGAAGGAGAATAAAATAAAGATGAAAGAAGAGGTTAAGAATTTACTAAAAGCGGATAATACAAGGAAATATGAATATTTTGTAAAAAAGGTTGCAGATTTCGAGGAAGTTTGGTCCTTAAGAAATGCTGATGGTTGGGTAACTTCAGGAATGGGAGATGAAATGTTTTTCCCAATATGGCCTAAAAAGGAGTTTGCCAATATTTGTAGAATCGAAGCATGGCAGGATTGTTATGCTGAAAGTATTGAGTTGGATGAATTTCTTGATTATTGGATTGATGGTTTAAAAGAAGGTAATATTAGGCTTAGCGTTATGTGGTATAACGGGCAAGGAATAGATATTGACTGGGATAGGTTAAGAGATGATATAGAATGTGAATTAGAAAACTATTAGATGATTGCAAAACGCATTTGTAAATTTGCAGCATATCGTGAAAGAGTGTTTGACCAAAAGAAAATTTCCCAGATGACAGATTAACCTGTGTTCAGGTGCACTTAAATAAGTCTTAAGGCTATTTAAGTGATGGGAAGACCATTATAATCAAGATTAGTTTGAGTATGGTTTGGAAGAAGTAGAAAGATTTGGCTACAAAACTCATGCCAAGGGGTGAAAACATGATGAACATGCGATTATACCTAATGTATACAAAGGTCTTATGGAATGGTGGAAGCTAGTTCCAGCAGAGAATGGAAATCAACATCAAGGAGGAGTAAGTAAATGAATAAATATGCTAATGATGATAAACAAGTTAGAATTGGACGCTATATTATGGAGTATAATACTGCAATTGATAATTATAAATTTGCGTGTGAAGCTTTGAAAACATGGACAAAAGAAAATGATGCATATATATATAAATTATGTTCTGAATGTTCAGATAATCTATATAAAGCAGTTGAACATTTTTTACGAGAGGCTATTGCTGATTTTGAAATTACGGATGATATATCTTCTTTAGTAAAATTGTGTCAAATTCTAGCAGATGACGAAAGGTTCAAGAATATAGAGTTAGCTGTATTTGTAATTAAAAAAGAACCTCGGAATAATTCTACACACTTAGGAAGATTAAGTGAGCTTGGCGATTACTATCGTGTAATACAAAATTTAAGTAAATTAATAAAAATAGTGGCAAATGAGATTAATATAAAAGATGTACCAGAAAATTTAGAAAAATTAGATTATAATAAGTTTTGGTATGATGTAGAAGAGTTTAAAGCTGAAAATTGTCATTATATTCTTATGTGTGATCCAATAAATGATATTCGTGATGAGTGGGTTGATAAATTTCTTTCATTGCCGTGGAGTATGATAATAGACTTTGATGGAAAAAATACACAGGGTAAAGTTGGCGCGGGTGTTTTAAAACAAGAGAATGCACAAATTTGTAGTTTGGAAAATGTGAAAAATCAAGGTATATCAGAAATTACATTTAGATTAAAGAAAACCGTATATCTTTCTATGGAATCAAAGGTAGCACCACGAAGGCACAAAGAATGGAAGGCAAAGGATAAAGATAACTTTGAATTTTGGATAGAAAAATCAAAGACATTAGATAAGAATAGAGCAATTGTTGTTTTGGCAAAGCGCTTGGATGCAACAGCAAAAATTTTTGTTGAAAAAATAATCGATACATATGGAAATGAAAACGTAAAGTTGATTTTTCTTGAAGATACTTTCACGGATGAAGATATTGAAGATTTAGATAATACTTATGAAGAATGTTGTTATTATAATATCTCTTCGCTTACTGTATCTATAAAAGACATTGCCTTGCATCAGAAAGAAGAGAATGTTATTCATAAAAGTGAGATAGAGGGAGTTAAATTACCAGGATATGATGGAGATGTTGTTGTTGATGATATTGCGTTGCTTAATAATATGAAGCAATATTTTGAAATTGTAGATTTAGAAAAAGGGACAGATGTATCTAATATTTACAGTGAAGAAGATTTTTTAAAGGGTGAACAAATATCTTGGGAGGCATTGCGTTTAAGATATGATGAGCTTCCAGTAGAAAGTGTTATTTATGATCGTTTTATTATGGAATTGAAAAATTCTTTAAAAACAGTTGAAAGTAAAAATAAAATGTTTTCTGTTTTGCATAAGCCAGGTTTTGGTGGAACAACTCTTTCGCGAAGAATAGCTTGGGATATACATGATAAATTTCCGGTTTTAATTTTGAATAGATATAATGTATCAGAAACATGGGGAATTTTAATTGCATTTTATGAAACGATAAAAAAAGGTATATTGGTTATTGCTGATGAGAATAATGTTTCAAAGACTGAAATAGAGGAATTGCAAAAGGAAGTAAAAAATAGTATTTTTCCAATTGCTGTATTGAGTGTAAGTAGAATACGATATAATTCTAGTGTTAACCAAAAGAAAAACATATTTATTAATACTATTGAAGAAGAAAGCTGCAAAAAACTAGAACAAAGATGTAAAAAATTGGCATTACAAAAATTTACATTAAAGGAAGTAGAAAGAAGAGAGAACGCTTTAGCCAAAGTCAGTATTAATGATAAATGTCCATTGTTAGTAGGATTATTCTATTTGGAAGAATTGTTTGAAGGGACACAAGAATATGTAAAAAGATTCATTAATGATTTAAACGAAGAGATAGAAGCAACCAAAATAAAAGATGCTATGATGATTATTAGTATGTGTGATTTTTTTGGGCAGAAAAAGGTGTATCCTGTAATGCTTTCTAAAATTATCAATCCTACAAATATAAAAAGATTTGCAGTAAGAGAATTTATGAAACGTGTGCAAGATTTATTTGTTTTTGAAGAAGGTAATGGAACTACCTATGTAAAAGCAAAACATTATTTAATAAGTAAAGAAATCATTAATCAATTATTTGCTAGAGATTCTAGAAGCAACAATTGGCGAGATTATGTAGCTGCAAGAAGTAAGGATTTTATAGACTTGACACTATCCGTTTGTGATAGAAAAATTGATCCTGATTTACAATTATTACTTAAAGATATGTTTATTGAGAACCGTGATACAGAATATTTGAAAGGAAAGTTTTCTGTTTTAATTGAAAGTTGTTCATTAGATGAGGATAAAGAAAGTATACTAGCGTATTTGGCGACAAAATATGACAAATATATAAATAATGAAATTGATATTGATTCTCAGAAGTATAATGAATATCAGTTATTAGCACATTTTTGGGGGCATTTAGGGCGATTTTATAGTCAAAAAGGAAAAATGAACAATCCTTCTAAGGCAGAGGATTGTTGTAGAAAAGCACTTGAATATTCAGAAAAAACAGGTTGTTATGATTATATAATATTACATATTGCAGGTGATACAACTTCCAAAAGAATACAGTTAATTCTAGATGCTATAGAAAATATAGATGACTTAAAATCAAATATGGATATTTTGGTAGAAGGAATTTCAGAGGCACAGGATTATTTTGAAAAATCTATTATATATGGCAATGAAGAATATGGTAAAGTTGGACTTTTAACGCTATGGACTAAATTTTTGATAAAACTATTTTCATTTACAAACACGATGAATATTTTTTCAGTAGATGAGATAGATAAATTATGTAAGAAAATAGATTGTAGTAATAAGACCATTTGGATTTTTGATTGCATATCAAATACAATTGATTTAATTGAGTATAATGATTATGACGAGTATTCAGATACTGCACAATCCATAATTTATAATTTGAAATCAGATTTTTCCTCATTATTAAAAGTGGAAAAATCAAATGTTTTGCAGGAATTGAATGAGTATTTAAGAAGATTAACATTAATGCCAATAAAAGATAGCAAAAAGATATCTAATGTAAAAAGAATGATTATTAGAAATATATTAAATAAATATTATGATGGAAAAGGTGTTGATTATTCTAGATTTGAAAAGACCGACAAGAAAACAAAAAAAGATCTTGAGAAAGTAATGGGTTATTTAAGTGATAATTTAATGCAAGATACAAGGAAAAATAATGACTATGTATTATGGTTTAATCTTGTGAGGTATTCTGATATTTCGTTAGATGAAGCAGTAAAAATGGGATATGCTTGGTTTGCTTTTCAGCAAGATGAAAAAATAGTTGATCCAAGACCTGCGTATTATTTATATGTTTTACATTATTTAAGAGCATTAGAAGGATTTACAAATTCAATTGAAGAAGGGGAGAAATATAGAAAAATTTGTAGAAAAATATGTGAGGAGAAGAAAGGAGATAATTTTGTCATCAACTATTCTAAGGTAAGAGATTGGTTAGGTAATGGTAAAGGGTTGCGAGCCTTGGTAGATGATCGAAATATTGATTATTCTAATATATTAAAAGATGATAACCTTATGAAAATGAAGGGAAAATTTATCGAAATAGATCCATCAAATAGGAAAGTGTATGGTTATATAAGCGTTACAGAGCCGGTATATTTGAGAGGAGCAAAGGTATTTTTTAAGCCACTAGAATGTGGTGTTTCTATGCAACAGATAGGTCATATTTTTGAATTTAAATTAGGGTTTTCGTTTGAGCGAATGGTTGCATTTGATAAAAGTATAAGAGATATATCAAGTATAAAAAATGAAAGTATACAAAAATTTGATTCAAAAATCATAAAGAAGCATGTTTCAAAAGGTGAGTTAGTTCATATTGATATTTATAGTTTTCAGCGAGAGAAGAAACGATTAAGAGGTATTATTGTTGAGAATGGAAAAAAGGCGTTTCTAGCACAAAGTGAGATAGATTATAATAGATATGTTACTACTCAGGAAATGGAAGACTATGTAGGAAGTAAAAATGTAGAGGTGAAAATTATTGATTATAATGCGGAGTATGATTTTTATTATGTTTCTATAAAACAAATTGCATTGGGAACAAATGATAATATAGAAATGGGAACGATGGGGGATTTACTTAAGAATATTAAATTGAATTGAAAAAGTTCCCTAATTTCTAAATAGAGTATATTTGAAAGATAGACACTATAAATATCGTACGAAAAGTGCTTATATAAAGATAAAAATAAGCTTGTTGTTTATATTTTTAGAGATATAAGTTATTCAACTTTCATACCAAGATAACTGGTGTAACTGCTCTCTTGGCGCAAACCAATTCCAATGGCAATGTGATTCGTTACAGCTATGAGAGCAGTTCCGTACTCAACAGCAGTGAAGCGGTGATAACAGTATAACCGGAGGGAGAAAACGCTCGCTATACCTCCTATGTCGGGTCAGGACGTATGGCAGAGTGTAAGGATGCACTGAGTATGGTGCAGTGCGGCTATAACTATACGGATGCCATCACTGAGATAACAGACCGAGAAGGCGGTATTACTTGCTGCAGCTATGATGCAGCAAAAGACGATGGTGGAGGCTACACATATGCCCACGACCTTGTGGGCAGAAGGGCACTTGGCCCATCGGGGAAAGCACCGATTGCTTTGGTACGCCGCTTGATTTCGCGGTTTAACTGCTCAATGGTATTGTTGGTGCGAATGCGGCTCCAGTGCTGACTGGGAAATTCCATATTGCTTAGGGTTTCATCAATGCCGTCATCTAACTTCTTTGTAGCAGAAGAAAGCTTCATTTCACGAAGCTTTGCCGCTACCTGTACAGCTTTTTCGCGGGCAGCTGTCTTACTTTCTTGAGCATGAATTGCTTTCAGCATCATAGAGACTTCCTTCATACACTTGCGAGGAATGACAGAAAAGATGTTGTGATAGAAATGCACCGTACAACGCTGATATTTGGAATCAGGGAATGTTTCAGGTATGGTTTCCAACATACCGAGGCACTTGTCTCCGATAATAAGGCGGACACACTGTAATTCCTGCTCTTTGAGCCATACAAAGCTTGATTCCTCAAAGTGCTTCCGTGATGTCCTCAACACGACGTACAGAAACACCAGCAAGATACATTTCGATGAGAGATTCCTCTACGGAACACTCCCGACGGCGATAACGTTCAATAATGGCAGTTTCAAACTGTACTCCTTTATATTAGCGACTTTTAGGGTAACATCACTAGCAGTGGTCTGGAAGTTACGGTTATAATGACCGGAACGGTTGCCTTTACGATCACCGGTACGTTCGTATTTTTCGGCGTTAATGAGTTCCTCTGCTTCATGGTCAAGCAGCGCATTCAGATTTCGTCTACACTATTGCGTACAAGAGAACGTAAACAGTGCTTTATTAAATCCTCGTTTAGTTGTACAATGTTATTAGACATGGTTTTAGCCTCCTTTAGTAGGTTTTGTGTGGTAACTTAATGGATAATCAAAGTTTTTGAGGGTTTGCCAATCTATTTGAGGGTTTGTCATGAGGGTTTGCCCGATTTTGAACATGAGTTAATGAGGGTTCTTCGTGAGGGTCTAGTTTGAGGGGCAAACTTGAGGGGAAATTATGAGGGTCTGGTGGAAACTCCAGACCTTTACTGTTAGTTATCTCAATTAATTGTTTATTTAATAAGAAAACCCGTCAAGGATGCGGTTTTGCACTACATTTGCAGCAAATTCTTGACGGGCATTTTTATTATGATATTTTTGCAAGCAAGGAAGCTAACGGAGGTAGACCCTCACGACAAACCCTCAAACCAGACCCTCGTGAAAGACCCTCACGAAGAACCCTCACGAAAGACCCTCAAAAAGGTAGACCCTCAAAAACTTTGAATACCCAACTTAATTCTACCAAACGGCTATAGACCATGTCTATTTTTATGAAATTAATTTGCGAAACTTATTATACGTCATCATTTATTTTGAAGGCAGAATTCCCCCTGCTGACATAGAATAAGCATTCAATACATAAGGAACCCCGGGGTGCCAGTTGACAGCCTGGGGTTTTTTATGTACAGGTTTCGTTATTCTATGTCAGCTGGGGTAATTCTGCTCTCAAAATAGATACACAGCTGGTCCAAGGTCTGTCCCCAGTTCCAACCGGCTCCGGTCCATTTTTCGGTGATGTCACACATGGCCAGATACAGGATTTTGAACAGCGCATCGTCCGTGGGAAAGATGGTTTTTGACTTTGTCACCTTGCGGAGCTGACGGTTGAAATTCTCTATTGCATTCGTGGTGTAAATGATTTTGCGTATCTCGGGTGGATACTTGAAATACGTGGACAGATGCGGCCAGTTATTACGCCATGAAGCCACGGAAGAAGGATATTTCTTGCCCCATTTCTCTTCAAGTGCGTCGAGATTTTCCAG
>JAZLEI010000028.1:0-13816 GCA_045615205.1 Acetatifactor sp.
CATATTTAAAAGTAGTACTCTGTACAATTGGAATCATGCGGGACTCACCGTTCTTAGGTGTATAGCCGGCATGGATACATTTTGTTTCTCTTTCCATAGTCATTTCTCCTTTGAGTATTGTCAAAATATACTCCTATTCTAACATATTTTTCGTAGAGTGCAAGATAGTTCCATAGAAAAATTTCTTGACATATATAGATGGTCGATATATAGATTATCTACATAAGGAGGGAATGGATATGGATAAGGCACTTATGTCCGGTAGTATGACTATGCTGATTCTGAAGCTATTATCAGAGAAGGATATGTATGGGTATGAGATGATTGATACCCTGCGGGAGAGGTCACAGAACGTTTTTGAGTTGAAGGCGGGAACCTTGTATCCACTGTTACATGGTTTGGAGGAGTAGGGGCTGCTGACTGTGTATGAGCAGGAATTCTCCGGAAAAGTGAGAAAGTATTACAGCATCACAAAGCAGGGAAATAAGCTTTTGGAGCAGAAGCAGGCTGAATGGAATACATATTCTCAGGCAGTTTCGAATGTGTTGGCAATGGAGGGATAAGGACATGGAAGAATATTTGAAGGTATTGTTGGAACAAATTCGTTGCAAAAAGGTACATCCCTATATCCGGGAAGAGATACAGGGGCATATGGAACTGCAAATGGAAGAAAACAGAAAAAAGGGGATGGCTCAAAAAGAAGCGGAAGCTGCAGCCATACGGGACATGGGAGACCCGGTAGAAGTGGGAATATCTCTGGATAAGGTACACCGCCCACAAATGGATCTCAAAGCAATCGGTATAGTAGCGGTAATGAGTGTGATTGGGATTACACTACATCAGATACTGGTTAGGCAGATGGGAGAGCAAGCCATTGGAAGTGACTTGTTTGCAGGCTATACGCTTTTGGGCTTTGGTCTGATGCTGCTGGTATATCGTATGGATTATACAGTAATTGCCCGTTATGCAAAAGCTTTGGCAATCGCCTTTTTACTACTATGTACATTATTCCATGCAGGAGATGTCAGAATCAATGGTTGGAGAGCGTATAATGCAATGTTCTCTGTTATGACACTGTATGTGCCCTTGTATGCAGCAGTGTTATATAAATATCGTGGTCAGGGATATAGAGCGGTAGGAAAAGCACTTTTATGGATGCTGCTGCCGATACTTCTTGCATACAGATTACCTTGTTTATCCCTTGCTGTTATTTTGGTAGGCACTATGATGATAGTGTTAACCACAGCTATCTTGTTAGGATGGTATCAGGTGCCAAAGAAAAGAGTGGTAGCAGCCCGGATAATTACATGACAAATGTACTGCGTGAGAATCTGACAGAAATACATCTGTTGGGCGAAAACGGAAGGAATTTAGCAGAAAGCTTGAGAAATTTTAATAACGACTATATTTTCTCCTATGTTTTGAGTACCTACGGAGCCTTGGCAGGTATAATCATTTGCCTCGTATTGGCACTTTTGTTGGTGAGGGTATTTATGGTCTCCTTCGGACAGAAGAATCAATTGGGAAGGTGCATGGGCTGCGGCTGTGGTGCGGTGCTGCTTGTCAACTTTTTTATAAACATCGGAGAGAATCTGGGAGTACTTCCCTTGAGCCAGACCTACTTACCCTTCCTATCTCCGGGTGGCAGCAACATCTTAGTATGTTATATATTGTTGGGGATTGTGTTAAGTATACACCGCTATCGGAACATTTACCCGAAACATGTAAATGCGAAGCTGATTACTGTGAAATTTATGATTGAGTTATAGATTTGTATTGATTTTGTCCCAATTTGCTTATTTGTACCCCAACTATTTGTGTTCAATATGGGTGATGGAGACATAATTTCCTATAAGCAGGCCTTGAAAAACGCCGGCGCCTGGAATTTTCGAGCTGAGGCGAAGAAAATTCCTTAGCGTCCGTTGCGTTCTTTCACGGAGCGAGAGCGTCCTGCGGTAGGATGTTATGTCTCCATCGCCTTTTGGATGTGCAGGGGGTACAAATAGGTGAATTGGGACATTGTGATTCAAAAGTTTTATTCAAAAGTTTTATTCAAATTTTTATTCGCCGTAGACAGCATCAGCTTAATTCGGTTCAGCTGATTTACCTCGCTGGCACCGGGATCATAGTCGATAGCCACGATATTGGATTCTGGATAAGCCTTACGCAGCGCTTTGATAACACCCTTGCCTACTACGTGATTCGGCAGGCAGGCAAAAGGCTGTGTACAGACAATGTTTGGTACATTGTCATGAATCAGCTCTACCATTTCTCCAGTTAAGAACCAACCTTCACCGGTCTGGTTACCGATGGATACGATAGGTTCTGCCATCTTGACAATCTCCTTGATAGGAGTAGGAACACTAAAGTGCTTACTCTTTGCATAAGCCTTGCGGGCAGGTCCCTGCAGGATGTGTTCCATAGCCCAAATACCCAGATTACACTTGCGGGCTGCACTCTTGGAGGTACCAAGGTTTTCTGCCTTGTATACCTGATTCTGGAAGCAGTAGAGCATGAAGCCGATGAGCTCCGGTACTACCGGTTCGGCACCTTCTGCCTCTAACAGCTCTACCAGATGGTTGTTGCCGGCAGGAGAGTACTTCACCAAAATCTCCCCAACCACTCCTACGCGGGGCTTCTTGATATCTCTAAGCGGTATTGCATCAAATTCACGAATCATCTGTTTACACAAGGAAGGGAACTTGGCCAGGTTAATATGCTTTGCAGAAACATAATCCTGTGCTATCTTTACCCATTTCTTATGTACGGCATTGACACTACCGGGCTCCAATTCATAAGGACGCATGCGGTAGGTACAACGCATGAAAATATCGCCGAACTGAGCACCCAGACAGGCACGTAACAGCAGGTCTGCATTTAAGTGGAAGCCGGGATTGGTTTCGATACCACCCAGATTCAGGGAAATAACCGGTATCTGGGGCATGCCGGCCTTTTCCAATGCACGGCGGATAAATCCGATGTAGTTGGTAGCACGACAACCACCACCGGTCTGGGTCATAATAATAGCAGTCTTATTCAAGTCATACTTGCCGGAAAGCAGTGCTTCCATAATCTGTCCCACTACCAATAGGGAAGGGTAGCAGGCATCATTGTTTACATATTTCAAGCCGACGTCCACAGAATGCTTGTTGTCATTGTTCAATACCTCGAAATGATAGCCGCACGCGTTAAAGGCAGGCTCTAGGATTTCAAAGTGAATAGGTGACATCTGCGGACACAGGATGGTGTAATCCTTACGCATTTCTTCCGTAAACTGAACCTTAGTAATGGCACTGGAGCGGATTTCACGCTGCTTTGCATTCTTCTCCTTTACCTTCAGGGCAGAAAGGAGAGAACGGATACGGATGCGGGCTGCACCTAAGTTGTTGACTTCGTCAATCTTTAAGCAAGTATATATCTTATCAGAGCCGGTCAGAATATCAGCCACCTGGTCGGTGGTAACTGCATCCAGACCGCAACCGAAGGAGTTTAACTGTATCAGGTCTAAATTCTCTACCAGCTTCACGTAGCTGGCAGCAGCATAAAGTCTGGAGTGGTACATCCACTGGTCAGAGACGATCAGAGGACGCTCCGGATTGCCTAAGTGGGAGATGGAATCTTCTGTTAACACTGCAATATCAAAGGAAGTAATCATCTCCGGTATACCATGATGGATTTCCGGGTCAATATGATAAGGACGTCCGGCTAATACAATACCACGCTTGCCGGTTTCCTTTAAGTATTTCAATACTTCTTCACCCTTGTTCTGCATATCCTTGCGGGCACGGGCAAGCTCTTCCCAGCCCTTATGTACAGCAGCTTTGATTTCCTCCGCAGGAATTTCTGAGAATTCCTTCGTTAATGCAAAGGAAATGGTCTCTTCATCTCGAAAGGACATGAAGGGGTTACGCAGGCGTACGGAACCATTGGTAATTGCCTCCACATTGTTCTTAATATTTTCAGAATAAGAAGTAACAATAGGGCAGTTGTAGTGGTTATTGGCTTCGTCAAACTCGTTACGTTCGTAGAAAAGAGCCGGATAGAAGATGGTCTTCACACCGTTTTGAATGAGCCATTCCACATGACCGTGTGCCAGCTTAGCCGGATAACATTCTGACTCACTGGGAATGGATTCAATACCCAGCTCATAAATCTTACGGGTAGAGTTGGGGGATACCACAACACGATAGCCCAGCTCTGTCAGGAAGGTGTGCCAGAAGGGATAGTTTTCGTACATATTCAACACTCTGGGAACACCGATAACACCACGGGGAGCCTTGTCCTCCGGTAAGGGTTCATAGTCAAAAATACGTTTTAATTTATATTCAAATAAGTTTGGTACATTGTTTACGTTCTTTTGTCCGCCGATACCGCGTTCGCAACGGTTACCGGAGATATACTGTCTGCCATCGGAGAATTTGTTAATGGTCAGACGGCAGGTATTGGTACAGCCACGACATTTTGCCATGCTGGTTTCGAAACGCAGATCACAAATCTGCTGATAAGAGAGCATGGTAGTTTCCTGATTTGCGAAACGCTCTCTGGCAATCAAAGCCGCACCGAAGGCACCCATGATACCGGCAATGTCCGGACGGATGGCTTCGCAGTTTGCAATCTTTTCAAAGCTGCGTAGAACTGCATCATTGTAGAAGGTACCACCCTGTACCACGATTTCCTTGCCCAGCTCAGAGGCATCGGAAACCTTGATAACCTTAAATAAAGCATTTTTAATAACAGAATAAGCCAAGCCTGCAGAAATATCGGCTACAGAGGCACCTTCTTTCTGCGCCTGCTTTACCTTAGAGTTCATAAATACAGTACAACGGGTACCCAAATCGATAGGATGCTTTGCAAAAAGTGCTTCCTTGGCAAAATCCTGTACACTGTAATTTAAGGATTTCGCAAAGGTTTCGATAAAGGAACCACAACCGGAAGAACAGGCCTCGTTTAAAAGAACGCTGTCAACGGTCTGCTTCTTGATTTTGATACATTTCATATCCTGACCGCCGATGTCCAGGATACAATCTACCTTAGGGTTGAAGAAGGCTGCAGCATAATAGTGTGCAACGGTTTCTACTTCCCCTTCATCTAACAGGAAAGCGGCCTTCATCAGTGCCTCACCATATCCGGTGGAGCAGGAGCGAACAATCTTTACGCCTTCCGGTAACAGACTGTAAATTTCCTTCAAAGAACGAATGGCAGTCAGCAAAGGGCTGCCGTCATTGTTGCTGTAGAAGGAATAGAGCAGAGAACCATCCTCGCCTACCAAAGCGATTTTGGTAGTGGTGGAGCCTGCATCAATTCCTAAGAAGGCATTGCCCTGATAGGTAGCTAAATCACCGGTATTTACATGATGCTTGGAATGACGGTTTTGGAAAGCGGTGTAATCTTCTTCGGAAGCAAAGAGCGGTTCCATACGCTCTACCTCGAACTCCATCTTAATGTCGGAGGAAAGCTTGCCTACCATTTCTTCCATAGTATATTGTACATCCTCTTTTGCATTCAGGGCAGAGCCGATGGCTGCAAAGAGGTGGGAATTGTCTGTGTCAATGATATGTTCATCGTCTAATTTCAAGGTGCGGATAAAAGCCACCTTTAACTGATCCAAAAAGTGTAAAGGACCGCCTAAAAAGGCAACATGTCCTCGAATTGGCTTACCACATGCCAGACCACTGATGGTCTGATTTACCACTGCCTGGAAAATGGAAGCAGAAAGGTCTTCCTTGGTGGCACCATCGTTGATGAGGGGCTGGATATCGGTTTTGGCAAATACACCGCAACGTGCAGCGATAGTGTATAAGGAATTGTAATTTTTCGCATACTCATTCAGACCGGCAGCATCTGTTTGAATCAAAGAAGCCATCTGGTCAATAAAGGAACCGGTACCGCCGGCGCAGATACCGTTCATACGCTGCTCCACATTGCCGCCCTCGAAATAAATGATTTTGGCATCCTCGCCCCCAAGTTCAATGGCAACGTCGGTTTTGGGGGCAAATTCCTGTAAAGAGGTAGAAACCGCAATTACCTCCTGGGTAAAGGGTACCTCTAAGTGATTTGCCAAAGTCAAACCGCCGGAACCGGTAATCATGGGGCAAAGGGTAATATTTCCCAACTGAGCATAAGCCTTTTGCAACAAGGCTGCCAGAGTTTCCCGAATGTTGGCAAAATGTCTTTCGTAATCGGAAAACAGAATATTGTGTGAGCCATCCAAAATAGCTATTTTTACTGTGGTAGAGCCAATATCAATACCTAAGGTATAGAGCTGACTTTTATCAATAGAATGGATTTGTTCTGTATTCATTTATGTACCCTCTTTCTGAAACAAGGACTTTTTCGTCATCAATTTTAGACACATAGAGTGATTATACGACAAAAATCTCCAAAATGCAACGCAGATTAAAAGTTCTTAGCTATGAAAATTTTGTAAAGTCTCTTTCAAATTTATGAAATTTATGAAATCACACCAAGATTTGTTTACTTCTTGGATTTTGAATGGTAAAATGTACGAGTGTGAATATATACAGTTGTCGGCGGGGCGACGGCTGTTTGGAGTACGGAATTAGAAAGGCTTGGTTATTTGTATGAGTAAGTTTGAAAAAAAATTCGGAAAGTATGCCATACGAAATATTTCGTTGGTATTGATTATGTGTTATGCGGTGGGATATGTAATACAGTTGATTAGTCCCTCTTTTCTGTATATGTTGACTTTGGATCCTTATCAAATATTGCATGGACAGGTTTGGAGAATTTTTAGCTGGATAGTGGTACCGCCGGATTCATTGGATATTTTTACGATTTTGATGCTGTATGTGTACTATTCCATAGGAAATACTTTGGAGTATGTCTGGGGAACCTATCAATATAATGTATATTTATTCATGGGTATGTTGTTTACCATCGTAGCCAGTTTCCTATCCATGGGACTGTGTTATGCTCTGTTCCCGGATGTGTTCGCAGTGGCAGGACAGGCAGAACAGATTTTTATGGCAGGAAGTACTATATTCAGCACGTATTATATCAATATGTCGATTCTGTTAGCCTATGCGTTGACCTTCCCTACGGCACAGATGCTTTTCATGTTCCTCATACCCATCCGTATGAAGTGGCTGGGCATCGCTTATACGGTACTGTTGGTGATACAGTTTATCAGCGGCACCGGTTCTCCGCTTTTGAATGTTTTTTATCGTGGAGCCATCGGAGCATCCCTGCTGACAGTGCTGGTATTCTTCTTAAAGAGCAGAAACCATATGCATATGACACCTAAGCAGATAAAGCGTCGTCAGGAGTTCAAGCATGAGGTGAAGGTGAATTCCAAGCCTGCCGGACACAAGTGTACCATTTGCGGCAGAACGGATGAGGTGGAAGGTCTGGAATTCCGTTATTGCTCTAAGTGTGCAGGCAATCACGAATACTGCCACGAGCATTTGTTTACCCATGAGCATGTGAAGTAGGTGGATATTTGCTTTCCTGGAGCGGAAGCTTCCTGCGGTAGGCTGTTGTATCTATGATTGCTCTCCTGATGTATAGTGGGTACAAATAAACGAATTGGGACGAAACAAGAGTGCATAGCCGGACAGAGACGTGGCAGTTGGAGTTTTGGTGATGGGCGAAAGGATGAATATGGCTTTGGAAACTCAGGGAAAAGCGGGAAAAAGCATAGGAAATCGCCGGTTTCAGAGAAAAGATATGCATTTCTGGGATTTTGCAAGACAGGGAGAGATAAAAGGGTGAAAACGTTCCGACAACGTATTATTTTGTGGAGAGATTGAATGCAACAGAAGATTTGAAGTTTTCGGAGGTTTTATATAATGGATAATATTAAGGTTACGAGTGAAAATATTGATAAAGAGCATATATGTTGTGCGATTTCTAACAACAATGATATTCAGGTATCTTCTAAAAAAACATGGTTGTCAGAACGATTTGAGGATGGTTTGGTTTTTCTAAAAAGTACAGAAAGAGGAAAGTGTTTTATTGAATATATTCCTGCTGAGAATGCATGGAATCCGATTTTGGCAGATGGATATATGTATATTGATTGTTTATGGGTAGCAGGTTCGCTTAAAGGTCATGGTTATTCAACAGATTTATTAAATGCATGTATTGAAGATAGTAAAAGGAAAGGGAAAAAGGGGCTTTGCATTTTGGCGGCTGCGAAGAAGAAACCATTTTTAGCAGAGCCTAAATTTCTGAAGTATAAAGGATTTCGAGTTTGCGATGAGGCTGATAATGGTATTCAATTGTGGTATTTACCTTTTAGTGAAGAGGTAGAGGTGCCCAAATTTAAAGAATGTGCAAAACAACCACACGTTGAAGAAAAAGGATATGTTTTGTATTATACCAGTCAATGTCCATTCAATGCGAAATATGTTCCGGTGATTGAAGGTATTGCGAAAGAAAAATCTATACAATTTAAAGCCATTCATTTGCAGAGTAAAGAAGAAGCTCAAAATGCTCCTACACCAATTACAACATATGCATTGTTTTTGGATGGGAACTATATTACAAACGAACAGATGAATGACAAGCGGTTTTTAAAACTATTAGAGAAGTAAAATTTGAAGTTTACGAATTGATTTATCCGAGAATATAGAAAAGTGGAGGATTTGATAAGATGAATAATATGGAAAAAGAGGCTTATAAAATAATTGAGAATGTTGTAAATTGCTTGGCAGAAAAGAATTATGAAATATTGGGCTCATTGATTACAATAGATGAATCGTGGTCTGATGAAGGCGCTGATAATGCAACAGAATGCTTTGCAGAATGGTTAGAAGGTCAACTTGAAATGTGGACAGAAGACTATGAAAAAGAAATTATCATAGATTTTTATGATGAAAAACAAGTGGATCCTGATGCATTTAGTAATGGAAAGGCTTTTTATGTATATAGTCCAACTAGTAATGGAGAACCACTAGATTTCTGGTTTGAAATTAAATTTAGTGAAGATGAGGAAGGTAATCTATCCGCGGTATTTAATGTTAATATCTAATTAATTAGTGCTTTAAGGATTTAAATAGTATGCATGAATTTGAAGTTGATGGAGGAGTGTAGAATGCATTTTGATGATGCTTTAGAAATGTATGTTAGTGAAATTGATGGTATTATTTTTGCATGTGAAGATGAGCCAACAAATGACTATGAAGAAAGTTTACAAGACGTGGCAAAAAAATATTGGAGTAATTTGGATTTTATTATTGAATTTATGATGCCTGATTTACAAGAAGTATACGGCGATATTGATACTGAAATAGTAAAAGCAAAATTAGGAAGACCTACTATTGATTTTGATAATGGTCGAGTTGATTATTGCGAACAGTCATTAGATGATATGCATATTTTTAGATTTGAGTTTTTGGATGATGAGTTTAAGGATTTGCAGTATTTTTCGATTGACGGTTAGCATCAAATAAAGGTACTTGATAATTTCAGTCTTGTGGAGAGTTGAAAGCACGCATGAATTTGAATTTTATTCATGGGGAAAAGAATATGAATAACGATGCAATATTTGATGATATTTCAATAATGGGAAGAGTAATATATATTATTTATGTTATTGAAATTTATATAAAGGAAAGAGAAGTAACTGAAGAGTGGAATAGATTATTGGAAGCATTATGGTCGTTCCCTGAGTTTGATAAGTGCATTGATGATTATGCTTACAAGGTAATTGAGTGTACTCCGGAAACTATATTAGACGACAGAGAAGATTTTACATCATTTGAGCATTTTAGTGAAGAAGAATTATATGTGTTTAGAGATTTATATACGAGGTCAACGTATACACAGACTATAGACTATTTGATGGGGCAAATAAATGAAATCTTGGCATATAATTTATACACATCCGTAAAACCACCAGAAGAATTTTCTTTGAGAATTATTAATGAGACATATCAATATGTAAAGAATTTATTAGGTGATAAAACACCTTCAACAGAACCATTTAAAATTTATTCCATACATGAACAGCATTGTTATGGAAATTATACATTGGGCAAGGAAGGTCTATTGGCACATATGAATGAGTAAAAGTATTTGAAAAGTTTCTATCTTAGAGATTTTGAAAGCACGCCCAAATTGCAGTTTAACAAAGAAAAAGAATTATGTTTGATGAAGTATTTAGGGAAGTCATATTTGAATATGAAGAATATGCTTTTCTACCCATAGAGCATAAATGATGTCATAAGGTAAGAGAAATTTCAACAAGAAAAAATAGATTGCTGCCCATGAGGGACGGAAAGGAAGCCATGGGTAGATATAAAAGGTCTTCTTTTCTGCCTATTACAAGGAGAATGGGCACTATGGGTAGAAGAGGAGTAAAAAGAAGGATAAAATATTCTTCCCATAATAAGGTAAATCGGTCATATGGGAAGAAAAACAGATTGTGGCAGGGAAGAATTATCTACCCATAGCCGGGCAAAGCAGCCATATGGGAAGAAAACCAGATAGTAGCAGGGAAGAATTATCTACCCACAGCCGGGCAAAGCAGCCTTATGGGAAGAAAACCAAGTAGTAGCAGGGAAGAATTATCTACCCATAGTCGGGCAAAGCAGCCATATGGGAAGAAAAGTACCGGAGAGAATGGAAAATTTGCCGGATGGAGTAGTAAAATCCACCGGAAAGTCCCCCGACATGCCAACACATCATAGGCACAAGCTATAGAAAGGACATATGGAATATATGAGCAAGGAACTTTTATTTGCACAGACTTTGGAGAAGGTGAGAGCCATTGCCAAGGAGCAGGGCAATTGTATCAGTGAAGAACAGGTGAAGCAGGAGTTTGAAGTACTGGAATTAAATGACGAACAGCTTCAGTTGGTATTTGATTATTTGGTAAAGCATAAGGTGGGTATTAACCAGCCGGTGAATATGGATGATTATTTGACAGATGAGGAGCGTAACTATTTGCAGGATTATCTGGATGAGTTGGCGGCACTTCCACAGGTCAGTCAGGGAGAAAAGGAAGCCATTACCCTGTCTGCTATGGCGGGGGATTTGGATGCACAGAACCGCTTAACTGAAATTTACTTGCCGGATGTGGTGGAAATCGCTAAGATTTATACCGGACAGGGTGTTTTGCTGGAGGATTTAATCGGCGAAGGCAATGTGGCAGTAGCAGTTGGCTGCGGCATGCTGGGATGTCTGGAGAATGCGGAGGAAGCACAGGGCATGCTGGTGAAGATGATTATGGATGCCATGGAAGAATATATTGCCGAGAATGTTTCCAGTGAGAAGGCTGACCAGAAGGTAGTGGACAAGGTGAACAAGGTCATGGAGGCAGCCAAGGAGCTGGCAGAGGATTTTCGTAGGAAGGTGACGATAGCGGAGCTGGCGGCAGAAACCAAGATGAGTGAGGCTACGATACGAGAAGCTATGAAATTCACCGGAAATAATATAGAATACATAGAGGAAGAAGAGTAAGCAGATACTATGAAACAGGTTTATGAAGATTATAAATATGTGATGCTGGATACGGCTTTTTTGTATTTGGGGGCGAAATACAGCTATCAGGAAATCGTAGAAAACGAAGAAATTCCCTTTAAGCTTCGAACCATCGTGGAACGTTATATCATACCGGAAATGGGTGGGGAGACTACCTTGGAGAGCGATTTGTATTATATGCAGGAGAAGGATTTTACCTATCGAACCCTGATGCAGCTGAAGGCAAAAGTGAAGGTCAGTCGTCTGGTGACCAAGAAGGGTTTTCTGGGACTGGGCAAGCCGAAACGGGTGTATGAAACCGTGATGATTCCTTTGGCTGAATTTGCCAAGCTGAGCAAGGAGCAGAAGGAAAAGGATGGTATTTTCATACAGGAGCTGGTGATTAACAAATTATCCCTGATGGCTTTTGCAGTATAAGTAATGCTGAATTGGACAAAAAAGAAGTATGGATACAAAATTTAAAAATGGAGTAAAGAGGTTAATAAAATGAAAACCATTGAGAATTTGGCTGCCTATGAGGTGGTAGAGAAGAGAAATTTAGAGGATTTGAATTCCGTCGGATATCTTTTAAAGCATAAAAAGACCGGTGCCAGAGTGGCACTGATTTCCAATGAGGACGACAATAAGGTATTCTATATCGGTTTTAGAACACCGCCTAAGGATGCCACAGGTGTGCCCCATATTTTGGAGCATTCCGTGCTTTGCGGTTCCAAGGAGTTTCCCATAAAGGATCCTTTTGTAGAGCTGGTAAAGGGTTCTTTGAATACCTTTTTAAATGCCATGACCTATCCGGACAAGACAGTTTATCCGGTAGCAAGCTGTAATGACAAGGATTTTCAGAATTTGATGCATGTGTATTTGGATGCCGTGTTCTATCCGAATATTTACAAAACCGATAAGATTTTCAAGCAGGAGGGCTGGCATTATGATTTGCAGAGCCCGGAGGATGAACTGACCATCAATGGTGTGGTATATAACGAAATGAAGGGGGCTTATTCTTCGCCGGATGATTTGTTCTCCAGAGCCACCATGCAGGCATTGTTCCCGGATACCACTTATGGTGCAGATTCCGGAGGAGAACCGGAGGCTATTCCACAGCTTACTTATGAGAAGTTTTTGGAATTCCATCAGACCTATTATCACCCCTCCAATTCCTATATTTACCTGTATGGTAATATGAATATGGTGGAGAAGCTGGAGTTTTTGGATGAAAAGTATCTGTCTCATTTTGAGTATTTAGAGGTGGACAGTGAAATTGAATGGCAGGAGGCCTTTTCCGAGACCAGAAGGATTGTGGAAGAAATCCCTATCAGTGAAGAGGAGAAGGAAGAGGAATGTGCTTACTTAAGCTTAAATGCTTCTATCGGAGATAGTTTGGATAAGGAGCTTTATGTAGCTTTTCAGATATTAGATTATGCATTGTGTTCTGTTCCGGGTGCCCCCTTGAAGCAGGCTTTGATAGAGAAGAATATCGGTAAGGATGTTTACAGTATTTATGACGGAGGTATGCGTCAGCCTTATTTCAGTATCATAGCAAAGGATGCTTCTATGGAGCAGGAGGAGTTGTTCTTAAGTACGGTTTATGAAGTGCTGAATAAGCTGGTGAAGGAAGGATTTGACCGTAAGGCTTTATTGGCAGGTATCAATTATTACGAGTTTAAATATAGAGAGGCAGATTTCGGAGCCTATCCCAAGGGATTGATGTATGGTCTGCAGGCCTTTGACAGTTGGTTGTATGAGGAGACCAAGCCATTTTTGCATCTGGAGGCAAATGCAACCTTTGCTTTCCTTCGTAAGCAGGTAGAAGAGGGATATTTCGAGGCATTGATACAGAAGTATCTGATTGATAATACCCACAAGGCTGTGATTATCATGAAGCCTAAGAAGGGTATGACCGAGGAAAAGGATGCGAAGCTGAAGGCACAGCTGGCACAGAAGAAAGCTTCCATGAGTGCAGAAGAAATCGCACATGTTGTGGCAGAAACCAAGGCACTGGAGGAGTATCAGGAGGCGGAGGATTCCAAGGAAGATTTGGCAAAGATACCGCTTTTAAACCGGGAGGATATTGGCAGACAAGCACGTAAGATTGTGAACGAGGAGCGGAAGCTGGGTGAGGTTCCGGTGCTTTACCATGAGGTATTTACCAATGGAATCGGTTATCTGCGCATGGTGTTCGAGGTAAAGGATATTCCAGCAGAGCTGATGCCTTATCTGGGAATATTCAAGGGCTGTCTGGGATTGTTAAATACTAAGAATTATTCCTATGGTGATTTGTATAATGAAACAAATATTGTCACCGGCGGTATGTCAGCAGTAAACAATTGCTATAATAATCTGCAGGATTTGGATAAGTATAGATTAACTCTGGATA
>JAZLEI010000029.1:0-34322 GCA_045615205.1 Acetatifactor sp.
GAGACGGAAGTGGAAGCGGAAGTACAGGAAGCGGCGACAGCGGAAATAGCGGAGACAGCGGAAGCACCGGAGACGGAAGTGGAAGCGGAAGTACAGGAAGCGGCGACAGCGGAAATAGCGGAGACAGCGGAAGTACTGGAGACGGAAGTGGAAGCGGAAGTACAGGAAGCGGCGACAGCGGAAATAGCGGAGACAGCGGAAGCACCGGAGACGGAAGTGGAAGCGGAAATAGCGGCGACAGCGGCAATAGCGGAGACAGCGGAAGCACCGGAGACGGAAGTGGAAGCGGAAATAGCGGCGACAGCGGAAATAGCGGAGGCGGGGGAAGTACCGGAGATGGGAGTGGGAGCGGAAACAACGGCACTGTTAGCGGTGGAGATTCTGTAAGTGGCGGTGATTCTAATGGTGGAAGTAATAACGGAAACAGTGGAAGTACCGAAGGCGGAAGCAATAGCGGCAACAGTGGAAGCACTGGAGGCGGAAGCGATAGTGGCAACAGTGGAAGCACCGGAGACGGAAGCAATGCAGGTAATAGCGGAAATAATGGCAACGATAGTAGCAACCAAGGAAATTCCAGTGATGTTTTAGGACTTGCAACGAGACCAAATGGTTCTGGTAGTGAGGTTTTAGGAATTGCGACAGCACCTAAGATGGGTGATTCGGAAGGTGTACGTTTTATTATGAGTTGCCTAATGATATTGAGTGTTGCCACCATGGGCTATACCATTGTTAAACGAAAAAAAGAAGAATAAGTACATTGTGTGGGGCAGCATCCGGCGGGTGCTGTCCCTTTGCAATGCTATGAGAATTTACAGGAATATCGAACAAATGAGTAAATAAAGCATAAAGAAAAGATGTGTTGTAGCACTATGTACTGAATTCAGTACATAGTTGACAAATAATTAACAATACCCTATAATAAAATTGCATTGTATCCACGGAAAGTGGAATGATAGCAAGGAGGAAAAGTAAATATGAGAAACAACACAAAGAAACTCGTTGGAGTGGGTCTTTTGACTGCGATTGTGGTAGTATTACAGGCAGTGGCAGTAGCAATCAGACCTACAGGTCTTTTCAACATCTCTCTGGTGCTTGTACCAATAGTAGTAGGAGCTGCACTATATGGTTATAAGACAGGAGCATGGTTGGGATTGGTATTCAGTATTGTAGTATTGTTCACAGATGCAGGGGCTTTCCTGGCGGTGAATGTGCCCGGTACCATTATTACGGTCATCGTAAAGGGTACGGTAGCAGGTCTGGTAGCAGGTCTGGTTTATTTGGCACTGGAGAAGAAGAACCGTTATGTGGCAGTGATTGCAGCAGCGATTGCCTGTCCGGTAACCAATACCGGTATCTTCCTGATTGGCTGTGTACTGTTCTTTATGGACACCATCAATGGTTGGGCATCCGCAGCAGGCTTTGCAAATGCAGGTACTTATATGATTGTTGGCTTGGTGGGTGTGAATTTCCTGATTGAGTTGGTATTAAACATTATTTTGAGTTCTGCAATTGTGAGAATTGTAAATATTAGTAAGAAGGAAGCGTAAGAGCTTCGTGTGAAGGGCTGTGCACCGTGGTGCATGGCCCTTTTTGAAATTTGCTGCAAAATTTGCCGGAAGGGAATATGTCTGAATAGCTAAGGTGTTACGGTAAAACAGGGGGTAAGTATTTGCAAAAAAAGGAAAATTGTTATAGAATATAGTTTGATTGACTGAGGGAAATAATCTAAAAGAGGATGAGAAGTATGCTAAAGTATTTGAAAAAGTATTGGTTTTTTGCCCTGTTGGCACCGTTATTTATGGCGGGTGAGGTGTTTATGGATTTGTTACAGCCCAGACTCATGGCTAAGATTGTAGATGAAGGTGTATTAGGCCTTTCTAACAATGGGGTAGGAGATTTGCAATTGGTGTTGACTACGGGGGTCAAGATGATACTAACCGTGGCTTTTGGCGCCTGTTGCGGTATTATGTCCGGTGTGTTTGCCAATATATGCAGCCAGAACTTCGGGAATGATATCCGGAAGGCTGCATTTGGAAGAATTATGTCCTTTTCCTTTGAGCAAACGGATAATTTTTCTACCGGTTCCCTGATTACCCGTGTGACCAATGATGTCACACAGGTGCAGAATCTGGTAAGTCAATGTATCAGAGGATTTGTACGTACCTTTTTGTTATTTGCAGGCGGTATTGTCAGCATGCTGATGATGGACATGAGTTTCGGTGCAGTGGTGGCATGTGCCTTGCCTTTTATTATTGTGATTGCAGTATACTTTCTGGCAAAGGCTAATCCTATGTTTGGGGTGCTGCAGCAGAAGCTGGATACAGTAAATAATGTGATACAGGAAAATATTACCGGTGCCCGAGTGGTAAAGGCTTATGTAAAGGAAGAGTACGAAAAGGATCGTTTCGCCAATGCCAATGGGGAGTTGGTGGGAACGCAACTGCGGGTGCTGGAGCTTTTTTCTTATATGACACCGCTTATGAATATTGTGTTAAATGTTTCGATTGTGGCGATTATTAAAATTGGTGCCATGGAGGTGGAAGCCGGAGCCACCACGCCGGGTGATGTGATGGCGGCGATTACCTATTTGTCACAGATTTTGAATGCGGTCATGCGTATGACTATGATTTTTCAGACGGTATCCAGAGGTGTGGCTTCCGGTAATCGTATTATGGAAGTAATCAACTGCGAACCTGCGATTGTAGGCGGCAGTTTCAAGGGAGAGACGAAGACTACCGGAAAGGTGGAGTTTCGTAATGTTTCTTTTGCGTATCCGGATGCGGGAGAGGAGCTGGTATTAAACAATATCAATCTGACCATACAACCGGGAGAAACGCTGGGTATCTTAGGAGCCACCGGTTGCGGAAAGTCTACGCTGGTCAATTTGATACCACGATTTTATGACGTGACTGACGGTCAGGTTTTGATAGATGACATAGATGTCAGGGAGTATGATTTAGAGACTTTGCGTGACAAGGTAGGCATTGCTCTGCAGAAAAGTGAAATTTTCAGTACTACTATCGGAGAGAATATTCGATGGGGAAAGGAAGATGCAGACACTGCTGCTGTGGAGAAGGCAGCTACCGTGGCACAGGCTATGGAGTTTATAGAGAAAAAGTCAGAACGGATGGATACTGCCATTGCAGAAAAGGGTATGAGTTTATCAGGTGGGCAGAAGCAGCGTCTGGCTATCAGTCGAGCTATTTTGAAGAATGCACCCATTCTGATATTTGATGATACCACCAGTGCATTGGATTTGAAGACGGAAGCTAATCTGTACGCACAGCTGGAGCAGGAATATGGCAGTGTGACCAAAATTATTATTGCCCAGCGAATTGCATCGGTAAAAAATGCAGACCGTATTGCGGTTTTGGAAAACGGAGAAATTGCAGCCTGCGATACTCATGAAAATCTGTTAAAGACCAGTGAGATTTATCAGGACATTTATGCATCCCAGCTAAAAGAGAAATAAATTGATATGTGTGGTGTACAAATTCTGTAAGGAGAATGGAGGAAATATGAGTAACGAAAAGAAGCAGGTAGAAATGAGCAATTATAAGGTGCCGGGCATGCGCGGTCCCAGAGAGCGTGGTGAGGTGCAGAAGGCAAAGGACGGCAGAAAGACCTTAGGAAAGCTTTTGAAATATTTTACATCGGAGAAATATATGTTAATCGGCCTGCTGGTGGCAGTGTGTGTGCTGGTAGTTTGTACGGTAATTGCACCGGGACTGCAGAGCGAGGCCATTGACCTGATTACGGAGCGAGCATTTGAAAAACTGCCGCAGATACTTCTGATTATTCTGGCAGTATATGGTGTGCAGTGCTTGGGGACTTTGGTGCAGAGTTTGCTCAGTGCCAGACTGAGCCAGAAGATTGTACGAAAGATGCGTGAGGATTTGTTTGACAAAATCGTAAATCTTCCTATTAAGTACATAGACAATCATTCCCATGGAGATATTATGAGCCGCATGACCAATGATGTGGAGAATATTTCCAACACCATTTCACAGTCCTTAAGCTCGCTGGTGTCCGGTGTATTGACTATCATCGGTACGGTGATTATGATGGTGTACTTTTGTTGGCAGCTGGCCTTGTTGTCCTGTGTAACAGTAATATTGACTGTGGTGGTCACTAAGTATTTATCTAAGGCAATGAAGACCTTTTATAAGAAGCGACAGGTGCTATTGGGTTCCTTAAATGGTACGGTAGAGGAAATGGTTTCCGGCTACAAAACCGTAGTGGCTTACAACCGTCAGGACAATATCTGTGAGGAATTTGACCGTACAGCAGATGAATTGACCAAGACGGGCATTGTGGCAGAAATACTGGGTGGTTCCATGGGCCCGGTAATGAATTGCATCAACAATATCGGTTTTGTCATTATTGCAGCCTTTGGCGGATACTTCGCTATTAACGGAATGATTTCCATTGGTGTGATTTCTGCCTTTATCGTCTATGCCAAGCAGTTCGGTCGCCCCATTGATGAGTTGGCACAGGTGTATGGACAGATACAGACGGCTATTGCCGGTGCGGAGCGAGTGTTTGAAATCATGGATGAAATTCCGGAGGATAAATCAGGCAGCCATGATATGGAGCAGGTGGAGGGTGTCATTACCTTTGAATATGTAAACTTCTCTTATGTAGAGGGCAAGAAGGTCATTGATGACTTCAATCTGAAAGTAGCAGCAGGGCAGAAGATTGCTTTGGTTGGTTCTACGGGAAGCGGAAAGACTACAGTAGTCAATCTACTCATGCGTTTCTATGATATCGACAGTGGGCGGATTATGGTGGACGGAGTGGATATATCGGATATTGATTGCAGAGAGCTGCGAAAGGCAACCGCCATCGTATTGCAGGATACAGTTCTGTTCTCCGATACGGTGCGGAACAACTTGAAGTACTCTAATCTGGAAGCAACAGATGCAGAAATGGAACAGGCGGCTAGAATGAGCCACTGTCACAAGATGATAAAGCAGCTGAAAAAGGGCTATGATACCGTGCTTACCGGAGGTGGAAGCGGTATTTCCCAAGGACAGAGACAGCTGCTTACCATTGCCAGAGCCTTTTTGGCGAATCCCAAGATATTAATTTTGGACGAGGCAACCTCCAGCGTAGACACCAGAACGGAAAAGCATATTCAGGATGCTATGGTGAAGCTTATGGAGAACAGAACCAGTCTGATTATTGCCCATCGTATTTCCACCATTCAGGATGCGGACTGCATCGTAGTAATGGATGCCGGACATATTGCAGAGATGGGTAACCACGAGGAACTATTGTCCAAGAAGGGCAAGTACTACGAACTCTACATGACACAGTTCGCAGGAAGTGCGACGTAAATATGGATGTCCCCAATCGCCGTTTGGATGTACAAGAAAGTACAAGCGCGCAAACCAGAACTTTTGTAACTGCTTTCGGCAATAATGCACAAAAATAAAAAGCTTTTCTTGTACAGAATAGAACAAAATACCAATGTGCAATGGATTTGGTTTGCCTTATTTAGGAAAAAGTGATAGAATAATTCTAAATATGAAATGTAAGGGCTTACATAATAACTAAACAGAAGACCGAAAAAGTGAGTAGTGCATTTCAATTTGTGTTTCCGGTAAATATATCTGCCGGAAACGGAAAGAAAAAGGGAGGTTTTGAAATGTTTACACATGCAAAGAAGCATAGAAGCTTACGTCAGACATTTGCATTTATCCTGTCTTTGGCTATGATTGTGTCGAATCTGTCTATTGCACAGGTTCAGGCAAGCACAGGCACGGATGCAGGGCTGCAGACTGTAAGCGGAAATGACAATCCTACCGTAAGTGGAAATGACACACCTATCGAAGATGAGAGAGGTGAAGATGGGAGCGCTGAAAGTGGAAGCAGTAGTAGCGGTAGTGCCAGCACAACCACAGATTACGTGTTGGATGCAACAGCCTTGGATGCAACCGGAGTTGCTGATAAGGATGCCGTTACTGAAGGAACAGTATATGTGGATTACTTTAAGGTAATCGGTAAGGTGACACAGAGAACCAACAGTGACGGAACCATGAAGGCATTAGAACTGGATAAGGCATTAAAAGGTAGTATTCAGTTTACGACCAATGGTACCGCAGCAGTTGAGCTGACCGTGAGCAGTACCGGCGGTTCTAACACATCTGCAGTAGCACTTATGGATGGTAATGGTAATGTGGTTGCCAGCAAGGAAGGAACCACACATGTAAGCGGCACCAGTGGTACCACTTTGACTTATGAAGGTTTGGCAGCGGGTACTTATCAGGTGGTTTCACCGGTAGACCCGGATAATAGCAGAGGTGTTCGTCTGTTAAAGTTAAAAGTAAAAGAAACAACACAGGTAACCGTAACCGAAACAAAATATACTTTGGATGCTACCGCATTGGATGCAACCGGAGTAACTGATAAGGATGCCGTTACTGAAGGAACCGTATATGCAGATTATTTCAAGGTAATTGGTAAGGTGACCCAGAGAACCAACAGTGACGGAACCATGAAGGCTCTGGAGCTGGATAAAGCTTTAAAGGGAGCCATTCAGTTTACTGTAACCGGCACTGCTGATGTAGTAGTGAATGTGAGCAGTACCGGCGGCAGCAATACTTCTGCAGTAGCAATTATTGATGCTGACGGAAATGTAGTAGCAAATAATGAGGGTATTTCATTGGTAAGCGGTACTTCTGCAACCACCATGACCTATACCGAGTTGCCGGCAGGTACTTATCAGCTGGTATCGCCTGAGAATGCAGATTATAACAGAGGTTGTCGTTTGCTTAGTATTTCTGTAACAGAATTGTCAGCAGGCGCAGTAAAGCCTCCTCGTGCAGCTTGGGGCAGTGTGGCAGTACCTGTGATTACGGAGGCGAAGCTGAACGAAAAGAAGGACGGCATCGACGTTTCTGTTTCTATGGTAATCGGCTATGATGGCGCAGATAAAATAGAAGTAAGTATGTTAGACAGCACCGGCGAAGTATTGGAAACCAAGACAGTAGCAAAGGAAGGCGAAGTAAGTGTGATTTCCTTTGTTCCGGATGCATCCGGTGATTATGTTTTCCATGCAGTAGCAATTCGTGACGGAGAAGAAAACAAGTCCGGTGAAAATGTAACCTTTGCTGGTTTCGTACTTCCTTTGGGAACACCGGCAGTAGTCAGTGCAACCTGTCTGGGCGGTGGTAAGGTTTCCATCGTTTGGGGAGCTGTAAAGGAAGCGGATAAGTATATTGTTTCTGCAAATGGTACTGACATTGCAGTAGAAACTACAAATTTGACAGCAACTTTGGAAGGTTTGACTGTTGACCAGACCTATACCTTCAGTGTTGTGGCTGTTCGTGGCAGCGAAAAGTCAGAAGCAGGAACCATTGAAAAGAAGGTTGTGGACGAATCTCAGAGAGTATGGTCCTTTGCGGCGTATGGTTCCAGTACAAATACAAAGGATAATGGTTATATTGGTGATTTGAACAGTGGCACTGTTACCATTTTCAGTGAAAATGGTAAGGGTAAGCTGGTACCGAACAGTACCGATGGTATCGCTTTCTATTATACAGAAATCCCTTCTTCCATGAACTTTACCTTAAAGGGTAAGATTAAGGTAGATAGCTGGACCCTTTCTAATGCACAGGAAGGTTTCGGTATTATGGCGGCGGATACTGTTGGAAACAGTGGAGATTCCAGCGCATATTGGACCAACTCTTATATGGGTGTTGCCTCCAAGGTAGAGTACAAGTGGGATGGTGAAAAGGTATCCAACAGTGGTGACAAGATTACCATGAAGCTGGGTATTGCAGCACAGGAGAAGATTGGCGTTACCAAGGACAATCTGGCGAAGCTGCAGGCAAACGATACGGCAACCGTAAACAATGAATTTAAGGCAAGTATGGAGACCTTTGAGACCTCTTGTGCTGCAAAGGGTACCGGAACTTATAATATTATCGGAAATGCAACCAAGGCTGCAGAAGGAACGGTTGCAAATCCTTTGACCGAGTTGACCTTCCAGATTCAGAAGAACAATTCCGGTTACTTTATCAGCTATTTTGATGCAGCAGGCAGAGAGACTGTTGTGAAGTATTATGATACAGAAGCATTAAGCAAGTTGGATGAGGATACAGTATACGTTGGTTTCTTCGCTTCCAGAAATGCCAGAATTACCGTTTCTGAAGTAGAACTTACCGAAATTGATCCCAGCGATGACGGTGCAGCAGAAGAGAGACCGATTACAAAGGTGGATCCTCTCTATACCGTAGAATCTGCAAGCAATGCAAATTCAGAGGATTATGAGTTGGCATTCTATGCCAATGCGGATGGTGTATTAACTGTAACCGGTCCTATGGGCGTGTTGGCTGACAAGGTAGCAGTGACTGCTGATACCAAGAAGATTATTAGTACCAAGTTAGACAAGGGGGCAAACACCTTCTTCTTAACCTTTACTCCGAATGCAGATTATAAGCCTTCTGAGTACGAGGTATTGAGTTCTTATGAAACAACAAAGATAAGTCATCGTGTTAATTACAAGATGAACACCGGTAACCTGGTTTATATCAGTCCGGAAGGAAGCTCCAAGGGCAGAGGTACCAAGGAAAGTCCGTTGGATATTTATACTGCAGTAGCGTATGCTGCACCCGGTCAGAAATTACTTCTGATGGAGGGTATCTATAGTCTGTACAAGACTGTAAATGTAAGCAGAGGTATTGATGGTACTGCTGACCAGATGATTTATCTGATGGCAGATCCTGAGGCAAAGAGCAGACCTGTATTTAACTTTAACAAGGCATGTGCCGGTATGGTATTTGCAGGTGATTACTGGTATATCCAGGGCTTTGATGTAACCAATTCTGCAAATGCACAGAAGGGTGTACAGATTTCCGGTAGTAACAATGTGGTAGATGATTTACATACTTATAGAAACGGTAACACCGGTATTCAGATTAGCCGTCTGAAGTCTACGGACTTGAGAACAGAGTGGCCTGCAAACAACTTGGTATTGAATTGTACTTCTTACTTGAATGCAGATCCCGGCTATGAAGATGCTGACGGTTTTGCAGCGAAGCTGACCGTAGGTGAAGGCAATGTATTTGATGGCTGTATCGCAGCTTACAATGCAGATGACGGTTGGGATTTATTTGCAAAGGTAGAAACCGGTGCCATCGGTTCCGTAACCATCAAGAATTCCGTAGCTTTCAAGAACGGTTATGATATTGATGCAAACGGCAAGGAAATCAATGCCGGTAACGGTAATGGTTTCAAGATGGGTGGTGAAGGTATCACCGGTAACCATAAGTTAATTAACAGTATTGCTTTTGGTAACAAGGCTAAGGGTATTGACTCTAACAGCTGTCCTGATATTAAGGTAGAAAATTCTACCTCCGTAAACAATGGTTCTTATAATGTGGCATTCTACAGTAAGAACACCTCTCAGACCGATTTCGCAGCGAAGGGTATCCTGTCCTTCAAGGCAAACATGGCTGAGATGATTGGGGAAGAAATCAAGCCTCTGGGAACCCAGAACAGTTCTTCCGCAGAGATTTACAATGCAACAAACTACTACTTCGACGGAACAGAAGCCAAGAATAGTGCCGGAGCAAAGGCTGATATTTCTTGGTTCCAGAAGTACGATGTAGAAGCAGCAGTAACCGGTATCGGACGTAATGCAGACGGAACCATCAATATGAATGGTTACTTCGAGCTTACTTCTGCAGCTGCAGCAGATGCAGGTGCGAGAATGAGCGGTACTGCAACAAAGGTAATTCCTGCGAAGGCAGCGGATAAGGTTTTGGAAGATGCACTTGCAGCAGATATTTCTACACCTGCACAGGCACAGGCTGTTCTGGCAGAAATTGCAGATCTTCCTGATTGTACCTGGGAAGGTATTTATTACAACAATGGTTTGATTTATCAGTTACAGCAGCTGAGCGAAAAGATGGAGAAGCAGTTTGGCACAAGCATTACCATCGAACAGATGGAAGGTTCCGCAATAGTAGGTTCTATCAAGAACGCTATCCTGAGCATTCCTGCAGGTCAGAATGGTAAGTTGGTAGTTTCTTCTGTAGCAGTTCCGGAGAGAAAGCCGGAAGCACTTGGCAGCCGTAAGCTGACCAATGCAGTAGGTATTGATTTGAAGCTTTATGATGAAGATGGTAACAAGCATCAGTTAGATGCACCGGTATTGCTTCAGTTCACATTACCTGCAGGTGTAAAACCCGGTCAGGCTATCGTAATTCATTATTGGGATGAGAATAATGCAGAAGTATTAAATGCTACTATCAGTGGTAATACCATTACCTTTGTAGCAAGCAGCTTTAGTACCTTTGTCATCGGTAATGCAGAAGAAACAGTAGTAGTAGAACCTTCTACACAGCCTACTACTCCTAGTGTAACTCCTGCACCGGAAACAACGACCGCACCGGAAGCAGCACCTTCCGCTCCGGTTACTTCACCGAAGACAAATGATGTAGAAGTATCTATGATTTTCGTCATCATGAGTATGTGTGCAGCAGGTATCGTAGTCAGCTCACGCAGATTTGCAAAGAAGAAAAATTCATAAGGATTTTGATGGCACACAAGCTCCTTTGTGGTATACTTACCACAGAGGAGCTTTTTTCGGAAAAATTTGTAACCAAACGAGTGATTTCCTGTCTGATAAGGTAGAAAGGAGAAATTGTGATGGAAGACAGTCAGATTATTGAGCTGTATTGGCAACGTAGTGAGAATGCCATTGCAGAAACATCGAAGAAATATGGCAAGCTATGCAGACATATAGCCATGAATATTGTGGGCAATTTCTCCGACGCAGAGGAATGTGAGAACGACACTTATGTAGCGGTTTGGAATGCCATACCGCCTACCAGACCTCAGATTTTTTCTGCTTTTATCAGTAAGATTGCCAGAAATATTGCCTTGAACCGATATGAATATAATAAGGCGCAGAAACGTAACAATCAGTTTGACATGGTGCTGTCAGAGTTAGAGGAGTGTCTGGCGTGTAAACAAACCGTGGAGGATGCTATGGAGGAGAAGGAAGTGGCTTCTGTTTTGGATGGTTTTTTGGAAGGGTTAAGCAAAGAGAAGAGAGTGATTTTCGTACGTAGATACTGGTATTCCGATTCGGTAAAGGAGATTGCTAAGCGTATGCAGATCAGCGAGAGTAAGGTGAAAACGGTACTGTTTCGTACCCGCAAGGAACTACAGGAGTATCTGCTACAGCATGGTGTGACAGTATAAAGCTTAGGAGAGAGCTGTGTATGGCCGGAAAGTAGATTGGTCGGTGGAATAGAGAAAGGATAGGGAGAACAATGACAGAAAAAGAATTGTTCCGGGAAATAGGAAATATCAAAGAAGAATATGTAGCAGAAGCACAGGAATACAAACGCTCCGTTTGGCAGAATACTGTCTTTCGAAGAAGTCTGGCGACAGCGGCCTGTTTATTGGTTTGTCTGGGAATATACTGGGGGATGGAATACTTTAGTAAGGATATGGCTATGCAGGAAAGTGCCATTGCTCCGGAAAGCTGTAAGGATGTGGAAATGGAGGCGTTCCAGGCAAAAACAGAATCCTTGCAAATGACAACGGAACAGACGGCAGATGCCGGTATTGCAGAGGAAGCTCTGACGGAGATGGTTCAAAAGCCTGCTGCCGCTTTGGAGGAGGAAGTATCTTCTACAGATGGTGTTGCAACGGAGGCGGAGGTTGATGCGAAGATGGTATGTATTCCTGCACAGAGAAAAGAACAGGCTGAAACCGATGCCGTTCAGGGTATGTTGCCGGTAGGGGAACAGAGCAATTTGAAGGAGAATATTACGCAGGCGGGCATGGAACAGGACAGCAGCTTGCAGGAAGCAGGAAACTTACAGGATACCTCGGTGAAGCTGGATACCTTTCAGGGGAAAATAAAAAGCGGAAAAGCACAGTGGGATGCCTTTTTCATACAGGTGCAACAAGCAAAAGCTGCGGATTTGAAGCTAAGTTATACCACGGCAGAGGGGAAGGAAGAGGCAGTTCTGGTAAAGTATAATGCAGAGGAATTTCAAATAAGCTTAGATGATGCAACAGATAGTATGACGACGGTTCCCGATGGAAAAGAATTGATATTTTCCTATCTATACTTAGTTCAAGAGGGTGAATGGGTAGAGGTAATATTGGCAACGGAAGCGGATTTAACCAAAGAGCAGCTGCTAGGCGGAGAATATAGTACATTTTATTTAATGCAATATGAAGAAGAATAGATTAAAATAGTCCGGTGCACTTGTAAATTACAGGTGCCCGGGCTTTTTCTGATAATAAAGCTTGCAATAGTGGCTAAGATTCGGTAAAATTATTTATTATATTACAAATTTAGTACTTTAAAGAGAGGGAGAAACATGAAAAAGAACAAAAGAGCACTCGGTGCAATCGTAGTGATGCTCAGCTTATTGCTGGTACCCATTACTGCTTTTGCAGCTGAGGAAGTAGCAGAGTATACATCCCCCATGTATGCGACCTTTTGGGCACTTTTACCGCCCATTATAGCAATTGCCCTTGCGTTGATTACCAAGGAGGTATACAGCTCCTTATTTGTAGGTATTCTGGTAGGCGGTCTGTTTTATGCAAACTTTAATCCGGAGTTAGCGATGAACCATATTCTGGTAGACGGAATGATTGGTTCCCTGTCAGATGGTTGGAATGTAGGTATTCTCATATTCCTGGTGATTTTGGGTATGATGGTTTGCCTGATGAACAAAGCCGGCGGTTCCCGTGCCTTTGGTGAATTTGCTGCAAAGCGTATTAAGACCAAGACTGGTGCACAGTTGGCTACAGTATTACTAGGTGGTTTGATTTTTATTGATGATTATTTTAACTGTCTGACCGTAGGTAGTGTGATGAAGCCGGTTACGGATAAACACAAGATTTCCAGAGAGAAACTGGCATATTTGATTGATGCTACAGCAGCTCCTGTGTGTATTATCGCACCTATATCTTCCTGGGCGGCAGCAGTTACCAGCTGCGTGGATGGGGAGGAAGGCTTGACATTGTTCGTAGAGGCGATTCCTTATAACTTTTATGCCTTATTGACATTATTCATGATAGTAGCTGCTATCTTTATGAAGATTGAATTCGGGCCTATGAGGGGCTATGAGCAGGCTGCTCTGGTATCCAATGAAGTAGAAGATTCTGAAATGTTGGGTAACAAGAATGGTAAGGTAATCGACTTGGTATTACCCATTGTTGTTTTGATTGCTTCTTGTGTAGTGGGAATGATTTATACCGGTGGCTTCTTTGAGGGAGAAAGCTTCCGTGTTGCTTTTGCCAACAGTGATGCTTCCGTTGGTTTGGTATTGGGTAGTTTCGTGGCATTGGTATTTACCTTGATTTTCTATTTGTGCCGTAGAGCAATCACCTTAAAGGGTGGTATGGAATGTTTGCCGGAAGGTTTCAAGGCAATGGTTCCTGCGATTTTGATTTTGACCTTTGCATGGACCTTGAAGGCTATGACTGACAGTTTGGGTGCAGGCGCTTATGTAGAAGCATTGGTGAAGGGTAGTGCAGAAGGGCTCATGAGCTTCCTTCCTGCAGTGGTATTCCTGGTAGCTTGCGGACTGGCATTTGCTACCGGTACCAGTTGGGGTACCTTTGGTATTTTGATACCTATCGTAGTGGATGTATTCAGTGCAAGTGACAGCACCTTAATGATTATTTCCATTTCTGCTTGTATGGCAGGTGCGGTTTGCGGTGACCATTGTTCTCCGATTTCCGATACCACCATTATGGCCAGTGCAGGTGCACAGTGTGACCATGTACGACATGTTTCCACACAGTTGCCCTATGCTATCTTTGTAGCAGTGATTTCCTTCGTGGTATATATTCTTGCCGGCTTTACCAAGTCTGCATGGATTAGCTTGCCGGTAGGTATGCTGTTGGTATTCGTGGGATTGTTGTTGATGAAGCATTTGAATACTGCGAAAGAGAAATAAGTAAATTAATAATGGGGAAACTAATATTTAATATTTAAAAGTAAGAAGGAGGCTGCTTCCGTGGGAAGAGCCTCCTTTTGTCATGTGAGATAGTGTTCTCGGAAATGGCTTTCCGAAATCGAGTATTTATACCGGAAAGTCTACAGAGACTTCCAAAAATCTTCCAACTGTGCCTTAGTGGCAGTTACGCTGCCCTGTATCATGGGAGCAGTGCCGCCTCCCTTAGCACCCAGTTGAGTGCGAAGGACAGTGGCTACTTCCCGACAGTCCAGAGAACTGCTGCCAATGATAAAGCTGTAACCGGCTTCTTCCGTACCGGTGAAGATACCGCAGTAACCAGTGTATTTCTCAGTCAGCTCATTAACCGTGTTACGGATCGCGAGAGTATTGGAAAGCTCCACGAAGAGCAAGGGGTTTTGGCAGGTATCTGCATCCGGCAGAGAAGCTACCTGTTGTTGCAGCAGGCTGTTTGCCAGTTGGTTTGCAGTCACCTTTAACTGCAAGGAATCTTCCTGTACTTTTTTTACGGCTTCCACGATTTTCTCCGGCTTGGCGGACAATAATACGGAGATGGCGGTGGTGACATCCTGCTTGGCAGTGTAGTCAGCCAGAGCCCGGTTGCCGCAGAGGATGTTGATGCGTACACCGCCGCGGTGACTCTGGGCACCGACTACCTTGAGCATACCGATTTCACCGGTGAAATCCACATGCGGAGCACAGCAGGCACAAACATCCACACCGGGGATTTCTACGATACGCACATTGTTACTTAGCTCTATTTTGCTGCGATAGTTCAAAAGCTCCAATTCTTCCGGTGTAGGGAAATAGGCATGTACCGGCAGATTACGCCATATTATCTGATTGGCGTTTTTTTCCAGCTCTCGCAACTGTTCTAAGCTTAAATAACCATCGAAGTCCATGGTTACCTCTGTCAGCCCCAAATGAAAGCCTACATTGTTGTAGCCGTAAAGAGTATGAATCAGTCCGGAGAGAATGTGCTCACCGGAATGTTGTTGCATAAAGTCAAAACGTCTTTCCCAATCCACCTGACCTTTTACCGAGGAGCCGATTTCCAGCGGCTGCTCCACTAAATGATAAATCACATCATTTTTGATCTGTGCATCCAGTAAGGGCAGATTGTTCAGTGTACCGTTATCTGCAGCTTGACCTCCCTCTTCAGGAAAGAATGCTGTCCTATCTAAAACGATCCAATAGCCCCTATTCTTTTCCTCTTTATGACATTCCAGAACAGTGGCCTCAAAATTTAGGATACGTGTATCCTCGTAAAATATTTTTTCCATAAAATATCTATCCTTTTATTCCTTTCTGAATTCCTTTGTATTATTATAGGGGGTAAGGGGAAGAAAGTCAAACCTGGCACCATCTTAAACAAATCTTAAAGATTTACCCGATTTATTTTTAAAGGTTTTTTGATTATACTTAAGAGAGGAACCGGAGGGATGAGTATGTACAATATTTTATTATGCGATGATGAAAAGGATATTGTGAATGCGTTGAAAATATATTTGGCGGACAGTAACTACCATTTTTTTGAGGCTTATAATGGGCAGGAGGCACTGAAGCTTATCAAGGAACAGGAGATACACCTGATACTGCTGGACATCATGATGCCGGTAATGGACGGCATGCAGGCCATGGTGAAAATCCGGGAGCAAAGCAATGTACCGATTATTCTGTTGACTGCCAAGAGTGAGGATACGGATAAGATACTGGGGCTGAACATCGGTGCGGATGATTATATTACCAAACCCTTTAACCCTATGGAGGTCAGTGCCAGAGTGAAGTCGCAGCTACGTCGTTACATGCAGCTGGGGAGCGGTATTCATCAGGATTCTGTGCTGACCATCGGTGGCGTAGAACTGAATGATGTAAAGAAGGAAGTGACGCTGGACGGGGAACAGGTGAATTTGACACCCACCGAGTATGACATATTAAAGCTTTTGATGGAAAATCCGGGAAAGGTATTTTCCCCCAAGGAAATCTATGAAAAAGTTTGGAAGGATTTGCCCTATGGAAGTGAAGGAACCGTAGCGGTGCATATCCGACATTTGCGGGAAAAGATAGAGATTAATCCTGCCGAGCCGCGCTATTTGAAGGTGGTTTGGGGGCAGGGCTACAAGATGGAGAAAGGGGTACGCGGATGAAAAGAAAAAAACGATACAGTATGTTTGGCAGAGTAGTGGCTTTTGTATTGGTGCTGGTGAGTATGCTGGCAGTTCCGTTAGGGGCGGTAGGTACTTACTATATGGTAACGGAAGGGTATTACATAACCAGTGCACAGGGCATGAAAGAGCGTTGTCTGGATGAGTATCTGTTGGATATGGGACGACAGATTTTGTGGTGTGTGCATGATAGAGGGCAGAGAGCTGCTGATGAGATGTTAGAAAAGACCAATCTCTATTATGTCATTACGCACCCTGAGGAAGGGATGGTTAGTAATTGGGAGGAAAACTACTATAGCAGAGAATGGACCGGAGTTTATACTTATAATGAATACGAAGCCGGCAGATATGTGTTTGACGGGATAGAAGAATATACCATAGAGTTAATCATTCCGATAGCAAAAGACTACCCGGATTATATTGCCATGATATGCTTTCTTACCAACAATGCAGACTGGCTGAAGGTGTTGTTACCATTGATGGTATTCTTGGGTGTTGTTACCTTTTTTGCCGGTGTGACCTATCTGTTATGTGGTGCCGGCTGGAACCGCAGGGAGGAAAAACAGACCGCAGGTGCCTTTGGTTTCCTGCCTACAGATATTTTTACGGTGCTTATCGGGTGCATTGGGTATGGTCTGTATGTAGTTTTCCTACAGGGGAAGTTCAAAGAGTACGATGAAATCAAGAGTGGCATCGGTATCGGGCTGTTGATTTTGTTAGGACTGATTTACTGCATCAGCATTTCGGCCCGTGTCAAAGCAGGTACCCTTTGGAGATATACTCTTGTAGGAGGAGCAGGAAAATATGTGTTAAAAGCTCTGAATATGGGGAAGGAAGTGGTGCAGCGTTTGCCTTCTATTTGGAAAGCGGTGGTGGTGTCACTGGCAGTGACGGCAGCGGAGTTATGGGTATTGGTTTATGTTTTTCAGGAGATACCACGGTCCGGCGAGGATGTGCGGTTGATGACAATCGTTATGGTGCTTTGGTTGGTAGAGACTGTTGTGATATTAAATGTAGTGTTCTTCGTAATCCTGAAGCTGCATGATTTGCAGGAAGCCGGAAGAGAACTGGCAGAAGGCAATGTAAATTACAAGGTAAATACCTCTAAAATGTTTGGAGGGATGAAGGAGCATGGAGAAAACCTGAACCGTATTTCCGAAGGTGTGGTAAAGGCTGTCAATGAGCGTATGAAGAGCGAGCATTTGAAGACGGAACTGATTACCAATGTTTCTCACGATATCAAGACACCCCTTACTTCTATTATTAATTATTCTGATTTGATAGAAAAGGAAGAAACAGAAAATGAGAAGATAAAGGAGTACGCAGAGGTGCTGCATCGTCAGTCTTCCCGTTTGAAAAAGCTGATTGAAGATTTGGTAGATGCTTCCAAGGCTTCCACAGGCAATGTGGAGGTGAATTTGGAAATCTGCGACGTGGGAGTGTTGTTAGAGCAGGCAAGCGGTGAGTTTGCCCAAAGAATGTTTGACAAGAACATGGATTTGGTATCCAAGCAGCCACAGGAGCCGGTACAGATTATGGCGGATCCGAAGCTGTTGTGGAGAGTATTTGACAACCTAATGACCAATATCTGCAAATATGCCATGGCAGGAACCAGAGTGTATTTGTCGGTGGAGGAGCAGAAGGGTCAGGCTGTCATCTGCTTTAAAAATATTTCGGAATATCCCTTGGATATTACGGCAGAGGAACTGATGGAGCGTTTCGTACGTGGGGACCGTTCCAGACACACAGAAGGCAATGGTCTGGGCTTGTCCATCGCAAAGAGTCTGACAGAGCTGCAGAACGGTACGTTAGAGTTAAGTGTAGATGGTGATTTGTTTAAGGTATTGCTTTCTTTCCCGATGTATGTGGAAGGAAAATAGAAGAGTTGCCTCGTTACCCCAGATGGTGACGGGGCAATTTTTGTGGACAAGGGAAAAAGGTTTTGGTATGCTAAGAAGGATGAGAAATCGTGAATGTCGGATTAACAGGGAGACAGGAAACCATGAACCAACGTAATTTTCAAAAAGAACTGGATAAGCTACTGCAACAACTGCCGGAGAGGGGAGAGACACCAAAGAAGCTCTTTTTGCACAGTTGCTGTGCACCCTGCAGTAGTTATGTACTGGAATACTTAAGCCCTTATTTTCAGATTACCGTGTTTTATTACAATCCTAACATTACAGCTTCTGCGGAATATTTCAAGCGTGTGGAGGAGCAGAAGCGCCTGATAAAGGAATTAAACACCAAGGAAGGACACTACCCCATTCAAGTGATAGAGGGAGATTATCGACCGGAGGTGTTTTTGGAAAGTTGCAAAGGGCTGGAAGAATGTCCGGAGGGCGGTGAGCGATGCTTTGTCTGTTATGCTCTACGTCTGGAGGAAACAGCGAAGCAGGCAAAGAATTATGGAGCGGACTACTTTGCTACGACCCTGACTATCAGTCCTTTGAAAAATGCAGGGAAGCTCAACGAAATCGGGGAAGAAATGGCGAAGCAGTATGGTGTGCCATGGCTGCCTTCGGACTTCAAGAAAAAGAATGGTTATAAACGTTCCATCGAGCTGTCGGCAGAGTATGATTTGTACCGACAGGACTATTGCGGCTGTGCTTTTTCCAAGGCGGAAAGAGAACGACAGAAGGCAGAAGAAGGAAAATGTTAAAATAGTAGGAAGATTTATACCGTGAGGATATTGCAACTTTTGGACTTTTCGGGTATAGTTAGATTTATTAATGTGAAAAGATAAGTAAACAATCCGAAGGAGTGACAAACCATGAAGAAAATCTTGGACATGATATCAGCGGAAATGCAGAGTGCCTTTGAAGCTGCAGGTTATGCACCTGAGCTGGGCAAGGTAACTCTATCTAACCGCCCCGATTTGTGTGAATATCAGTGTAATGGTGCTATGGCAGGTGCCAAACAGTACAAGAAGGCACCGATTATGATTGCCAATGAAGTGGCTCAGAAGCTGGCAGACAGTGCAGTATTTGCAGAAGTAAATGCAGTGGCACCCGGCTTTTTGAACCTGAAAATAAAGGAAAGCTTTTTGAAAGCATATTTGGACGGTATGGCAACAGAGGCGAAGTTCGGTCTGGATATGCCGGAACACCCGAAGAAGATTATTATCGACTACGGCGGACCCAATGTAGCAAAGGCACTGCATGTAGGACATTTGCGTTCTGCCATTATCGGTGAGAGTGTGAAGCGTATTGCACGCTATGTAGGACATGAGGTAATCGGTGATATTCATCTGGGAGACTGGGGACAGCCCATGGGCTTGATTATTCACGAGCTGGAGCTGCGTTATCCCGAGCTTCCTTATTTCGATGAAAGCTATGAGGGAGAATATCCTGCGGAGGCTCCGTTTACTATCGCAGAATTGGAAGAAATTTACCCTACCGCCAGCGGAAAGTCCAAGGAGGATGCAGAATACAAGGCAAAGGCTATGGAGGCCACCTTTAAGCTCCAGAGTGGAGTGAGAGGTCATCGTGCTCTTTGGAACCACATTATCCGTGTGTCCGTGACAGATTTGAAGAGAAATTATAACAACCTGAATGTACAGTTTGACTTGTGGAAGGGTGAATCCGACGCTCATGACTGGATTCCGGATATGGTGCAGTACATGAAGGAAGAGGGCTATGCTTATATCAGCGATGGTGCGTTGGTAGTAGATGTAAAGGAAGATACCGATACCAAGGAAATCCCCCCTTGTATGATATTGAAGTCAGACGGTGCTTCTCTGTACAACACCACAGATTTGGCAACCATTAAGATGCGTATGGCAGAGTATCAGCCGGACGAAATGATTTATCTGACAGACAAGCGTCAGGAGTTGTACTTCGAGCAGGTATTCCGCTGTGCTAAGAAGACCAAGCTGGTGAAGCCGGAAACTCAGTTGATACACATTGGTTTCGGAACCATGAATGGCAAGGACGGCAAGCCATATAAGACCCGTCAGGGCGGTGTGCCTCGTCTGGAAAATCTGATTGATGAAATTAACGAAGAAATGCTTCGCAAAATAGAAGAAAATTCAGCGACTAAGGGCTATGAGGTAGATAAGGAAGAAGCGGCGAAGACTGCAAAAATCGTTGGTTTGGCTGCAATTAAGTATGGTGACTTATCCAATCAGCCTGCCAAGGACTATGTATTCGACGTAGAGCGTTTCACCTCCTTTGAGGGAGATACCGGTCCGTATATCCTGTATACCATCGTGCGTATTAAGTCCATTTTGGCAAAGTATGCACAGCAGGGCGGTGATGTGGCAGCAGCTACACTGGCACAGGTACAGAATGCTTCCGAAAAGGCTCTGGCTATGGAGTTAGCGAAGTTCAATGCTACCATGGTGGCTGCATACGAGGAATGTGCTCCTAACAAGGTATGTGCATACATTTATGATTTGGCAAATGCCTTCAATCATTTCTATCATGAAACCAAGATTTTGGCAGAAGAGGACGAAGCAAAGAAATCCGGCTGGATTGCATTGTTAAAGCTGACCAAAAATGTGCTGGAAGCTTGTATCGATGTACTGGGCTTTGAGGCACCGGAGAGAATGTAGGATAGGAAGCGTTCGGAAGGAACGTGTCCCTGAAATAGAATAAGAGAATTCTCTGCCTATGGAGCTTTTGGAAGATTCTATGGGCAGAGCTCTATATTCCGTTAAGGAATTGCTACAAAATTTAAAAAAGTTTAAAAAATTCCAAAAAATCTGTTGACAAAACAGGAAACACAAGTTATACTAACAAAGTCGGTTGCGTCAGTAACCAAACGGGGTCTTAGCTCAGCTGGGAGAGCATCTGCCTTACAAGCAGAGGGTCATAGGTTCGAGCCCTATAGGCCCCATACAAGCGAAAGCTTGACAAGTAAATAATGGACATGGCGAGATAGCTCAGTTGGCTAGAGCATACGGTTCATACCCGTAGTGTCGAGGGTTCGAATCCCCCTCTCGCTACTAAAAAGAGAGTTCATATTGAACTCTCTTTTTGTTATACACAAAGAAATATCATTGTGGTCTGAGACGGTATAGTGAATTTAGAAATGGAAATTCGAAGAAATATCGTTCATATAGTATGTATCCCGATACTTTTTAGGTGTGATTCCGGTACGTGCTTTAAATACACTTCCAAATGCACTTTGTGATGAAAAGCCAAGAGTAAGGGAGATGTCAAGCAAAGAGAAATCGGTATATTTCAGCATATTTTCAGCAGTAGCAACTTTAGCATCATTGATAAAATCCTTAATGGTCGTCCCCGTTTCTTTGAGAAAAAGTTTGGACAGGTATGAGGGGTTCAGATTCTGAAGCTGTGCCAGAGTACTGACGGTGAGGTCGCCGTGCAAATTTTCGTATATATAATTAATACATCGTCTTATATGTCTGGAAATAGCATTATTTTTTCTGATTTCCCGCATACGCTGGGTGAAATCTATCTGCATAAGCTCAAACAAATCAATAATATCTTCACAGCAGGTGCACTTGTCGGCTTTGCGGATATAGATGTCACTAAGTGTATAGGCAATATCATGAGACATACCGCCCTCAACACAGATACGACAGGCCATGGCAGCACATCCTACAAGATGATACATTACATTTCTCACAGGATTATCAGAAAGCTGTGCTTTGCCGGCTAAAAAATTCTTACGGGTAACGGCGAAGTTGGCTTTTACTTTTTCTACTTCGCCTGATTGAATAAGCATATAAACTTCAAATTCACTATTGAAAGCAGTGCGTGTAAAACCATTTAGTTTCTGTACATAGAGAAGATAATTAAGGTCACGGTTTGTATTCAAGATGTTTCCTCCTGTTAAAAAGAATCCTATATATTATAGCGAATTTTTGACAAAAAAACAATAAAATTGATAAAAATGCGTTATAGTTAAAGTATAATAAATCAAAACGGAGGTATTTCAGTCATGGCACAGACTTATGATCTTACAAAGGGGAAGGTAAGCAAACTCATATTGGCATTTTACTTTCCTATGTTATTTACCAATTTGCTCCAACAGATATACACTATGGCCGATACAGCCATCATTGCAAAAGGTCTTGGTGATGATGCTACAGCCGCAGTTGGCAATATGGCATCACTGACATTTATGATAATTGGATTTTCAACAGGGTTGACAAACGGTTTTTCTGTTTCCATTGCTCAGAATTATGGCGCAAAGGATTATAGTGGATTGCGAAAAGCAATTGCGTCTTCCATAAAACTGTCGGTAGGAATAGCAGTATTGCTTACAGCATTCAGCATTATATTTTTGAAAGATATACTGGTTCTTCTTAAAACTGCCCCCCAAATATTGAATGACAGTCTGCTGTATGGATATATTATTTTTGGTGGGTTGGTAACAACAATAGCATACAATATGTGTGGTTCAATTCTTCGGGCACTGGGAGACAGCAAGACGCCATTGATAGCAATAATCGCTTCATCTATCATAAATGTGGCACTTAACAGTATAACAATATTTATCATGCACACCGGAGTGGAAGGACCCGCAATAGCGACGCTCGTAGCACAGATAGTGTCGGCTTTTATATGCTATATGAAGATTTGTAAAATAGAGATTATCAGACTTACATTAAAAGATTTTGCAAGAGACATAAGGATGTACGTAGACCTTATGAAAAATGGTATAGCAATGGCACTTATGAACTCCATAACAGCGGTAGGGAGTATGGTGGTTCAATATTTTGTAAACGGTCTTGGGTTGGCCTATACATCAGCATATTCAATATGTATGAAATATCTTAATCTGTTTATGGATCCTGCGTGTACAGCCGGATTTACTATGTCGTCCTTTGCCAGTCAGAATTATGGGGCAAAGAAATATAGCAGAATCAACGAAGGACTGAAGGTATGTCTTACTATAGCGTTTATAACATATCTTGTCTTTGGCTCTGTGATGGTATTTATGCCTGAAACGATTGCAGGATTTATGTTGAATGAAAGTGAGAGAATTGCAATAGCCGTAAGATTTCTGCCTATATCCGGTGTGCTGATGTTGGCAGTAGACTTTCTTTTTGTATTTAGGAGCGGAGTGCAGGGAATGGGCTTTCCGTTCATACCAATGTGTTCAGGAATTCTAGAGATGATTATGCGTGTTGTAGTTATTTTGGTGTTCATAGAACCATTTGGTTTTGATGCAACCATCTATGCAGGAGCAGCTGCCTGGATTGCAGCACTTTTGCTCAATGCTGGTGCATATGTGGTAATTATCAGACGCAAGTTGAAAACCTGATATCAGGAAATGATAAGTAAAGCAGAATAGAAATAGCACTAAAAAGGGTCCGATAAGAAGCGTTCACTTAGATGTAAAAATCTGAGTGGGCGTTTTTTTAATGCATAAACTTAGGGGAAAGTGAGAGATTTTCAAAAAATACGGAAATATGTTAGCAGGACAACATAGGTACTGAAAAAAGTTCAAAAAGTTTTCTCATATGTCTATGTCACTGAATATCTGTAACTAGTCAGAAGGAGAAAAGCTTATGTTGAATAATGAAAACGCACTTGACCTCGTAACAAAAATAAACAGCACTACTATTTCCGACGAAGAGAAAGAGAATGCATGGTGTGTTCTGGTGGAACATTGCAAGGAAAGATTCGAGATAATCGTAAGGAGCAGGGGGTGGACATTTTCAAAAGACTGGGATAAAGAGGACTTTTTCCAAGAGGTATGTTTGAAAATGTATGTAGACCTTCCTAAATACGATGCGAATCGTTCCAATATAGCCACATGGTTCAATCTGCTCTGCTACATAACCTACCTGAAGCATCATGAGGTAAGGAAACGCAAAGAGGGCAACATGGTGTCCGTCTCTCCTGTATTTTACAATGAAAACGGAGAGGAAGCAAGTATTATCGACCTTTATCATTCCACAAAGAGCATTGAAGATACGATTCTCCATAATCAGTCATGGGAGATGGTGTTTTGTGCTATCGACAACCTGAAAGAGAATTATCGTGAGGCGGTAATTCTATGTGATGTGATGAATAGGAAACCTCACGAAGCTGCAGATATCCTAGGGTGCAAGCCGGGCGATATTTATCGTTGGCTCAATCGTGCCCACAAAAAGCTTAGTGCTTATGCGAAAGAGATGGGGCTAGGGGAAGAGCTGTTTATGAAAAATATCCTGTAATCAATGCTGTAGGAAAGATAACTGAGCACGTATGGATAAGTAGATAATCATCTGGAAAAATCCAACAACTGTGCTGCAGAGACATCCAGGGCATCTGCAATATCAAGTAAAGTATCAATTGATACGGCGGTTGGCATATTAGGAGCCTCAATATTGGACATATGTGTTCTGGATATGCCGACCTTTTCCGCCAGGTCTAATTGTGACATCCGTTTCATTTTGCGGTGGTATGCAATGTTAAGTCCGATTTTCAAAAATTCTGTATCATGATTTTTCATAATATTCACCTCATTCTAAGTGTATGCATCTTAAAAGTAAAATAAAACAACTTTGCAATGTGTAAATGCAAACTGATACAATGCAAAAACAAAATAGTGGTGATATAATGTTAAATATTGAAAAATAACTATAAATAAAATGACAAAGGAGAGAACAATATGAAAAAGAAATTAAAAGGCTTGCTGTTAGCAGGTGTTTTGGGAGGAATAGTCGTAGGACTGACAGGATGCGGAAGCACCACAGTTGATCTCAACAAGTATTTAACGGTGGAGGTTTCCGGATACAATACCATGGGAGAAGCTGTAGTTACTTTCGATAAAGAAGCCTTTAAAGAGGATTTCGGAGAAACTATCGAAGCAAAGATTGATAAACAGGGTGGAGATGCCGGACTGATGAGCATGGAGCTTCAATTCGGATATGAGCCTTATGATGTAATGTTGCGTTATTGTGCGGATTATGAAGTGGGCAAGATTAGTGAGCTTTCTAATGGTGATGTAGTTAAGGTTGTGTGGGACTGTGAGGATGAAAATGCCAAAGAGTTTTTTAATTGTACCTTAAAGCATTCTGATATTGAATATAAGGTAGAAGGCCTCACAGAGCTTGATTCTTTTAATCCTTTTGATTTTGCGACTGTGGAGTTTACAGGAATTGCACCGAATGGTTCTGTAACCATTACACCTGATTTGAATAAAAAAGAGATGCAATATTTATCCTTTAATGCAGATAAGAACTGGGGACTTTCTAATGGAGATACTGTGGTGGTAACTGCCGGTATTCAAGGGGGTGTGGATAGCTTCGCTCAGCAGTTTAGTTCCATTCCCAGTCCGCTCACCATGGAATATCAGGTAAAGGGATTGCCGTCTTATGCAGCTTCAGTAGCTGAACTTGATGAATATACTATGGCTGCATTGAAGCAGCAGGCTGAGGATGCTTTCAATGCACGTTGGATACAGCTTGAAGGAAACACGGATGGATTGGAGGAACTGAAATATATAGGAAATTACTTCTTATGCAAAAAAGAAGGTATGACATGGACTGATGAAAATCAAATATATCTGGTCTATAAGGTGGATTGTTCATGGGATGGTGAGCACTATCCGCATTATGTATATGTGAAGTTCTCCAATATTTCTGTGGATGAGGCAGGAAAAGGTGTTGTAGATATGAGCAAATATGAACTGGCAGATGACAGATGGTCCCCTACAGGTAACGTTTGGGAGCTCTATTACTATGGATATGGTACTCTTGACGAGATATATAATACTTATGTGGCATCACAGGTAGATAAATTTACTTTTGAAAATAACATAACAGAATAAACAAATAAGGAGAATGTAAAATGAGTAATGAGGACAAGATATTGGAATTTAATATGGGGGGATTCATATTGAAGTTGGTCTTTTCCATAGGTATTTGTGTTTTGTTATTGAAGGTGACCGCTTCGGAAAAGCTGATGTATAATATCCTTTCCGGTACTGTGTATTTTTGCTGGGATATACCATTGCCACTATATTTGGATTCGTATTAAGAACAACAGGAAATTATATTCTTGCAGGCATCTTGTTTATAATCGCATTTTTTGCTTTGGCTAAAGGAGCAGAAATGCTTTCCGCTCTGGGTATGGTGGGTGAGATACTTACGATGATTAGTGCGTTTATAGTGTTTGTATGGCCCCCTATAAGTGATGTGCGAAAGCTAATATTATATATTAAATATGTGATTTAGTCAGGTATGGAGAGGAAAGTATAAGGGAAAAGACTTTGGAAGGATGTTCCGAAGTCTTTTTCTTAGATGCATTTTCACAGAAAATGTGCTAGAATAAAAGAAAAAAGGATGGAGGAGATGCCTATGTTACCAAAACTGGAAATGCACTTCGGAGACGAGGTACTTCGTTTCCCGCAGAATAAAAGAGTGAATTTGATTATGTGTGCTTATGGGGCGAATACTTTGAAAGAGAATTTGTTATCCTGTTATAAGCGCAGGGTAAGTGAAGTGTTGAAAGAACAGGGCATCTCTAAATATTATCATGATGTGACCGCAGAGGAGGCAGAAGCCCAGCTTTTGAAGGACTTGAAAGAGTTCGGGGATGACTTTGTGTTTGAGTATGCTTGGATAAGGAAAAGTATCACTTTCCCATGATTTGGCTTACCTTTGGTAAGCAGTATCTTCCCATACCGCAGCATACACATATTAATTTTATTAACTCCAATGGGAATTACTCCCTAAAAGGTGTTATCATGAATTTTTACAGAGAGGAAGTCTCAGCGGCATTGGGCGTTTCTATAGAGAAGGCACCGAAGCGACAGGTCATCGAACGGGATGATCCGGATATGCAGGTTCTGGAAGCCTATATAGGGCGTAAGATTTATGAGGAAGGTCCTTATGTTGTGTTAGGCAGGGTGATACAGTGGAGAGCTTCTTCAGGGAAGGAATTTGTATACCCATCAGAGATATGTTATGCCAATGTGCACAAAATCGGTGAAATACAGAACCACGAGGGAAAGTATCGGAAAGCTTGGTAGAAGGACATCTGTTGCGATATTTTATGTAGATACCAACGTTTTCCTTGACATTCCCGGGTAAGAGTAATATAGTAATTAATGACAAGTTGATACGTTCGTCTTGTTAGTGTGCTGGCACTGGGGGTCTTTCATTGTAAGATGTTATGACGTATCCAAAAAAACTCTGGAAAAACAAAATTCAGTCGGCCAGAGCGACTATAAACCCAGCAAAGAAGCTAATGAAGGTTTCCTCTGGGGGCAATTGGAGCCCCAATGATTGAGCCATTCATTGGCTTTATTTTTTTGAAAAAGGGTAGGGGTTGACAGGAAACGGGATTATACCAATGGTATGTTGCAGATACAGTTTTGGCTATGTTAAACTTATGATATAAAATAGATGAATTTGTGAGGATATGAAATGGGTAAGGTATGGTTAAAAACCAGAACGGATAGTAGTATGAGTATGGAAATTCCCCACAGTCATAATATGGCGAATGCCATGTATGGTTTTCGAGAGTTGGGGGCAGAGATTATTCCCTATCGTACCATTGATGAAATATATGATAGTGTATCGAAGGAAGATATTGTGTTGGATTACATAGACCAGTGCAATAGGATATTTAAGAAGTTTGGTAAGGAACCGCACATAGAGGATTATCCACAGACTTTTGAACGTTTTCTGGGGAGAAAGGTATGGTATGACACCATAGACAGTATTTCTGCACATGAGGAGAAGTGGAGTGCAGGATATTTCGTGAAGCCGATTAGGAGTAAGGCTTTTACGGGTAAAATCATTTCGAGTATCAATGATTTGGTCGGATGCGGAAATTGTCATGAAAATTATGAAGTGTTGGTAAGTGAGCCGCTGAAAATTAAGGCGGAGTGGCGTTGCTTTATTCTCTATGATGAAATCATTGATGTGCGGCCATATGGTATGCTGCTTGACCCGAAACGGAAAAGTTATTTGTATCATTATGACGAAAAGGTGTTGCAGGAGATGCTGGAAGAGTTTAAGAACATGGAGGACAGACCGGCAGCATGCAGCATGGATATCTGTGTGACAGGGGAAGGAAGGACGCTGTTAGTAGAGTTCAATGATGCCTATTCACTGGGATACTATGGTTTGGCACCGATTTGGTATGCGAAGCTCATATCCGCAAGATGGAGCCAGATATTGGATAGGGCAGATGAGTACAAGTTTTGAATAGGAAGTAGGAGGTGTCAAGGTGTAAGGTCTTAATCATTCCATAAAGACCTTACACCTTGATTTTTAGTTGCTTTTTTTCCTTTCCTACGCTATATTCAAAGAAGAAAGATAGAAACGTGAGGAATGACATGTATTTGGAAGAGAATAACACAGAATTAGTAAATGATAAGAATATAGAGAATGGAAAAGAAGAAAAAGACAGTAAGCTGGCAGCAGTGGAGGCACTGTTGGATGACCGTATCGTACGGGCTATTCGTGATATGGGCTTTACAAAGCTTACCCCTATCCAGGAGCAGGCGATACCTTATTTGTTGGAGGGAAAGGATATCATAGGGCAGGCGCAGACAGGAACGGGCAAGACGGCCGCTTTTGGCATTCCACTGATACAGAAGATAGATACCAATAGTCGCAAGCTACAGGCGATTGTTCTTTGTCCCACAAGAGAGTTGGCAATTCAGGCGGCAGAGGAGCTACGCAAGCTGACCAAGTATATGCAGGGCATCAAGGTATTGCCGGTTTATGGTGGTCAGGATATCAATAAGCAGATTGCCGGACTAAGGGGCGTACAGGTAGTAGTAGGTACTCCCGGGCGTGTGATGGATCATATGAATCGTCGCACCATTCGATTAGACCATGTAAAAATGGTGGTGCTGGATGAAGCGGATGAGATGTTGAATATGGGCTTTCGGGAGGATATGGAGCTGATACTTGGGCAGATACCCTGTGAGCATCAGACGGCGTTGTTTTCCGCTACCATGCCCAAGCCTATTTTAGAGATTACGGGGAAGTTTCAGAAGGATGCTGAGCTAATAAAGGTAGCAACCAAAGAGCTGACTGTTCCGTTGGTGTTGCAGCGTTATTTTCGCATTCGTCAGGAGGATAAGAATGCAGCAATGCTACGTTTGTTGGAGTATTATCAGCCGAAGCTGTGTCTGATTTTTTGTAATACCAAGAAGATGGTAGATGAACTAACCGGACTGTTAAAGGCGGAAGGTTTTCAGGCAGAGGGGCTTCATGGGGATTTGACCCAGTATCAGCGAGATATTGCCATGAATCAGTTTCGTAGCGGTACTACGAATATTTTGATTGCTACGGATGTGGCGGCCAGAGGAATTGATGTAGATGATGTGGAGATTGTGCTGAATTATGATGTGCCACAGGACATAGAGTATTATGTACATCGTATCGGACGAACCGGCAGAGCGGGAAAGAAGGGGCAGTCCTTTACCTTTGTGTGTGGTAAGGAGATTTTTAAGCTACAGGAAATAGAGCGTGTTTGTCATACTACGATAGAGGAGTTTAAGCTGCCCAGTGCTGCAAAGGCCATGCGGGTAAAGGCAGAAAAGGCTTTGAATAAGGTGCTGGAGCATAGGGACGAGCAGGATTTGGCACTGATGAAGAAATTCATCGAACGAAAAATGCAGGAGAACGATTGTGATGCACTGGAGATAGCGGCAGCTTTTTTGAAGGATGCAGTAGGCGAGATGGGTACGGATATTGCAGAGGATGATTTCCAGATTCGCAAGCCGGCTCGTAGAGAGAAGCGACAGGAGCGTGGAGGCCGTGAACACGGAAGAGGACGCAGAGGCACCGTTGGGCAGGAACGCAGAAAAGGTCATAGAAGCACAGAGGAACCGGAACATAGAAGAGGACGGAGAGGTGCAGAAGAACCGGAATATAGAAAAGAACGAAAGGGGCATGAAAAACGGGAGGATAGGAAACTCCGGAAGGCACATGGTAGCTTAGAAAGAAAGCAGAAGGAAGAGAGGAAACGTCCGTTAAAGAAGGAGGTACGAAGGGATGGTTCCGAATACATCACTAAAGTTGGTAAGAAATGGAAAGGGCCGGGCAGAAAGGGAGATGTAGAATGAGGTCGAGAAAAAACAGTAATGTCATGAATCGTATCATTCAGATAGTTCTGATTGCGATTATTCTGATATCATCATATAAGCTTGTGGAAAACTGGATTGCAGGAGTGCAGGCTAAGAAGTTTTATGATAGCTTGCAGGCGGCGTACACCTTGGAAGCACAGGCTGTAGCAGAGCGTGATTTGACTGCAGAGGTGGCGGCGCTGCGTCCGAAATATCCACCATTGGAGTTGAATTTGGAAGCCCTGAAACAAATGAATGATGACTTTAGAGGCTGGTTGTATTATCCGGCATTGGGAGTGGATTATCCGGTAGTACAAGCGGAAGATAATGATTATTATCTGCGTCGAAGCTTTGAAGGTGATTATTTGCGCGCAGGCTGTTTATTTATGGATTCGGGAGCTTCTGCAGATTTCAGTGACAGAAATGCCTTTATTTTTGGTCACAATATGCGTGATGGCAGTATGTTCGGACGTTTTAAGGAGCTGACCGAGGATACCACGATATGTGACAGAGAGCCATACTTCTATATTTATACGAAGGATGTGGTATATACATATGAAATCTTTTCTTACTATCAGGTGAAAGAGGACAGTGAACGCTATATGACCTTTACCACGGATGCAACCTATGATCATTATGTGAAGTGGGCGTTGGAGAATTCTTTATATAAGAAAGAGATTGATTTGTCAGAACGCAATAATATCATGACTCTGTCTACCTGTTATGGTACATCAGGTTCCAGTAAGCGTTTGCTTGTTCATGGTGTTTTAATCCGTGAGGAAGCTTATTAAATAGCAAAAAATCAATATAAAAGAGCAACGAATGAGTTCAATTCTTCGAAGTGATATGGTAAAATAGTCATAGAAACTGGAAGCCATGTGGAGATATTTGAGAGTATGAAAAGAAGAATTGCGGTATTTGCAAATGGTTGGAGTAATGAATATTTAGAGCTTGTCATAGAAGGTATTCGGAAGCGTGCAGCAGAAGAAAATGTAGATTTGTTTGCGTTTGTGAACTTTTCTTCAGGGAATCCGGATGACCCTATGAACATTGGGGACAGAGGCATGGTCAAGCTACCGAATTTGAAGGAGTTTGATGGCGTTATTTTGGCTGCAAATACCATTAATATTGCTTTGGAGAGGGAATATTTGAGCCGGGAGATACGAAAATATAAGTTGCCGGCGGTTAGTTTGGAATATGAAATTGACGGAATCACCAGTATTATGACGGATACTTATCATGGTGTCTATGATTTGGTAGCTCATGTGATTGAGCAACATCAGGCTCGTAAGTTTTTATTTGTCAGCGGTACAAGGGAAAATGTGGAAAGTAATCAGCGTCTGGAGGCTACCAAGAGCGCATTGGAAAAGCATGGAATGTTCTTGTCGGAAGAACAGATACTTGTTTCTGACTGGTCATATCATTTGGCTTATAATAATATAATCAAATACATAGAAGCAGGCAAGGAACTGCCGGATGCTATTATATGTGCAAATGATGAGATGGCAATTGGTGTTTGTGTAGCATTGGAGCATTTGAAAATTCGAGTTCCGGAGCAGGTGATTGTGACCGGATGTGACTGTATTCAGGCAGGACAGGTGTTTTACCCCATTTTGTCAACAGTGGAGCGTAAGTGGGATGTTTTGGGATATGAAGGCATGGACCTTTTGCTGAAACAGCTTAAAGGACAGGAAGTTCCTGTAAAAACCGTGAAGCATTCTTCAGTTGTGGTAGGAGAGAGCTGTGGTTGTGAAGTGTCTCAGGAAAGAAAAGAGAAAAGATTACGTGCTATTTTGAATTCCAACCGTAGACAAAAGGAAACGGATATGAATGAGTGGCATTTGCGTTATGTGGATGAACTTCTGGCGCAAATTACCAGTGTGGAACAACTAAGAGTAACCATTCAAAGATGTTTTGAATACAATCATGCTTATGAAGGCGCAGATTTCTTCTTATGTATGGTGAAAGATTTTTTTGACGAAGAGGGACAGCTTGTTTCTGGGGGATATCCTAAGTATATGGATACTTATGTGAATATTCATGGGGGAAAGGCAGTAAACACTCCTGTTTTTCCTGCGAGACAGTTATTACCGGATTATGAAGAGGCAGATGGAAGTAATATCTATTTGTTTTTATCATTTCATGTAGATGAAAAATGTATTGGTTACATCATGCAGAAGAATCACATGAAGGGAGTATATGATCGTACCTTATATACCTGGTTGCAACATATAGCACAGGATATGGTGCGAGTGAAACAGAATATTCGATTAGAGGAGTTGAATGCGAGGTTGCGAGATGTCTCTGTTACGGATGCTTTGACAGGATTGCGAAATCGTACCGGCTTCGATGTTTTGGCACTGCCTTATTTACAGCGTTGTCAAAAAGAAGGCAAAAACAGTGCTATCGTATTTGCTGATATTAATCATATGAAGGTGATTAATGATAAATATGGTCATTTGCAGGGAGATGCTTCTATTTGTACTGTAGCAGAGGCGATTAAAATGACCTTGCCTCAGGACTGGATAGCGGTTCGGTATGGTGGTGATGAGTTCATCATGGTTGGCGAATGCGAGGATATGGAAGCTGCAGAAAAAATTAAAGAAGAGTTGGCAGAGAATCTGGAACAAGTAAAGACACGGCACAATTTGTGCTTTGAATTGACTGCCAGTATCGGAGCGGTTATTATGCATCCGGGAGAGCCGTATAGCTTGGATGAATACCTGCGAAAAGCCGATGCTGCCATGTATGCGACCAAACAAAAGTATCATCAGAACGAAAAAAATAAAAAAATTTAATTTTTTTCAAAAAAGTTGAGCCTTTTTGATTTTAGGATAAGTCTTTATAATTAATTGTCGATATAAACGGTGAGAGAAACTTTACTGTGAACTTTGTTTTAACGTGAGGGATTGTTATGAAGAAGAGGATCGTAAAGGATAGAATAAGGAAAGCATTTGTTACCATGATGGCAGTTTCCATGGTCGCTACCGGAACGTTCGCTATGAATGGGCTGGATGTAGTTGCTGCTTCAACTGCATATACTTTTGATAATGGTACCCCGGTAAATGCCAGAGGCGATAATACTTTGGGTGTATTTGATTTCGGCGTGTTCGCAAAAAATTATACCGGAAATATTCACGTGGCATCCAACTTGGCAGTTGAGAACTGGGCAACCAATTCAGATATGTTGGTTACCAATCAGTATGCTGCATTGGGACCGGAAGTGAATTATGTTGCGAATTATACCGGTGGTGGATACGCAGAAGATGTTATGCCTATTCAGATGCATAGAAATACCGCTTTGTATGTAATCGGTGATAAGTATAAAGTAGAGTATTTCGCAAATCAGATTAAGTCCGGCGATGTGTATATCGGTGAAACCGGAACCGTTGGCTCTATCTTAAAGCAGAGTGAGGCATTTACCATTAACTTTGATAATGCACTTGCAGCTACTGAGAATTGGGCAGCTACTGTAAAGAATGCAAAGATTGCACAGAATTACGATTGGGGTCAGGCGATTCAGAATACCGGAAGTGTAGCAATTGTGAATATTAAGTCTTCTCAGTTGCTTGAAAATTATGTAAGTGCAGCCGGTAAGGATGTAAATGCACTTAATGATTTGTTTGCAAATGGTGTGAATACCGTAATGGTGAATGTAGAAGTGGATAGCTTCCCGAATAGCAGCAATGGTTTGTTCCTGAAGCATTTCCATACTACTCATGCAAATAATATTATCTGGAATTTCGGCAGCTATGCAGGCGAATTGGTGTTTAACAGAGATTTTGCAGGTACTATTGTAGCTCCTAAAGCAACTGTTACTTTAAATCAGTACTTAGATGGTGCAGTAATTGCCACCACTTTTGGAAATATCGGATGTGAAATTCATGGTTATTTGTTTAATGGTCAGTTAGGTTGGGTAGATCCTACCCCTGTACCGGTAGTGACACCAGAACCTACACCGGTACCTACTCCGGTGCCTACACCAGTACCCACTCCAGTGCCTACACCGGAACCCACTCCGGAACCCACTCCAGTGCCTACACCGGAACCCACTCCAGTACCTACACCGGTACCTACTCCAGTGCCTACACCGGTACCTACAGCAACACCAGTAGTAGTGGTACCTACACCGGAACCTGTAGTACCTACAGCAACACCAGTGGTAGTGGTACCTACACCGGAACCTGTAGTACCTACAGCAACA
>JAZLEI010000030.1:0-30681 GCA_045615205.1 Acetatifactor sp.
ATGCAAAGTTCCATGCAATGGAAGCAGAAATTGTAGCACAGGCGGGTATTCATGGTGCAGTAACGATTGCAACGAACATGGCAGGTCGTGGTACGGATATTAAGTTGGATGAAGAGGCAAAAACAGCAGGAGGTCTTAAAATTATCGGTACGGAACGTCATGAATCCAGACGTATTGACAATCAGCTCCGTGGTCGTTCCGGTCGTCAGGGTGATGTGGGTGAATCTAAGTTCTACATTTCTCTGCAGGATGATTTGATGAGATTGTTTGGTTCCGAGCGTCTGATTACCATGTTCAATGCATTGGGTATTCCGGAGAATCAGGAAATCGAGCACAAGGCTTTGACCAATGCCATCGAATCAGCACAGAAGAAGATAGAAAGCAACAACTTTGCTATTCGTAAGAATGTCCTGGAATATGACCGTGTTATGAGTGAGCAGAGAGAAATCATCTATGAAGAAAGATGTCGAGTACTTAACGGCGAAAGCATGCGTGATGTGATTTACAAGATGATTACGGATATTGTAGAGAATTCTGTAGATATCAGCATCAATGATGATATAGATATGGAAGATTGGGACTTCAATGAATTGAACAGTTTGCTCATTCCTACCATTCCTTTGGAACCGGTTAGTAAGGAGCGTGTAACCAAGGGCAAGAAGAGCAGCCTGAAGCAGCAGCTGAAGGAAGAGGCTGTGAAGCTGTATGAAGCAAAAGAAACAGAATTCCCGGATCCGGAAGCTATCCGTGAAATTGAGCGTGTGATTCTATTAAAGGTAATTGATAGAAAATGGATGGATCATATCGATGATATGGATCAGTTGCGTCAGGGTATCGGATTGCAGGCATATGCACAGCGTAATCCTATCGTAGAGTACAAGATGGCCGGCTATGACATGTTTGACGAAATGACCCAGAACATCAAGGAAGAAACCGTGAGAATGCTGTTCCATATCAAGGTAGAGCAGAAGGTAGAGCGTGAGCAAGTGGCTAAGGTAACCGGTACCAACAAAGATGACAGTGTCAAGGCACCGGTAAAGAAGGCTGAGGATAAGGTATATCCCAACGATCCCTGCCCTTGCGGAAGTGGTAAGAAATATAAGCAGTGCTGCGGTAGAAAGTAAGAAAGTATAGCATATGCGGATAATGTAGTAATTTATGATTTGAGTGAGGGGGAGGCAGAATACTCTGCACCGAAAGGTAATTAAACATCGTCGGTTCTTAGCGAGGTTTTTTCGAGCTTAGAACCGTTACGCTGTTTACTTAGCGCAAGCGTGCCTGAGGGCAGAGTATTCTGCCTCTCCCGGAGTAAATAGAAAGTGGGTGAGCTATTGTGGTTGAATTAGACCAGATGAAGTCAGAAATACTGACTTACGAAACACCATTAGCGGAAGTGAGGGATTCACTTTGACCTGGACAGTAAGGCAAAGCGAATTGAAGAGTTAGAGAGAGAAATGGAGGCTCCCGGCTTCTGGGATGATCCGGACCGCTCTAACAAGCAAATGAAGGAATTAAAAAATATGAAGGATACAGTGGGAGAGTATCAAAAGCTGGAAACCCAGTATGAGGATATTCTCACATTGATACAGATGGGCTATGAGGAGAATGATGAGACTCTCATACCCGAGATTACCGGAGAACTGGAGGAGTTCAAGAAAGAATTTGAGGAGCTTCGTATCGGTACCCTTTTGGCAGGTGAGTATGATACTAATAATGCCATCCTGAAACTGAATGCAGGTGCCGGCGGTACGGAAAGCTGTGACTGGTGTAGTATGCTGTATCGTATGTATACCCGTTGGGCAGAGCGTAAGGGTTTTGCGGTAGAGGTATTGGATTATCTGGACGGCGATGAAGCCGGTATTAAATCGGTGACTTTTCAGGTAAATGGTATCAATGCTTACGGATATCTAAAGTCAGAAAAGGGTGTGCATCGTTTGGTGCGTATTTCCCCCTTTAATGCACAGGGCAAGCGCCAGACTTCTTTTGTGTCATTGGATGTTATGCCCGATATCGAAGAGGATTTGGATGTAGAAATCGACGAGAAGGATTTGCGTATCGATACCTACCGAAGCAGTGGTGCCGGTGGTCAGCATATTAACAAGACCTCTTCGGCAATTCGTATTACTCATATTCCTACGGGTACGGTGGTACAGTGTCAGAATGAGCGTAGCCAGTTCCAAAACAAGGATAAGGCTATGCAGATGCTGAAGGCGAAGCTATATTTGTTAAAGCAGGAGGCCAATGTAGAAAAGTTGTCTGATATTCGAGGGGAAGTAAAGGATATCGGCTGGGGCAATCAGATACGTTCTTATGTATTGCAGCCTTATACAATGGTGAAAGACCATAGAACAGAAGTAGAAAGCGGCAATGTAGACGCAGTGTTGGATGGTTCATTAGATACCTTTATCAACGGATATTTAAAGTGGTTAAGTGTGAAGAAATAATATTAACATTAGAAAAAGAGATAGAGATACGATTTTTGGAGGGGATTTTTGATTATGGTTGCCAGAATTATAGACGGAATCTTGTTTTTTCCGGTAGCAATCTTTACTTTTTTGATACTTCCGCTGGTTACCGATAATCGTACAATTGAAAATTTTTGCAGGGATGTAAACTATTTGTACTTATTTATCGGTATCATGGCAGTTTCTGTAGGAATAGGTGTATTGCAAAAAGTGAAGGGATACCATTCAAAACAATATGCCCGTCCTCGTGGGGGATTTTTATTCTCTGTCGTAAAAACAATTATTATTGTTGCAGTGGCATTGTTAATATTGCCGCGTGTTCAAGGCGAAAATATGAAACTGGCCAGAGTGTTGTTATTAGTGCTGCTTTATGTTTCTGCATTGTTAGTACAGGCTGCCTTTTTGGGGCAAAGGAGCCTAATGGGAAAGTTACTTGCACTGGTATGGTTCGGGGTGAAGGCTGTATTGACCGGTATTTTGTCAGTATTTGCATCAATAGGAGATGTGGTAGAAAGTGCTGTTGATAAATTAGGTGTTAAGTTAACAACCGGTATTTTGGAGCTAATCTTTATAGTGCTCGCAAGTATTGTAGTGATGAGCATACACAATAGTGATGAGTACAAAAGCGACAAGGAATATAAGTTATCTCAGGCAGTGGAAGGATATGCCCAGTTCTTTGCAATAGATGATTTTAATTGTCCAACAGAAGGAATTGGGGGCAAATTGTTAGGAACGGATATTAGTTCCTTTACTTATGAATTCTTTAAAATGTTGCCGGTGATAAGTATGTTTGCCGGAGAAATGGGCTTCTTGTTCGGAGTTGGATTAGTTGGAATTATCTCCAGAGCCATATTGGGTTGGCAGGGACGCACGGCTGAGATATGGGACAAACAACATAGGCGGTATATTGATAAATATAGATATTTTCAACGAACCGATAATCCTCATTATCTGTTGATGATACTTGCGTTTATCGTGCTGTTTGCCTTAAACGGGTTGATAGGTATGCTATTACCAATATTTATAATTCTTAATATTACTGTGGGTGCAGTAATATTCATGATTAAAGTGATAGCTGGCAGAGCTCTTGACAGAGAAGAAACTGCACCATTATAAAATAACATGATAGGAGCTGATGTACAGGAATATATAAGCAGTACATCAACTCCTATTTTTTAGTTCTTGAGTTTTGTCGTGGACGAAATAGGGGCGCATAAGGTAAAAAATAAATTCGTATGGATGGATATAAAAAGGATACAACTTTCTTTTAAGATAAAGTTAGTAACGGAACAGATGAGAGGCGGAGAACATGGCATATCATATTTTATTGGTAGAGGATGATGCACAAATCAGAGAGGTTATCGAGGACTTCTTTACAGCCAAGAGTGGAGGAGAGATACAGCTTCATATTGCTAAGGATGGTCAGGAAGGTTTGACCGCAGTATATGAACAGGAATTCGACCTTTGCCTGTTGGATGTGATGCTGCCGGGAGTAAATGGCTTTGAAATTTGTCGTAGTCTCAGGCAAAGCAGTGTTGTACCAATTATCTTTCTGACAGCCAGAGGACGTGAAGAGGATGTACTTTATGGGTATCATTTAGGCTGTGATGATTACATAGTAAAACCTTTTTCACTGGCGGAGTTGTATGCCAAGGCACAGGCGCTGATAAAGAGAGCCAAGGGTATGGTAGCTTGTGCAGAAATGGTTTGCGGAGATATTGTGTTAAACCCGGCAAGGTTCACCGTGACAGTGTCCGGGGAAACATTGGAGTTACCGCCCAAGCAGTATGCTCTTTTGAAGTATTTGATGGAGAATAAGGATAGAGTAGTGGAGAGGGAGCTGCTGTTGACCCGTATTTGGGGTTATGATTACGAAGGGAATGAGCGTGTGGTGGATAATCATATCAAGAAGCTTCGAAAGGCACTGGGGGTAGCAGGAACGCAAATCAAAACCGTTGTGACAAAGGGGTACAAAATAACGGATTAGGAAGGGGAAGGAGCTTGTGATGAGGAAACGGAAAGACAGAAAGAAAAAGAAGGGAAGCAGCACTGTAGCATTGATGTGTAAGAGGAAGAAGTTCAGTACTATATTTCTGCAAAGAGTTCTGTTGGTATTGTTGATTGTGGGGTTGGTATATGCAGTAGGTTTGAATTCCTTTGTGAACAATAAAAAATCAGATGCCGTAAGTAATTATTATAGAGCACAGGGAACTATGGTGAGGTATATCAGCTCATTGGCAGAGAAATATGAGGAACCGTTTTTTTCGAATAATGTACAATTTCAGATGGCTATGATGGCAGTGTCCAGAGGGTTCTTTTCTTTATTACAGGAGCAGGAAAGCGGAGAAGTAATAGCGGATTGTACTGAACGGATTTTTCAGATAAAAAATGCTACAGAAGAAACTGCTTCTATGATTTATACTTGTGTACCGGCAGAAATACCCGGTTGGGAAGAATATCGTGGAGAGTTGCAGAAACAGAACAGAGCCTTGGTGCATCTTTATGAAACAGTGGATTTTTCAGGCTTTTATACGGACGGAAGGCACTTCATTCCGGGAGATATGCAGATAAAAGCAACCTACATAAAAGATTTGGAATATTATCTGGCGAGAAACAATTATCAAATGCATGAGTTGCTCAATATCTGTTTAGATGCTTCGGCAGAGGAGGAAATCCCGGAGGGCTATGAAATGGTTGTTATGGGGGAGGCAGCAGAGGCATGGATGGAACCCATGGTGGCCGGTTATGGTGAAACCAGTCCTTCGAAAAATTATATGTGCAGTTCAGATGCTTCCTACGAGAGCTTGATAGAGCTAAAAGAGTTTCTGCGGTTGCAGACGCCGAAGGTGAGTGGCTCAGAGGGTATGGCGGAAAGTTTCTTTCGCATAGAGTTGACCAACATGATGAAGATGACTTTGAAGGGCGGTCGGGAGGTTGCCTTTCTGTCTGCCGCTGTATATGACGTGTGGGAGCAGTATGGAGGATGGATGATAGTCATAGCAGCTATTCTGTTGTTGGTAGGTGTTTTGGTGGCATTTCTGCTGGCGAAGACTTCCTATGCACGCCTAAGGGCGCAGTATGATGTGGAGGATTATCGTAGAAATCTTATGAATATCATGGCTCATGACTTGAAGAGCCCTCTTATGTCTATTTCCGGCTATGCAGAAAACCTGCGGGACAATCTGCATACGGAGAAGCAGGAGTATTATTCGGAGGTTATTTTAAATAATGTGCAGTATATGAATGGTATTATAGAATCTGTGTTGAGCTTGTCCAAGTCTGAGAGTGGTAATGTGGTGCTGAAAAGAGAAGCGTTGAACGTATCAGAAAAAATGCAGGAGTTGCTAAAGGCACAAGAAAATCAGCTACAGGAGAGAGGGGTGACTGTAGAACTGACAGGAGAGCTTACCATAGAGGCGGATAAGGTGTTGTTTGGACAGGTGTTATATAATTTGTTAGAGAATGCCGTGAAATATGCTTCAAATAATAGTGTCATTCGTGTTATGATAGGAGCATGGCAGATAAGCTTTCAAAATTCCTGTGAGACGGATTTAAGGGCAGTGGCGGATACCTTGTGTGAGCCCTTTGTGGTAGGGAATGTAAACAGAGGCGGACGTAAAGGCAGCGGTCTGGGACTGGCTATTGCAAGGAATATTTGTCAGATGCATGGTTTTGGGTTGCAGATTAGCTGTGAGGAGAGTAGCTTTGTGGCTCGGATTATGATTTAAATTCAGTTGTTCTCGGGAGGCAGAGAAGAATTTGCTGAAGAAAAAGTGTGTGAGGAAAGCATAGCTGTTGGAGTAGATGGAAGACGATTGACAGGAGAGAATAAACATGAGATACATCAAGCCTGATTATTATGAGGATTTTCGTTGTGTGGCGGGAGCTTGTCCGGATACCTGCTGTGCAGGCTGGCAGATAATGATAGATGAGGATTCCTTGGAGTATTATGGAGAGGTGCAGGGAGCATTTGGGAAACGACTTCGAAATTCCATCGATTGGCAGGAGGGAGCCTTTTATCAATGCAACAGGAGGTGTGCCTTCTTAAATGAAGAGGATTTGTGTGATATTTATACGGCACTGGGAGAGGAGGCACTGTGCCATACCTGTAAAAACTATCCCAGACATGTAGAGGAGTATGAGGGACTGCGGGAGCTGTCCCTATCTCTGTCCTGTCCCATAGCGGCGAGGATGATACTGGAACAGGAAGCATTTCCGGTGTTCGATGAGTACGAGGATGATGCAGAAGAAGAACTGGCAGAGGAATTCGAGGATTTCGATGTTTTGCTGTTTACTCAGTTGGAGGATGCCAGAGCAGTTATTATGAAGCATTTGAAGGAGGCGGAAGGAGAACTGGAGGAGAAAATGTGTCTTTATCTTCAGTTTGCCTGGGAAATGCAGGAATGTATTGATAGGGAGGAATATTTCGCCATTGATGAGGTCGTACGACGTTATGAGGAGGGCTTCGGACAACCTGACATGGATTTGGTGAAGTTGGAACGCTATAGTCATAGAAAAGCACTCTATGGACATATATATGAATTGGAGAGACTGCGGGAGGAGTGGTCGGAGGTTCTAAAAGCAGTAGAAAAGAAGCTGTATGCAGGCACAGAAGCGGCTTACCGGCAGCAGGTGGAAGAGCTGGAAGCGTTTTTGAGACAGGATGGAACTGCCGGAGCATTGTGGGAGCAGACAGGGGTACGATTGTTTGTGTTCTTTTTATATACCTATTTTTGTGGTGCAGTGTACGATGATATGATATATAGTAAGATGGCTCTGGCTGTGGAATCCGTACGTTTCATAAGGGAACTGTATCTGACCAGATGGCTGGAACAGGGGACTTTGACTATGGAGGATTGTGTGGAGCTGGCATATCGTTATGCAAGGGAGATTGAGCATTCTGATCAAAATCTGAATGAGTTGGAAGATGTTTTTAGTGAAAGTGTGTAGTGCTAAAAATAGGATATGACAATTTGGAAAAAATTGAAAAAAATTATAAAAAGGGAGCTTGACAGAAAAGGATTTCGGTGTTAATCTTTATTTGGTTAGACGGAACTAATTATTGTTTGGTGTTTAGGAGGCTAACATGAATTTGACAGAAGCACAGGTTGGTGAAGAGTATATCATTCAGGAAATCAAGACGGATGATGAAGAGTTGAATGCATTCCTGTTTTCCTTGGGCTGTTATAGCGGAGAACCTATTACAGTGGTTTCCCGGTTGAAACGTGGGTGTGTAGTTTCCATTAAGGATGGCAGATATAGTATTGATAATCAGTTGGCAGAAGCGATTATAGTATAGTGGTGAAGTGCACCACTATATATTTTGAAGAATGGTTAGTGAAAACTAACTGGTAATGGGGTAAGGAATATTCCAAAAGTAAATTCATATAAAGGAGAAATTCAAATGAGAATTGCATTGGCAGGTAATCCAAACAGTGGCAAGACGACTATGTACAACGCTCTCACTGGTAGAAATGAGAAAGTTGGTAACTGGGCAGGTGTTACTGTAGATAAAAAAGAAAGTCCTATCAAGAGGGGCTTTTATTCAGGAACGGAGGAATTGGTAGCAGTAGATTTGCCGGGAGCCTATTCCATGTCTCCGTTTACTTCCGAGGAAAGTGTTACCAGCTCTTACATAAAGAATGACAATCCGGACGTGATGATTAATATTGTGGATGCTACCAATTTGAGTAGAAGTTTATTTTTCACCACTCAGCTTTTGGAATTGGGTATTCCAGTTGTTGTAGCTTTGAATAAGAGTGATATTAATGAGAAAAAAGAGACGAAGATAGATGCTAAGCTGTTGGCAGAAAAGCTGGGTTGTCCGGTAATCAATACTGTTTCTACAGATGAGGAAGGTTTGAAGGAAGTAGTGGCAGCTGCAACAGCGTTGGTAGGAAGAGGACAGCAGGCTCCATATCAGCAGGGGGATGTGAACCTGGCAGATAAGGCGGCGGTAGAAGCAGCAGATAGGAAGCGTTATAGCTTCGTCAATAAGGTGGTCAAAGCGGTAGAAACTCGTAAAGTTTTGACAAAGGATGTGAATATAAATGATAAAATTGATGCAGTGATAACCCATCCGATATTGGGTATTGGTATTTTTGCAGTAGTGATGTATCTGGTGTTCCAGATATCCCAGGCATGGGTAGGTCCATGGGTGGCAGATACATTGGTGGCGTGGTTGGAGGCTTTTCAGACTTGGGTAGGAGGTTTCTTTGAGAACGCGAATCCTTTGCTTTCTGCGTTGTTGGTGGATGGTGTTATCGGCGGTGTGATAGCGGTTATTGGTTTCCTGCCGTTGGTTATGGTGATGTACTTCCTCATTGCGTTGTTGGAGGATTGTGGATATATGGCACGTGTTTCTGTAGTGCTTGATCCTATTTTTAAGAGAGTGGGACTTTCCGGTAAATCGGTTATTCCGTTTGTGATTACTATCGGTTGTGCAGTTCCCGGTGTTATGGCTACCCGTACTATTCGTAACGAGAGAGAACGCAGAGCTACAGCTATGCTGGCACCCTTTATGCCATGTGGTGCCAAGATACCGGTGATTGCTCTTTTCGCCGGGGCTTTTTTTGAGGAGCAGCAGGGTATTATTAGTGCAGTTATGTATTTCTCCGGTATTGTACTTATCTTTTTGTGTGCACTGCTGATTAATCAGATTACCGGTTATAAAGCGAAAAAGTCCTTTTTTATTATCGAGTTGCCGGAATATAAAGTTCCTTCTCTGTGGAGGGCATTTGAATCTATGTGCAGCAGGGGCTGGGCATATATCGTAAAGGCTGCTACGATTATTCTTCTGTGTAATACAGCCGTACAGATTATGCAGACCTTTGACTGGAGTTTGACCATGGCAGAGAGCGCAGATGCATCTATTTTGGCTTCTATCGCGAGGCCGTTTGCTTATGTCCTGATACCGGTGGTAGGTTATCATGCGTGGCAGTTGGCTGCAGCAGCAGTAACAGGATTTATTGCAAAAGAAAATGTAGTAGGTACATTGGCAGTGTGTTATGTAGGATTAGAGAACTTAATCAATATGGAGGAACTGGCTATCGCAGAGGGCGTAGCAGGAAGTTCTATTAGTGCAGAAATGCAAGGTTTAACAGCAGTTGCAGCGTTGGCTTATCTGATGTTTAATCTATATAGTCCACCTTGTTTTGCCGCAATCGGTGCTATGAATGCAGAAATGAAGAGCGCTAAGTGGCTTTGGGGTGGTATTGCCCTGCAGCTTGGAGTGGGCTTTACAGTAGGTTTTTTGGTATTTCAGATAGGTACTCTAATTACTACCGGTAGTATAGGAGGGGGCTTCATGGGCGGTCTAATTGCAGTCTTTGCTATGGTGCTCATCGTAGTGGCTATGATTCAGAAGACCAATAATGACCTGTTAGCAGAAAAGGAAGCAAAGAAAATTGCGTAGAATGATGGGTTGCAATGTATAAGAGGGTGAAAAGATGACAGATATTTTGATTATTGCGGTATTATTCATAATCATTGGTGGTGCTGCGGCGTATGTGATAAAGGCGAAGAAAAGTGGCGTGAAGTGCATTGGATGTCCTTCCGGGGCAACCTGCGGACAGAATGACAGTGGCTGTAGCAGCTGCGGCGGTGGTTGTCACTGTCACGAAGAATAAATCAGAGGAATTCCAAACAGAAGAGGCAGTCCGTTGCGGGCTGCCTCTTTTATGTACTGGCTTCAATGGTTTCTACGATACGATTTCGTACCAGTTCAGAGATTTCTCTGGAGGTCATGTCCTTGTAATCTTCATAATAGAGAGGCTTTAGAAAATGTACCTGAGTAGTTACCTTTTTTAAAGAATTCACACCAAATGGCTTGTAAGAATCAATCAGTGCTACCGGAACAATGGGACTTTGGGCTTTCATGGCACATTTAAAAGAGCCGGGGAGAAAGTCCATTACAATGTTTTGATTTTCTGCATAGCCGCCTTCTGGGAAGATAATATAGCGTCGCCCGTCCTTGACCTGATTGGTGACAGAGATGATGGCTTTTAGCTGGGTTTTCATATTGGTTCTGTCGATGCGACAGCCCTTTAGCAGTGTCATAAACTGGTCGGCCAGAATAAGGTGGGATCGAGCTTCGTCCATCATTACCGTACAGGGTTCCTCGTGAACGCTCATGATTCCCAGTGTATCGTATTTTCCCTGATGGTTGGCATACATAACATAGCCACCTTCTTCAGGTAGATTTTCCGTACCATATACATCGGTTTGGATGTGTCCGTTGTGTTGCATTATGGTAATCATACGCCGTGCAAACTGATATCGATCCAATTCCGTGTAGTCGGCAGGATGTCGCTCGATATGTCCTATCATCAGTAGGTAATAAATGATAAAGGGCAAACAAATAATACATACATAAACTAATCTTGACATTTCCGGTCTCCTAATACCAAATACTAATATATACAAAAGATATTATTTGTTGTTGTTCGTTACGGCAGGATTCATAATATCCAAAAAGAACAGGGTATAGGTCATATTCATATAGGGAGTAATCCACAGCATGCCGATACCACAGGTAAGGATACCTAAAAACATCAGAGGAAGGAAGCTGGCCTGGATATAGAACAAGCGTCCCATATGTCCTTTCATAATCTTACAGCTGGCTTTTAAAGCTTCTTTTCCGGAGTACTCCGGAAAGTCCAGTAGCAGATAGAAGCTTTGGGAAAGTGCCAGACTGACCGGAACATAAATCAATAGGCCGATGGCAGCGGTTACCAACATAAGCATCATATAATTCAAGTTTTCTGTATTCATAAACAACATGGCAAAAATCTGATAAGGAGTTAGGCACAGCAAATTCACTCCGGTAACAGCCAGGGAAACCACCAGTGACCGGGAGGGTTGATTCTGCATACCATAAAAAATATCATTCAACCGGCAGAGATGTCCGCATGCCATATTTAAATAGAATAGAGAGACACCGGTCTGATAGATGCCAAGAAAGATGGCTACTACACCACTTAACAGAAGGGAGATAATCATGCTCACCATATCTGTTCCGGGCACTAGCATAGTAATAAAGGAGCTGGCAATAATCTGTATGCTTTCGATAAGCAACATGGCTAATATGGCAGTACCGTAATGCCCGGTTAGGCGTTCTTTGGCAAAATCTTTTAATTCTGCACTTGATTTGTATTGAAACATAATTCATACATCCTTTCTGTCTATTCTGCACCAAACATTTCATCCAAGTCCACACCGTAGGCTTCTTCCATCATTTCGTCGAAGCTCATGCCGTACATGGATTCCGACATGGAATTGAGCTGTTCCCGATAGGCTTCATCCTGCAACATGGTAGGAAGCATCATAAAGGTCATGGCAAACATTACCACAGACATGGCAATTCCGCCGATAGAAGTGAGTACGCCTGCCAGTGCCATGGAATCCAATTGCTTGCCCTTGCGATGTCCCAAAACAGCAAAAAGAATGCCGGCAGCGCCCAAAGGAATGGGCAGAACAGCAGTACAAATACTTAATATGGCTAAGATCCCTAAAATCAGGGAAACAATACTAAATGAATTTTTCATAATCATTCCTCGCTTTCCTTTGTAATATATCATTTTTTGGACTTGAAATCAATCGGTGGTATCCATTATAATTATTAAACAAATATAAAGTGTTATAGTTCAGAGCTAAGCAGAAATGTGTAAATGCAGGCGATGAATACTTGTATTCAGGAGGCTGCATTTATACATTTCTATTTGGCGAGAGCCAAACAACGAGGAAATACGCAGTATTTTCGAGTTGGCTCTGAGCATCAGTACTTAGCATTAAGGAAGGACTTAAGAGATGGACATTATTTTACAAATCAAAGAAGAATTAAAGGTGGAGAAATGGCAGGTAGAGGCAGCAGTGAAGCTGATTGACGAAGGCAATACCATACCGTTTATCTCCCGTTATCGTAAAGAGGTGACAGGCTCCTTAAATGATGAGCAGCTGCGTGATTTGCACGAGCGACTGGTATATCTGCGTAATCTGGAGGACAAGAAGGAACAGGTATTAAAGAGTATTGAGGAACAGGGACAGCTGACTGAGGAACTAAAGGAAAAGATTCTGGCTGCACAGACACTGGTAGTAGTAGAGGACTTGTACCGTCCCTACAGACCTAAGAGAAAGACTCGTGCCAGTGTAGCAAAGGAAAAGGGACTGGATGGTTTGGCACAGTTTATTCTGGCACAGGAAACGACAGTTTCGGTAGAGGAAGAGGCTGCAAAGTATATTTCAGAAGAAAAGGGTGTGGCTTCCGCAGAAGAGGCATTACAGGGTGCCAAGGATATTATTGCAGAAAGTATTTCGGACGAGGCAGATTATCGTTTGTATATTCGTAATGCTACCATGGAAGAAGGCTTGGTAAGCAGTACAGCTAAGGACGAAAAGGCACAGAGCGTATACGAGAACTATTATCAGTTTGAGGAAGCTGTAAAGAAAATCGCAGGACATCGTGTATTGGCACTGAATCGCGGAGAGGAAGAGAAGTTCCTGACAGTAAAGGTAAGTGCTCCAGTAGAGCGTATTCTTCGCTACCTGGAGACAAAACTGATTACCAAGGAGAATGAATATACTACGCCTATTTTACAGGAAGTAGTGCGTGACAGCTATGAGCGTCTGATTGCACCGGCTATCGAGCGTGAAATCCGTAATGATTTGACAGAGAAGGCGGAGGATGGTGCTATTGATGTGTTTGGTAAGAATTTGCAGCAGCTTTTGTTGCAACCCCCCATTGCCGGCAAGGTGGTGCTTGGCTGGGACCCTGCTTTCCGTACCGGTTGTAAACTGGCAGTCGTAGATGCTACCGGAAAAGTACTGGATACCAAGGTGATTTACCCTACAGAGCCTCAGAATAAAGTCAAAGAAGCGAAGCTGGAGCTAAAGAAGTTAATTGACAAGTATAATATAGATTTGATTTCAGTAGGTAACGGTACCGCATCCAGAGAATCTGAGATGGTCATTGTAGATTTTTTAAAGGAAATCAATAAGCCGGTACAGTATGTGATTGTGAATGAATCCGGAGCATCTGTTTATTCTGCAAGTAAGCTGGCAACCGAGGAGTTCCCTAACTTTGACGTAGGTCAGAGAAGTGCAGCTTCTATCGCCCGCAGATTGCAGGATCCTTTGGCGGAGCTGGTAAAGATCGACCCGAAATCTATCGGTGTGGGTCAGTATCAGCATGATATGAATCAGAAGAAGCTTAGTGAAGCTTTGAATGGTGTGGTAGAGGATTGTGTAAACAAGGTGGGTGTGGATTTGAACACGGCTTCTGCATCTTTGTTAGAATATATTTCCGGTATCAACAAGACCATCGCCAAGAATATCGTAGAGTATCGTGAAACAAACGGACGCTTTACCAATCGTAAGCAGTTATTGAAGGTGGCGAAGCTGGGACCTAAGGCATATGAGCAGTGTGCAGGTTTTATGCGTATTCTGGACGGAGATAATCCTTTGGATGCTACCAGTGTGCATCCGGAGTCCTATGAGGCGGCTATGCAACTTTTGGACAAGCTGGGTCTCACCATGGAAGATGTGAAGGCGGCACAGAAACAGGCTGCAGCGGATAAGGCTGCCGGAAAGAAAGCTACTTCCGAGAAAAAGCCGGCACCCAAGAAACCTATGCAGAAGCAGGTTCGTGTCAGCAATACTAATACCGCTATGGGGAAGGCTTTGGCAGCTGCCATGGGCGGCGTAACCTTTGAAGAGCCTGCAAAGAAGGGGAAGAATACCAAGGAAGCAGAGATTGCAGCTACCGTAAATGAAGTAAGTGTAAGCAGTCTGGAGAAGCGTATTAAGAACAAGAAGCTTTTGGCTGAGGAGCTGGGTATCGGTGAAATTACTCTGACAGACATTTTGAAGGAGCTGGAGAAACCTGCCCGTGATCCTCGTGACGATATGCCGAAGCCAATACTACGCAGTGATGTATTGGATATGAAGGATTTGAAGCCGGGCATGGTGCTGAAGGGAACTGTCAGAAATGTTATTGACTTCGGTGCTTTTGTGGATATCGGTGTGCATCAGGATGGTCTGGTTCATATTTCCGAGATGACAGACAAGTTCATTAAGCATCCTTTGGAGGCTGTGAGCGTAGGCGACATCGTGGATGTACAGGTAATGAGCTGTGATGTACAGAAGAAGCGTATTCAGCTGACCATGAAAATCAAAAAGATGAATTAAGCGGCGGATTTATGGTTGACATCAAAATGCTGCTGTAGTAATATACCACTTGAGGTAAAGTTCTTCAGGGTTGGGTGAAATTCCCTACTGGCAGTGAGGCATTGACACAAAATGTGTGAAATGATGGGTCTGCGACCTGCACCTTGTAGGTGTTCCATGGCAATCATATTTGCGAGAGAACCGAAGGTGTGGCTGAAACGGTCAAAATCCGTTACCAACAGTAAAGTCTGGATGAAAGAAGAAATGAGTGTGTATCTTTATGCCCTGGGATATCTGCGTCTCGCAGATGCCCGGGGCTTTTGTGTGTGCGAAAAGGAGACTGCTTACTTCTATGGGGCAATGAGTAGGACACAGGAAAGGGAGAGCACATAAGGCAGAAGAATTTTCCTGAAAATCTATGGCTGAAGCAATTGGAAGACCTAAGCTTACAGCGTCGCAAGAAAGCGACAGAAAGAGAGGAAAAGATGAATGGTTTATTGGAAAGCGTGAAAAGTAACGCGGTGTTTGTGGTGCAGGTATTGGCAATCGTTGTTTTGCTCTTTGTAGTGGCAGTGCTGGTAGAGAAGCTGGCACAAAAGAAGCGGGGATGCAAAGAAAAAATTTTGAATACCCGTAAGGTGGCTATGATTGGTATGTTTTCAGCACTTGCCATGATTTTGATGTTGTTTGAGTTCCCATTGCCCTTTGTACCGCCTTTTTATGAGCTGGATTTCAGTGAAATACCGATTTTAATTGGTTCCTTCGCCTTTGGACCGGCAGCAGGCGTGTTGATGGAGTTTGTGAAGATTTTGCTGAAGCTTTTTGTAAAGGGTACCAGTACTGCCTTTGTGGGAGACTTAGCAAACTTTGCAGTGGGCTGTAGTTTTATATTACCGGCTTCTATTCTTTATACTTTTATCAAGAAGAAAAAGGGAGCCATTGCAGGCTGTATCTTTGGCACATTTTTCCTGACGGTTTTCGGTACGGCTTTTAATGCAATTTATTTAATTCCTGCGTTTTCTGAGCTTTACGGACTTCCTATGGAAAATATTCTGGCTATGGGAAGCAAAGTGAATCCTTTGATGAAGGAAGGCAGTCTGGTGAGCTTTGTTATTTGCTGTGTGGCACCTATGAATTTGATAAAAGGTACTGTGGCATCCGTGGTTACCATGCTGGTATACAAGCCTTTGCGACCAATTATTAAAGGGCGTATCTAAAGAAAAAACTTGCAATTTGTCCCATATGTTATATAATTGATTCAGTTAGATAATATTGGAGGACTTCAGTAATATGAAAAAGTTTATGGAAGAATTTAAGAAGTTTGCTCTAAAGGGCAACATGATTGATTTGGCAGTGGGTGTTATTGTTGGTGGTGCTTTTAATGGTATTGTGACCTCTTTGGTAAATGATATTCTGATGCCTGTATTGAGCCTTTTTACCGGCAAGTTGGATTTTGCAAACTGGTTTGTAGCATTGGATGGAAAAGATTATGCTACTATTGCGGCAGCACAGGAGGCCGGAGCGGCTACCTTGAATTATGGTAATTTTATTTCAGGAATTATTAATTTCGTGATTATGGCCTTCGTGGTATTTATGATTGTGAAGGGCATTAATAAGATGAAGAAGGAAGAAGCGGCTGCACCTGCAGCACCAACTACCAAGAAGTGTCCGTTCTGTAAGACAGACATTCCTTTGGAAGCGACGAAGTGTCCACACTGTACTTCAACACTGGAGCAGGAATAATTGGGAGGGCTGTCATGGCGAAGGGATACTTTGCCGGGCAGCCTTTTGTGATAAGATGCCGAACATTGTAGGAGATATTCTAAACTAGTGATTAGAGTAAGTTGTGGCAACGGAAACAATGCAATTTTATGTGGAGGAAATGACGGAAATATGTTAGAATTAGACGTTAAGATAGAGGCGGGAGACTTGTATGATTATATGATGGCACATACCTATAACAGTCCGGCAGGAATTTTAGGAAGCTGTTTCGGTGGGCTGTTGGTAGTGATTGCATTGATGAATCATAAGTGGATTTTCTTGATTGCAGGAGTGGTGGTATTGTTGTATTTGCCATGGACACTGTTTTTGAAAAGTAAGCAGCAGGCTTTGAACAATCCCGCCTTTAAGAATACTTTGCATTATGTGTTAGACGAGCAGGGAATAACTGTTTCTCAGGGCGAGGAGAGTCAGAGCCAGGCTTGGGAAAATATGTTTAAGGCTACTTCCACCAGCAAGAGTATTATTATTTATACTTCACCGGTGAATGCGACGATTTTGCCCAGAAGGGCATTGGGAGAGAATTTGAGCCAGTGTATTGAAATTATTTCTACACATATGCCTCCCAAGAAAGTGAAGATACGTTTTTGAAAGACGAGGATAGAGAAGCATGAATAAGCAAACTTGGGAATCTTTTGGGCCGGAGGATACCTTTGAAATAGGAAAGCAGATTGCAGAAAAGGCGAAGCCGGGTGAGGTATATACCCTGATTGGTGATTTGGGTGTAGGAAAAACTGTTTTTACTCAGGGAGTTGCAGTCGGTTTGGGGATTACGGAGCCGGTGAACAGTCCTACCTTTACTATCGTGCAGATTTATGAGGAAGGACGCATGCCCTTTTATCATTATGATGTGTATCGTATCGGTGATGTGGAGGAAATGGAGGAAATCGGCTATCAGGATTGCTTTTATGGAGAGGGTATCTGTTTGATTGAGTGGGCGAACCTGATCGAAGAGATTTTGCCGGAGCATTATAAGCAGGTAACGATTCAAAAGGACTTGGAAAAGGGCTTCGATTACCGTAAAATAGAATTATTAGAGATTTAGAGGTAGAAGTATGAAAGTATTAGCAGTGGACAGCTCCGGACTGGTTGCCAGTGTGGCAGTGGTGGAGGATGAGGTGCTGTTGGCAGAGTATACCATGAATTATAAAAAGACACATTCTCAGACCCTCTTGCCTATGCTGGAAGAGGTCAGGAAGATGATAGATCTGGATTTGAGCAGTATCGATGCGATTGCAGTAGCAGCAGGACCGGGCTCTTTCACCGGACTGCGTATCGGCTCAGCAACTGTGAAGGGATTGGGACTGGCTTTGGAGAAGCCGATTGTAGAAGTACCTACTCTGGAGGGGCTGGCATATAATATGTGTGGCGCTGCTCATCTGGTATGCCCGTTGATGGATGCCAGAAGGAATCAGGTGTATACCGGAATTTATCGTTTCACACCGCGGGGCAGGGAATGGCAGATGGAAGCTGTGCGGGAGCAGTGTGCAGTGGATGTGAGAGAAATAATACAAGTTTGTAATGAGCTGGGAGAGCCGGTTATCTTTTTGGGAGATGGTGTGCCGGTTTATACGAGGCAGATTGAGCAGCTTTGTCAGGTGCCCTATACCTTTGCACCGGCAGGTATGAGTCGCCAGCGTGCGGCATCAGTTGCAGCATTAGGGGTGACCTATGCGAAGCAGGGAAGACTGGTATCTGCTGCAGAACATGCACCGGAATACCTGCGTAAGAGTCAGGCGGAGAGAGAAAGAGAAGAAGCAAATGGTTCAGTTTCGTAGATTGTGTGCTGATGATGTGGAAGCCTTGAGTGTGATGGCTAAGGAATGCTTTAGCGTACCGTGGACAGCGAAGGCTTTTGCAGATTTGGTAGAGGATGATAAGAGTATCTATCTGGTAGCAGTGCGAGAGGAAGAAGTGATTGGGTGCTGCGGCGTGGTAAATTCTTATGGCGACGGAGACATTGATATTGTCATGGTTACCGGGAAGGAACGTGGTCAGGGAATTGCGTATACTATGCTACAGGAACTGCTGCAACAGGGCAGAGAATTTGGAATAGAGAATTTTACCCTGGAGGTCAGGGTCAGCAATGTACCGGCCATCCATGTGTATGAGAAGCTGGGCTTTGTATCAGAAGGAATCCGTCCCCGCTTTTATGAGAAGCCGGTAGAGGATGCCATGATTATGTGGCTACGTAGCGAAAGTCGGTAGGAATTACCAGACGCAAAGAAGGAAACCTTGTGGTATGCTTAGGATAGGGCTTGGTGACGCTTCCTGTGGGAGCAGGCACGAAAGATACCTATAACGCACAAACAAGGGAGGATAAAGATGCGTAAATATGCAAATATGGTTGAAAACTATCTGGAGCAGGTTTGCTGTAATAAATGCGGCAGAAGTTTGCGGGTAGAAAGTGGTATATTAAAAGAAGGCTGTTTTCACGGAGAGCAGAGCTTTGGCTATTTCAGTAAGCGGGATGGCATGAAGCATAACTTTGATTTGTGTGAAAGCTGCTATGAAGAAATGATAGAAGAGTTTGCCTTGCCTGTAGAAGAGGCGGAGGAAAAGGAACTCCTCTAAAGACGAGGAACGAAGATGTTGGATGTATGTTTGTTGGGAACCGGCGGAATGATGCCACTGCCTTATCGGTGGCTCACAGCGCTGATGATGCGATATAATGGAAGAAGTATATTGATTGATTGTGGTGAGGGAACCCAGATTGCCATGAAGGAAAAGGGATGGAGTCCCAATCCTATCGGTATTATGTGTTTTACCCATTATCATGCAGATCATATCAGTGGTTTGCCGGGGATGCTGTTGACCATGGGAAATGCAGAGAGAACGGAACCATTAGTGATGATTGGCCCTAAGGGTTTGCAAAAAGTAGTGAATGCACTTCGCACGATTGCACCGGAGTTGCCCTTTGAAATTCAGTTTTTGGAGCTGGAGGAAGGCTATCATAAAATCCAGTTTGATGGTTTCTATTTAGAAGCTTTTCGGGTGAATCATAATGTAGTATGCTATGGCTATAATATGGTGGTAGAACGTATCGGGAAGTTCCAAGTGGAAAAAGCAAAGGAATTACAGATCCCCATGCAGTGTTGGAACCGCCTGCAAAAGGGAGAGGATATAGAGGTAGACGGTAAGGTATTTACACCGGAAATGGTACTGGGAGAACCCAGAAAAGGTTTGAAGGTGACCTATTGTACAGACAGTCGTCCTACACAGGGAATTGTAGAACATGCTGCAGAGGCAGATTTGTTCATATGTGAAGGTATGTATGGGGAGCCGGAGAATTTGTCTAAAGCCAAAGAAAAGAAGCATATGACTATGTACGAGGCTGCACAAATGGCACAGCGTGCCGGGGTGCAGGAAATGTGGTTGACCCACTATAGCCCTTCTTTGATACGTCCGGAAGAATATATGAAGGATGTAAAGAAGATTTTTGCGGCTTCTGTGGCGGCGAAGGATGGCCGCAGTGTGGAATTAAAATTTGCAGAATAAAATAAAGTGAGTTGATTTTATGAAGAAAAAGTCAAAGAAAAATGGTTCTGTAGTATTTGTGGTGATTGCTATTTTGATAGTGGTTGTAGCCGGTGTTTATTGCTATATGGTAAATCGGCCTAAGGAGAATGCGGAACCGGAGCCGGAGTTAAGTGCGGCACAGGAAATTTTATTAAAGGATATTTCCGTGAATTATCCGCCAACCGTAAAGGAAGTTATTAAGCATTACAATGAAGTAACCAGATGTCTTTATAATGAGGAATGTACACAGGAGGATTTTGAGGCATTGGTGCAGAGAGAAAGAGACCTGATGGACAGTGCTTTGTTGGCAAATAATGAGTGGGGAACCCATGTGATTACCTTGTCTGCTGAGGTGACTGCTTTTCAGAAAAGTGGCAGAAAGATAACAGGAAGCAATGTAGGTGCCAGCACGGATGTTACCTATTTTGAAAAGGACGGGCATTCCTTTGCAAGAATTCCCTGTAGCTATACGGTGATGCAAGGGACGGAATATACGACCACTATGCATATCTTTTTGCTACGTAAGGATAGCTCCAATCATTGGAAAATATATGGCTGGAATGTTGCTGACAATGTGAAATTAAAGGAAGAAGAATAGAAAAGGGCATAGAAAATGGATTTGACGAACAAGACAGAGGATGTATATATATTGGCAATAGAGAGCTCTTGCGACGAAACGGCTGCTGCTGTAGTAAAAAACGGCAGAGAGGTTTTGTCCAACATTATCTCTTCCCAGATTGATTTGCATACACTTTATGGAGGAGTGGTGCCGGAAATCGCCTCCAGAAAGCATATCGAGAAGATTAATCAGGTCATTGAAGAGGCTTTGAGAGAAGCAGATGTGACCTTGCAAGAAATCACAGCTATTGCGGTGACGTATGGTCCCGGACTGGTGGGTGCTCTGTTAGTTGGCGTATCGGCTGCTAAGGCAATCAGCTTTGCTACAGGAATACCTTTGATTGGCGTGCATCATATTGAGGGGCATATTAGTGCTAACTATATCGAAAATAAAGAGTTGGAACCGCCGTATGTATGTTTGGTGGTGTCCGGCGGACATTCCCATCTGGTAGTGGTGAAGGATTATGGCGAATATGAAATCATCGGACGTACCAGAGATGATGCGGCAGGTGAAGCTTTTGATAAGGTGGCAAGAGCCATCGGTCTGGGGTATCCGGGAGGTCCGAAAATTGATAAACTTTCCAAGGAAGGCAATCCGGAGGCTATTCGTTTTCCCAGAGCCAAGGTAGGTGAAAGCGAGTATGATTTCAGCTTTAGTGGTCTGAAATCTGCAGTGTTAAATTATTTGAACGGTTGTCAGATGAAGGGAGAGCCGGTTTGTGAGGCGGATGTGGCAGCATCTTTCCAGAAGGCAGTCATTGATGTGTTGGTGGAACATGGTATCCATGCTGTGAAGCAATATGGATATGATAAATTTGCCATTGCCGGAGGTGTGGCGTCCAATTCGTCATTGAGGAAAGCTTTTGAAGAAGAATGTGCCAAGAGAAAGATACAGTTTTATCATCCCAGCCCGATTTTCTGTACAGATAATGCCGCTATGATTGGTGTGGCAGGCTACTATGAGTATTTGAAAGGGGTACGCAGCGGTATGGATTTGAATGCAGTACCAAATCTGCGTTTAGGAGAGCGATAATACGAGAGGGGATGGAGGAAATATGGCACAGAATATAGCCATAGTGCTGGCAGCAGGTGCCGGTAGGAGAATGCAGAGTTCCGTAGCAAAACAGTATATGCTGTTGAAGGAAAAACCGGTTATCTGGTATGCACTGCAGGCATTCGAGGAGAGTGCTGTTATCGATAATGTGATATTGGTGGTGGGAGAAGGAGAAATCCCCTATTGCCAGCAGGAAATCGTAGAAAAGTTCGGTTTTCGGAAGGTAAAGGCTGTGATAGAAGGCGGTGCCCAACGATATTTATCCGTGTGGGAAGGTTTGAAGTATATACAAAATCAATTTTCGGAAGCGAATGGAGGCTATGTCTTTATCCACGACGCTGCCAGACCGTTTGTAAATGAGGAAATTATTCAAAATACCCATGAGGCGGCCAAAGAATTCGAAGCCTGTGTGGCCGGAATGCCGGTAAAGGATACCATTAAGATTGCAGATGAGGACGGCTTCGCAGTGCAAACTCCTAATCGTAAAACAGTTTGGGCGGTACAGACCCCTCAGGTGTTCCGAAAGGAATTGATTCATACTGCTTATAAAGCTTTGATAGATAATCTGGAGGAGATGAAAAGTAAGGGAGTGGAAATTACAGATGATGCTATGGTGGTAGAAACCATGACAGACAGAAAAGTGAAGCTGGTGGAGGCTTCTTATCAGAATATAAAAATCACCACGCCGGAGGATATGAAGACGGCAGAAGGTTTCTTAGACTAAAATACGGACAAAAGGAGAAAAATCCTTTTGTCCGTTGTTATTTTACTTTGAAGTAGAGGCAGTATTTGTACCACATAGGAAGCCGTTGTATTCATTAAAAAGTGTTTCTTCTACTTTGCGTATAGATACGTGAATATCCTGCTCACCAAAGCTGAACTCAAAGCGAACAGAGCCTAAGCTGGTGTCCAGCAGGTAACATTTCAGGAAAAACAAATTGGGAGCCAGCCAGCTTCCACTGCTGCAGTGCTTCATTTGGTATATGGGGAAGTCACCTAAAATACATTTTTCCAAACCAAAGGTAAGCTCGCAGTCTTTGCCATTCAGGGAATAGTACAGTTTGCCTGTTTGTGTTTCTTCCTCAAAGGAGAGGCTGATGGCTTCGAAACCTTGTACGTTTTCTTTCAACTGATAGACCTGATGGTTAATTGCGTCCTGACAGGTTTCTGCGGCAGGAAATACGTGGATTTCTTCGCATACAGCCTTGATATGAAGCGTTTTTAGTTGGTCTTGTAAGCGGTCGTATGCGGTGCGACCACCTTCCTGTAAGGTCATAGGATAGGCACCCTGTGCAAAGGCGTCCATAGCCGGCAGTAGAGTGTCATAAAGGTTTTGATAGATAAGTTGATTGCCACCACCGATACCCTGTGTGTCTGCGCAGGTAACAACTACCATATCATAATCCGGCATACAAATCACCAATTGTCCACCCATTCCATAAAGGACGAAATTGTTGCGTTCTCCTCGCCAAATCTGATAGCCGTAGCCCTGCATTTCGCTGGGAATGGGTCCTGTCATAAAGGTGGGAGACAGATTCGATGTAGCAGTATCTACAAAATCACGTGGCAGCAATTGTTCTTCCTGCCACTGTCCATGTTGTAACAAGAGCTGACCTAATAAAAGCAAATCCTTTGGCGTACACATGAGACCACTGCCACCCTGTAAATCACCGAATTGATTGGGAAGCACATAAGAATCTGCTGACCAACCTATTTTGTTCAGGACACGCTCTTTTAAAAAGCTTATCATATTTTGTCCGGTGACACGCTCTACCAGGGCACAGAGTACGTGAGAGGCGGAGGTATCATAGCGGAAGAATTTGCCTGGCTGATGAGAAGGTTCTACTGTAAAGAAGCTGGCCACCCAATCATAGTTCAAATTATATTTATAAGTGGTGGCGGCATGACAGGTACGCATCATCAGCATGTCGCGAATGGTCATCTTTGCGATATAGGGGTGTACCTTTTCCGGTACTTTGTCCGGAAAATAATCGACAATATAATCTTCCAAAGAAAGCTTCCCGTCTGCTTCTAATAGTCCGATTGCCAATGCATTCAGGGATTTGCAAATGGAGAACATACGATGAAGCATTTGAGGTTCATAAGGAGCATAATATCCTTCCAGAACCAGTTTCCCATGTCGCATAATGAGGAGAGCATGAAGCGGTATGTTAGTTTTATTCATACGATCCAGAAATTCACAAAGGGCTTCCTCGGGAATGCCAACCTCGCGAGGGCGAGCAGTTGGTAGAATAGTAGAACAATTTATATTACATGACATAAAATATCCCTTTCTGTACCCTTAACGCATGCTGCTGGGGGTAACACCATATATTTTCTTGAAGGCTCTGCGGAAGGAATTCTGATTGTTATATCCTACCGCCAGATAGAGCTCATTTAAGCTGATATCGGTTTCTTTAATCAGACGAACTGCTTCAGCCATGCGGATGTTTTCCAGATAAGTGGAAAAATTCACGCCGGTTTTATCCTTAAACATATGTGAAAAATAACTTTCCGAAATCTGGAATTCGTCGGAAATCTTGTTTAAACATAAGGAAGGATCCTTATAATTGGCAATAATATATTTCTCAATTGTAGTAGACAGACTTTCGTTTTCTTCTTTGGTATCGAATAATTTGCACAAGGTAAGTGCCAAAGCCTCACAAAGCTGGAATGTTAATGGTTCATTGAAACGATCGTCCAGTAATTTAGTAATTTCCGTATCTACCGTATGAGGAAGCGCAAAACGTGCTTTCAGTAATGTGTTTCGAATATCGGATAGCAAAAAACGTATCAGGTTCAAAGGAAGGGAACGTTCTTCGATGTTTTCCTGATGAACCAGATTGAACAGCTCCATCACCTGAGACCGGTTGCCGGTAGTAATGAAATGAATCATTTTGGTGGAGAGCTCCGGTGGGTAATAAAACACATTGGAATCCTTCTTAATTAATTCATAGGGAAGGAAAATATAATTTTTCGTAGTATAATTTACCGCTTCCGTTGCCTGTTGATAAGCTTCCCAGACCTGCATCAGGCTATTGGTATTCTTCCCGATACCTGCAAAAAGCCAAATTCCATAATTGTTTAATAAAAAGTCATGTATTTCTCGTACCTTATCCTGAGCATTCAGAATAAATCCATCGGCTTCTGTGTCGGGGAAAGCTAACAGAACGGCATAAGTTCGGTTAGAAGGAATGTAAAAGTATAAATCCTCTTGAAAAAACTTTGAAAAAGCTTCCTGAATAATTGTATTCACTTTGGTTTCATCGATGGTTCCCGGAAGTTCATTGCCATTATGTTCGAAATTATGATAGGTGATACAATATAAAACGTTGAAGCAGGGTTGGGATAAATGCTCTAAATCCATAAAACGATAGATATAATCGCTTTCTTCCTCACTGTTGACCAAGCCGGTCAGGAGTTGGTGTACATAGGTATCCTTGATAATAGGTTTTTGATTATTTACAACTTCTAATAATTCCTGTTTTTCTTCTGTACTTTCCAGCAAGTTGGCTTCCAAACCACGGAGTGTATAGCGGAATTGTTTATAAAAAGAGAAAACAAACCATACTCCAAGTAATAAAATAAGTATTCCCAGCACCCCAAAAAGCAGTTTGTGGGTGGTGAAAAAGAGGTAACAGGCCAAAAACAGGCTAAGGGTCAACAAAAGGGTGTAAGAGGTTACCAATTTGATAACCAAAGGGGTACTCCCAACTGGTAAAAATGTGTTCATTTGACTTAAATTTTTATATAGTTCTTTGTTGATTTTCATCAAGAAATCCTCATTGTTCATTCATGTTTTATAAGAAATTAAGGTTATTATAGCAGTTTTTAACAAAAATTTCAACATGTAAGCACTTACAAAAAACCTAGAAAAAATCGGGGTTTTCGGCGTTTTGAGAACAAAAACTGCATGTAACAGCAAAAATTGCTACTTGTAATTTTTGACGAATAATGGTAAAGTAAACTCAGGATTTGGGTTAAACCAAACAAAAAAAACATATTTTTATTAAATGGGAGGATTTAATAATGAAGAAAAAAGTATTATCTTTACTTTTAGCATCAGCTATGGTAGTGTCTATGGCTGCATGTGGCGATGAAAGCACTACCACACCCGGTACCAGCAATGGTGGTCAGACCAACAATGGAAGCTCTTCCAATACTGGTAACGACAACAGCGGTTCCGCTGAACCTTACAAGTTGGATAAGTTGACCATTATGTGTGATGGTACTCTTAACTTAAGTGAAGAAACCGGTATCGCTGATTTCGAAAAGGCTTGGGAAGCAGCTGTAGGTATCGACCTTACTATTAATAAGATTGACCACTCAGGTTATGCTGAGTCTTTGGCTACTGCATTAGCAGGTACCAGCAACAGACCTGACGTTGTACTTATGTCTGGTCAGATGTATGCTCAGTACGCAGCTTTCCCTGGTTTCCTTTGGGATATGACCGCTGCTTATGAGAACTCTGATTTCTATGGCAGATTAACAAAGACTGCAGTTAACGAAAATAACAAGGTTAACGGCGTATTAAAGGGACTTTCTCCTGCAATCGGTAACGGATGTCTTACCTATGTTAAGCAGACTTGGTTAGATGCACTCGGCATCGATATCAACGAAGTAGATACTTGGGATGAGTACTACGATATGTTAACCAGATTTACTAAGGAAGATCCTGACGGAAACGGTGTAAATGGTGATACTTATGGTGTTATCGCTGCAGGTCTTATCTCTGCAGAAGCTCCTTGGACCAACTACTTGCCTGAATTCTGGCAGAATGCTTACCCTGCATTGATGCAGGATGAAAACGGCGTTTGGGTTGACGGCTTCCAGTCTGCTGAAACCAAGGCTGCTCTTGAAAGACTTCGCCAGGGTTGGGTTGACGGCGTAATTGACCCTGATACTTCTGCATTCTATGGCAAGACCAAGAATACTCGTGAGAAGTGGTTCGGCGCTGACCAGTCCGGTTCTGCTGGATGTTTCGCTTACTGGGCAGGTACCTGGAGAGAAACTCTTTACAATAATATTAAGAAGAATGGTCACGAGCAGAACATCGCTATGCTTCCTAAGTTGGCTGAAATGAACGGTTTCTTCGATAGAAGTGCACCGGTTTGGGTTATCTTGGATGATGGCGACGGAAAGAATGATCGTGAGCAGGCTATCTTCGATGCATTCTTCGAGTCTATGTTAGACGGTGATAAGGTTCAGACTTTATGGACATATGGTGTTGAGAACGTACACTGGTCAGTTGCAGCTGAAACTGTAGTTCTTGCTCCTGGAACTGAGAAGGAATCTTCTACTACTTATGAAGCAGGTACCTTCCATCACTTACCTGGTTTACAGGATAACACTTCTTTATATAAGAAGAACCACATTGACAACTTGTTAGCAATCGTTCCTTTGACCAATGGTTACGGTACCTTGTCTGACATGGTTGGCGAAGCTAACACCTTCTTTAACCAGTATGCAATTGCAGCTCCTCAGGTTCCTTCATCTACCACTTACGGTACTACCGGTAGCACCATTACTGACGCTGTTCAGGTAGCAGTTCTTGGTTATGTAACCGAAGGTAAGTCTTATGATGATGTTATGAAGACCTACAAGGATAGCTGTGGTGCAGTTCTTGAGCAGGTTCTTAACGAGTTAAATGCAGCTCAGTAATAATTGAGAAATAGTTATTGATTTTGTGGTCTGTCCTGCTTCCTGATGAAGCAGGACAGCTTTCACGCAAACGAGAGAAATTTGTTTACAGAAAAAAGAAAAGGGAGAGATAAGGCGGTATGGCAAAGAAGAAAACTGTTACTACATCAACCGGTGTAGTAGTACGCAAAAAACCCTTAAGCCTTCGTATTTGGAATCATCGCGGATATTACTTGATGTTTTTACCCGTATTGATTTTCTTGCTTATTATGTATTACTGGCCCATGCTCGGTGTACGTTATTCATTCTATGATTATTATGTAGTATTACCGAAGCCTATTTGGGTTGGATTTAAGCATTTTGAGACTATGTTCTCTATGCCTCAATTCTGGGCAGCGTTTAAGAATACTTTGATTTTGAGTATTATTAAGCTGTTGCTGACAACGATCAGTTCCGTAGTTGTATCCGTTTTCTTAAATGAAATGGGTAATTTATTTGCAAAAAAGACATTACAGACGATTATTTATTTGCCTCACTTTATGTCTTGGGCAGTAGTTGCATCTATCTTTACATTGTTCCTGTCTGCATCTAACACCGGTATGTTGAATGGTGTATTGCGTGATTGGGGCTTGCTGGCAGCTGATGCACCTGGTATCAGATTCTTGGAAAGAGAAGATTTGTGGCGAGGCATTTATTACATAATTAATGTATGGAAGGATACCGGTTGGGGAACCATTATCTTCCTGGCAACACTTTCCGGTATTAATCCAGAGTTGTACGAAGCAGCAGATATTGATGGTGCTACCCGTTTGCAGAAGATGCGTTATGTAACACTTCCTGCATTGGCGAATACCTTCCTGACTGTATTGATTTTGAACTTGGCAAAGGTTATGAACCTGTTTGAATCAGTATTCGTATTGTACAACGCATCTGTATATACTGTATCTGACGTTCTTGCTACTTATATTTATCGCCAGACATTTACAAATGCTGTATCTAACTATGGTTATTCTACAGCGGTTGGTCTGGTAAGATCACTGGTTGGTGCTGCTCTGGTTATTATTTGTAACTGGGTAAGTAAGAAGATCCGTGGTCGCGGCATTATTTAGGAGGTGGCGACATGGCAGAAAAAGCAGTTTATAAGAAGAAAAAGAAAAAGGTTGATACGTTTTCAATCATTAACTATATCGTGTTTATTATAATCGGTATCATTATTATTTTCCCTATGTGGAAGGTAATCAGTGACTCCTTCAATGCGGTAGGTGTGTATCAGTTCCGCTTGTGGCCGGATCAGTTTACATTGGATGGTTATAAGACGATTATTCAGACTGATGCATTGTATAGACCGTTTGTTAACTCTGTTATTACAACTGTAGTAGGTACTCTGTTGGGTCTGGTATTATCTACTTTAGGTGGATATGTTATGGTACAGTTTGAAATGCCTGGTAGAGGATTTTTATCAGCGTTGTTACTGTTCACCATGATTTTCTCAGGTGGTATGATTCCTGAGTACTTGGTAATGGATAAGTTGGGCTTGGTTAACAGTATGTGGATTATCGTGTTGAAGCATGGTATGAACGTATATAACCTGGTACTTATGCGTAACTTCTTTGAAGGCATTCCGGCTTCTCTTTACGAGGCAGCAAAGATTGACGGATGTTCTCCTATGGGAATTTTCTTCCGTATCGTACTTCCTCTTTCAAAGGCAGCGTTGGCTTCCATTGGTTTGATGTTCGCAGTAACTGTATGGAATGACTATACCACTCCTAAGATTTACATTACTGACAACACACAGACCAACTTCCAGTTTAAGCTGAGAAACATCATCATGGATGGTGATACACCGACCACAGCATATGCAGTATCACAGAATACTCTGTATAATGCAGGTATCGTATGTGCAGTACTTCCTTTCATGATGTTATATCCTTTCTTGCAGAAGTATTTCGTAAAGGGTGTAAATATCGGTGCGGTAAAAGAGTAATTGTTTCCTTATATATTAGGAATGATTTTACAAGGGAAACTTCGGTTTCCCTTGTTTGATTTTAGAGGAATAAAAAGCTGTGAAACAGCAGTAGGAGTATATATGAGAAGAATTTTATGGGCAGGAGACTCGACGGTTCAGACCAATGACATTACAACCTACCCGCAAACCGGTATTGGGCAAGTCTTTTCCTTATATACCAAAGAGGATGTGGTTGTAATAAATCACGCCAAAAATGGTCGCAGTACCAAAAGCTTCATTGACGAAGGCAGATTGGCAAAGATAGAAGAGACCATTCAGGCTGGAGATTTTTTGTTTATTCAGTTCGGACACAATGATGAAAAAATAGAAGACCCTACCAGATATACAGAGCCCTATTCAAGCTATCGGGATAATCTGGGTAAATTTATTGAGGTTGCCAGAAAGCATGGGGCATATCCTGTATTGATTACTCCCTTGGAGCGCAGATGCTTTGTAGATGCGATACATTTGGGACTTGGTGCACATTCTGATTATGTTGCCGGTATGAAGCAAACAGCAGAACAGTGCAAGGTACCCTTGATTGATTTATACAGCATGAGCAGATGCGAATTGAAGAGAGAAAAAGAAGCCGGCAGTAAAAAATACTTTATGAATCTGGAACCGGGTGAATATAGCAGTTGTCCGGAAGGAAAAATAGATAATACTCACTTAAAATATGAAGGTGCAGTTTGTTTTGCAGGATTGATTGCAAAAGGCTTGAAAGAAATAGGCGGCATTTATAGTGAGTTGTTATTGGAATATTAAATTGTTGTGTAAAATTGTAGAAGGGTTGAAATGTTTGAAAAGTTAAAACAATTCAAATATTTCAACCTTTTTGGTTAATAAAGTAAGAAAAGTGATAGAAAAATAAAGTTAGAAAAGGGTAAAAACATAGCAAAATCAAGGGTTTTTTGCATCAAAAAAAAAATTGAAAAAATTGTGTAAAAAAGTGTTGACAATATAAACCTTTTTTGTTATGATTATCAATGTCGCTGAACGAGCGACAGTTCGGAGAGGTATCGAAGTGGTCATAACGAGGCGGTCTTGAAAACCGTTTGTCCGCAAGGGCGCGTGGGTTCGAATCCCACCCTCTCCGTTGGAGATATTTCTCCGGCGTTGAGATATAGTTATTGAAATCAACTTTTTGGAGAAGTACCCAAGTGGTTGAAGGGACACCCCTGGAAAGGGTGCAGGTCGTTAATAGCGGCGCGAGGGTTCAAATCCCTCCTTCTCCGTTCGGTGGGCAACCACCGATGGTTCATTAGAACTATATGAAATATGCCTTGCATATTTCGGGTGACTTCTTTGAAGTCGCAAAGAACCTTGACAAATAAACAACAATGCAACCTTGAAAATTCTTAAGAGTAGCAGCAAGAAAGCTGCGGGATTTGAGAAAAAATCCGAAGAAAAATTCAAGAACGTTTAAGATGCAAATCTTG
>JAZLEI010000031.1:0-24859 GCA_045615205.1 Acetatifactor sp.
TCCGGTCTCCAACAGCTTCACATCTGCCAGTGCCTGATAAAAGCGACTCCGCTTGGGTAAATGAACCTTTTTGATATTATTGGGTTCAATATCAAACAGCTGGATGGTCTGACCATCCTCCTCCGTCACCTCCTGTACGGATACGTCCAAGCAGATACCGTGACAGTCTGTATCTAAGACGTTAATGGTCTTTTGGGGTTCGATAACCAGCCGCCCTACCTTCAGATTAGTGGCACGCTCGATAATCAGCCGCATCAAAAGCTCTGCTGTTTCCTTGTCATTGGAGGCTTCTGTAAACAAAAAGTCTTCAATTAAGTTTAGTTCCGTAATACTTTTCCTGTTGCGCATAGGCAATCCCTCCTGTGAAATAGATTTGATAAAATGTGAAATCCTGGCGATATGCCGGTAAAGTCTGTGTTACACAGACCATTTGAAAAAGCTCCCAAAAAGGAACTGATAGACTGTATTATAAATATAATATTCTGGAAATGCAAGGCTTGTTTCGAGAAAAGATAGAATATCTTGAAAAAATATATGATAACGCATACCATTACTTCTCTCTCCATATTGAAACTTGTCAAACCCTCCAATACCCATTATAATAAATACAGAGAACTCACAAGGAGAAAGCATCATGCGTAAGCTACAAAAAATAAAATTACTTATAGAAAAAGAACTTTTTACCAGACGGGCACTTTGTGGTCTGATTGTTCAAATGTTTCTTTTGCTCCTATTCCCCCTATTATACATTGGGAAATACAACCATGCAGTAGCAGACTGTTATTGGTTTGCCTCCCGCGCACATTGGGCTTGGCTAAATACCCATAATATTTTCGAGGTGCTTGGAGCCGCCTTTGATGTGGTTGCACAGTTTTATACCGAATGGCAGGGGACCTTTACCTCCATCTTTTTCTTTTCCATATCTCCGGTAGTATTCGGTGAGCAATATGTATTTATTGTTCCTTATATGATGATTGGAATGACTTGCGTTTCCACTTTCTTTTTCTTCTATGCCTTATTGCGCAAGCTGTTCCACTTTGATGGCTATTCTTACATCGCAATCTCCACCATTACTTCTCTGATGCAGTTTGAGTTTATGTACACCCCTGCATCCGGACTTTATTGGTACAATGGTGCCGTACACTATGTTTTCATGCAGGGCTTTGTGAACCTCACCTTGAGCTTTGTATTATTGTTGTTTTCTGCTATTTCCGAACACCGAAAAAAAGCTACCATTGCTTATATTATATGTGCCGGCCTATCCGGCTTTATGGCTTCCGGTGCGAATTTCTCCACCACGTTGCTAAACGCAGAATTTGCAGTGATTTTCTTGATTGCCTGTATCATTCTGTGGAAAAAAAGCAAAAACAAAAAGTACTTCCTATATATCATCCCTTTTGTAGTTTCCATAGGAGGTTTTCTGGCAAATGTATGCGCCCCCGGCAATGCAGTCCGGCAAGCGTACTTTACCAAGGGAAGTATTTTGGAAACCGTACTGCTTTGTTTTCGCTATTCCACTACTCAGGCCGGTGAATGGCTGACGATTTTCGTAATCATTTTTCTGCTGGTTTTGCTTCCTTTTATTTTAAAGGCAACCAGTGAAAGCAGCTTCACTTTTCCCTATCCTCTGGTGGTAATAATTGGGCTCTATTGCCTGTATGCCTCCATGTTTGCTCCCGGTTTTTATGCCTTTGGCGGAGAGACTCCCCTCTCCAGAAATCAGAACATTTGCAAGATGTTTCTGTTTATCGGAATCGTTCTGTGTGAAGTCTATGTCGTTGGTTGGTTAGTCAACCGCTTCCGTTTCACCAGTTATTTGGTTCCCAGACATGGTAAGAATGTATGGAGCTGGGCAATTCTGACCTGTATTTTAGCAGTTGTATTCGTGAATTCTTTCCTGAAATTGGACTATATCGAAAAGAAGGCTACCTTTGTTTCCTATGGTGCTTATGACGTGATTGATACAGGACACGGCGAATTATATCACCACGAATACCTGGTGCGTCTGAATGAATACAAAAACAATCCGGACAAGGTAGTTTATGTGAAGCCCTACACAGTAGAGCCCTACCCTCTTTGGTTGAATTCCGACACGGAAAAATCCACCAGTGAAAGTGGTGAACTCAGCAATATGCTGGCTTTCTGGTATCTCAAGGACGCCATTATCGAAGTAAAATAACTTCCCAAGAATTAACTCCCACACAACAAAAGCTGCCCCCAAGGCAGCTTTTGCTTTTTCTATCTATTATGTTATCTTTTTCTGTATCACTGCACTTCCTGTCCTACTCTGTAGGAAGCACCAACTCCTCTGCCAGCTTAATCCGATAAATCCGTTTCAGAGAGTCATTAATCCTTTCTTCGGAAATAGTTCCTTCTGCCACCGCATTCAACACACCTGTATAAGCCTGTTCAAAGTTCTCCGGCATCAGTATCATATCACAGCCGGCCTTCAAAGCCATAACTGCTGCCTGCTCCGAACTGTAATACTCTGAAATAGCAGACATATTCAAGGCATCACTAATCACCACTCCCTGAAAACCCAGCTCATTACGCAGTATATCTGTGATCATCACCTTAGACATACAAGCCGGTGCTTTATCTCCGCTCAGGCACTCTGCATCTGCATGGCCTACCATAATCATCTGTGCTCCGGCATCAATACCTGCCTGGAATACAGTCAATTCCTCTGCCCATAGTTCCTCAGCGCTTCTCTCTATGGACACCATGCCTTTGTGAGTATCTGCGGTGGTACTGCCAATTCCCGGGAAATGCTTCAAGCATGCCGTAACTCCCTGCTCCTCCAAGCCATTCATCATGGCTGTCACAAAAGGTGCTGCCGTAGCCGCATCCGCTCCATATGCACGCTCCTTCATAATACTGTTTTCTACATTGCTCAAATCTGCAACTGGTGCAAAGTTCAAATCAAAGCCAAACTCCGCCAAATATCCCCCGATAGCAGTTCCTGCTTGGTAAGCATTATTCACATCTTTGGTAGCCCCGATTTCTGCTGCAGAAGGCTGCTTCGTCGCCAGCTTGGCAGTGGCCAGACGGCTCACACTTCCGCCTTCTTCATCCACCGCAATAAACACAGGATACTTACTGTAGGCTTTGGTATTTCCTATCATTTCTTTTAACTGCTCTGCGGAACGTATATTTTTCTTAAAATAAATGATACCGCCCACAGGATACTTCTCCAAGGCTTCCTTTGTACTGTTTCCTGCTTTGATGGCTGTCCCTACTCCGGTAACAGCCTCCGGTGTTACCACAAACAAGCCTGCTACCTTATCTGTCAAAGGCATGGCTGCAATCTGTGCATCAATCCGCTCTTCCCAGAGCTCCTGAGATGTTTTGGGCACCTCTGTAGGTACCGGTGTCGCAGTAGGTGGTGCTATCTCTTCCTCACTGGATATTATCTCTTCAATTTCTTCTATTACAGACTGATGGCTCTCCTGAACAATGGTTTCTTCCTCCTGTTGCTGCCCGGAATGATACTTCATCCCCTGCACAATTCCCACTGCTACCAGTGCAATCAACAAAAACAATACTATGTATGCTACTATTTGATTTCTTTGTCTGCGTTTTCTGCGATATTCTCGTCGCTCTTCGCTGTTCCATTTATTTCCCATGTTTTTCTCCAATTACACATCCAAACTAAAAATACTTTTATATATTACCACAACATATATATACTTTTCCATAGAAAATATCACCTTTCGACAAAAATAATGAGAGCGTATCGACTATTATCATCAATACGCTCTCCTAAACTATGCTATCCATTGGTCCTTTCCTCCTAATGTCTGTTTTCGGTTCCTATTCAGTTGTGCTTCCATTTCTCTTCTGTGCTTATCCCACTTTTCCTTTGTACCATGTACTGTAACTTCTTCTCTACTCTTTTGTAAGTCGTTACTTTTTCTTCTGGGCTCTGTCACTTATCCTGAGTAAATCACTCTTTGGTATATTATGGAAGTTTTGTCCGGATACTCTAAGTATCAAATCTTATGTTGCTGGGGGTCCATACCTCTCTTTCTTTCGTATTTGAACGGTGCCGCCGTTCAGTTCATCTATACTGTTATCTCCTTGTTGTTTATGTCTTTATTATATACATGGCTTCGACATTTGTCAACACATTTTTGAAAATATTTTAAATTATTTTCAAAAATGTGTTGCATTATTTGGAATTATCTGTAAACTTTTCCAAGAACTGTCAATTGAAATACGCATCTATACCGTCTGCTATACCTTTTACTAATTTATTCTGATACTCTTCCGTCGCCATCAGTGCATCTTCCTCCGGATTCGTCATATATCCCATCTCCACAATCGTGACCGGTACCTGACACCAATTAATACCACTCATGGTGTCTGTTTCCCAGACCTTTCTCCTCTTACAGCCTGTACTGGCAACCATAGCATCCAGCACGCAGGTACTCAACTCTTTGCTTTCTTCATAATAGACTGCATTGTAAGGATTGCTTGCCGTCTGACAAATGGTCATAGCTCCATGCACGCTGGAATTCTCAGAACCATTGGCATGAATACGGATAAAGGCATCCGCCTGAGCATCATTCGCTACCTGTGCTCGTTCGCTGTTGCTGATATCTACATCATGTGTAGTACGTACCATAATCACTTCATAACCTCTGGCCTGTAATTCTGCACAAAGCTTCAGGGAAACCACCAAATTCAACTCATACTCTGCCCAACCGCTGACACATCCGGTAGTACCACTAGAAACCTTTGCCTTCATTTCTGTGGCTCCGGGACCGACAGGTTCCTTTTCCCTATTTCCCTTCTTCTGATGTCCTGCATCAATAACTACTAAATGACCATTGCTGCCTGTGGAAGGTGTTGTGAGATTTCCCTCCGGCAAGACATCAGGGGCCTGCGTAGGTTGTGGTGTAGGTGCTTCCGTGGGCTCCGGCGTAGGTACTTCTGTGGGTTCCGTTGTAGGTACCTCGGTAGGTTCTGGGGTAGGGACTTCACTTGGTTCCGGTGTAGGTACCTCTGTGGGTTCGGGCGTAGGTGCTTCTGTGGGTTCGGGCGTAGGTGCCTCAGTTGGATCTGGGGTAGGCACTTCAGTTGGCTCTGGCGTAGGCACTTCAGTTGGCTCCGGTGCAGGCACTTCCGTAAGTTCCGGCGTTAGAGCCTCAGTTGGCTCCAAAGTGGGGGCTTCCGGGGCCACCACCGCTGTTGCAATAGGCTCTGGAACCACACTGACGAATCCCTCCGCATCCTTCTGATTACCGCAGCCACTCAGCATAGCCACACACAATATCATCATCATTCCTATTGTTTTTAACCGCTTCATGTATTTCTTCCTTTTCTCTATCTCCATTTACAAAAAGAGGTATCACATCATAACCCGCCGGTTATTTTGCAATACCCCTTATCCTATTCCCTCAATTTATTACAGCTGTGAAACTACGAAAATATCATAAATTGCCTGAATAGCAGCCTCGAAATCATTATTCGCTACACCGATGATAATGTTCAACTCAGAAGAACCCTGGTCAATCATCTTTACATTGACATTCTTGTGTGCCAATGCGGAGAAGATACGACCTGCAGTACCTCTGGTGGACTTCATGCCACGACCTACTACTGCAATCAATGCCAGGTCTGATTCAATATCAATCACGTCCGGATTTGCCAGTCTGTGCAGTGCTGCTACTACCTTCTGTTCCTTGTGCATGAACTCATCCTGATGTACGAATACAGTCATGGTATCGATACCGGAAGGAACATGTTCAAAGGAAATACCATAGTCTTCAAATGCCTGCAATACTCTACGGCCAAAGCCGATTTCGGTATTCATCATATCCTTTTCAATATTAATAGAACAGAAGCCCTTCTTGCCGGCGATACCGGTAATCACGAACTTAGACTTCTGGCAAGTACTTCCTACGATCCAGGTACCATTGTCTTCCGGTGCATTGGTATTACGGATATTAATCGGAATACCCTCCTGACGTACCGGGAAGATAGCATCCTCATGAAGCACGGATGCACCCATGTAAGAAAGCTCACGCAATTCTCTGTAAGTAATTGTTTCAATTGCTACAGGATTCTTGATGATTCTGGGATCTGCTACTAAGAAGCCTGATACATCAGTCCAGTTCTCATATACATCTGCTTTTACGGCTCTGGCTACGATAGAACCGGTTACATCAGAACCACCTCTGGAGAAGGTCTTTACTCTGCCATCTGCGTATGCACCATAGAAACCGGGTACCACTGCAGCTTCACACTGTGCCAATCTGGCAGAAAGCACCTCATTGGTCTTTTCTGAATCAAATTCACCATTCTCCTTGAAGAAAATAACGGTTGCAGAATCGATAAATTCATAACCCAAATAGTTTGCCATGATAATACCATTCAAATATTCACCACGCGAAGCCGCATAATCCTTGCCGGCCTTTTCCTTGAAACTCTTTTCAATGGTTTTAAATTCTTCATCCAAAGACAACTCTAACTTCAAACCATCGATAATTTCCTGATAACGCTCCTTGATAGCCTTTAACTCTGCCTTGAAATCCTTACCTTCTTCTGCCAAAGCATAGCAACCATACAGCATATCGGTAACCTTAGTATCCTTGGAATGTCTCTTTCCGGGCGCAGAAGGTACTACGAATTTTCTCTCCTCATCTGCACGAATGATTTTGCCAACCTTTTCAAACTGTTCTGCACTGGCAAGTGAACTACCGCCAAACTTTACTACTTTTCTCATAATGTATGAACTCCTCTTAATAATATCATCGATTACACCGCTACAGGTATCTCCCCGAAAACAGTGCACCTTATTTTATTACTCGCTTAAATCTGCAAAAAACGGTCTATCAACAAATGTCCAACCGGCTCCATGTTACCACTTGCTCTACCCTCTTCTTCATTATAATTCCATGCATTGTCCTGCTTCGCAGTACTGTCATACAACATATAAGGAACATTGTCTGAGGTGTGAGTTCTCGCACGGATAGGGGTAGGATGGTCCGGCAGTACCAGCATACGATATTCCACGCCTGCCTGTTCCAGCTTCTCCATCACAGGACCGATCACCTTTTCATCCAGATACTCGATTGCCTGTACCTTACGCTCTACACTGCCCTGGTGACCCATTTCGTCAGGTGCTTCCACATGAATATAAGCAAAGTCATAACCCTCGTTGACCAAAGCATTTACAGCAGCGTCAACCTTACCGGCATAATTGGTATGCAGACCGCCATTGGCACCTTCCACCAAAGCCACACCCATTCCGGCACCTACTGCAATACCCTTCAGCAAATCTACTGCGGAAACCATAACGCCCTTCTTGCCAGTCTTTTCTTCAAAGGAAGAAAGCATGGGCTTGGTACCTGCACCCCAGAACCAACAGCAGTTAGCCGGATTCAAGCCCTGCTTCTTACGTTCTATATTAATAGGGTGATTTACTAATATATCATAGCTCTTTTTCATCATTTCACGCAGCACTGCATCCTCCGGCAGATGCTGACCAATCACCTGACCCAATACATCATGAGGCGGTGTCAGCTTCACCACACTACCCTTGTCCCAAATCAGACAATGACGATAGCTGGTTCCTACATAAAACTGATAAGTTTCATTCGCCAGTGCCTTCATCACTTCCTGTAACAATACCGCACAATCTTCGGTACTGATTTCGGAAGAACTGTGATCTATAATAGTCTTTTCCTCAAAAGGCTCGTCTCCCTCGGAAATAGTCACAATATTGCAACGAAGTGCCACATCGGTATCCTTCATAGGCACACCAATACTCAACGCCTCCAATGGAGAACGTCCGGAATAGTAAACCTTTGGGTCATAACCCATTACCGACAAATTCGCGGTATCGGAACCAGGGCTCATACCATCCGGAATGGTGTGTACCATACCGATTTCAGAAAGCTTACTGATTTTATCCATAACCGGGGTCTTAGCATAAGCAAGAGGTGTCTTTCCACCCAGAGCCTCAATAGGCTCATCTGCCATACCATCACCCAAAACAACTACATATTTCATAATTTGTCCTTTCCTATTTCACATCCATATCCTATCAATCAACCTTTTGCAACAGCTGTATGGATGCCTGATTATGCCTCCATACGAATTCTGGTAATCACCTTGTCACCCAAAGCTTCATACTTTGCTGCAAAATCCTTTTCCTTCATAACAGGAGTAACATAACCGAAATCCTCTCTGCCAGCCACTTCGATCACTTGACCGCCGGCAAATGCTGCTTCCACCTCAGCCTTTGCACAGTTGCAAGCTCTTACGAAGAAGGCTCTCTCTACTTCCTGAATATTTACCAGCTGCTCATTCTCAGCCTCCCAGAAAATAGGTAGAGTTCTGTCCATGTTGCGGGCACATTCAATCACATCACCAACTACTGCACTTGCAGTTGCCAGTTTACCTGCACCCTTTCCATAGAACATAGCGTCTCCCAGCATATTTCCTCTTACCAAAATAGCATTAAATACGTCCTGCACCATGTACAGAGGATGATTGCTGTCAATCATGCACGGAGAAACCATAGCCAGGGTTCCCTGCTCCAAAGCCTTGCTCATAGCAAGCAGCTTGATGGACTTGCCCATAGCCTTTGCATAAACAAAGTCATCTGCTGTAATCTTGGTAATACCTTCGGTATAAATATCTTCATATTTCACATTCTTTCCGGTCATCAAAGAGGAAAGAATAGCAATCTTACGACAAGCATCATAGCCTTCTACATCTGCTTCCGGATTTCTCTCTGCATAGCCCAAATCCTGAGCCTGCTTCAATACATCTGCAAAATCAGCACCTTCATTCTGCATCTTGGTCAAAATGTAATTCGTAGTACCATTCAGGATACCTGTGATAGCTTCCAGCTTCTCTGCTGTTAAGGCTTCATTGATAGGACGAATAATGGGAATACCGCCGCCAACACTTGCCTCGAATAAATAGTTGCAATTGTTTTCCTTTGCAATCTTCAACAACTCCGGACCATGATTTGCTACCAGCTCCTTATTAGAAGTACAAACGCTCTTACCCTTTAACAAAGCATTCTTGGTAAAATCGTAAGCAGGTCTCACACCGCCCATGGTTTCACATACAATGCTGACTTCCGGGTCATCCAAGATCACGTTCACATCATGCACTACCTTTGCCTCATAAGGGTCTCCCGGGAAATCTCTCAAATCCAAAATGTATTTTACATTCAGCTCTGCACAGGCTTTCTTGTTTACCAGAGCCTTATTATTCTCTATAACCTCTACTACACCGCTTCCTACGGTACCATAACCTAAAACTGCTACATGAATCATTCTTTTGTCCTCACTATTCCTTTGCTAATATTTTTACGTGGTGCATACCCTTTTGATTTTCCATCTCTTCAATCATCTTGGAAACATCCAGCTTCTCCAGTATTTGAATACTGATACTCAAGGATGCTACTCCGTTAATCGGGATACTTTGATGAATGGTCAGGATATTGCCCCCAAAAGTTGCTATAATTTTTAGTACATCTGATAAAAGCCCCGGTTCATCATCCATCTGAAAAGTCAGTGTAATGGTCGTTCCCTGCGAGTTATCATGAAACTGGAAAATATCGTCCTTATACTTGTAAAAGGAACTTCGACTAATTCCGACTGCATCAACCGCTTCCTGAATATTCAGAACCTTTTCCGTTTCCAAAAGTTCTTTCGCTTCTACCACCTTCAGCAATACTTCCGGTACCGCTTTTCGACGTACCACAAAATACTTTGCCGGTTCCTTCATACTTAACCACCTCTTTTGCACCATCGGTCCACAGGCACCATGCCATAAAAAACGTTTTTGTTTTTCTGTCGCGGACACTTGTGTGCTGATGGTGGATATTGTAGCACAGTAAAATTGGAAAAGCAATAGCTAAATTGTACATTTTTAAAGACAAAACGCCCTTAACAATAGTCATAACTACTGTCAAGGACGCAAATCACTAAAACACTATGATATTTAGCTGACAACAAAACTCAAATAACTCTTACCTGTTGTACGAGTTTCGTCTTATGCTAAATTATTCAACGAATCCTGCATCAGCGCATAGGAAACAATACCCAGACCAAAGATAGACAATACCAGATAAATCACACCGGTATTATCACTGGCCATTCCTCTTCTACGCTTTGCATTGTCAATCTTTTCACCCTGCTTGTACATCCAATAGAGACCATAAATACCACAAGTAATAAAGGTCAGTAATAATGCCATTCCACCGCCGGTTCCGAAATCACCTGATACTGTATTGGCATCATTATTCAGGCAAACAAACCAATAAATCATATAAATACCGCAGGTTACAAAAGACAAAATTATACAGGTTGCAACACTTCTCTTTTGTATCATTCTCTCTTTCCTCCTATTGTATTATGTTCCTTAAATCAACGGATACTTGTCTGTTAAAGCCTGTACGATAGTTCTTGCTTCAGGCACCTTTTCCTCGCCACCCTTAATCAACATAGCGATTGCCTCAGCGATCTTGTCCATATCCTCAGTATTCATACCACGAGAGGTAACTGCAGGAGTACCCAAACGTACACCACTGGTTACGAAAGGAGACTTAGGATCGTTAGGAATGGTGTTCTTGTTACAGGTAATGTGAGCACTGTCTAACAGCTTCTCAACAGCCTTACCGGTCAAATCATAAGTAGTCAGGTCAACTAACATCAGATGATTGTCAGTACCACCGGAAACAATCTTGATATCTCTATCCATCAAGCCCTTGCAAAGAGCCTGTGCATTGTCCATGATACCCTTCTGATAAGCCTTGAATTCATCACTCAATGCTTCCTTGAAGCAAACTGCCTTCGCAGCGATAACATGCATCAAAGGACCACCCTGAATACCGGGGAAGATAGCCTTGTTGAAGTTGAACTTCTCAGCAGCTTCCTTGTTGCAAAGAATCAGACCGCCACGAGGTCCGCGTAAGGTCTTGTGAGTAGTAGTGGTAACTACATCTGCATAAGGAATAGGGCTTGGATGAAGACCTGCTGCTACCAAACCTGCGATATGAGCCATATCTACCATGAGCACAGCACCAACCTCATCAGCTACCTCACGGAACTTCTTGAAGTCGATGGTACGTGCATAAGCAGAAGCACCTGCGATAATCAGCTTCGGCTTGCACTCTAATGCCAACTCTCTCATTTTGTCATAATCCAAGAAACCATTATCATCTACACCATAAGGAACGATGTTGAAATACTTACCGGACATATTTACCGGTGAACCATGGGTCAAATGTCCGCCATGGTCTAAGTTCATACCCATGATAGTATCGCCGGGCTGGCATACTGCAAACTGCACTGCCATGTTTGCCTGTGCACCGGAATGAGGCTGTACATTTGCATAATCACAACCAAACAATTCCTTAGCTCTTTCAATAGCCAAATTCTCTACTACGTCTACGCAGTCACAGCCACCGTAGTATCTCTTTCCCGGATAGCCTTCTGCATATTTATTTGTTAAAGGGCTTCCCATAGCTGCCATAACAGCCTTGCTTACCCAGTTCTCTGATGCAATCAGCTCAATATGACTATTCTGTCTGTTCTGCTCATCCACAATCGCCTGTGCGATTTCCGGATCCACATTCATTACTTCATCTAATGAATACATGATGATTTTCCTCCTTATATCACGTTAATGCGTTAAAATATGTAACCATTATAACATAGATTGACCAGAATGCAAGCAATTGTTTTGCATTACAGCATTTTATAACATAGATTTTTCCTTTTGAAAATCCACAGAAATGCTTGCATTTCTACTATGGGGTTTGGTATGATGAAAATGTTATAGTAACCACGCAAATGTAAAAAGTATACAAAGAGAAGAAAAGGAACTATCATGTACCATATTGTTATAAATCCCGCATCCCGCTCCGGCAAAGGGGAAACCCTCTGGCGCACCATTGCCGAACCATATTTAATGGAAAAGAAAATCGAATATATTTCCTATTTTTCCAAAAAGCCGGGAGATGTTCCACGCATCATGGCAGAAATCACTAAGGATGCCACTGCTCAAAATCCAAAGAAGATTATCATTTTAGGAGGCGACGGTACCTTTAATGAGGCACTACAGGGCATAAAGGATTTTTCCGCAGTTACCCTGGGCTACATCCCTACCGGCTCCAGCAATGACCTGGCTCGCGACTTAAAAATTCCTAAGGACACCTTGCAGGCAGTAGAAAAAGCATTTTTCAGCGGAAAAGACCATAAAGCGGATATCGGCTGTGTCACCTTCAAGGATGGCACCCACCGCTATTTTGCCGTCAGCTGCGGTATGGGCTTTGACGCTGCAGTCTGCGAAGAAACCAATCGTTCTGCTTTTAAACGCGCATTAAACCGCATAGGTTTGGGCAAGCTGGCATATCTTACTATTGCCCTGAAGCAATTAATACGTGCCCAGTCCATCTCTTGCAAAATAAAGCTGGATATGAATCCCTCCTTTACCATTAAAAAGTACTTATTTTTAGCCGGTATGCTGCATCGCTACGAAGGCGGCGGATTTATGTTTTGTCCGGACGCAAAGCCTGATGACGGAATCATAGATATTTGCAGTGCTACCACGAAGTTGCCTAAGCTACTGCTTCTTATCGTAGTACTTCCCACGGCTTTCTTTGGCAAGCACTTTCTTTTCCCCGGCATTGAGCCCTACAAAGCGAAAAAGGTTCATCTGAAGTGCTCCGCTCCGGTATGGATTCACACAGATGGAGAGATACTTCGTTACGACGATGAGCTGACCCTCACCTGCCAAAAGCAGGCTCTTACTATTCATTATTAAAATCTAAAGCTTTTCTAAAGATTGATAAAGCTTTTCAAAAACACCTTGCAAAATGATGAAACCTGACTATACTAAGGAATGTAATCAATATTGCAAGGAGTTTTTTTATGGAAAAATTGAAAAAAATCTATGTGAACTATCGCCACGGCATTCCATTATTGATTTATGCTGTGATTTATTTAAATTGGTTTGGCTATTTAGAGAGAACGGTTACCAAGCATTATCATGTCATACATATTCCCTTGGATAATCACATTCCCTTTGTGGAAGTGTTCATCATTCCATATATGATGTGGTTTGCCTATGTTGCACTGGTAGTTGCTTATCTGTTTTTCAAGGATAAGGAAAGCTATAAAAGATGTTGCCTCTTCCTATTTACAGGCATGACCATCTTTTTGGTAATTTCTACCCTGTGGCCAAATGGTCACCACTTACGACCTTATGTAATGCCCAGAGACAATATTTTCACCCAGATGATAGCGAATTTGTACCAAACCGATACCTCCACCAATATCTGGCCAAGTATCCATGTGTACAACTCTATCGGAGCACATTTGGCACTTTCCAAGTGCCCTCGTTTAAAAAAATATAAACTTTTACAGGCAGGCTCTTTCGTGCTGTGTGTTTCCATTATTTTATCAACTATGTTGATAAAGCAGCACTCTGCATTTGATGTAATCACGGCTTTTATCCTGGCCGGAGTGATGTATGTTCTGACCTACGATAATCAGTTCAATTTGTTTACCCTTATGCGGAAGTGGAGAAATCGACTTCACCCCCAGACCAGCCATTAGAAATACGCCGAGAAGTTTCAGAAAACATCCTGAAACCTCCCGGCGTTATTTTTTGCTTAGTACCACTGTCACATCTACCTCGTATCGTGATGCCACAGGGCCCCCATAACATGATGAATGATTACATGTTTCAAGCCATACTTCAAAAGAATCAAAATGTTCTAAAAGGGCTCATCCCGGACTTTCAACCCTTTCCTGACAACATCGAATTCTACTCCCTTTACAAATTATTAAACGTAAAAAACAACCATCTATATAGTGATAAATTTGCTTTGGGTGTGATAGACTTAACCCATATAGAACTGGCAACCGAAGAGGATAAAGCCTATCAAATCGACCACTGGGCGAGACTTTTCAAATCCACCACATGGGAGGAAATCAAGATGATTGCTGAAAATAACAAATATATGGAAGAAGCCCTACAGGCTCTCTATGAATGCAATGCTGACGATGTCATCCGCGAGCAGTGTCTGGCTCGTGTCGAACAGCTCGCCAAGGAGAACTACTATCTTCGGACTATTGAAGAACAGGCGGCTGAACTGGCTCAAATGCAGACAGAGCTGGAACAGAAAGATACTTCCATCGCCGAGATGCATGCCGAACTGGAACAACTTCGTGCACAGTTGGCGAATTTTAAGACCAAAGAATAGGCATGTTTGAATAAATAATTGGTATTCAATCGGCGCCCTATACCACTAATAATATTGATCCATAAAAACGAAACAACCGCCACAGAGGGTGTTCCTTCTGTGGCGGTTAACAGTTCAGTAATTCACTTAATACTACCTCTTAATATACTGCCGGTATCCAGTCTGTTTCCCACTGCTGTGTCGTATGATTCCATAAGCGCATATACATTTTCCCATCAATTTCCTTGTAGTACCATGTGAGATTTGTGGAGCGCCCCTCATTATCTTCTACTACAGGTACTTCGCTTGCATAAGCAGTCATATCTCCTGTTACGAAAACCAACATGCCACACAAAACCAATCCACAAAATACTCCTAATTTCTTACTTAATCTCTTCATACTGCATTGCCTCCTCTAATGATTTATACACAGGAATATTACTTCCTCGACTATCCTCTAAAGTCGCACAATATGTTCCATTCAAATACATATCATAGGTACCTTCTTCATTGATAATAAAGAAACTATTATTCCCTGTTGCTTCTGTACCTGTAACCTCCCGAAACTCTTCAGGTGCTGAATACGGTTCAAATATCAAACAATTCATCGCTACAGTTAATACTAACACAATTAATACCAATATGAAATTTGTTATCCAGAAGCCTTTTCGGCTTACCTCTGCTCTATTCAGAATAACCTTTACTCTATTTGCAATGGAAAAACCTTTCTTTTCCATAAAGGCAGCACCGAAACCGGTAGAACCACCTTGAAGCGGACCGTTTTCTTTGCCAAGCCTTACCATTGCATTTAAGTGCCTATCCAACTGTTCATCAGTCAGCTTTTTCGTTGCATTCTCATCTGCTCGTACTTCTAATAATTTACCCAATTGTCCATCCAGTAAATAAACTGCCGGATTCCACCAGCAAATTGCTTTAATCATAACCCACCCAAAACGGATCAGCAAATCACCATACAGATAATGTGCTATTTCATGACGAAGCACACATTCCAATTCGTCTTCGCTTAGCTCTACTTTAGGCATCAGAATGGTTGGATTAGAAATACCGACTACAAATGGGCTTTCTGCTGAAGGCACCCGTCTTACTGTGAATTTATTTTTCTTACCTTCTTTGAGCAGAATCCTACCTATCATTTCCTGATATTTAGGATCCTCCACTTCCGGCAAAGCGTTGATTGCACGCACATTCAATCCATAATTCACTAACACGCCTATGACAGCAATAACGGAAATCACTGTACAAATGCCAAATATGATTCTCCATATGGTCACCGGGGTATCTTGAATAATTACTGTTCTATGTAAAAACTCTGTTAACTTTGGCAATCCAAACGGAAGATTAATGTTATGTGTCCATGGCAGTACTTCTACCGGTATCACCAATCGCATAATAGGTGCTGCTAAACACACCAACAATAGTTCATATTTTACACTGCTCAAACGCTCATTATTTTTTAATGCAATAATTAAAATCACTGCAAAACAAAGGGTAAATACTACGATACTGATGATAGATGCAAATGTTAATTGCATTTCTATATTCATACATTATCCATATTTCCAGACATAGTCTGCCTGAAAATTACTTTCCCTTCTTTTGTGATTTTCTTCTGTTCTGAATCAAAGCTTCTAATTCATTCGCCTCTTCATCAGTAATCTGTTCTTTTGTTCCACCTAAAAAGCCCAAAATAAAGTTATATGGAGAAATTTTGAAACGCTTCAAATCGCGGATACCTGCTGAAAGCATCTTAGTTTCGAACTCCGCTTCCGTATAGGTAGGCTTGTAGCTTCTGCTAAGAACCGTACCGCTATACACGATTTCATCGATCTGAATTAAATTTCTCCTTAGTAATTTCTTCAATACTGCCTGTACAGTATTGATGGTCAGGTCATCCCTTTCCTTTACCACCTCAGAAGCAATCATGCTCTTATCAGAGTTCCACAGAATAGTAAGAATGTCACGTTCTCTTCCGGTTAGGTTGTACTCTGTGATTTCTCTCTTGCTCATATATACCTCTCCTTTCTTTGTAATGATGTTTACATTCCTAAAATAACATATTTGTATGAAAATTGCAATCTAATTCATACACCAACTTCTTTATTATTACTAAAATACTCCCAAAACATGACAATTGTCTGATTTTGAGAGCATTTGAAATATTTTCTATGGATTTTAATTAAATTTATAAATTCTTTGTGCTATATGGTATGCATCTACAGAAAGTTTACGCCCACCCTTTCCCGGCAGGTTCATGGCCTTTCCCATAATTCCACGGCGCATCCATTTGTAAAGTCCTTTATCCTTCTCCTTCAAATATTGCCACAATTCTTCCTTCTTCTCCAGATTTTCCTCTGTTTCAGAACGTATCAGCAATACGGAGGAAACCGTGGTCACGATTTCCAGATAATTCTTCATATATTGGTATAATCGCTTGGTCTTGCGTATTTCTGCCTGATTTTCCACCAGATAATCCATCATCAGCTTATTCACCTTTATCTGCTGGTCGATTCGGGAAATCATCACCTCTTCATTCACAGACTGATCTTCTCTGCCAATGTAATAACGATAGAAATTCACATCCAAATAATATATGTTTTTCACATAAGGAAGCGGCTCAAATACATACAGATTATCCACATAGAAGGTTCTCTCCGGAAGCTGCAATCCACATTCCTTTAAAAGCTTGGTTCGAAAGATAACAGAATGCATCAATATATAATGACCCTTTCTGAAATGCTTGCAATCGTTCCAGGTAAACATTTCCCTTACCGGCATCATGTGACGATAATGCATTACCTTTTTACGCTTTTCGCCTTCTTTGTCATAGACAAAGTTACAAATCAGCATATCCAAAACTATTCTGCCACCCACCATTTCACGTAGAGTTTCCAGTACCTCCATATAGGCAGATTCTTTCACCCAGTCATCGCTATCCACAACCTTAAAGTACAGACCACTGGCATTAGCAAGTCCTGTATTCACCGCAGAACCATGTCCGCCATTTTCCTTATGAACAGCTTTTACAATAGTCGGAAACTGTGCCGCATATTCATCTGCAATTTCTGCAGTTCTATCCTTTGTAGAACCATCATCCACAATAATGATTTCTACATCTTCTCCGCCTACCAGCAAGGAATCGATGCATTTACGCATATACTGCTCTGAATTATAACAAGGTATTGCTATCGATAATAATTTCATTCTAGTTTGTCTCCTTATTCAAAGTTATCCTTCCCCAACTTAATATTCAAATAGGGAACATATGCCGCGAATGCAGATGGTATGGGATACTGTTCTCTGGTCTCAGCCGGTTCAATAAACAACCATTGTTCCTTTGTAGAAGTTTTCGGTGCCAGCTCATCCACCCGGACTGCATACCCCTTCATGTGCCACTCCTTGTGACTGAAGATATGCTTACTATCCGGAAGCTTCTGTATGTGTATGGGTTGCAATCCCCGTTCCTTCAAATACTGCAAAACTTCCTCCGCCTCACAATAACCTTCCAGACTGGGAAATTCATACATCCCTGCTAACAAACCTTTTCCCGGCCTTTTTCTCAGTGCCGCCTTATCTGCATCCTGCACAATCAGAATAGTCTTCTGCTCTATGGTTCTGGCTTTCTTCTCTGCCTTTTTGGGATACTCCATCACACAATTCTTCCGATACGCCAGACAATTCTCCTGCAACGGACATTTCGAACAGTGTGGTTCTCCATTGGGGAGACATATGGTAGCTCCCAGTTCCATCATCGCCTGATTAAAGTCACCGGGTCTCTCCTGCGACATCACCTGCAAAAGCTCAGCCTCCACCCTGGCTTTAAATTTTGTATCCGTAATCGGGCTATCCTCCATACAATAGCGCGCCACTACTCTCAGCACATTGCCATCTACTGCCGGAACTGCCTGCCCGTAAGCAATGGAGGCAATGGCTCCCGCCGTATAGCTCCCTATTCCCTTTAATTTTAAAAGAGCTTCATACTCACCCGGCATCTCGCCGCCATATTCTTCCATAACCTGTCGTGCTGCCAACTGCATATTTCGAACCCGGTTATAATATCCCAAACCTTCCCAAAGCTTCAACAGCTTTTCTTCCTCTGCCTCTGCCAGACTTTTTATATCCGGCAAAGCATCCATGAAACGTTTGTAGTAAGGCTTCACTGCCTCCACTCGGGTTTGCTGCAGCATGATTTCCGATACCCACACATGATAAGGTGTAGGTGCTTCCCTCCAGGGAAGAATACGCTTGTTATCATCATACCACTTTAACAACGGATTATTAATTAAGATTCCCTTAAGATTTTCCAAATTTATCCTAACATTTACTCTATCAGCCAACTTTATTTCCTCGCTTGTTACATAACAATCATAGGCATATACCTCTACACCGGCTTCCACTGCCTTTTCCAATGCGTCTGCAAATGCTGCATGGGTATCTCTGTTTGGTGTAAAATATTCCACATCCTTCATTTGTATTACAAAAAATACTATCACACGGTATCCTTCGCGTTTTGCCTGTATCAACTCTTCCACATGCTTGACCGCACGTTCGGAAGGTGCATCCGGAAAACGTACCCTGCCCTCTTCCTCCAGAGTCACTCCCTTGACCTCCATAAAGATTTTTTCTTCCTTGGTTTCGATGTAAAAGTCAAATCGTGAATTACCATACTTGGTTTCCGGACGTATCAAAACAAGGTCATGGAAAAAGTCTCCCTGACGGAGCCATTCTTCCACCACCTTGTTGGGTATCTGTGAATCCATATTAATCAATCGCTTTCCCTTTTGCACGGCAATCAAATCATAAGCGGTGCTTCGGGTTGGATTATTACTTTTTTCCAAATAAACAGTTGCTCCGGGAATCAGCAATTCCTTACACCGTCCGGTATTTTTCACATGCACTGTATGCTCTGCACCATCTATCTCCACCTGTGCAATAAAACGGTTGGGACGTGTCAAAAACCTGCCCTGAACAATATTCTGATATTTCATAAACTTTCCTCTATTGCATACTACTATTTCAGCCCATTAATGCAGACGGTTGATTTCATATCGGTCCAATGTCTGCAAACAATTTTTCAGCTGGATATAACGATTTTCCAAATCGCCCTCTTCTATTTCTATATCACTGGCAATGGCCATAGTGGTAATCATTTGGTCGGTAATACGATGATGCATTCCGGCCAAAATATTCAACTTTTCTGTATAAGTCTCTGCATCCAAAAAGGCCAACAACATAGGATCCAGCTCTGCTTCTGTTCCGATTTCTGCTCCAACATCAACTGCCATTCTAACATTTTCTGCAGTAGTACAACCGCAAATCCCTACTCCCTGCTTTCCGCATTCTGCACTCCAGGCAGCCTGTAGCTCGAAACGATACTCCTGCTTTACATCCGGGTATTTCTCCTTATCTACCTTACTGCAAAACATTTCAAGGGGTCTGGCATAAATCTTAAAATCCCCATACAATGCCTGGTATACTACTAACAATTCCTCTGTCTCCGTATGTTCTGCCACACTGACTATCTGATATAAATTTCCCTTAAAATGTCTGTAAATCTCTTGCGCCTTTGGTACAAAATTCATAGTTCTGCTCCCCTATCACTTCATTTTTGCTCGCGAGTCTTCATGCTCGCAAAATCACACTTTGAGCTTATTGAGTGCTCATGTGCATTTTATCATATTCCCATCAACATTTCACCGACAATATTCCTTAGCCTAATAACTCTACCTGAAAATCACAACCGGCCACCTGAAATGCCAAGCTTTCTACTTCTTGAAACAAAGCTTCCTGCTCTGCCGGCTCCAGCTTATGAATTCCCTTGTGATGCAAAGCCACCGAATAGCTTCTGCTTCCGTCGGTATCCACCACTTTCGTCAGTGTCACTCCACTATTGCGATATCCTGCCGCATCCAGATACTCTCTGATCTCACTGACATATTCCTGCTCCATCACCTGAATATGCTTTTCATCCACTGTAATATTCCCTTCCGTCTGGCTTATCACTGTTTCTGAAATAAACAATGCCAAACACAACACCAACATTACAGAAAATAATACAAATACTGCATCCTTTGCCACTCTGTCACTTAATCTTGTTTCTCTATACTCTCTTCTCATTCTGTTATCTCCTCTCTCATGACAGTTTCTTTTCACAAGTCACCTGAAGCTTTAGCCCGACCTATCACTCCTATGATACCGGCCAATCCTCATGCCCTGCTTCCCTGTCCTGAAATTAAGATAACATATTTTTAGTACTATATTTCGGTCTTATTCAGTTTCGATTGTATCTTTCATTTTACCCACCAAACACTCCCAAAATCAATATTTCCACACTCATTACATCATTCATTCTACCGGTTTTCACCGCTTCCTCTGCTTCCACACACTTGGTCACAGCCTCTCTAAGTACTGTAGATTTAAACTTTGCTGCCTGTGCTGCATACTTGTTCACAGCAAAAGGGGGAACTCCTACGGTTGAAGCAATGTCTTTATTCACATACCCCTTATTTTTCATAGCCTTTACCTGTAATAGGATATTGCATTGACGGGCTATCTGAAACAATATTCGCATGGGCGGTTCCTTCAAAGCCAGTAGCTCATAATAAAGCTCCAATGCCCTGGTCTGCTTCTTGTCAGCAATAGCATCCACCATAGCAAAAATATGGCTGGATATTCTGGTGGTACAAATAGCCTCTACATCCTCCGCCGTAATCACCTCACGGTCCATACAATAACAAATTAGCTTTTCCAATTCTGCGTGGATATTCTCCATATCCGTCCCGGTCTTTGTCAGCAACAATTGCACTGTATTCTCAGTAATTCTCTTACCTTCCTTACCCAGTCTGCCCGCTATCCAACGCTTCAAAGTAGTCTCATCCTGTTCCGTAAACTCTATCACACAACCACTTGCTTGTATAGCCCTGAACAATTTACCTCGCTTATCGATTTCTGCTTCTACGAAAACCAATATAGTCGTCTCATTCTGGTCACCTAAATACTCTGCAAGCTGCTCTCCACCGGACTTCAAAAATCCGCTGTTCTCCAGGAAAATCACTTTCCGCTCTGCAAAAAAGGGCATAGTCTCTGCTAAATCAATCACCTCGCCTACAGGAATTCCCTTTCCTTCGAAGAAATGATTGTTCATATTGTCATCCTCTGCACATAAGGCTTTCCGTAGCTTATTCTTATACTGTTTCTTCAAATAACGCTCATCGCCATACAGCAAATAAACCTTCTGGTAATTACCGCTTTCTATATCTTTATCAATTCTCTTCATAATCCGTTCCCTCTTCCAATACTATACCCTATATTTTTTTAATCCGCAATGTTTTTTAGAGCAGTGAGATGAGTTAAAAATCACAAAATAATTTTTTAATCAGTCTGTCCAATGCTCTGGTATTCAGAGGGAACCGCTTTGTTTCATATGTTATAAACAAATTTACCCCCAGATAAATTTCATTTCTTTCATAAGTATTTAGCTTGAATAATGTTGTATCTAGATAATTCTCATCATCCAATAAACCCAAATGCTCCAAGTATACTTCTTCCCTTTCTGGCATTTTTAGTATGGTAAAATCAGGATATAGCTTAATATTTCCCTCTAAAACCAATGGGTACTCATACCGGTAAGGTATTCCTAATGCATTTAGCTTGTCAGCAATTAATTTTTCTGATTTCGATCTGACACACTCTCCTCTATCTGTGAAAATTTCCGGCATATCTGCTTCAAATGTCTTCCCTTCATATTCTACCATCTGCCAAAACTTTACGTACTCCTCATCAGACATGACTGCATCATACAACAATTCTCTCCGATGAAGATTCATCGATTGATATAACCCTTTTATATTTAAACTTTCATATTTACTTAAAAATTTATCTATTTCCTTTATCCTCTCCTCGGCACATTTCATCATGCGGATATCATAATCTCTCTGTACAAGCTTGCGAATAAAACCTATTTCACTCTTTTTCACATACTTACCATTGCCGCCTTCCTGTTTTCCTTTATAATAATACTCCACAACCCCATTCCAACTTCTCACTCGCAAATGTCCTTCCGGAGCTGTCTTCATTCGCTCCTTTGCCCGCATTAACATTTTTTTCAGTTGCTGCATCTCTTGCCTTAATATTGTCTCTACTGTTTTCATATAAAATCTCCTTGTATTTTAATTATTCTAATCATTTCTTTGTACCAATTTCCCATAAATACCAACCAGCCACATCTTATATTCCCTCTGGTTGGTAACCTCCTCTTCTGCTCTACCAACCGCCCAGACATTTTTCTTCTTCTAGTTGGTGACCACTTCTTCCGCTTTACCAACTTCCCTGGCAATTTTCTACTTCTAGTTGGTAACTCCCACTTCTTCACTACCAACCGCCCAGACATTTTCCTTCCTCCGGTTGGTATCCTTATCTTCTTCACTACCAACCGCTCAAGCTATTTCTCCTTTTCAGTTGGCAAATAGCCTGTTACTCGAAGGTCTTTTCCTACCTCAACAGTTACCGCCCCGTATTCCGGTGTAGTCATAATCACACTTCCCACCTCCGACAGCCGCCCCAAAGTTTCCTCATGAGGGTGCCCGTAGCTATTCTAAAGCACTATGACTTTGATACAATTTAACGATGAACCCCTTATTTGAACACCCCTTAATATAGAAAGAAGCCGACTGGTTCTTACACCAATCGGCTCATAACTCTTCATTATTCATTTGTAAAACTGAAATTTGGTTACTGATACAACACCGTTAAATAAAACCTTCTAGTATGTTAATTCCTCTTATCTGAATAGAAACGAAACTTTATTGCAAATACCAAAATGACACCTTAAAATAAGGCGTATATCTCTCTACCTAATTCCTGCTCCAGTTCTGTACGCTTTCTTTCAATCCAATCTGTATCACCATTTCCCAAGCTATAATCCTGATATAAGTCATGCAACCCTGTAGAAGTGTATGCAATTTCTAAGGTTTGTGTATCACCCGTATCGTATGAATAAGGTTGTAGTAAATCCAGATAATGATGTTTTAAACTGTTTGTATCTACAGCATACATTCCGCTTCCGTGAATGCTGGCTGTATTCCTAGCTCCTATCATATCCCGAACACTCCGACCATCCGGCGTTATAAAATCATCCCCTTGTTTTTCACACTCGCAAAGTTTAATTCCATAAAATTCATAAAAAAGGTCATTCATATGTCTTTTCAACTGACCTTCCTGGGTGATTTGGGTACTGTTCATTTCATCTTTGGCAGAAAAATATATGTGTGTATATAAATTCCAACCGTTCTCTCCCTGATTTAAGGCATCCTCTATCTGTTTTCTCTTTTCTTCCTCAACATTTCCTGTTACAGAAATCTCATAACTATATGGATCAACGGAAAAAGTTAGGTTTTCTTCCTCACTAATACAAATACCTGCATCGGATAATATATTCTCAATCTGGCGATTTATCATCTGACGATTAAAAGCATCTTCCTCTGGATCACTGACTTTGCAATTAAATGCAAATTCATCATTTACCCACTCTACCTCCAACATTCTGCCTAGTTCATGGCAACCAGCAAATCCATTATCAAACTTAATCTGATTTCCTGCATTTGATAATTTATCATGATTACTTTGACGTAACTGTTCACATACCCTTTTCACATCTTCCACACTTGCATACTTAGATGCCTTTGCAATATTTTCATTTTGAATGCAATTACTTTTTTCAAGCACCTCCTCAATGGTATTTTGTTTTTGTATCCCATTTCTTCTATTTTTCAACGAATAAGTGTATCCATTATTAATAATCCAATCATCATTTCCAAATATCGAACCCTTTATCGATGTTGACAAACGACTCATTTCCAAACCAGCAGATGAAAACATCGCAATGTCCATTCCTCTTGTTGCTCTTTTAGATGAAGATTGCAATAATCTTAATACTCCTTTTTGCATACTCTCCTGATGTCTTAATGTCATCATGTTTAAATATTCCGTAGACACTCTCATGTAATTCACCTCTTCGATATCCTGCTTTATTTCTAAATATTTTGAAAAATGGCAGATGATTCCCATGTTTTCAATCCATTGAACTCATCTGCCATCCATTGCTATAGCATATATCGGCACTTTATATCTGAAAGTTAATAATGCGTAAAATTCAAATCTTCAGTTGCTTTCAATCTCTCCGTAAGACTGAAATTTGAACTTCCGTTTCTTCCTTCTATGCCTTTATATAATCACTTGCTGCTTTCAGTAATTTTTCTACAAAATCACTTGGAATATATTCCGGCTCATAATACCGAATATCTCCGCGTCCCATTTCCTGTTTTACCTTCTGCAAATCATTCACAATTTTTGCAACTTTTTCACTTTCTTCCTGATGAGCTTTACCAAAACGTCCTTCAACAAAATTGCTAAATTCACTTAACAGAATAGACAGTTCATCGGTAATTATTTGTTTTCCTTTAGAAAATGAGACGAAACTTTCTAAATTCTACACTTCCTTATCCACCTTGCTAGATACAAGTTCAGACAAAGCATTGTTATATGTACCATTGCTCTTATATGTTCCACTGTAACGTGCGGCTGCATTGGAAATACTATTTGCTTTCATAGACACTTTATCCGCAA
>JAZLEI010000032.1:0-11097 GCA_045615205.1 Acetatifactor sp.
CTTTGGCAAGATAAGCATATCCGCCCTCACCATTTAAGTAAGAAAGCACAACTTTCTTTTTAAACTCAAAACTATATTTAGACATAAAATACCGACCTCCCAATCGTTAGATTTTTGGTCTAACTTTTGGGGGTCGGTACAACATTCCTGCCCTTATTTTTTATGCACTTTTACCTGTCCTTTTAGTCGGGTTATTGGTCAAATAGAAATACAACCTTGCAAGGAATTGTGAATTGGTCGGAACACCCTTTTCCGGGTTGATGCTGTTTCTAAATAGCATGTTAATCTGTTCCAAGCTGCCATGTGTCCATGCGGTTGTGATAGCGTGACGGATGCACCTTTCAACGCTTGATGGGGTAGAGTGGTACTTTTTCGCTATGTCAATATACAGCAGCTTTGTCACATGCCGAAGATACGCTTCATCTTCAAGGACAAGCTGTAAGGCATAGGTGATATACTGGAAGCCAATCACGCTTGGTGACAGCCCAATATCAAGCAATAGTTCCTGAATTTCGTTTGTTGCATCATTTTTTCCCTTTTTCATAAAATTTTCTCCTTCTCAATTAAAAAAATCAGCAATTTTCTCCTTGATGATGAAATTTTATTCCATATATTGACAAAAAGCTAGATTTAGATTAACATTTTTTTAAGTTGAATTTTGTCGAAAGGGTGTCAATTTTGACATAGTATGGAGTTATATGATAACAGCATTAAGTGAACGTATGCGACAATTAATGAGTGAGCGAGGGTGGTCCATTCAGTACCTAGCAAAGATTGCCGGGCTTCCTGAAGAAACTGTTAAGAATATTTACTATGCAAAGACACCTGATCCAAAGATTTCAACCATTATGAAGCTTGCTGAAGCATTTAATATAAGCGTTAATTGTTTGATGGGGAAATGTCCGCATACACCACAGGAAAAGGCTTTATTGCGGAATTACAGGGCATGTGGTACGCATGGAAAGGCAATTATTGAGTTGATAGCAAAATATGAAGCCGGTGCCATTAAGAATGAACGTGAAAGAAAAGATAAGCATAAAATTCCTTGCATTGTTCCGCAGGGTGAAATCCGCAAGGGTATCATATATGACCTATGCGAAACTGTGGAGATTGAAACAACAGTAAAAGAAGCTTATATTGCCATTCAAATGACCAACAATGACCTTGCACCAATATATTGCAAGGATGATATATTGCTTTTGGAAAACCGGTTCCCGGCACATGGGGAAAAGGCTGCCTTTTATATGGGTGATAGGGTATTCATAAGGAAATTCATTGAGGAAGGCAAGCAGTACAGATTGCAGTGCCTGCACAAGTATGATGAAGATATAATTTTGAAGAGAATGGATGAAGCAGACTATATTGGCACCTGCATTGGTGTGGTAAGGGAGTAAATAAAAATAGCCACTTTTATGTGGCTATTTTATTATAATCATTATACTTGCGTACTGTGTACGCATTCTGTACGCAATGGCGAAGTGTTTTGAAACAATAAAAAATGATAAAAAATGTTTGTTTTACCTTGAAACCTGCATGAAATCAAGGTTTGTAGGTGATGGTAAATGATAAAAAAATATATAAAAATCTGAGAATGTTACTTCTTGCGGAAGTGGAAAGAAGTATAAGAAGTGCTGTGGCAAAAAATAATTTTGTAACTGCAGTAGTAAAATAAGTAGAAGGAGAGTCCTCAGGCTGAATGCTTGAGGACTTTTTTGGAAGGGAGTAGTCCATGAAGAAGCAGGCATTTAATCCATATTTACCATCTTGGGAGTATATTCCGGATGGAGAACCCTATGTTTTTGGTGACAGAGTATATGTGTATGGTTCCCATGATTTTTACAATGGTCATGTATTTTGTTTGGGGGACTATGTATGTTGGTCAGCTCCGGTAGACGATTTGGGGGACTGGCGTTATGAGGGTGTGATTTATCCCAAAACAGCAGACCCTTTGAACAGAGAAGGCAAAATGTGTCTGTACGCACCGGATGTCACCATCGGACCGGACGGCCGGTATTATTTGTATTATGTATTGGACCATGTATCAGTAGTGTCTGTGGCAGTGTGTGATACACCGGCAGGTGAGTATGAATTTTATGGTTATGTGCATTATGCGGATGGTACAAGACTGGGAGACAGACCGGGAGATGAGCCGCAGTTTGACCCGGGAGTGTTGACAGAGGGAAATAAGACCTATTTGTATACAGGATTTTGTGGCAGGGGAGACAAGTCCAGAACCGGTTCCAAAGTGGTGGTTTTGGATGTGGATATGCTTACCATATTGGAGGAGCCGGTATTAGTGGCTCCAGGCTGTGAATATGGTCAGGGCAGTAGCTTTGAGGGACATGAATTCTTTGAAGCTTCCTCTATTCGTAAAGTGGAGGATACTTATTACTTTATTTATTCTTCTGTGGTAATGCATGAGCTTTGCTATGCTACCAGTAAGAGTCCGGTAAGTGGCTTTATCTATGGTGGAGTATTGGTCAGCAACTGCGATATGCATATTGATACTTACAAGCCGGCGGATATGCCTATGGCTTATGGTGCCAACAATCATGGTAGTATGGTGCAGATAAAGGATGAATGGTATATTTTTTATCACCGCCAGACCAATGGTACCTGGTACAGTAGGCAGGGGTGTGCCGAGAAGCTGACTATTATGCCCGATGGCAGCATCCCGCAGGTGGAAATTACCTCCTGTGGATTGAACGGTGGACCATTAGTAGGAAAGGGAGAGTATCCGGCGTATCTGGCTTGTCATTTGTTTTATGAAAAGCCTTCTATGTATGTAGGAGACAGCAGGGCACCAAAGGTAATGCAGGATGGCAGAGACGGAGATGAAGAAGTCGGTTATATCGGCAATATTCAGGATACTGCCACAGCAGGCTTTAAGTATTTTGATTGTCAGGGAGTGAAGGAAATTCGCATCCAGACAAGAGGGTATGGTGATGGTGTGTTTGAGATAAAGACTGCTTGGGATGGAGAAGTGCTTGCCCGGATAAAAATACAGTATACCAATGTATGGGAGGAGTATGCTGCACCGATTGCTATACCGGATGGTGTACAGGCAATTTACATTACCTATCGCGGTGGTGGAAATGTGGCATTGCGTTCCTTTGCATTATATTAAGATAAAAAGAGGCTGCCGCCTCCGAAACTATGGAAACGGCAGTCCCTTTTCTTTTATACGAAAGTTACTGATGCAGAAATTTTCCTGCGAGCATTATTTCATCTGCTCTTCCTGCTTCTTAATCATACGGCGCACCATCTCACCGCCGATAGAACCTGCTTCACGAGAGGTTAAGTCACCATTATAACCTTCCTTAAGGTTTACACCGAGTTCGGATGCTACTTCAGTCTTAAAACGATCCATTGCAGCCTTAGCTTCAGGAACTTCCATTCTGTTAGATCTGCTGTTCATGTTTTTTTCCTCCTATTTTTCTATTGTCTGTATTTCCAAGATAAGTGCGTCTGACTGACACTTATCCCGGATGCTTTCCCGTTTTTAAGTGTTCGTCATCACTTATCTTGGTAATAGTATGAGCAATCAAAATAGATTTATGTTGGTAAGTTTTTCATATAAAGCGGGCTTTTCATTGACAGAAAAAAGGGTATTCTTTATAATAAAGCTTGAAATTTGGAAGCCATGGCTGACAAAAATCAAAAGAAAAACAAAAAGAAAACTGATGACAAAGACATAATGTCTGCGTAGAAAGGAAGAAAACATGAAAAAAGTATTCAAAAAATTTGTAGCGGCAGGGTTAAGTATGCTGCTGGCATTGAGTGTACTGACCGGTTGCGGCAGTGTGGAGGAAGAGAAGATGACAGTGCGGGTAGGAGGCATGAAAGGTCCTACTTCCATGGGACTTCTCTTTTTAAAGGAAGAGAACGAAGCCGGTGAGGCTTTGGAGAATTATGAATTTACTATGGTAACAGCAGCAGATGAACTGCTTCCTTTAATGATTAAGGGAGAACTGGATATTGCACTGGTGCCTGCCAATGTAGCCGGTGTGTTGTATAACAAAACAGAGGGTGGCATTTCTGTGATTGATATTAACACACTGGGAGTTTTGTATATGGTGTCCGGTGATAACAGCATCCGTAAGGTAGAGGATTTGAAAGGAAAAACCATTTATCTCACCGGAAAGGGAACTACCCCGGATTATGTGTTACATTATATTTTGAGTGGAAATAGTTTGAGTGAAAGTGATGTGACTTTGGAATACAAATCAGAGGCAACTGAGGTGGCGGCACTTTTGGCGGAAAATCCTGCGGCAATCGGTTTGTTGCCCCAGCCCTTTGTAACCGTTGCCTGTAGCCAGAATGAAGCATTGAGCGTGGTAATGGATATGAATGAGCAGTGGAGTCTGCTGCAAGGAGAAAATGGTAGCCGCATGGTTACCGGTGTTACCGTGGTACGCAATGCCTTTTTGGAAGAAAATGAGCAGGCAGTGAAACATTTCCTGCAGGAACATCGGGAAAGTACCGATGCAATCAATGAAAATGTAGAAAAAGGCGCGGAATTGGCAGTAAATGCAGGAATTATTGCAAAAGAACCTATTGCAAAGAAGACAATTCCCAAGTGTAATATTACTTATATCGACGGAGCAGAGATGGAGCAGGCTTTGTCCGGTTATTTACAGGTATTGTTCGAGCAGAATGCAGCTTCAGTGGGTGGTAAGCTTCCCGAAGAGGGATTCTATTATATACAGTGATGATGAAGAATGGGATAAGAAAAACAATTATTATAATCAGTTGGCTTTTGGTTTGGCAACTATTGAGCCTATGGGTGGATAATCGTATTTTACTGGTAGGTCCGGTGGAGACTGTGAAAGTACTGGTTCGGCTCTTGTTGGAAGGAAGTTTTTGGAAGGCTTGTTTGGGAACTTTGATTCGTATCAGTATGGGCTTTATGGCAGGTACGTTTTTGGGGATAGTGTTGGCAATTCTCAGTGCCCGACATAAGCTCGTAGAAGAGATATTGGCTCCGCCAATGACCTTGATAAAAGCAGTTCCGGTAGCTTCCTTTGTGGTGATTTTTCTGATTTGGTGGGGCTCGACCCAGTTGGCGACTGTAATTAGCTTTTGTATTGTACTGCCGAATTTGTATGTGAATACACTGGAAGGAATCAAGAGTACGGATAAAAGACTACTGGAGATGGCTCAAGTGTTTGAGTTACCGGTATGGAACCGTTTCTTCTATATATATCGTCCGGCACTGCGTCCCTTTTGGGATAGTGCAGTGAAGCTTGCGGTAGGCATGAGCTGGAAGTCAGGCGTGGCGGCAGAGGTGATAGGACTACCGGCCAATGCTATCGGAGAACAATTATATATGTCCAAGATTTATCTGGATACCTCCGGGGTGCTGGCATGGACCATAGTGATTATTCTGCTGAGTACAGGCTTCGAGAAAGCCGTGTTGTGGTTGTGGAAATGTTTTTGTAGCTGGGAACCGGTCTGTAAGCCGGCTGTGAAAGCTGCTGTTACGGATCTTCAGGAGAAAACGCTTTGTTTGAAAAGGGTGACGAAAAAATATCATGACGAAGTTGTTTTAGAGGATTTCTCTGCAGAATATGAGCCAGGTAGGGAATATTTGCTGAACAGCCCGTCGGGAAGTGGCAAGACTACTCTGCTACGTTTGGTGGCAGGGCTGGAGCAGCCCGACGTCGGGGAAGTGGATCGAAAAGGTGCCGGGGTAGCCTTTTTATTTCAGGAGGACAGACTGTGCGAGGAGTATAGTGCTCTGAAAAATGTGGAAATGATTACCGGGAATAAGGCACAGGCTCGTGACCGGTTATTGCAGCTATTGGAGGCAGAGGATTTGGAGAAGCCCTGCAGGGAACTGAGCGGTGGCATGAAGAGGCGAGTGGCATTGGCGAGAGCTTTGGCGGCGGAGGCAGATATTTTGCTGTTGGATGAACCTTATACAGGGCTGGATGAAGTTAATCGGGAAAAGGTGCGAAGCTGTATCGCTGAGCATACGCAAGGACGCATCGTATTGCTGGCCAGCCATGTAGAATAGGGGGAACGAGAATGGAAACACGAGTGGCTTTAATGGGGATTATTGTAGAGGATACGGCTTCTGTGGAAAGGCTGAATCAGCTACTTCATGACTATGGAGAGTATATTATCGGTAGAATGGGTGTACCGCACAAAGAAAAGAAGATGAATGTAATCAGCATCGTCATAGATGCACCCCAAGAAGTAATCAGTGCACTGTCCGGTAAAGTGGGAATGCTTCATGGTGTGAACAGTAAAGTGATTTATAGTAAGAAATAATGGAAAATCATATAAAAACATTTGCAGATTCTTGATTTGTATGCTATAATCGTACAATGACTGTGACTATGTCCGAAAATAATTAAGACATATTCATTATATAGGACCGAAAGGGCAATGAAGGAGGAAATGTAACAATGAGTTTACAGGTAGAAAAGTTAGAAAAAAATATGGCGAAGCTGACCATTGAAGTACCCGCTGAGGAATTGGACAAGGCTATTGAAAATGCTTATCAGAAGAGCAAGGGTAAAATCAGCATTCCCGGTTTCCGTAAGGGTAAGGCTCCTCGTAAGATGATCGAGCAGATGTATGGCAAGGAAGTATTTTATGAAGATGCAGCAAACGAGTTGATTCCGGAAGCTTATGAGAAGGCATATGATGAGAGCGGTTTGGATATCGTATCTTCTCCCAAGATTGATGTAGTTCAGTTAGAGGCTGGCAAGGCATTCATCTTTACCGCAGAAGTAGCACTTAAGCCGGAAGTAACCTTAGGTACCTACAAGGGTGTAAAGGTTGATAAGATTGATGTAGAAGTAACCGAAGAAGAAATCGACGCAGAAATCGCAAGAGAGAGAGAGAACTGCGCAAGAACCATTCCTGTAACCGACAGAGCTGTTAAGGATGGTGATATGACTGTTATCGATTTCGAAGGCTTCGTAGATGGTGTGGCATTTGCAGGAGGTAAGGGTACAGATTATCCTTTGACCATCGGTTCCGGTGCTTTCATTCCCGGTTTTGAAGAAGCACTCATCGGTGCTGAAATCGGTGTGGAAACTGATGTAAACGTAACCTTCCCTGAAGAATATCAGGCAGAAGAATTGGCCGGTAAGGCAGCAGTGTTTAAGTGTACTGTAAAGGAAATCAAGGAGAAAGAGCTTCCTGAGTTGGATGACGATTTCGCAAGCGAAGTTTCTGAATATGATACCTTTGAAGAATACAAGGAAAGCGTAAAGAAGGGCTTGGCTGACAAGAAGGCAGATGATGCAAAGGCTGCTAAGGAAGATGCTGTAATCGATGCAATCATCGCAGAAGCTACTATGGATATTCCGGATGCTATGGTAGAAACCCAGCAGAGACAGATGGTAGAGGATTTTGCTCAGAGAATTCAGTCTCAGGGTCTTTCTATGGAACAATATATGCAGTTCACCGGCTTAACTCCTCAGATGCTGTTAGAGCAGATTAAGCCTCAGGCTATGAAGAGAATTCAGTCTCGTCTGGTTTTGGAAGCAGTTGTAGCAGCTGAGAAGATGGAAGCTTCTGAAGAAGATTTCGAAGCAGAAGTAACCAAGATGGCAGAAGCTTACAAGATGGAGAACGATAAGGTGAAGGAATTGCTTGGCGAAGCAGGTAAGAAGTCTGTTATGGAAGATATTTGCATCGCTAAGGCAGTGGAATTTGTAGTAGAAAACGCTGTAGAAGCATAGTATTACAAAGAAAACAAAAATAGAAATAGTGAAATACGAACAGAGGATTAAGTTTTTCTTAAATCCTCTGTTTATGCTTGAAAAGATAGTTCATGTAGGCTATTATAAATAGGATTGATATTGTAAAAATTTGGTATGCTTGCACAAGCAGGCAGAATGGAGGGAAATATGAGTTTAGTACCTTATGTCATTGAACAAACCAGCAAGGGTGAAAGATCCTATGATATTTATTCCAGACTTTTAAAGGATAGAATCATTTTCCTGGGAGAAGAAGTAAATGAAGTGACTGCCAGCCTGGTAGTGGCGCAGCTTTTGTTCTTGGAGTCTGAGGATCCGGAGAAGGATATTCATTTGTATATTAACAGCCCTGGAGGAAGCGTAACTGCAGGTATGGCTATCTATGATACCATGCAGTATATTAAGTGTGATGTTTCTACTGTATGTATCGGTATGGCAGCCAGCATGGGTGCATTCCTTTTAGCGGGTGGTGCAAAAGGTAAGAGATATGCTCTTCCTAATGCAGAAGTTATGATTCATCAGCCTCTTGGCGGTACTCAGGGACAGGCAACAGAGATTGAAATTGCTGCAAAGCATATTCTGAAGACCAAAGAAAAGTTGAATCGTATTCTAGCAGAGAATACAGGAAGAGATTATGAAATCATTTGTGCAGATACTGAGCGTGATAACTGGAAGAGCGCACAGGAAGCATGCGAGTATGGTTTGATTGATAAGGTAATTACCTCTCATGCTTCTGTTTAATACAGAGTTTGGGGGATGTTTGACAGGAGTAAAATAAATGGCAGGAAAAACAATTGGTGGCGATGTTCGTTGTTCCTTTTGTAACAAAACCCAGAAACAGGTGCGCAAGCTGATTGCAGGTCCCAATGGAGTGTACATTTGTGATGAGTGTATTGAAATCTGTGAGGATATTCTGGAGGAGGAATTGACGGACGAAGATGAGGCAGAAGCAGCCTATGACATTAATTTGCTGAAGCCTCTGGAAATAAAGAAGTTCTTGGACGATTATGTAATCGGTCAGGAACAGGCAAAGAAGGTATTGTCTGTAGCTGTTTACAATCATTACAAGAGAGTAATGGCACCCAAGGATTTGGATGATGTAGAGCTTCAGAAGAGTAATATTATCATGATTGGACCGACTGGTTCCGGTAAGACCTATCTGGCTCAGACTTTGGCAAAGATTATCAATGTACCCTTTGCTATTGCTGATGCAACTACATTAACCGAGGCCGGTTATGTAGGTGAGGACGTAGAAAATATCTTGCTTAAGCTGATTCAGGCTGCAGATTATGATATTGAGAGAGCTCAGTATGGTATTATCTACATTGATGAAATTGATAAAATTACCAAGAAGGGCGAGAATGTTTCCATCACCAGAGATGTATCCGGTGAAGGCGTACAGCAGGCACTCTTAAAGATTGTGGAAGGTACGGTTGCCAGTGTTCCTCCTCAGGGAGGCAGAAAGCATCCTCATCAGGAACTGCTTCAGATTGATACAACCAATATCCTTTTCATTTGCAGTGGTGCTTTTGATGGTTTGGAAAAGATAATCGAATCTCGTCTGGATCGTAAATCAATCGGCTTTAATACAGAATTGACCAAGAAGTCAACCAAGGAAATCGGTGAACTTTTGCAGGAGGTCACCCCACAGGATTTGGTGAAGTTCGGTTTAATTCCTGAGTTTGTAGGTCGTGTGCCGATTAATGTTTCTTTGCAGGGCTTGGATAAGGAAGCACTGATGAAGATTTTGAAGGAGCCTAAGAGTGCTTTGATTAAGCAGTATCAGAAGCTGTTTGACTTTGATGATGTAGAGCTGACCTTTGAAGAGGAAGCAATCGAAGCTATCGCAGAGAAAGCACTGGAGAGAAAAGTCGGTGCCAGAGGATTGCGTTCTATTATGGAAAATGTTATGATGGATGTAATGTATCAGATACCGTCTGATGAGACAATCAGAGCATGTATCATTACAAAGGGCGCAGTAGAAGGAACGAGTGAACCTATCGTCGTTCGTGAAGGAGAATAATTATGTACAACGCCGCCGTAAAAAGCGGCGTTTGTTTGTGGAGATATCAATATGATTATTAAAAATGTAGGTTTGGAAACAGTATGTGGCATCACCAGTAAATTACCGGAGAATACGAAGCCGGAGGTGGCATTTGCCGGAAAAAGTAATGTAGGAAAATCCTCTTTGATTAATGCGTTGATGAATCGTAAATCTCTGGCCAGAACCAGTTCCCAGCCGGGGAAGACACAGACCATCAATTTTTATAATGTGAATGACGCAGTTTATTTTGTGGACCTGCCAGGCTATGGTTATGCGCAGGCTAACGAAAAGGTAAAGGCACAATGGGGCAAGATGATAGAGGATTATCTGCACAAATCCAAACAGCTGCGAGTAGTGTTTTTGCTGATTGACATTCGCCACAAGCCTTCTGAGAATGATTGCATCATGTATGACTGGATTTGTGACCATGGATATCAGCCGGTGATTATTGCTACCAAGCTGGACAAAATCAACCGCAGTCAGGTGCAGAAGCAGCTGAAATTAATTCGGGAAACTTTGCAGGTAGAAAAGGGAACCATTATGGTGCCGTTTTCTGCAACTACCAAGCAGGGTAGAGAAGAAATCTATGATATTATCGATGGGATTATCGATGCAGAAGCGGAGAATGTAGAAGAATCATGAGAAATATTCGTATGAAGCTGGCCTATGAGGGTACCAGATATCAGGGCTGGCAGAAGCAGGAAAGCTCAGAAAATACCATACAAGGCAAGCTGGAGAGGCTTATCAGTCGAATGTGTGGAGAAGAAATCACCATACAAGGCAGTGGCAGAACAGATGCAGGGGTTCATGCACTGGGGCAGGTGGTGAATTTTCACACGAAGACCCCAATGTCCTTGTCAGAAATGCAGGATTATATGAATCAATATCTGCCGGAGGATATAGCAGTAGTGGAAATCAGTGAGGCAGCAGAGCGTTTTCACAGCCGTTTGAATGCCAGAGGGAAGCGCTACAGCTATCGGGTGTGGAACAGTTCCGTCCCTAATGTGTTTTATCGCCGTTATGCTTATGAAGTGACTGAAAAGTTGGATATGGAAGCTATGTGTGAAGCTGCAGAATATCTCCATGGGGAGCATGATTTTAAGTCCTTTACTTCTACCAAGAAAGGGAAAAAGTCTACAGTTCGTCGCATTGATCGAATTGAAATAAAAAAAGAAGGAAATTTGCTGACATTTACCTTTGAGGGCAATGGTTTTCTGTATCATATGGTACGCATTCTGATGGGAACCTTGTTGGAAGTAGGCTTAGGAAAAAGAGAGGCATCCTCCATTCCGAAGCTGATAGAAGCACAAAACAGAGAGTTGGCAGGAGCCTTGG
>JAZLEI010000033.1:0-93631 GCA_045615205.1 Acetatifactor sp.
GGTTTGTTCGGTGGTGCAGGTGTAGGTAAGACTGTATTGATTCAGGAGTTGATTCGTAATATTGCTACCGTGCATGGTGGATACTCTGTATTCACCGGTGTAGGAGAGCGTACACGTGAAGGTAATGACCTTTATCATGAAATGAGAGAGTCTGGCGTTATTGACAAGACCACCATGGTATTCGGTCAGATGAATGAGCCCCCCGGAGCACGTATGCGTGTAGGTCTGACAGGACTGACCATGGCAGAGTATTTCCGTGATAAGGGTGGTAAGGATGTATTGTTGTTCATCGACAATATCTTCCGTTTCACACAGGCAGGTTCAGAGGTTTCCGCACTTCTTGGACGTATGCCTTCTGCAGTAGGTTACCAGCCTACCTTACAGACTGAAATGGGCGCTTTGCAGGAGCGTATTACTTCTACCAAGAACGGTTCCATCACCTCCGTACAGGCTGTATACGTGCCGGCGGATGACTTGACTGACCCGGCTCCCGCAACTACTTTCGCACACTTGGATGCAACCACCGTATTGTCCCGTTCTATCGTAGAATTGGGTATTTATCCTGCGGTTGACCCGTTGGAGTCTACCTCACGTATTCTGGATCCCAGAATCGTTGGTGAGGAGCATTATGCAGTAGCTCGTGGTGTGCAGGAGATTTTGCAGAAGTATAAGGAATTACAGGATATCATTGCTATTCTGGGTATGGATGAATTGTCAGAGGATGACAAGCTGGTAGTTTCCCGTGCGAGAAAGGTACAGAGATTCTTGTCTCAGCCATTCTTCGTAGCAGGACAGTTTACCGGTTTGGAAGGTAAGTATGTACCGATTAGCGAGACCATCCGTGGCTTCAAGGAGATTTTGGAAGGGAAGCATGACAACATTCCGGAAAGCTACTTCCTGAACGCAGGTAGTATTGATGATGTTTTGGCAAAGGTAAAATAAAGGAGTAGATTCCTATGGCAGAAAAAAGCTTTAAATTAAATATTATTGAGCCCGAAGGTGTGTTTTATGAGGGCCATGCAGAGATGCTGGAGCTCAATACCACCGAAGGCGAAATAGGCATTTTGCCGGGACATATTCCGATGACGGTGATTATCAAACCGGGTATTGTGACTATTTACGAAGCAGATGGTGAAGAAAAGAAATCCGTTATTCACGCAGGTTTCGTAGAGATTTTGCAGGATGAGGTAACTGTTCTGGCTGAAATTGCAGAATGGCCCAGCGAAATTGATGAGGCTCGTGCAGAGGCTGCATTAAGTCGAGCACAGGAGCGTATTCAAAGCAAAGGGGAAAATGTAGATATGGCAAGAGCAGAAGCAGCAATGCTTCGAGCTTTGGCACGTATCAATGTTCTTCGATAGGTGATATGAAAAGGAGTGGTTCTGACACAGAACCGCTCCTTTTTGCATATGATAGACTATAAAGGAGGTATATCATATGGATTTTCAGCATAGAATTTTGCCTTTTTATATGACCTATCCGGAGACCGAATACCGTGACCCCAGACAGTACACTCAAACGGAGAGTGGGTACCGTAGCCCGGGGCAGTATTCTCCAATGGAGGGTGATTTTCGTAACCCCGGACAGTATCCCCTGATGGAGGGTAACTTTCGTTATCACCAGTCATATTCCCCCACGGATGCCATGCGTGATTTGGAATATCTGCAGCAGTTGTACCCGTATGAAGTCAGACGCTATCAAAGACGGGTTGCAGAAATCTTAGACAAGATGGATTATGAAGGCAGTATGATTTATGACGAGTATCCTGACAGATTCAGTTTGGAACGTTTGGTGAATATGGTCTGGAATATCATCAAAAGGGAAGAGGAAAACGGGGAATCGGACATCAGCCAGAGCCCGGAAACTTGGGAGTGGATTAAAGCGCTGCTCTTTGTACTGCTAAACACAGAGGTTTATAAAAGAAGGAATGGCAGTCGCAGAAGATTTCCGAGATTGTTGTAAGCTAAGACAAAGCAGGAAAATGATGAAGAATTTGTGAGAATAGGTGTAGGAGGAAATCCTACACCTTTTTCAGCTTTCCCTTGTTTTTTCCTCGTACAGGTGAGATAATGACAATAATATTGTGTATTTTGGTGATTGTGACCATAGAAAGCATATAGGTGAAGCAGGAATGCAGTTTTGGTAAAGTCCGGCAGATAAGGTCGCAAAAATAGAAAAATCAGATTGGACGAAAAGAATGAATACATTACAGGAATTATTAGAGCAGATTTTGAATAAAGATTTAGGACAGATTATCCTGAGCAATTCTCAGGACAAGGAGTATGCAGCAAAGGTAAAGGTGCGTCCCGTATTAATCAAGGGAGAATTATTGTTTCAGGAAACTCTGTATCGCGGAACACAGGTATTTCATGAAAATTTCAGTAGAGAGGATATGACAACCAGGATAGAGAAGCAGATGATTGATACTTTCCGTCAGGGAGAGTTTCAAGGCAGTACCTTACAAGCCACGGTTTTGGTGAGTAAGAAGGGCAAAATGACCATCAAAACTAAGCAAGTGCAAGGAAAGCCTCAGGAGCGTGACCTGTCCCATAACAGAGAAAAGCAGTATATTTTACAAGAAGGAGTACCGGTGGATTTTTTGGTAGGGCTGGGAGTGCAGACACCGGAAGGAAAGATTACTAAAAACCGCTATGATAAGTTTCGTCAGATTAATCGTTATTTGGAATTTATTGAGGATGTATTGGATAAACTGCCTACTGACAGAACCATTCGGATTATTGACTTTGGTTGCGGCAAATCCTATCTGACTTTTGCCATGTATTATTATTTGCATGTTTTACAAAAAAGGGATATATTGGTAACAGGTCTGGATTTGAAGAAGGATGTCATTGCACATTGTAATGAATTGGCGGCGAAATGCGGGTATGATAAGCTTGCCTTTCAGGTAGGGGATATCAGTACCTATGAGGGAAGTGATGCAGTGGATATGGTGGTGTCTCTGCATGCCTGTGATACGGCTACGGATTTTGCCATTGATAAGGCGGTGGAGTGTGGGGCCGGTGTGATTATGGCAGTACCCTGTTGCCAACACGAGGTGAATAAACAGATTTCCTGTAGGGAATTGCAACCGTTGCTTAAGTATGGTCTTATTAAGGAACGTATGGCGGCATTGATTACGGATGCGGTACGGGCGAATTTGTTGGAGGAGCAGGGGTACGATACCCAGATACTGGAATTCATTGATATGGAGCATACACCCAAGAATCTGCTGATACGTGCAGTAAAAAAGGGAAATATACCAAAGATGGGAAGCAGAAATTCCGTGGATAGTACGCTGGACTTTTTGCATATTGAACCAACTCTGAAAAAGCTGTTGGAGGATTAGAGAATTAGTTGGAGTAAAGATGAAGAGATTTTTATTGAAGATGATAGTGTTTGTGCTGTCCTTTGTGGTCTCACTGTATACTATCAGCAAAATCATGAATCGTGATAATAATAGCATGACCAAGGAGATGGCAGCTGCGTCTCTACCTATTGTACGAATGCAGGCAGGGGAAATCCTGTACAATGAGTTACATGGGATTACCGGGGACAGCAATGTGATATACCAGCGTGATACGGTGACTGTCTTGGGAGAGAATCGGGAGTTTCAATTTCAAATGGAACTGTATGATACTAAGGTGCAAAAGCTGGAAATGGAAGTGCGTAGCTGCGACGGAAGTCGTTTGATTGAGAAAACAGAGTTTACGGGTTATGCCGTAAAAAATCGGCAGATACAGATTTCATCCTCTGTAAAGGATTTGATTGAACCGGATACGGAATATGCATTGATTTTTGTGCTGACAGATGAAAATGACAGAGAGGTTCGCTATTTTACCAGAATCATTTGGAACGAGAGCTTATATGCTCAGGAAAAACTGGCTTATGTTAAGGACTTTCATGAGAAGACCTTTGATGCAGAAGAGCTGAAAACACTGGCCAAATATATGGAAAGTAATTCTCAGGGAAATAATACTACACTGCATAAGGTCAATATACACAGCAGTCTGGCACAGGTTGGCTGGGGAGAACTGGAGGTTGAACCGGTTTCAGAACCTTCTCTGACGATGAAGGAAATTGCGAACCAGACAGCATCCATAGGTCTGGAGAGAGTGGTTTCTACGGGAAGCGGAAAAAATAAGGTCTATTATTTCGTAACAGAGGTGTATCGCATTCGTTATACTACAGACCGTGTGTATCTGTTGGATTTTGACCGTACCATGACACAGATACCGGATGTGGAAAGCGATATTTACGGAAATGACAAGATTATGCTGGGAATTGTTGCTGAGGATACGCCCCTTCTGGAAAGCGAGGATGGTAATATCGTGGTATTCCAGGCGGCAAACCGCTTGTGTAGCTATAATATAACCACTAACAAGCTGGCATTGTTGTTCAGCTTTTATGACAAGGAAAATACAGATGCACGTAGCGTTTATAATCGTCATAGCATAAAGATATTGGATGTAGACGAGGGTGGTAATGTGATTTTTGCGGTTTATGGTTATATGAATCGCGGCAGGCATGAGGGAAAAATCGGTATTCAGCTGTACGCCTATGACAGCGAGAAAAATACTATTGAGGAAAAGATATATATTCCTTACGAGAAATCTTTTGAAATATTGAAATGTGATATTGAGAAGCTGTTGTATTGGAACAGGGAAGGAATTTTGTATCTGTATTTGAATCATACCATTTATGAAGTGAATACCACAAAGAATACAACGACGGCACTGGCAGTTATGGAGAATGATGAGTCCATTGCGATTTCGGATAATCATAAGGTGGTGGTCTGGTATGAAGGAAATCATTTGAAATTAATGAATTTGAGCCTTCAAAAACAGGTGACTTTGCATGCTGGTGAAGGAGAGAGACTGCATCCGTTGGGCTTTATGGATGAAGATTTAATTTATGGAAGTGCCCGACAGGAAGAAATTGCAGTGGATACTGTGGGAAGAAGTCTGATTCCGATGTATAAGGTTTGTATTTGTGACCCGGAAGGAAAACTGTTGAAGGAATACGAACAGGAGAATGTGTATATTACGGATTGTGCAATTGCCGGTAATCAGATTACACTGCAACGACTGGAAAGGACAGAAAAGGGCAATTTCAAAGAAATCACACAAGAGCATATTATGAATAATGTGGAGATAAAGTCCGGTAAGAATAAATTAGCTGTTGCGGCAGTGGATGTTTATGAGCGAATTGTGCAGGTAGAAGTAAAGAGTACCATTGATGAGAAGACCTTGAAGATTTTGACACCTAAGGAAGTGGTGTTCGAAGGTGCCAGAGAAACTGTAGTGGAGCTGCAGGATTTTCCGAAGCAGTATTATGTATATGACAGCTATGGGGTAGCAGACGTTTATATGAATCCGGCAACCGCCTTAAAGACTGCCTATGACAATGCAGGAGTAGTGGTGGATAAAACCGGTAAGACCATTTGGATTAAGGGAAATCGTGTGGTTAAGAACCAAATCATGGCAATCAAGGAGCAGAAGGTAACCGATTCCAAGGATAGCCTGGCTGTGTGTCTGGACACGATTTTGAAATTCGAAGGAATTACTTTGAATTCGGAAACTTGGCTGGCGGAAGGTAAGACTGCCATGGAAATTTTGCAGGAGACCTTACCGGAAGTGCATGTGGTAGATTTAAGTGGTTGTAATCTGGACACGGTTTTGTATTTTGTTAATAGGGATATTCCGGTGTTGGCTACTTTGGAGAGTGGAGAAGCTGTTCTGGTAGTGGGCTTTAATCAGTACAATGTAGTGATTATGGAGCCACGAACCGGCAGACTGTACAAGAAGGGTATCCAAGATTCAACCAAGTGGTTTGAAGAAAACGGTAATCATTTCATTACCTATTTTAGAGAAGAATAGGGGTATAAGTTGAGAAAGAGATTATAAAAAGAAGAGGAAAGTTTGCGCATAGTTTAGTGTGTGACTTTCCTCTTTTATAGACCTAATTTGTATTAAGAGTATTGTTTTGTGTGGTGGCTATCCTTGTAGATAGACTATTGGCTTTTAAGGATTAGAAAATTTGTTTCTTGTATTTCTCCAAGCTGAAATAGAGTAGCATTCCCAACACGCCACAGGAAATGATTTCCCCCAGACCTACTGTCAGCATAAAGTAGGGAATGGCTCCCTGAAAACGATATGCATAGGAAAGGATGAAGGGAATAATCAAGGTGTTGGCGACGATAGGGGGGAGTGGTGCCAGATATTTGCTTTTGCGTCGAAGCAGTCGTGTGCCAATCGCTCCTAACAGAGTGGCGATAGGTCCGAACAAAATATCCCAGGCAATGCATCCTGTCAGGATATTGCTCATCAGGCATCCTACATAAAGACCGGGGATGGCTGCAGGGGTAAAAACAGGTAAAATAGTTAGTGCTTCGGAAAAACGAATTTGAATGCTGTGATTTGCCAGTCCCAGTGCGTTGGCAAAAAAAGTCAGCACCACATAGAGGGCAGCGATTACAGCCGCCTGCGTTAAAAAAGTAGATTTTTTGTTTTTCATATTAGTTCTCCTTTAGTTTTGTTTTTTCTCCGTCCGGAAAGTGACCTTGGGCGGGTAGGTGAGGAAGGTCTCGAACTCACCAAGAGAAGAAAAATTCTTCCCGAGGACTTAGTATAGCATGAAATAAGGAGAAGTCAAGTAGGGAAAGTGGTTGCTGTAATGTTTTTCTCTATGCTATAATTACTTTATTCAGGCAAAAAGCCCATGAATGAGGTGTCTTATGTTATTTAACTCTGTGATTTAGAAAAACCTTTGATAGCAGAAAATATCCGTATGGTTTTAGAGGAGATTAACAGTCATCCGCAGACAGAATATACATCCTGTTTCCACCCTACTCAATGCTTTGGTGGGACAGTGGTTATGTGAATGGTATTTCGGAGAAATATTTTTATGTATTGCAGGAGGTAATTCCGCAGTTGACTGCCTGTGAGAATGTGAAGGTCTATTTCTTCATGGCAGAGAAGGATATCGTGTGTAATCTGGACAATTACATGGATATGATACATTATACTCCTGGGATAAATCAATTTATGCTGGAACAGCTGGGACTGCAGAAGTATCTGGTGAATGCCGAAAATCAGGACGCAGTATTGCAAGAAATGCGTCAGGTATATGAGGAAATGATAGAGGAACATATTTATCAATATTACTCACGTTAGCATTTGAAAGAGTTTACAAAAAAGATTGGGGAAAAGGTACTGTTTTGGATGATTTTACAAAAAAATGTGAGAAAAAAAGTACTTTTTTGTAAAAAACATCAAAGGACATATTGCTAATTTGATGTGACTGGTATAAAATATATTTTGTAGTTTTCTACATAAATATATTTCGGAGAGGGAAATGATATGAGCACAAATCAGAAGACAGAAAAGGCACCGGTAACGCCACAGATTATTTATAAGTGGATGCTTATTGTAGTGTTTTTAGTGACAGCAGTATTTTTGGTAAAGAATGTAATTAGTTTAAATGTACCGGCATTGATTGTAATCGGTATCTGTTTGGTGGCTATGGGAGTGTCTGTGCTGGCACTGAAGAAAGCCAAGGAGTCTGTGAAATATGCATTTGTTTCAGTGGCGATTTTATTGGTTATTTGTGTGATTTCTTTGTTTAGTGGGGCGTCCTACAGTGATGACTTTTTGCTATATATGGCAGCGATTGCTTTGAGTGGTATGTATTTGAAGCCGAAGCTTACTTTGATACAGATGGTTGTATCGGATGTATTATTGGTTGTTCAGGCAATCATTCATCCGGAAAAAGCCGGAGCAATGTCGCAGTTTATTATGTGTATTGCTCTTTTTACACTGGCAGTAGTATTGACCTACAATGTAATCAAGCGTGGTCGTGCTTACATTGCCATGAGTGATGACAGAACGAAGGAAGCAGAAAATTTGATAGGAACACTGACTCATATTGGAGAAGAAATACATAATAATTTCCGCAAGTCTACAGATACTTATGAAGGTCTGAATATCATCAATGAGCAGCTTAAAGATACTGCAGAAGGTCTGAAAACCGGTTCTGAGGGTATTTTAGCAGGAACAGAGGATGTTGTCAGTGTATGTGACGAAATGCATGAAAAGATTGTGGCTACCGGTAATCAGATTGAAGCATTGAATGCAGAGTTAGGACGTTTTGAAGGTGCATTGGCAGAGAATCATGATAATATGGAAGATATGACCAAGCAGATGGAATATGTGCAGAAGTCCATGAAGGAAACTGACGAAGTATTCCGGAAGCTGGAGATGCAGATGGAGCAGATTGTGGAAGTGACCGTGAAGTTGAACAAGATTGCTTCCAATACAACAATGCTGGCACTGAATGCTTCCATCGAAGCAGCTCGTGCAGGTAAGATGGGTGAAGGTTTTGCAGTAGTTGCTGCAAAGGTACAGGATTTGGCAGTGGATAGTAACAGGTGTTCTGCAGAGGTTGCAGAAGTAGTAAATGCTATGCAGGAGCAGATTAAGAAGACTACTAAGGAAATGGTAGAGAGTGAAGAGGCGATTCAGGGCTCTTTGGATTCTTTAGCAGATTTGGCAGAAGGTTGCAATCAGTTGACCGAAGGCTTTACCACATTATATATGAATATTGAAGAGCAGAATACAAATATTGGAGCTATCGATGCCAAGTTTGATCATTTGAAAGAAAAGATTTATGAAATGAATACCTATTCTCAGGAGAATCAGGAGGCGGTAACATCTATTACCGAAGCAATTAGTGCGTATAAGGATAATATGCAGCAGGTAATCGATGACAGCAGCCGAATGAGCGAGATTTCTGAGGAGATGTTAGGTGCAGTAATTAAGAAGTAACAGGAGATAGTATATGAGGCTGCTGATGGAACAGTGTAAACTGAATTGGAAGAGACGTCTGGTATGTTCCGCTGTAGCAGGGATGATTATGGGTATTTGCCTGGTCTTGGGATATTGCATGGAAAAGTGGATGGCAGTGCCATATACAGATTTACGTCTGTATATGGTGCTGTTTTTGTGTGTTTTGGGAGTGGGGGCACTGATATATCTGTTATTTGTCCTATTGGATTGCAGGCGGAGAGAACACCTGCCGGAAAAAGAATACAAACCGATACAGAAATTTTTTCGAATAGGCGGATATGCTCTGGTTATTCTGATAGGATGGATGCCTTCCTTTCTGGGTGTTTATCCCGGATGGTTTAATTATGATGCTCCCTGGCAGCTGGCCATGTATGAGAGCAATGCCATATCGGCGCATCATCCGGTACTGCACACTGTGATAATGGGCAGTATATTGAAGTTTATGGCAGAACTGAACGGTACTTATAATAAAGGTATAGCCCTATATCTGCTATTGCAAATGGCAGTGCTGGCAGTCTGCTTTGGTTATGTGGTGTATTATTTGGGTAAGAAGCATATAGGGAAAATAGGACGCTTGGTAGCCGTCGCATGGTTCGTACTTTTTCCAACGATTGTTTTGCATGTTATGTGTCCCACGAAGGACAGTTTGTTTGCAGGTTTTTTTACAGTATGGTTTTTATTTACCTATGATATGCTTCAGCACTCGGAACGTTTTTTCCGAAATATAGGAAAAGTGGCAGGCTGGGTGGTATTACTTTTTTTGTGTATTGTATTTCGACAGAACAGTTTGTATGTATTTTTGCTTATGGTAGTTCCTTTCTTATTTATGTTGCGTAAGTTTTCGTTCCGAAAGTATTGGAAGATTTTCGGGGGGATGCTGATAAGTGTGGCAGTATTGTATGGTTTGTATATAGGACCTTTTTATGCTTTTTTTCAAGTGCAGCCGGGAAGTAGGGTGGAGTTTCTCTCGGTTCCCAGTCAACAGCTGGTAAAGGTATATTTGAAGGAAGGAAATGAGCTGGGTACAGAAGTGAAGGAGAAGCTGGAAAGCCTGTTTAAAGAAGAGGCTTTCGTAAAGTATCGACCGAAGATTGCAGATTATACCAAAGGAAATCTACGGTTGGATGTAATGGAGGATATGGGAGGAGGCTTTTGGAAACTGTACAGTTCTCTGTTTATGCAGTATCCGGATGTGTATCTGGATTCCTTTTTCACCAATACGTATGGATTTTGGTATCCGGATGCTACGGTAGATATTTATGAGGATGGTGTGTCTTATTATTTTGCGTCGGAGCATGTGCCACCTGCAGTACAGAACTCGAAGATACCATTATTATTGAAGTATTATAAAAGCTTTTATACGGATTTCCCGGTAGAGGATGCAGGTCCTCTTACCTGGGGATTATCCATGGCGGTCTATTTTTATTTGTTACTTGTAACACTTATCTATATGATATATCAAAAGCAGAACGCAGGTATTATGTGTTGTATGACGGTGTTTTTGCTTTGGCTGACTTATCTGTTGGGACCGGCAGCATTGGTGCGCTATGTACTGTTTCTGTATGTACTGCCGCCGGTGGAGTTTTTGTTGCTACGAGGGGATGGGCTTAAGAAATAAATCCTTGTGAGTGAACAATAGGAGAAATTTAAATGGAGTAATAAGATAAAAACGGATAGATGCTTGGCAACTATCCGTTTATTATTATACCATTCATTTTGTATTGTTAAGTGGTTAATAAACCAGCCTTCTTGAGTCGTTTACGGAGCAATCCGCCTAAGAAGCAGGCAAGTCCCAGCTTCGCGAAATCCACAGGAATATACGGCAATACACCGATTAGCAGTGCTGAGAAAAAATCTAACTCTGAGATATGTGCCAACCATAAAGTACCACTTGTATAACAGAGCAGAAGTCCCAAAAGCAATCCGGGAATGTGGTTTACATAAATGTTTTTGCTGTGAAATGCAAAACAGCCGGAAAGTAGTGGTATCCACAAATAACCTATTAGGTATCCGCCGGTAGGACCAAAGAGAAACGCCGGACCTCCAAGGAAGCCGGAAAACACAGGTAAGCCTACGGTACCCACTAACAGATAAATCAGGCAACTAATGGTGCCTAAGCGAGAACCTAAAAGGCATGCAGAAAGCATTACTCCCAACAGTCCAAAGGTAACCGGTACCGGGCTGAACGGCAGGATAATAGCAAAAGGTCCTAATATACAGATGACGGCACTGGTTAGTCCAACCAGTGCCAGTTCATGAGGGGATAATTTATAACTCGCCATTTTTGTACTTAGCAACAACGTTTTGAATTCTTTCACTGGGACTTAATAAGTCACTGATGGAAGAATCGTGGTTCAAAGTATCGATAATATAAGCAATATACTTGCTCATATCACAATTAATATACCATTCGCGACTCAGGAGTTCGTCTGTCTGGTATACCAGGTTGGTAGTCAGAACGCGGTCGATAATACCGTCTTCGTAAGCCTTGTCGAATTTCTCCAGACCATTGGTAAATAAACCGAAGGTAGAGAATACGAAGATACGGTTAGCTTTGCGTGCTTTCAATGCAGCAGCGGTTTCAATCATAGACTCGCCGGAAGAAATCATATCATCAATGATAATCATATCCTTGCCTTCTACGCTGGTACCTAAGAATTCATGTGCCACAATAGGATTGCGACCATTTACAATAGTAGTATAGTCGCGGCGCTTGTAGAACATACCCATGTCCAAACCAAGCACGTTTGCAATATAGATGGCTCTCTTCATACCACCTTCGTCAGGACTGATAACCATCATATGGTCAGAATCAATCTGCAGACCCTTTACATTCTTTAATAAGCCCTTAATGAACTGATAAGCAGGTTGTACGGTTTCAAAACCATGCAGAGGAATTGCATTCTGTACACGAGGGTCATGTGCGTCAAAGGTAATAATATTGTCTACACCCATGCGAACCAACTCCTGTAGAGCCAATGCGCAGTCCAAAGATTCACGAGCGGTTCTCTTGTGCTGGCGGCTTTCATAGAGGAAAGGCATAATCACAGTAATACGACGAGCCTTACCGCCTACCGCAGCAATAATACGCTTCAAATCCTGATAATGGTCATCGGGAGACATATGGTTCTCATGACCGCACAGGGAATAGGTTAAGCTATAATTACAAACATCCACAAGAAGGTAGAGGTCTACACCACGTACCGATTGTAAAATCATACCTTTTGCTTCGCCGGAGCCGAAACGGGGCACCTTTGCATTTAATAAATAGGAATCTCTCTGATAACCGGAGAAGGCTAAGGAATCCTTATGCTCGCTTTCACGCTCGGTTCTCCACTTTACCAGATACTTATCAATTTTATCGCCAAGAATTTTGCAGCCTTCCAAGGAAATAATACCCAGGGAACCTGCCGGTATTGTCTCCAGGTTACGTTTTTCTTCACGGTTTGCCATGAAATAATCCTCACTTTCTTAAGGTGTTCTTTGTTTTAGTTATGTTTAGGGGCTAATTTCCCCGATAACTTTTGTTGAATACGGATATCCTGACCGGTTAGCTTACAAATAGAGTAGTTGCTGGTAATTCGTGAAAAAACACGATCAGAATAGCGGTCTCTCAATACCTCCAAGCTGATATTAGTGGAGATGAGAGTAGATTTTTGACGCAAGTGTCGTTCATTTAACAGTCCGAACAACTGGGATTCTACAAAGGAATTGGTTACCTCCGTCCCCAAATCATCAATAATCACCAAATCACAATTGTATAGGTCTTTCTGAAAATTGTAAAGAGAATCTTTTGATTTTGTATCAAAAGAATATCGAGCCAGCTGTTCAAACAAACCAATTGCACTAAAATAAATGACAGAATGGTTCTGTGCAAGCAACTCTTTGGCAATACAATTGGACAGAAAACTCTTTCCAGTACCTACTGTACCATAAAAGAATAAATTTTGATAGTGGTTTTTAAAGCCTGCTACGAAATCCTTGCTTACATTTACTGCATTTTGGAAACGTATTAAATCCTCTCCCTGATAATATTCGTAAGAAAGGGTAGAAAAATTCTCTTTTTCTATGATTTCCTGAATGTTGGATTGTTCATATAGTAAAGTAATCTCCTGTTTTCGAAAACAGTGACACTTTTGACCACTGATATAACCGGTGTCCTGACAGTCCGGACAGGTATAAATCTGTTCCAAATAATCAGCCGGATAGCCATGCTCTGCCAGAAGAGCTTCTTTTCTCTTGGCATTGGCTGCGACTTTTTTCCGATATTCCGTTAAGTCTGCATTTTCTCCATCAATGAGCATACGGACACGCTCGACAGAAGAAGTAACAACAGCATTTTCCAATTGCTGATACTCGGGAATTAAGCGATATATTTCGTTTCTACGTTTCATTAGCAGATGATAATTTCGCAGCTGGCATTCCTGATAGCCACGCATAATCTGCTCATATTGTTCCTTGGATAATGACACGATGGTAATCTCCTATATTAGTTGCTAAGCAGTTTCTTTTCCAATTCACTGACATCGTACTGGCTTTGGATAAAGCTGTTAAACTGATTGTTATTATTCTTGGGAGCGACAGTTTTCTGTTTCTGGAACTGACCATCCATTCTTTCCACATCAGACATGCTGTATACCTTGTTCTTTTTCCAATTGCTTAAAATACCTTCCGCATATTCGAAACGATGCTTGTCTGTTGCCAGAACCGTACGGTTGCAGGCTTCTACGATTACATCTGTAGGGAAGCCGTATTCATGGGTCCAACGTTGAATAAATTCAGCCTCTTTCGCAGTAGGGTTGCTGGATTTGCCCAAAGCATTCATTATAGTATAAACGGATTTGTCATATTTTGTAGAAGCATTTTGTGCCTGTTCGGGAGTAGTAATTCCTTCCTCGGCCCAGTTGATGGCTACCTTTTCCATATAGCGGAAATCTCTCTTGCCACGGTCTACACAGTACTGTATCAGATAATCGATTAAATCATCGGAAAAGTGCAACACATCCCACATAAAGTAAATGGTTTTGATATCATTGGGAGTCAGCGGCTTTCCTACATAGGCCTGTGCCACATAAAGAAGCTGTGCAGCATCATCCTGTGCCTTAAATTCCCGTAGCTGTTCGGCGGTATAGGTAGGCTTTATGTATATAGAAGGCTTGGCAGAAGTCTCAGCATCCGCAATGGCTATAGGTTCAGAAACCATAGTCTGTGGAGCAATAGAGAGTGGTTCCGCCATTTCGCCCATTGGAGTGTCACTTTCCACATAGCGGTCTTCGGTTTCAAAGGTGCTTTCTTCTTTTGAAAAAGTTTGAACCGGCATAGGAAGGAAGTGAATGCCTGTCAGCTTTTTCTTATTATCATAATCTAGAGTAAGAAGCTTTTGAAGCTCCCAGTATTTCAGGGCGCGCAAAACCTCCTTTTCGGAATGGTCCAACTTGTCTGCAATATCAGCTATGCTGACAGGCAGATTGGAAGAAACCATGCGTAATAAATACAAATAGACCTGCAACTGAGCTTCGTTGGCATCTGCCATATAGTAATCAATAAAAGTATTGGAAATAATCGTGCATCCACACATTTGTTCTTTGTAAATAGTTAAAGCTGCCATTGCATCAAGTCCTTTCTCAGTGCTTGGAAATTCATTCGCAAGCAAGAGGAATTATAGCACAAGCCCTTTTAAAATGAAATAGGCGAAATGCCGAAAAGTATGGACAGCATCCGAGAGGACGAAAAATGTGGAAAATGTGGAAAATGTGGAAAGGAGACTCTTCATTTGTGAAAAAAGCTTTCAAACATTGAGATTGTCAAGTCTTAAGGATTGGAAGGATTTTCCACAAAATAATTAAAAATATCCACAAGTGCATTCCCTGAAAAAAGGGAAAAAACTTGTGGATATTGTGGATAATTATTTTCCGAGCAAGGTTTCGCCGATTTTATGGACATCTCCGGCACCCATAGTTATCAACAAATCACCGTTTAGACAATTTCCCAATAAATAATTTTCAACTTCATCAAAAGTTGGGAAGTAAGCACATTCCTTACCTAGTTCCTGAATGGCTTTTTGCAGGTCGCGGGAGCTGATACCCAGATTATCCTTTTCACGGGCTGCATAAATATCGGTCAATACTACCTTATCTGCCAGTGTAAGGGCTTTGGCGAAATCAGCCATCAATGCCTTGGTACGGGTATAGGTATGAGGTTGGAATACACACCATAGGGTCTTGTGCGGGTAGTTGGCAGCTGCCTGCAGGGTAGCAGTGATTTCTGTAGGATGATGCGCATAATCATCAATTACCGTAACACCACCGATGCTTCCCTTGTATTCAAAACGACGATTGGTTCCATGGAAATGGTACAATGCCTGTTTGGTCACTTCAGCGTCGATTTTCAGTAAATCAGCCAGTGCCAGAGAAGCAACTGCGTTCATAACATTGTGTTCTCCGGGTACCTGCAGGGACATCTCCTGTAATCCTCCGGGGGTTTGGACAGTAAATACCGGATAACCTGATTCATTATAAGTAACAGAGTTTACTGCATAGTCACAGGTTGGTGAATGACCGAAGGAAATCACCTGACAGCTCAGCCCATTGGTAATCTCTTCAAAATTCTCAATATCACCATTGATAATCAGGGTGCCATCTGCGGGCAGTATCTCTGCAAAGCGTCGGAAGGAATTACGAATATCTTCCAAATCCTTGAAAAAGTCCAGATGGTCTTCATCAATATTTAATATAATGGATACCTTGGGGAAGAAGCTCAAAAAGCTGTTGGTATATTCGCAAGCTTCTGTGACAAAGTATTCCGAATTTCCTATGCGCAAATTGCCGCCGATGGATTTCAGAATACCTCCTACAGAAAGAGTAGGATCCATATCGGCACGCAATAAAATCTCAGATACCATGGAGGTGGTAGTGGTTTTGCCGTGAGTACCACTGATAGCTACCGGCATGGCGTAGTTTTTCATAAGCTGCCCTAAAAGCTCCGCTCTGGACATATAAGGAATGTTTAAGGACTTGATGGTCTGAAATTCCAGATTGTCCTCATGTACGGCACTGGTCAGTACTGCACAGTCTATGTTTTCTGTAATATGCTCTCTGCGTTCCCCATAATATACGTGAATTCCCTTTTCCTCCAGAGAACGGGTAATCGGGGAAGCGTTCCAATCGGAACCGGATACCGCAAAGCCGGCAGTTTGTAAGATTTCTGCCAGTGCACTCATGCTGATACCACCGATGCCGATAAAGTAAACATGACAGGGTTTTTTAAAATCTATTTCGTACATAGCAATTCCTCCAAAAAAGAAATACTTTTATATCTTATTCATGCATTATTCATGCATTACATTCAGCATACCACACCTTATATGGAATTGACAAAGACTTTTTTTGGAACAGTTTGGTGAAAAAATAAAACAAAAAAGTGAACAAATTGGCTAAAATAATAGGAAAAAAATAGAAAAAGCAGAAAAAGCATGGAATTTTATGTAAATAATCAATAGAAAATTAACAAAAAACGAGTAATTTTTGGTAAAAATCATTCACTTTCTGAAAAGTGTGTGTTATAATTTAGGTTACCAAAGTATATTTCCTTTGGGAAAAGCTTAAGAATGCTAGATTGAGGTGATGACATGATTAAGAAAGAAATGATTGCCATGCTATTGGCAGGAGGACAGGGCAGCCGTTTGGGTGTGTTGACATCTAAGGTAGCTAAGCCCGCTGTAGCGTTTGGAGGAAAATATAGAATTATCGATTTCCCTCTGAGTAATTGTATTAATTCCGGAGTGGATACCGTAGGTGTTTTGACACAGTATCAGCCTCTGAGACTGAATACCCATATCGGTATCGGTATTCCATGGGATTTGGACAGAAATATTGGTGGTGTTACGGTATTGCCACCTTATGAAAAGAGTGTAAACAGTGAGTGGTATACCGGTACTGCGAATGCGATTTATCAGAACTTGGATTATATGGAAAGCTTTAATCCGGAGTATGTGCTGATTTTGTCCGGTGACCATATTTATAAGATGGATTATGAGGTGATGTTGGACTTTCATAAGGCAAATGGTGCAGAGGTTACTATTGCAGTTATGCCGGTTCCGTTGGAAGAAGCCAGCCGTTTCGGTATTATGATTACCGATGAGAACAGAAAGATTACAGACTTTGAAGAGAAGCCGGCACAGCCCAGAAGTAATCTGGCTAGTATGGGTATCTACATATTCAATTGGAAGACCCTAAAGGAAGCTTTGTTGGCAATGGTAGACCAGCCTGCATTGGACTTCGGTAAGCATATTATTCCTTTCTGTCATGAGAAGGGTTCCCCGTTGTATGCTTATGAGTTCAATGGCTACTGGAAGGATGTAGGAACACTGAATTCTTATTGGGAAGCAAATATGGAACTGATTGATATTGTTCCGGAATTCAACCTGTATGAAGAGTATTGGAAGATTTATACCAAGTCTGATGCCTTGCCGCCGCAGTATGTATCTGCAGACAGTGTAGTAGAGCGTAGTATTGTCGGAGAAGGTACCGAAATTTATGGTAAGGTATACAATTCTGTAATCGGTAGAGGTGTAGTGATTGGTGCAGGAACCGTAGTTCGTGATTCTATTATTATGAATGACACTGTCATCGGTAACAATTGTGAGTTGTACAAGGCAATTATTGCTGAAAATGTAAATGTGGGTAACAATGTTAAGCTGGGTGTTGGCGAAGAGGTCGCAAACGATACCGCTCCTCATATTTACAGTCATGGTATTGTGACCATCGGTGAGAAGAGTGTCATTCCAAATAATGTTTCAGTAGGTAAGAACTCTGTAATATTCGGTGAAACAACAGCAGATGATTATGAAAATGCTTATCTTCCAAGCGGCAAAACATTGATTAAGGCAGGTGAATAATGGTGAGAGCAGTAGGAATCGTTTTAGCAGGCGGAAATAATTATAGAATGAAGGAGCTGTCCCAGAAGCGTGCAATTTGTGCAATGCCTATCGCCGGTAGCTTCCGTAGTATCGATTTTACATTAAGTAATATGTCCAATTCACACATTCAGAAGGTGGCGGTACTGACACAGTATAATGCTAAGAGCCTGAATGAGCATTTGAATTCTTCCAAGTGGTGGGATTTCGGACGTAAGCAGGGTGGTTTGACAGTGCTTCCACCTACTGTTACAGCAGATAACAGCAACTGGTACAGAGGTACAGCAGATGCTATTTATCAGAACTTAGATTTTTTAAAGAAAAGCCATGAACCGTATGTGGTAATTACCTCCGGTGATGGTATCTACAAGATGGATTTTGGCACCGTATTGGAGTACCATATTGAGAAGAAGGCAGATATTACTGTAGTATGCCGTGATATGGAGAAGGATATCAATGTGGAGCGTTTTGGTACCTTGCGTATGAATGAGGAGTATCGTATTGAGGACTTCGAGGAGAAGCCTCTGAAGGCAAAGACCAATACGGTTTCCTGTGGTATCTATATCATCCGTCGTCGTTTATTAATCGAAATGATTGAGAAATGTGCAGAAGAGGACAGATACGATTTTGTACGAGATATCCTCATTCGTTATAAGGATATGAAACGTATTTACGGCTACAAGATTAAGGAGTATTGGAGAAATATTGCTTCTGTAGAAGACTATTTCAATACCAATATGGATTTCCTGAAGCCGGATGTAAGAAACTATTTCTTTAAGCAGTATCCGGACATCTACTCTAAGGTAGAGGATTTGCCGCCGGCGAAGTATAATGTAGGCTCAAATGTCAGAAACAGCTTGATTTCCAGCGGTTGTATTATCAATGGTGAGATTGAGAATTCTGTAATATTTAAGAAGAGCTACATCGGAAATAATTGTGTGATTAAGAATTCCATCATTTTAAATGATGTATATATCGGGGACAACTCTTACATCGAGAACTGTATTGTAGAGAGTGGCGGTACTATTCGTACTAACTCCAGATTTGTAGGCGAAGACGGTATCAAGATTGTAGTGGAGAAAAACGAAAGATACGTATTATAAAATACGCGAAAGGAAAACCAGAAAGTAAATTACGCTAAGGGGGATATAAGTATGCAAATTACAGACGTGCGTGTTCGCAAAATTACCAAAGAAGGTAAGATGAAGGCAATCGTTTCTATTACCCTCGACAACGAATTTGTGGTACATGACATCAAGGTAATTGAGGGGGAAAAGGGCATGTTTATTGCAATGCCCAGCAAAAAAGCAGCAGATGGAGAGCACAGGGATATTGCTCATCCTATCAATTCCGGCACCAGAGAGAATATTCAGAAGATTATTTTAGAGGCGTATGAGAAGGCGCTGAATGAGCCGGAGGCAGAAGAGGAGTAGGAAATGGACTGCTCTCAGTCTATGCATAGAAAAAAGTATCATATAACGCAGCGTCAGGACTTGCTTGTGACGCTGCGTTATGTTGTATTTTAGGGGAGAAAGGTGGTGCAAACATGTTAAAAATCAATCATTTATCAAAACATTATAAGGGAAGCAGCAAGGGTGTGACAGACATTTCCCTGCATGTGGAGAAAGGAGATATCTTTGCCTTTATCGGTCACAATGGTGCAGGCAAGACTACCACATTAAAATGTATTACCGGAATTCATGACTTTGAGCAGGGAGAAATCCTTATAGATGGTGTAAGCCTTCGAAAAGAACCACTCAAGTGTAAACAAAGCTTTGCCTATATTCCGGACAATCCCGACTTGTATGAGTATCTGACAGGGATACAGTATTTGAACTTTGTGGCAGACGTGTTTCAGGTGTCTGCGAAGGAGCGTGAGGAGCGGATTCACAAGTATGCGGATGCTTTTGAAATTACAGCATCCTTGGGAGATTTAATTTCCAGCTATTCTCATGGTATGAAGCAGAAGCTTGCCATTATTTCAGCTTTGGTACATACACCGAAGCTTCTCATACTGGATGAGCCCTTTGTGGGACTGGACCCTAAGGCTGCGGTGATGTTGAAGGGCATGATGAAGGAGCTTTGCGAAGCCGGTGGAGCCATATTTTTTTCTACCCATGTATTGGAGGTGGCAGAAAAGCTGTGTAACAAGGTAGCCATTATCAAGGATGGTCAAATGATAGCACAAGGGAATATGGAGGAACTGGTAAAGGAGGATGAAACACTGGAAACAGTCTTTATGGAGGTGCTGAATGATGTGGGAGCAAATGAAGCTGCTGACGAAGCTGGAACTGTGTAATCTTTATGGCCTTAATGTATTTCGTCATACCGGGGATAGGAACGCCAAGAAGAAAAGTATCGCCATGGCAGTAGTGTTTGGACTGGTGTTTGTGATGCTCATGGGCTATGTCTGCGGCTTGTGTTATGGTCTGGTAATGCTGGGAGCGGCATCTATCATACCTGCGTATTTGATTGCTATCGCCAGTGTCATTACCTTAATGCTTAGTACTTTTAAGACCGGAGGCGTGATTTTTCGTAGGCTGGGTTATGATATACTGGTTTCTTTGCCGCTCTCTAAATGGGCGATAGTGAGCAGTCGCTTCCTGCGCCTATATGTGGAGAATCTGTTTGCAATGTTGTTGGTCATGCTACCGGGGATGGTTATGTACGGAGTTTTCGTACGACCTTCCGTTGCATTTTATGGGATGGGTATATTGGTTATGATGATTACTCCCTTACCGACGGTTGCTATTGCATCTGCAATAGGAGCATTGATTACAGGGATTGCCTCCCGAATGAAACACAAAGCATTAGTGGAGGCAGGGCTGTCCGTGCTTCTGATTATAGGACTTTTGCTTGGTACTGCAAAGCTTCCGAGAAGTAATGATGAAATAACCATGGAAATGCTTCAAAATATAGCGGATATTGCGACGGAAGCCATTCGAAGCTTATATCCTCCGGCTATATGGCTGGGAGATGCCATGGTACAAAACAATTGGTTGTTGTTAGGGGCAGTGGCAGCAGGCTTTTTGGTGGTCTTTCTGAGTGTAGTGGCTATAGTGGCTATGAATTACCATGGAATTTGTCGTAGGCTGTACAGTACCTTTGCAAAGCATGATTATCAAATGGGACAGCTGCAGAAAGCTTCTGTCAGAAAGGCACTGGTAATCCGGGAAGCCAGGAGATATTTTGCCTCCGGGATTTATGTGTCCAATACGATTATCGGCCCCATCATGGGAACGGCTTTATGTATGGCACTTTTATTTGTGGATTTGGAAAGTCTGACAGTGGGTATGGGAATAGCTATGAACATAAGAGCAGCCATTCCTTTTGCGGTAGGTGCGGTTTTTGCCATGATGAATACCACCTCTGTTTCTATATCTATGGAAGGGAAAGAGGTGTGGATATTAAAGAGCCTGCCTTTGAGCCGCAGGGAGATTTTAGACAGTAAAATATTATTTAATTTGTGCCTGTTTGCTCCCTTTTATGTGGTTTCCGAGGTATTGATGGTAATTGCATTAAGACCCAATGGAACAGAGCTTTTGTGTATACTGGCTATTCCGGCGAGTATCCTGTTATTTTCCTGTGTGTTTGGAATTACAGCCAATTTATGGTTCCCCAAGCTTAGCTGGGAAAATGAAGTAGAGGTTGTGAAACAAAGCGTTTCTGCATTGATTGGAGGTCTGGGGGGTGCACTGGTGGCTATTGTGGCTACTCTGGTAGTATTATTTTTTCCGGATGCATATCAAAACGTGGTGCGCATGGTACTTTTTGTTTTATTTGTGATTATAACAATAGTTTTGTATCGTTGGAATAATAGAGAAAAGAGAAAATAGGATAAAGTATAAGCCATGTGGAAACACATGGCTTATGTTAGGTAAAGCTTATTTGTTTTTTTGAAGTGCCATGGCGACCAAATTAACCGTATTGGAGAGGAGAGCCATTGCCCAGACAAAGATAATAATCAGGATTTCTTTTATCTTATCTATGGCGGACAGAGTGTCTGAATCAGGTAATAAAAACATAATAACAACAGACAGAATGGATGTAATTGCCAAAATGAGTATCATGTTGTTTTCAAAACGCTTTTCTTTGGCTTCCAGTATTTCCAAGGCTATGGTAATATTTTCATCCGCAGCTTCTATGAAAGCATTGTTTTCCAGACGCTCCCCGGAGAGAATTTCGTTAATGCTGATCCCATAGAGATCGCTTAGCAGTTTTAAACATTCAATAGGGGGCATATAATTACCGGTTTCCCAGCGGGAAATGGTTTTGTTTGTGACGCCTATCTTTTCTCCCAGTTGTTCCTGCGTCATATTATTTTGTTTTCGCAGTTCCTTTAGAAACTTTCCGATTTTTTGTGTATCCATATTCGATACCTCCTTTTCTTGATAAGAAAACGATACAAAAAATGTTGTTCAAAGTCTTTCCCATAAATAGCGAAAGGGAACAAAATATAGCGATTTCCTCATAGATAGCGAGTTTTTGATGAATAAAGTGTAGCACATAAAATAAATATTGACAAATATATGAATATATGATTATATATTCATATAACAAAAAATAAAAGGAGAGACACTTATGTTCTACCAAATCGCAGCATTTACCATTATGATTGTATTTTACGGTTTTTACCTTGCTAAGTTGATTTTACAGAAGAAGCAGTCTATTAAGACGAACCAGATGGGTATCGGTAACAAGCCGAAGAAGGTATTAATAATAGAGCGCATTATGAGTGTGGCAACCGCACTGACCATAGTTTTTAGTGTGGGAAGTATCCTGTTTGTGAAAAGTAATGTAGCAGAGGGGGTACGAATAGTTGGTATTATAATCGGTATTGTGGCAATCCTATTCTTTGCGGCAGCCACCATTACCATGAAGAACAACTGGCGTGTAGGCATTCCGGAGGAAAAGACTTCGCTGGTCACGGCGGGGATTTATCAATGGAGCCGAAACCCGGCTTTTGTAGGCTTTGATTTATTATTTTTGTGCATCTGCCTGATGTTTTTAAATCTTCCGCTGGTGTTGGTGTCTGTTTGGGCAGCAGTGATGCTGCATTTACAGATTTTGCAGGAAGAAGAACATATGCAGAAAATGTTTGGAGAGGAGTACGCAGAATATCAGAAACATACACGGAGATATTTGGGGAGAAAATAGGGTGGAGAAGCGATGAAATTGGGTTGACAAAGCCCCTTCGTGGTGATATATTGATGAAAAATTGAGGTGAATACATATGAATCTGAGCTTACATTTCACAACATATATGTATTATTACAGACGTATTTGCTTGTAACTGAAGTTTTTATGCACAGTTATGAGCCGATAGGTCTTATATGTCTGTGCAAAAGTAAGAGTATATCATAAAACCTTATTATCGCACCGGACATATAGGAATGTTTGGTGCGATTTTTGTATGCTCTGCTATCAAAAGGAGGAACACTATGAACAAGGATGTAACACTGATTTTGGCAACCGCAGAAGATGCGCAGCTTTTACATAAGTTAAAGTATGAGGCTTTTCTGCCCCTTTACGAGAAGTACCATGATGAGGAAACCAGCCCGGTGAAGGAGAGTATGGATAAGGTGATGCGGCAGATACAAAGCGAGCATTCCCGGTATTATATTATCTGTTGGAAGGGAGAGCAGGTAGGAGGTATCCGGGTTGCAGATAAGCGGCGTAGTACAGAGCTGATGAATGGTGTTCTTTATATCAGTCCGCTTTTTATTTTGCCAAAGTATCAGAATTTAGGAATTGGATATACCGTATTGCAGAAGGTGTTTGAGTTGTATCCGGATACCATTACCTGGAAGTTGGATACCATAAAGCAGGAGGCAGGGAATTGTCATCTGTATGAGAAATGCGGTTTTGTCAGAGTGGGTGAGGAGCATGTGGTGAATGAAAGTATGACACTGGTGGATTATAAAAAAACTGTGCAAAATAAATTGTAAATATTTTCAGTGAATGATATCATACATGTAGTGAATTTGCTTCATGAAATGTATAGAAACAGAAAAGGGAAAGAATTATGTTTATTATCGTAGGTTTGGGAAACCCCGGCAAGGAGTACACGAATACAAGACACAATATCGGCTTCGATGTCATTGATGCACTGGCAGATGTAGCGGGGATTTCCGTGATGGAAAAGAAGCACAAGGCTATTATTGGTAAGGGTGTGTTGGATGGTCAGAAGGTGATTTTAGCAAAGCCACAGACTTATATGAATTTGAGTGGAGAAAGTGTCCGTGAAATCATAGACTATTATAAGGTGGACGAAGAACAGGAGCTCATCGTTATATCCGACGATATCAGTCTGGATGTAGGGAATATCCGTGTGCGCAAGAAAGGCAGCGCCGGAGGGCACAATGGTTTGAAAAATATTATTGCACATTTGGGACACGATACCTTTATGCGTGTGAAGATGGGTGTAGGAGAGAAGCCAAAGGGCTACGACCTGGCAGACTATGTGTTGGGACATTTTACTGCCGAGGAGCGTAAAGTCATGAATGAGGCAGCTAAGTCTGCTACGGAAGCTATTCGTATGATAATGGCTGGTGACGTGGACAAGGCTATGAATGAGTTTAATAAGAAATCTACACAGCAGGGTTGATGGTGGATAATGCATCTGCTTTATATTAATCAACTATTTTCTGCTCAGAATTTCGTATCAGGAGGGAACTATGCAGGCGTTATTAGGTCCGTTGACAGAGCTGGCAGAGTACAGTGACATAAAGAAGTCCATACAAGCTGAAAAGAGTATTATCTCTATCAATGGTTGTGTGGACTCTCAAAAACTGCATATGCTCTATGGTTTGGCCGATGGCTTTAAATACAAAGTCATCGTTACTTATAGTGACCTGCGTGCCAAAGAGATTTTCGAAGAGTACAAGTTTTATGACCGCAATGTACTTTTATATCCGGCAAAGGACCTTATCTTTTTTCAGGCAGATATTCATGGAAACCAATTGACCAAGGAACGTATCAGGACATTGCGGCGTGTGGCAGAGAAGAAGCCCTTGACATTAGTAACTACCTTTGCAGCCTTGATGACACCACAGGTGGTTTGGGATGAGCAAAAGGATATTCTGCATATAGAAAAAGGCGGGGTGCTGGACGAAAGCAGTTTGGCGCAAAGGCTGGTGGCATTGGGCTATGAAAAGACTTATCAGGTAGAAACTAATGGACAGTTCAGTATTCGCGGCGGTATTGTGGATATTTTTGATTTGACGGAGGAGAATCCCTATCGTATCGAGCTTTGGGGAGATGAAGTCGATTCCATTCGAAGCTTTGATGTGCTTAGTCAACGTTCCGTGGAGAAGTTAAACAGTGTAACCATTTATCCGGCTACAGAGTTTGTGCTGGAGGAAGAACGGTTACGAAAGGGTATGGAGAAGCTGCAGGCAGAAGCGAAGAAGCAGGAGACTATCTTCCGAGAGGCTTTCCAGACAGAGGAAGCACATCGGATTGCAACCCAGGTGCGGGATTTACAGGAGCAGTTATTTACCTTTCAGAACATGGTGAATTTGGAGGGGTATATTCGTTATTTTTATGAGGATGTTGTGACCTTGCCGGAGCTTTTGCAACAGATGGAGCAGGGAAACAGTCGTAATCAGCTGGTGTTCTTTTTGGACGAACCGGCACATATTGAATCTCATGTGAAGGCGGTAGAGCTGGAGTTTCGGGAGAGTATGGGGCAGCGAGTGAAGAAAGGTTATATCCTGCCCGGTCAGATGGATGTGCTCTACAGCGGAGAACAGGTGGCTGCCAAGCTGATGAAATCTCCTGTGGTAGCACTTTCCATGATGGATGTGCGAAGCAGTTTGTTTCGGGCAGAGAAAAAGGTTGGTATTTCAGCCCGTAGCATTTCTTCCTATAACAACAGCTTCGAAGCATTGGTAAAGGATTTAAAGACCTATCGAAAGAACGGTTATCGGGTGTTGCTTTTGTCCGGCTCCCGTACCAGAGCCAAGCGTCTGGCAGAGGATTTGAGAGAACATGAATTGACAGCTGTATACACAGAGGATCCCTTTCGAGAGGTGCAGGCGGGGGAAGTACTGACCTATTATGGTCATGTGAATAAAGGCTTTGAATACCCGTTGCTTAAGTTTGTCGTAATTTCCGAGACGGATATTTTCGGTAAGGAGCGGAAAAAGAAGAAAAAGAGACTTTATCAGGGGCAGAAAATCAACGATTTCAATGAATTGAAGGTAGGAGACTATGTGGTGCATGAGTCCCATGGTCTGGGTATTTACCGAGGCATTGAAAAGGTAGAGATGGAAAAGGTAGTCAAGGACTACATGAAGATAGAATACAGGGATGGTGGCAATTTGTACATTTTGGCTACCGGACTGGATGTGATACAGAAGTATGCTACGGCAGATGCCGCCAAGACACCGAAGTTAAACAAGCTGGGGAGCAAGGAGTGGGAAAAGACCAAGGCCAAGGTACGTACTGCTGTGGATGCAGTGGCAAAGGATTTGGTAGAGCTGTACGCTCTGCGTCAGCAAAGCCAGGGCTATTCTTATGGAAAAGATACCGTATGGCAGAGAGAATTCGAGGAAATGTTTCCTTTCGAAGAGACGGAAGACCAGCTTATGGCTATAGAGGATACTAAGGCAGACATGGAAAGCCCGAAAATCATGGATCGTCTGGTGTGTGGAGATGTAGGCTATGGTAAAACGGAAATTGCCATACGTGCTGCATTTAAGGCAGTTCAGGAAGGCAAGCAGGTGGTATATCTGGTACCGACCACTGTTCTGGCACAGCAGCATTACAATACCTTTATCCAGCGCATGAAGGATTTTCCGGTGCGGGTAGATTTGCTTTCCAGATTCCGTACACCGGGAGAGATTAAGAAAACTTTGACAGACTTACACAAGGGCTTTGTGGATATCATCATAGGTACTCACAGAGTGTTGTCTCAGGATGTAGTGTTCAAGGATTTGGGGCTGTTAATCATTGATGAAGAGCAACGTTTCGGTGTAGCCCATAAGGAAAAAATCAAGAAGTTAAAGGAAAATGTGGATGTGTTGACATTGACTGCGACACCTATTCCACGAACCCTGCATATGAGCCTCATTGGTATTCGAGATATGAGCGTATTAGAGGAAGCACCCAATGACCGATTGCCTATTCAGACTTTTGTATGTGAATACAATGAAGAGATGGTGAGGGAGGCCATAGTACGAGAACTTGCCAGAGACGGACAGGTATTTTATGTTTACAATCGTGTGAATAATATTGCAGATATTGCGGCAGAAATTGCGAAGCTGGTACCGGAAGCCAATGTAGCCTTTGCACATGGTCAGATGAAAGAGCATGAACTGGAAAAAATCATGTTCGATTTTGTGGCAGGAGAGATTGATGTATTGGTGTCTACTACCATCATCGAAACCGGACTGGATATTTCCAATGCCAATACCATGATTATTCATGATTCAGACCAACTGGGTCTTTCTCAGTTATATCAGCTGAGAGGACGTGTGGGACGTTCCAATCGTACGGCCTATGCCTTCCTCATGTACAAACGTGATAAGTTATTAAAGGAAGTGGCAGAGAAACGTTTGGCAGCCATTAAGGAATTTACAGATTTGGGCAGCGGTTTCAAGATTGCAATGCGTGATTTGGAAATCCGAGGAGCAGGAAATCTGTTGGGAATGAAGCAGCATGGACATATGGAAGCTGTGGGTTATGATTTGTATTGTAAAATGCTCAACGAAGCTGTGAAGAACTTGAAGGGAATGCCTACCTCGCCGGCAGATTTTACGACGACGGTAGATTTGGATGTAGATGCCTTTATCCCCGGTAGCTATATTGTGAATGAAGTCCAGAAGCTGGATATTTACAAGCGTATTGCGGGAATAGAAAATGGCAAGGAGCGGGATGATATGCATGATGAGCTGTTAGATCGTTTCGGAGAAGTCCCCAGGAGCGTAGACAATCTGTTGCGGATTGCTTTGATACGGGTAACGGCACATGCGTTGTTTATGACAGAAATCAAGGGAAAGAATGAGAGAATTCAGTTGACTTTTCGGCCGGATGCAGGTATCCGGGTAGAAGGAATACCGGAGCTGATAAAGAAGCACAAGGAACGATTAAGCTTTACTGCTTATGGCAATCCTTTCTTTACCTATCGTTATTACAAGAGTGGTGTCATAGAAAAGGATGCGGAGACCCTGCTCAGTACCACAGAGCAATTGTTACAGGATATGCAGGAAATTTTGTTAAATAATTAATTAGTGCATTGTGTCTTTACCAAAAGCAGGAAGCTGTGGTATACTGTAAATAAATATAAATGTAAGCGATAACAGTATTTTATTAATATATAGGTGCAGCAAACTGAGTGAATGCAAAGAATAGTAAGGGTATCTGCTTACAGATGTGGAATGTGGAGGAAGAGTCCTATGAGTACAAAGAAAGAGTTTGATTTATTATCCCTTGGAGAGTTGATGCTTCGTCTGTCGCCATCCATGAATGAGAGAATTACCAGAGGAGATAGTTTTGGTAAGCAGGCAGGTGGTGCGGAACTGAATGCTATTACCGGAACTGCCATGTTGGGATTGCGTTGCGGTATTATTTCCAAGCTGCCTAACAACGACTTGGGAACTTATATCAAGAATCGTGTACGTCTTTGCGGTGTCAGCGATGATTATCTGGTGTATGATGATGACGATGATGCCAGACTGGGCGTGTACTATTATGAAAATGGTGCGTATCCCAGAAAGCCGCGTATCGTATATGACAGAAAGAATACTTCTATTAACAAAATAGATATTTCCGACTTTGATGAGAGCTTGTATCGTTCTGCCCGTTGCTTTCACACCAGTGGTATTACACTGGCGCTGAGTCCTCAGGTGCGAAAAACAGCCATCGAGATGATAAAGCGTTTCAAGGAGCAGGGAACCATTATTTCCTTTGATGTAAACTTCAGAGGAAATCTTTGGACCGGTGCAGAGGCAAAGGAATGTATCGAGAGCATTCTTCCTTATGTAGATATTTTCTTTTGTTCAGAGGATACGGCTCGTCTGACTTTCCTGAAAGAGGGGGATGTGAAGACTATTATGAAGAGCTTTACACAGGAGTATCCGATTTCAGTGGTGGCGTCTACCCAGAGAATCGTGCATAGTCCTAAGCGTCATACCTTTGGTTCTGTGATTTACAGTGCCAAAGAAGATGCATTTTATGAGGAACCACCTTATGCGGATATTGAGGTTGTAGACCGTATCGGTAGTGGGGATGCGTATATTTCCGGCGTATTGTACGGACTGTTATCCCATGAAAACGATTATCGCAGGGCTTTGGAATACGGAAATGCTACCAGTGCCTTGAAGAATACCATTCCGGGAGATTTGCTTTCTACGGATTTGAAGGAAATTGATGGTATTATCCGGGAGCACAAGTCTACCGGACGAATTGCAGAAATGGACAGATAAATAAAAGTCCCCGGATGGGGTGGTGGTGCTATATCCTATATGGACACGCTCTCGCTCGATGAAAAACGTAGCAGACACTAGGCTCGAAAGAACCTCGCAGCGATGTTTTTTATCGCAGAGTGCTAGACGTTTTTCAACGGTCCATTATAGAACATAGCACTACCACCCCATCCAGGGCTTTTTATATCTCTGATTATCTCGTGCCGAAAATACGGTCGCCTGCATCACCCAGGCCGGGACAAATATAGGCGTGGTCATTCAAGCATCTGTCCAAATGACCGATATAAATCTGAATATCAGGATGTGCCTCCTGTAATCTCTTTACACCTTCCGGAGCTGCGATAATGCACATGAATTTGATGTTTGAGCCGCCGTGTTGTTTGATAAAGTCTACTGCCTCGGCAGCAGAACCACCTGTTGCCAGCATAGGGTCGAGAACTACAATGGTACGCTGGTCGATGGGTTCAGGAAGCTTGCAGTAGTATTCGTGTGGCTCGTGGGTTTCCGGATCACGATAGAGACCGATGTGGCCAACCTTTGCTGTAGGAACCAGTGCCAGAATACCATTGACCATACCAAGGCCTGCACGAAGGATGGGAACAACGGCCAGCTTCTTGCCGGAGATAACAGGTGTCATACAGGTTTCAATAGGAGTTTTGATTTCTACTTCTTCCAAAGGAAGATCATGCAGTGCTTCATAACCCATGAGCATAGCGATTTCCTCGATTAGTTTTCGGAATTCATTGGTTCCGGTATTTTCGTCACGCAACAAGGAAATTTTGTGTTGAATCAGCGGGTGGTTTAAAACGTATACATTTTCCATGTTTGATAAGTGTTCCATGTAAGTCCTCCTTAGAATGTTTTGCGTTATTATATAAAATTTTATTGTAATTTGTGAGTGAAGTCAAGGCATAACAGAGGATTTATGAAAAGAAAATTGTTGGTAAAAATTATCTCTAAAAATAAATAAAAGCTTGTATAAGTTGCCCTGAGAAATTATACTTTAATTGGTGAGGAAATCACTAAAACAAAAGAATATAAGGAGGAAGTGGAAGGATGAAACAACAGGAAGCAATACGTGATGCAAAGACCTTGGGATTGCCTAAAATGTTAATTCTGGGTTTGCAGCATATGTTTGCCATGTTTGGTGCAACGATTTTAGTACCGATTTTGGTGAATGGTTATTTTGAGGGAGAGGGTCTCTCCATACAGGTTACATTAATTTGTGCAGGTTTAGGTACTTTGTTCTTTCATATTTGTGCGAAGATGAAGGTGCCTGCATTTTTAGGTTCTTCCTTTGCATTTTTGGGAGGCTTTCAGACAGTAGCTCAGTTGGATAGTGGTAAGTTTGCCAATATGTCCATGGGAGAGAAGCTACCCTATGCATGTGGAGGTATTGTAGTTGCCGGTCTTTTGTATCTGGTGCTTGCACTGATTGTTAAGGTAATTGGTGTGAAGCGTGTCATGCGTTTTTTGCCACCGATTGTTACCGGTCCGATTATTATTTGTATTGGTTTGTCCTTGGCTCCTTCCGCAGTTACCAATGCTTCCACTAACTGGTTATTGGCAGTTATCGCATTGGTAACCATTATTATATTTAATATCTGGGGAAAGGGGATGTTCAAAATCATTCCGATACTCATGGGGGTTGTAATATCTTATATGGCGGCTATTCTTTTGAATTTGCTGGGCTTTACCAATGCAGATGGCAGTGCTATTTTGAACTTTGCAGGTGTGGAAGCGGCCGGATGGATAGGTTTGCCGCCCTTCGAGATTTGCAAGTTTGATATTACGGCAATTTTGGTTATGGCCCCTATTGCGCTGGCTACTATGATGGAGCATATCGGAGACATGTCAGCAATTTCTGCAACAGTTGGTGAGAATTATATTGAGGAGCCAGGTCTGCACAGAACATTAATCGGCGACGGTCTGGCTACAGCTTTCTCTGCAGTTGTGGGAGGTCCTGCAAATACTACTTATGGAGAAAATACAGGCGTGTTGGAGCTGAGTAAGGTGTACGATCCCAGAGTCATCCGTTTGGCGGCAATTTATGCAGTGGTACTGAGCTTTATTCCGAAAATGGCAGAAATCATTGGTTCTATTCCTTCTGCGATTATCGGTGGTGTCAGCTTCATGCTTTACGGTATGATATCCGCTATTGGTGTCAGAAATATTGTGGAGAATAAGGTGGATTTTACAAAGTCCAGAAATCTGATTATTGCAGCAGTGATTTTGGTAAGCGGTTTGGGCTTTTCTGCAGGCATTACCTTTACCATTGGTACGACTACCATTACTTTGACCGGACTTGCTATTGCAGCCATTGCAGGTATTTTGTTAAATGCAATTTTACCCGGCAATGATTACGAGTTTGGCAAGGAAAACAAATAGAATTAGTTAGTGAAGGGAAACGATAGTATTTGCGAATTCGTTTCCCTTTTGTTATAATGTATTGTGTGGATGTTGACGGAATGAGGAGCTTTTAGAAAAGCTCAGTTATGAGGACAGTCTCACCGGACTGTATAATCGTAATAAATTTAATCATGTGATGGCACAGCTGAAGGAGGATGCACCGGATAGTTTGGCAGTCATTTATATGGATTTAAATGGTCTGAAGGAAGTGAATGATACCAAGGGGCATGCACAGGAAGATTTGTTGATTCAGACAGCTGCTAAAAACATTCAACTGGCTTTGGGCAGGGATACTTATCGAATCGGTGGAGATGAGTTTGTGGCATTATTAACCGGGCTGACACAGAAGCAGCTACAGATTGAATTAGAGCTGCTGTAGGAATATATGAAATGTGATAATGTGAGTATTTCCATTGGTTATAGCTACCGTGATGTGGGAGTGGATGTGGAAATACAGACACGTATAGCGGATAAGGAAATGTATGAACAAAAGGAACTACATCGCAGGGAACAACGTAACAAGCAAACTGTAGGATAGAAAATGGTCGAAGATTCGGAGGGGAGCCTATGGACCAATTGTTAGAGATCAGTGAAGAAGAAAGAATCTATGTGAATGGTGTGCTGGTGAATCCACTGACAGGCTTGTATTTTAGTCATGCTTTTTTTCATAAGGCGGACGAGTTTTTGCAACAAATGGAGCCGGAAGATTATTGTATGGTGGCCATTGATTTAGAGCATTTTCGTTTGTTTAATAAAATTTACGGAAGAGAACAAGGCGATAGCCTGTTGGTGAAGCAGGCAGAGCTTTTAAAAGAATATCGCAAGAATTACGGTGGTGTAATCGGTTATCTTGGCGGAGATAATTTTGGTATATTGACGAATTATGATAGGGAAGCCATTAACAGGTTGCGTAAGGGTATCGTTCGGGAGATCAAGTCTTGGAGTAATACGGTAGGCTTCATGCCGGCATTGGGTATTTATAAAATTTCTGACAAGAAGTTACCGGCCGCTACTATGTATGATAGAGCTACTATTGCCTTGAATCAGGTGATTGGTAATTATTCCAATCGAATATGCGAGTACTCCCCGGATATGGAGGAAAAAGTAGAAGAGGAGCTGCGTCTTTTGTCAGAAATACAAGAAGCTCTGAATAAAGAGGAATTTACGTTTTTCATTCAGCCCCAATGTAATATTTCTACCGGAAAAATCATCGGAGGAGAATCCTTGGTGCGTTGGATACATCCTGCCAAGGGAATGGTATCTCCGGGAGTTTTCGTTCCGGTATTGGAAAAGAATGGTTTTATTGCCAGTTTGGATCAGTATGTATGGAAAAAGGTATGCCAGTGGTTGCGGAGTTGGTTGGACAAGGGACATTCTCCGGTACCTATTTCTATTAATGTATCCAGAATTGATATTTTTTCCATGGACGTTCCGGCGTATCTGTCGGAGCTGTTAGAGACTTATCAATTACCTCCCAGTCTGTTAAAAGTGGAGATTACGGAAAGTGCCTATGCAGAAAGCAATGACAAGATTATCCGTACCGTGAAACAACTGCGGGATGCAGAGTTTTTGGTAATGATGGATGATTTCGGCAGCGGATATTCATCTTTGAATATGTTAAAGAGTATTGCAGTGGATGTGTTGAAGCTGGATATGCGTTTCTTGGAGATTGATGACCGGGAAGAGGAAAAGGGCATCGGTATTTTGGAATCCGTGGTAAATATGGCCAGACAGATGAGCATGCCGATTATTGTAGAGGGTGTGGAAACTCAGAAGCAGGAGAGTTATCTGCTGAAAATGGGCTGCCGTTATTCCCAAGGTTACTATTATTATAGACCTATGTCTGTTGCAGACTTTGAAGAATTAATTAGTGATGAGCAGAAACTGGATTTTGACGGTATTTGGTGTAAGCAGGTAGAGTCTTTCCAATTAAGTGAGTTTTTGGATCGTAATTTATTCAGTGACATTACGGTGAATAATATTCTGGGGCCGGCTGCCATATATGATATGTATGAAAATAATATCGAAATCACGCGTGTCAATGAACAGTATTATCACTTGTCCGGTATTAATGGGAAAGAAGCGGCAAGGCAAAATAAGAAACAATGGATACATGTCCGTTCCGATGACAGGCAGTTGTTAATTTCCATATTTGCCCAAGCTTATGAAAACCAGTCCGGTGGAGCCAGCGGATATGTACATTTTGTACGTGTAGATGGTGTGACACTATGGGTGCAGATACGGATTTTCTTCCTGCGGGAAAAGGATGGACATAAGCTGTTTTATGGATCCTTGACAGATTTGACGGATTTGCATGATAAGAAACAACCGGTGCAGTGTTTGTCTCATGAGGTGGAAGAGTTGACAGAGAGCCAATGCCGCCATATGGAGAAGTATTACGGAAATCTGCCCTGTGGTTGTGCCATTGCCAAGGTGATTTTGAACGAGCAGGGAACCATGCAGGATTATGATATTGTGTATGCAAACCATGAAATTAGCCGTATTAGTGGTGGTAGTATGGATCGGTTGCGCTTCATAGCAAACAAAGCCTTTTCGGACAAGGTGGAAGAATTATTTGAGAAGGCATACCGAGCAGCTTACTTAGGGGAAAAGGTAGATTTTTCGGTATATAGTCCTCTGTCCTTCCGTTATTTACATTTTACATTTGGACAGTTTCAGCATGGGTATGTAAGCTGTATGCTACAGGATGAAACTCATGCACATATTTATGAGAGTACTTTGCAAAATATCTTGTATTCTTACAGGGAGGTTTATTTCGTACATTTACAGGAAAATTATTGCCGTATGATTTATCCGGATGATAATCATCTCTTAGAAAGAGGCAATTATGAAGATGTAGTAAATCGTCACTTTGCAATTGGGAAGATATTACCTTACGACGAAGAGAATGTGCGGAAATTCCTGTCACTGGAAAATGTACGTGAGGTACTAAAAGGACAGGATACGGTAGAATACAAATATCGCAGAAGAGTGCAAGAACTTGGAGAAGAGTGGTGTCTGACTTCTATTAATGTGTGTGAGCGTGTAGATGGTGTTCCGAAGACCGCTATTTTGACAATCCGCAGTATAGAAGCACTTATGCGTGAGCAGGAAAAGCACAAGCATAGAAATATGGCTGAAATGTTGGCGAATATGTCCGAGGGCTTTTTGGTTTATAAGGCAACCGGTTGTGAGAAGATTTTGTATGCGAATCCTACTGTGTTGCATATCTTTGGTTGTGAAACCATGAATGAGTTCCGTGAATTGGTAGACAATTCCTTCCGTGGCATGGTGCATCCGGAAGATAAAAAGCGAGTGGATTGGGAAATCAGCGAACAGGTAAAGCAGTCCCACAAAAAAATGGATTTCATTCGCTATCGGATTATTTGTAAAGATGGGGAAGTTCGTTGGATAGATGATTGCGGACATTTGGAGGATTCCGATTCCAATGAAGAAAACAGATTGTTTTATGTATTCCTTTCTGATATAACAAAGGAGATATCAGAGGAAGAAAAAGAAAAGCTTATACAAATGAGCAGAAGGCATAATTTGTAAGAAATGGGAAGGCTACTGTTGGCAGGCTGTGTTAACAGTAGCTTTTTCTAAAATACAGCAAATCGGAATAGATAGTTGAATGAGGTTTGGGAGTATTGCGGATTGGGGCAAGAGATAAAATGATAATACAGAATGTATGGGTTTATACAGAGGAAAAGAAATTTGTAAAAGGTGCTGTATGGGTTGAAAACGGGCGAATTGATAGGGTTGATTTTCAGGAAGGTGCTACAGAAGGAAGGCAATTCGGACCGGAAAATAGTGATTCATTTTCAGAAGTAGTAGACGGAAATGGAGGATATCTGATACCGGGAATGATAGACATTCATACGCATGGTTGCAGAGGGTATGATTTTTGTGATGGTACTGTGGAGGCAGTGCGGGTAATCGCAGCCTATCAGGCTTCCGTAGGAGTGACGACTTTTGCACCAGCTACTATGACTTTGCCCATAGAGCGGCTGGAAGGAATATTGGAAAATGGTGCCATATTTCAACAGGAAAAGGCGAAGGGAGAATATCCGGAATGTGCGGATTTGGCAGGGGTCAATATGGAGGGTCCTTTTATCAGCAAGTCGAAAAAGGGTGCACAGAAAGAGGAATATATACTGCCGGCAAATTCGGATGTTTATTATCGATTTCAGCAGGCTGCAAAGGGTTTGGTGAAGTATATAGGACTGGCTCCGGAGAATAAAGGCTCTCGGGAGTTCGTTGAACAGGTGAAGGATGAGGTGAAGGTTACCATTGCACATAGCAATGCAGATTATGAAACCGCGATGGCTGCTTTTGAGGCGGGAGCCTGCCATGTAACACATTTGTACAATGCAATGTCTGCGTATAGTCACAGAGAACCGGGAATCGTGGGTGCCGTTGCAGATTGCAGGCAGGTGGAGGTGGAACTCATAGGAGATGGTTTACATGTGCATCCGGCGGTGATGAGAGGAACCTTTGCCATGCTGGGAGGAGAGCGCATCATTCTAATCAGTGACAGCATTCGGGCAACCGGTATGCCGGATGGGGAGTATGAGCTGGGTGGACAAAGGGTAATGGTAGCAGACGGAAAAGCAATGATGGAGGACGGCACCATAGCAGGCTCCATATTTACTCTGCCTCAATGTTTCAGGTATGTGGTAAATGAGGTGGGAATACCTTTGGAGGTAGCAGTGGCATGTGTTACCGTGAATCCGGCAAAGAGCTTGGGAGTTTTTGAAGAGTGCGGTTCTATTGCAGTAGGGAAGCGTGCGGATTTGGTGTTGTTGGATGCGGATTTGCGGGTAAAGAAGGTGTGGAAGGCAGGCTTGGAATTATAATAATTGAAATAAAATTGTTCAAGGTATAAAATCCCTCTCTTTACAGATACTAGTTTCAACACTAGAAATTGTAAATGGAGGAATTTTATATATGAAGGCAACAGGTATTGTACGTAGAATAGACGATTTGGGACGTATTGTAATTCCAAAGGAAATCCGCAGAACCCTGCATATTCGGGAGAGTGACCCGGTAGAAATTTTTACGGACAGAGAGGGGCAGGTAATCCTGAAAAAGTATTCCCCTATCGGAGAGATGACTACCTTTGCAAAGCAATATGCGGAAAGTCTGGCCAAGGTATCCGGGCATGTGGCATTGATTTCGGACAGAGACCAGTTTATCGCAGTAGCCGGAGGAGGTAAGGCTTTTTCCGGCAAGGCAGTCAGTACCTCACTGGAGGAAAAGATGAATCAGAGGGAGAGTGTTTTTGCCAACAAGGGAGACAGAAGTTTTATTAATGTGTGCGATGAAGTGCAGGAGGAGTATCAGCATGAGGCTATTGTCCCCATTATCTGTGAGGGTGATGTGATTGGCTCGGTAATTTTGCTGGAAGCGGAACAAAGAAGTAAGATGGGAGAAGTGGAGCAGAAGCTGTTACAGTCAGCGGCTACTTTTTTGGGGAGACAGATGGAACAATAGATGACAATCAGCCCTTACTGTCCGAGCCGTCATATATGTCCTACATGAACTCGCTCTCGCTTGGATAAAAACGTAGCAGTTCTTTGTAGGATATATATGGCGGCTCGGACGATGGGTCTGGTTATAAATAGATTTTATACTTCATCCATTTGATCCAAAAGACGGATTTTGGTATCATACAGCTTCTTGGAAAGGTCTACATAAACCTTGTGAGGATTTACGAAACGCTTGGATTCTTCCCATAGGGTGTTCTGTTCCTGCAAGCAGTAGTCACGGATTTCCATCACCTTAGGAGAAGTATAGCAGCATTCTCCTCTGTCAAAAATCTTTTCCAAAAGGGGGCGTAAGGTATAAGTACCGCCTTTTAGTTTGGTCTTCTTCCAAGGCTCTACCGGATCGAACAGAAGCAAATCTTCTGCCTCGTTGTAGGTTTCATCAGAAAGACAAATTAAATCAGCGATAATTTTATGGTTTTCCTTTTCATATACACGATAAATAATCTTATCGCCGGGGTTGGTAACCTTTTCACTGTTTTCGGAAAGCTTAATCTTCGGGATGAAGTTGCCGTCCGGTCCCATGATGGCTGCCAGCTTGTAAACACCGCCAAAAGAAGGGTTGTCCTTGGCAGTAATTAAATTAGTACCAACACCCCAAGAAGTAATGGTAGCCCCCTGGGCCTTCAGAGTTTCGATTAAGTATTCATCCAAATCGTTAGAAGCAGAGATAACAGCATCCGGAAAACCTGCTGCATCTAACATCTTACGAGCCTTCTTAGAAAGGTAAGCCAAGTCACCACTATCCAGACGGATACCATAGAAGCTGAGAGGAATACCTGCCTCACGCATTTCTGTGAAAACGCGAATGGCATTGGGCACACCGGACTTCAAGGTGTCATAGGTATCTACCAACAAGATGCAAGCTTGAGGATACATGTCTGCATAGGTTTTAAAAGCAGTATATTCATCCGGGAAGCTCATAATCCAACTGTGTGCGTGAGTACCCTTCACCGGTACATCGAAAAGACGACCTGCCAGTACATTAGAGGTGCCTATACAACCGGCAATCATGGCAGCACGGGCACCGTAAAGTCCTGCATCCGGACCCTGAGCACGGCGCAGACCGAATTCCATGATACCATCTCCCTTTGCAGCATAGCACACACGGGCTGCCTTGGTAGCAATGAGGCTTTGATGATTGATAATATTCAGAATAGCTGTTTCAATCAACTGGGCTTCCATGATGGGAGCGATTACCTTTACCAAAGGCTCGCGGGGAAATACCACGGTTCCTTCAGGAATGGCATAGATATCACCGGTAAAGTGGAAGCCACGTAAATAGTCCAGAAAGTCTCTGTCAAATATATTCAAGCTTTTTAAATAGTCAATGTCATCTGTGGAAAAATGCAGATTCTTAATATATTCAATCACTTGCTCTAAACCACAGGCGATGGAATAGCCGCTGCCACAGGGATTGCTGCGGTAAAAGGCATCAAAAATAACGGTTTCATTTTGACCTTTGTTTTTAAAATAGCCCTGCATCATGGTCAATTCATACAGGTCGGTAAGTAGGGTCAGATTCTGACTGCTCATAAACGTCCTCCTTCAGGCTCGATAAGTCAATATAAATTACTGACAAGATAATTGTAAATTAACTGTAATCATAGGATAAAATATCGGTTTCGTCAAGAGATAATGCGGTTTCTGCCACTGTTTTTTCCGTCGTATAGTTTCTGGTCTGCAAGTGTCAGTAATTGCTTGGTATTCATGTTCGGTTCACAGGCCACACCAAAGGTCATGGTAACATAAATTTCCCCCTCTTCAAAGGTGTGGAGTGTGTTCTGTAATTGCTGTTGAAGCTGTTGCAAATGGGACACTGCTTGTTCGGAATTACAGTTTTCGTATATTAGGAGAAATTCTTCACCGCCCCAGCGGATGGCATATCCCTTGTTTTTTGTATGTTTCCTTAAAAGTTGGGCAACATTCTGGAGTACAATATCTCCGTTTAGATGACCATAGGTATCATTAATTTGCTTGAAATGGTCAATATCGGCAATCACCAGAGTGAAAGGAGATTGTGACTTCCCGGAAGCGTCATAGGTTGCCTGAAGTTTCTTGGTGCCGCTGCGGCGGTTTAGTAATTCGGTCAGTGTATCCAGTTCTACCAGTTTGCGCAGAGAGGTTTGCATGGATAGTGCTGCATAACCAATGACAGAAAGCTCATCATCACGCTTCAATACAGATTTATTCAGCTCGGCGTTCAGATTGCCGGTAGAAACGTCCCGAAAGAAAAACTTCAGTTTCTGAAGAGCATTTACAAAGTTTTTGGCATAAACAAAGGAAATGGTTCCTGCAATTGCCATTGTAATCATGCCTACTGTTATAATCGGGTAAATGGTGGCATCCACCATTTGGTTGACAGTTGCACTTGGTTTCCCTACAAAAATCATACCCACAACACTTCCGTCACTGTTTCGCAGAGGAGTGTAGTAAGCAAAGTAAGGAGTACCATTGATGATAACATTGTCATAAAAACAAGGTTTGTTTTGTTGCAGGACATCTTTGATAACAATGTCCGGAGCACCTGTACCAATCAGTCGTTGCTTGTTCCAGTTGGTAAGGGTAGTCAGGATGCGGGTATCCTCATAAAACAGGGTAACATCCATATTTGTATTTTCTTTAATATGATCCAGGATACTGTGTTCCAGAGTAATGTTATGTTCCCCTTTGTAGAGAGCATAGGACACACGACTGCCGGAAGGGGTGGCCACCAGCTTATAATCCCCGGGATAAGCAGCATCAAATAAAGCGGAACATAATTGGGAAGCATCCTCCAAGCCATTGGCAACCTCCTTACTCATGGCTTTGGAGAAGGCGTATGTACTGAATTGTATAATCAATATACCGAAAATAAGCAGAGGCAAAAGACAGATTGCCTGCATGGAATAATAAATTTTACCTTTAGCATTATTGCGCATGAATAAAACCTCCATAGAAAAGATATGGTTTGTCTCAATATTATTATATCCCTATTTTTTCGGAAAGTACAGAAAAACTGCCTTGACAAAGGGGGAAAACCGCTTTATAATCAATAAAAATGTTAGAAAAGGCTATGACGAAGACAGTACAAATATCGGAAAGAGCACAGCGAGCCGGAGAGGGTGGGAGCCCGGTATGGAGTAAGGTATTTGGAAAATCACTTCTGAGCTGCGATTCCAAACTTAGGGCGACCTGAAAGTAGGAGTTGACGATGTCTCTGCGTTAAAGAGAAACATATGAAACGGTTTGCCGGGAGTATGCATAATAGGTGGTAATGCGAGAATTTATAGAGCCTCGTCCTGTTATGGACGAGGCTCTCTTTTGTGCCCTAACAGTGAGCCAAGCACGAGTTTGACCGAACAAATATTAAAAAGAAAGGACGAATGCCATGTATCAGAAAGTATCTACCGATTTGAATTTCGTAGACAGAGAGAAATTAGTGGAAAAGTTTTGGAAGGATAATGATATCTTCCGCAAGAGTATGGAAAATAATAAGGAAGGAGAAACCTATACCTTTTATGATGGTCCTCCTACTGCAAATGGTAAGCCTCATATCGGACATGTGTTGACACGTGTTATCAAGGATATGATTCCCAGATATCGTACCATGAAAGGATATATGGTTCCTCGTAAGGCCGGCTGGGATACTCATGGTCTGCCGGTAGAGTTGGAAGTAGAAAAGCTTCTTGGCTTAAACGGTAAGGATCAGATTGAAGAATATGGTATGGAGCCATTTATCTGCAAGTGTAAGGAGTCTGTATGGAAGTACAAGGGTATGTGGGAGGATTTCTCCGGTACCGTTGGTTTCTGGGCGGATATGGATGACCCTTATGTAACCTATGATGACAACTTCATTGAGTCCGAATGGTGGGCATTGAAGGAAATCTGGAATAAGAATTTATTATACAAGGGCTTTAAGATTGTGCCCTATTGTCCTCGTTGCGGTACCCCGCTTTCTACAGCAGAGGTATCTCAGGGATATAAGACCGTAAAGGAGCGTTCTGCAATCGCTTCTTTCAAAGCCGCAGGTGAAGATGCATACTTCTTGGTATGGACTACCACACCTTGGACTTTGCCGTCTAATGTGGCACTTTGTGTGAATCCGGATGAGAACTATTGCAAGGTAAAGGCTGCTGACGGCAGAACCTATTATATGGCAGAGGCTCTTTTGGATGCAGTATTGGGTAAGCTGGCTGATAAGGAAAATGGTGTAGCAGCTTATGAAGTGCTGGAAATCTACAAGGGTAAGGATTTGGAATACAAGGAGTATGAATCATTGTTCCCTTGGGCGGTAGATGTGGCTGCAAAGCAGAACAAGAAGGCTCATTATGTGACCTGTGACAGCTATGTTACCATGTCAGACGGTACCGGTATCGTACACATTGCACCTGCTTTTGGTGAGGACGATGCACAGGTAGGTCGTAAGTATGATTTGCCTTTCGTACAGTTCGTAAACGGTAAGGGTGAGATGACGGAGGAAACCGCGTATGCAGGCATGTTTGTAAAGGATGCGGACCCGGTTGTTTTGAAAGATTTGGATGCAGAGGGCAAGTTGTTTGATGCACCGAAGTTTGAACATGAATATCCTCACTGTTGGAGATGTGATACTCCGCTTATTTATTATGCTCGTGAGTCATGGTACATCAAGGAAACCGCAGTTAGAGAGGATTTGATACGCAATAACAATACTGTAAACTGGATTCCGGAATCTATCGGTAAGGGACGTTTCGGTAACTGGCTGGAGAATATTCAGGACTGGGCGATTTCCCGTAACCGTTATTGGGGTACTCCTTTAAATATCTGGGAATGTGAAGGATGCGGACATCAGGAATGTATCGGTGGTCGTGAAGAACTGGCACAGCGTAGCGGTAATCCTGAGGATGCAAAGGTAGAACTGCACAGACCTTATATTGACGAAGTGACTTTTACCTGTCCGGATTGTGGTAAGGTAATGCACCGTGTACCGGAGGTATTGGACTGCTGGTTTGACTCCGGAGCAATGCCGTTTGCACAGCATCATTATCCGTTTGAAAATAAGGAATTGTTCGAGCAGCAGTTCCCTGCTCAGTTTATTTCAGAGGCAGTAGACCAGACCAGAGGATGGTTCCATTCCTTGATGGCTATTTCTACTCTGTTATTTAATAAGGCACCTTATGAGAATGTTATCGTTCTAGGTCATGTACAGGATGAGAATGGTCAGAAGATGAGTAAGTCTAAGGGAAATGCTGTAGATCCTTTTGAGGCATTGGAAACCTATGGTGCAGATGCTATCCGTTGGTACTTCTATGTAAACTCTGCTCCCTGGTTGCCCAATCGTTTCCATGGCAAGGCAGTTGTGGAAGGTCAGCGTAAGTTCATGAGCACCTTGTGGAATACTTATTCCTTCTTCGTGCTTTATGCAAATATTGATGATTTCGACGCATCTAAGTATACTTTGGAGTACGATAAGCTCCCGGTTATGGATAAGTGGTTGTTGTCCAAGTTAAATACGGTAGTCGGCGAAGTGGATAATGATTTGAGTAATTATCGTATTCCGGAAGCGGCAAGAGCTTTGCAGGATTTCGTAGATGAAATGAGTAACTGGTATGTTCGCAGAAGCCGTGAGCGTTTCTGGGCAAAGGGAATGGAGCAGGATAAGATTAATGCCTATATGACCCTTTATACTGCATTGGTTACCATCGCAAAGACTGCAGCCCCAATGATTCCTTTCATGACAGAGGACATTTACCAGAATCTGGTAAGAAGCATTGACAAGGATGCTCCGGAAAGTATCCATCTTTGCAAATTCCCTGAAGTGGATGAGAAGATGATTGACAAAAAGCTGGAAGAGGATATGGAAGAGGTTCTGAATGCAGTTGTTATGGGACGAGCGTGCCGTAATGCAGCAGCTATCAAGAACCGTCAGCCTATCGGCAAGATGTATATCAAGGCAGACTTTACTTTGGACAGCTTCTATACAGACATTATCAAGGATGAGTTAAATGTGAAGGAAGTAGTATTTACCGATGATGTAAGAGACTTTACTTCTTATACCTTCAAGCCACAGCTTCGTACAGTAGGACCGAAGTATGGTAAGCAGTTGGGTGGTATTCAGAAGACCCTGGCTTCTTTGGACGGTAATGCCGCTATGGATGATTTGAATGCAAATGGCAAGTTGAGCTTTGAAGTAGGAGATGTAACTGTAGAATTGACCAAGGATGATTTGTTGATTGAAATGGCTCAGAAGGAAGGTTATGTATCTGAGGAAAGCAACAAGATGACCGTGGTACTGGACACCAATTTGACAGATGCCCTCATCGAAGAAGGATATATTTATGAGGTAATCAGTAAGATTCAGACCATGCGTAAGGAAGCAGATTTCGAAGTAACTGACCATATCAAGGTTTCCTTGAATAATAATGAGAAGTTATTTGAAATTGTAAAGAAGAACGAGGAGATGATTGCCGGTAAGGTATTGGCAGAGGCAATTGTTGCCGGTGAGACCTATGCAGTTAGCAAGGATTGGGATGTGAACGGAGAAAAGGTTTGCATCAGTATGGAAAAGCAATAAAGTAGTTAACCAGGCTTGGTGTGAAAGCACCAAGCTTGGTTTGCGTGAAAGGAACAAAAGAAAATGTCCCGTAGATGGATTGGTTGGTTGGGAGCCGGGCTGTTTAGTTTGTGGCTGGTGGCTTGCGGAAAGCAGGAAGAATTGAATATTGCATCATCACAAGAAACGCAGGCACCCGTATTTGTGACTAAGGCTCCTACAGCAGCACCCACGGAGGCACCTACAGAAGTGCCTACACCGGAGCCCACGGCTACTCCCATACCATTGCCGCAGGATACACAGGCCCCGGTTATCGAAGGAGCACAGGATATCAGTATTTTTCTGGGAGATACGGTAGCCTATCGAAAGGGGATAACGGTGATGGATGACAGCGGAGAAGTTCCTGCGCTTACCATTGATACTTCACAGGTGAATTTGACAGTGGCAGGAATTTATCCGGTGGTTTATAGGGCAGAGGACAGTAGCGGAAACGTCTCTTCGGTGGGAATTGTCTTGCAGGTCATGGAGAAGCCTTCCGTCGAAGAAGTGGCGGTAAAGGAAATGGCAGCGGAGTTATTGGAAAAGCTAATCAAGCCGGAGATGACGGATTATGATAAAGCCTATACTTTGTGGAATTGGTGCAGAAAGAACATACGTTATGCCTATACCGGTGGAGACCGCAGTTCTGTTTGGACAGGAGCCTATGAGGGATTGCATGACCGGTATGGTGATTGCTATGCCTATTATGCAACTTATACTGTTTTGTTGGAAGCCTGCGGAATAGAAACATTATGTGTGGAAAGAGTGGGTGGCAGCAGTAATCATTGGTGGAATTTGGTGAATATAGGGGATGGTTGGTACCATTGTGATTCCAGTCCCAGAAGCAAGGGAGACAGTTATCGTTGCTTTATGCAGACGGATGCACAGGTACAGGCCTATACGGAGTGGAACCGAAAGAAGGAGAATTATTATACCTTTGATGGTAGTCTGTATCCGGAACGTGCTACGGAAATTATTTATGGAAAGACACCGGAGAAGATTTTAAAGGTGTCGCATACAACGCCGGCACCGGCAGTGACAGAAGCCCCGATAGTATCGGAACCGATTGCGGACCAGAGCGTTTCGGTTGTATTGCCTTAGTAACAGGTATGAGTGTGAATTGACATTAATCTTTAAAGTATGTATAATAAGTTGACATCTTGAAATGCAGTTTATTCGGGAATATATGCAGAGGGATAGAAATGAAACGAAAGAAAAGTGGCCGCATAGTGTTATTGGTGGCCGCAGTAATTGCGGCGGTAGTAGGAGCCTGGTTTTATATAGACAGTTTGGCATATAAGGTTTGTCGGGTAGAAGCCGGAGTAGAAGTGGTTCCGTCAGATTTCTTAAAGAAACCAAATGAAAAGGCTTATTTCACAGAAAAGAGTGAAACATTCTCTGTTGTAACACCGGGAGAATATCAGATAAAAATTAAAAATGGTTTGTTTACGCATTCCTCGTCTTTGATTATCGAGGATACCCAAAAACCAAAGGCATTGTTACAACCGATTTATTTACAAATGGGTAAGACTTGTACAGCAGAGGATTTTGTGGTAGAGATAGAGGATGTGACAGAGGTGACGGTATCCTTTGCACAGGAACCGGATTTTCGTCAGGCAGGGATGCAGACATTGAAGCTGGTTTTCACGGACTTGGGGAACAATGTATTGATGTTGCCGGCAGAATTAATGATTTCACCGGTGAAAGAGGTTCTTATCATGGAGGCAGGAAGTGAAGTGCCATCTATAACCGATTTTTTGCTGGAGGACGTTGAGGCTTCCTTTGTAACGGATATTACAAGTTTAGATATGACACAGATTGCAGAACATCCTATTCATATGCAGGCTGCCGGTATGGAATGTGAATCGGTACTTCGGGTAGTGGATACCACGGCACCGGAAGCAGAACTGCAGAATGTGTCGGATTTTGCATTGTTGCCGAAAACGGCGGAAGATTTCGTAGTAAGTGTGAGTGACGTTACGCCGGTGTGCATTGCCTTTGTAAAGGAACCGGATTTTACGGTGCCGGGGGTACAGACAGTAGAAATATGTCTGACGGATGCCGGCGGCAATGAGACTGTCAAGCAGGCAGAACTGAACTTAATCGAAGATACAGAGGCTCCTAAACTGACCGGTGCGAAGGATATCACTATTTATATAGGAGATACCATTTCCTATCGTAAGGGAGTTTCTGCTACCGATAATTGTGAAGAAGGCGTGACCATGGAAATCGACAATTCCCTGGTAAATCCGAATGAAGCCGGTATCTATCCGGTGACCTATCGTGCGACGGACTTGGCGGGGAATGTGACGGAACAGGTAATCGTTATAACCATCAAAGCCAGAAGTCATACGTTGGAGGAAGTGAACGCACTGGCAGATGCTGTATTGGCAAAGATTATGAAGCCGGAGATGACGCAGCTGGAAAAAGTACGTGCCATTTACGATTATAATATGAGAAATATTGGTTATATTAATCATTCCGAAAAGGGAGACTGGATACAGGCTGCGTATGAAGGTCTGGCTAAGAAAAAAGGAGACTGCTATGTATATGCCTGTACGGCAAAACTGCTTTTGACCAGGGCCGGTATTACCAATATGGACATTGCCAAAATACCTGCGAAAACCTCCCATTACTGGAATTTGGTGGATATCGGTGACGGTTGGTACCATTTTGATACTACACCGAGAAAGGATCACCCTACGATTTTTATGTGGACAGATGAGCAGATGATAACATATTCCAACAAGCACAATAAGTCTCATAATTATGATCCTGCTCTTTATCCGGAAATCAATTAGTATACAAATTGACGTCGTTTCAGCGACAGAATGAGTGATGAAATGAAGACATTAGGAGTAATCGGTGGTCTGGGACCTATGGCAACAGCGTACTTCTTACAGCTGATGACCCAAATGACGGACGCTGCCACCGACCAGAATCATATAGAAGTGCTCATACACAGCAAGCCGCAGATACCGGACAGAACCCGTTTTATTCTGGGGAAGAGTAGCAAAAGTCCGGTTCCGGACATGGTGGCAGTAGGGGAAGCACTGGTGGAACAGGGAGCAGAACTGTTGGCAATACCCTGTGTTACGGCTCACTTTTTCCAGAAAGAACTGGAAGAGACCATAGGTGTACCGATTATCAATGCTATTGAGGAAACCGTGGACTATTTAAGAAACCATGGCTGCCAGAAGGTGGGCATCATGGCCACGGACGGAACCATAGAAAGTGGTATTTTTCAGCAGGCCCTGGAGCGCGGGGGGATACAGGTAGTAGTGCCCGAAGAAGCAGGTCAGGGTAAGGTCATGCATTTGATTTATGAAAATGTAAAGGCAGGATGTCCACTGGAGTATTCTTTGTTTGAGGAAGTGGCAGAGGAGTTGTTTGCACAAGGTGCCCAGGTGATTTTGTTGGGCTGTACGGAGCTTTCCTTAATCAAAAAGGAATTTGCGCTGGCACCGGGCTTTTTGGACGTAATGGAAGTATTGGCCCGTAAGGCGGTACTTTCCTGTACAAAGCTTAAGGAAGAATACGAAGAGCTGATTACCCGCTAAAGAATAGAGAATGATGAATTTTTATAGAAACAAAAAGAGAAATCGAGGAATGCAATATGCAGAATCATGTATTGGATTATTTGGATAATATTGTAAAAATCAAGCCGGACAAGCTGGCATTTGCAAACGAAACAGAAGGAATGACCTTTCAGGAAGTATATGACCAGAGCCGTTCCATAGCAAGCTTTTTACACGGACAGAAGATATATAAGCAGCCGGTTGTTGTGTTTATGAACAAGCATCCTAAGGAGGTAACAGCGTTCTTTGGAGTTATCAAGGGTGGTAACTTTTATGTGCCCATTGATGAAGAAATGCCGCAGAGTAGAATCGAATTAATCTTGCAAAATGTGCAGCCACAGATTATTATATGTGACGAAGGTACCAAAGCAGTAGCAGAGAAATTCGATTTTCAGGGACAGATAGTATTGTATGATGATATTAAGGATACTCCGGTAGAAGAGGCTGCGTTGCAGATCATTTATGACAGAGCTATTGACACAGACCCGATTTATATCGTATTTACATCCGGTTCTACAGGAGTGCCGAAGGGTGTAGCTGCTTGTCATCGTTCCGTTATTGATTATATTGAACAATTGTCAGAAACCTTGGAATTTGACGAAGATACAGTATTCGGTAATCAGACACCGCTTTACTTTGATGCCTGTTTGAAGGAATTGTATCCAACCCTGAAATTTGGTGCGACTACTTATCTGATACCCAGAAATCTGTTCTCCTTCCCCATTCAGTTGGTGGAATTTATGAACGAGCACAAAATCAATACCATTTGCTGGGTTGTGTCAGCATTGACCATGATTTCTGCTTTTAATACTTTTAAGACCATTACACCTCAGTTTTTGCGTACGATTGCTTTTGGTAGTGAAGTGTTCCCTATTAAGCAGTTTAAGAAATGGAGAGAGGTATTACCGGAGGCGAAATTTACCAATCTTTACGGACCAACGGAAGGCACCGGAATGTGCTGTTACTACAAGGTAAACAGAGATTTTGAAGCAGATGAAGTCATTCCTATTGGCGGTCCTTTCAAAAATACAGAGATTATTCTGCTGACAGAGAAGGACGAGCGTGCAGGAGAAGGCGAGGTGGGAGAAATCTGTATCCGTGGTACTTCACTGACCTTAGGTTATTATAACAATTGGGAAAAGACCGGCGAAGTGTTCGTGCAGAACCCGCTGAATAAGGCATATCCGGAGTTAATTTATCGTACCGGTGACTTGGGTAAGTACAATGAGTACAAAGAATTGGTTTTCGTATCCCGCAAAGATTACCAGATTAAGCATATGGGACATCGTATTGAACTGGGAGAGATTGAAGTCAATGTGAATATGCTGGAAGAAGTCAAAATTGCCGGCTGTATTTATGATGACAAAAAGGGCAGGATTGTGTTATATTATGTGGGAAGTATTGAGGAAAAGGAGTTGGCTACTGTATTAAAGGATAAGCTGCCTCGGTATATGATACCCAACAATATTATCCGCTTGGAGCAGATGCCTTTTACCGCAAACGGCAAGATTGACCGAGTAACCCTGAAGAAAAATTATCAGGATGGCAAGAAGTAAAATTGAAAAGTAAAATAAAATATATTATATAAAGGAGATTAAAAAAATGGACGAATTATTAGAAATTTTAAGTGATTTACATCCCGAGGTAGATTTTGAAACCTGTGATACCTTGATTGATGATAAGATTTTGGATTCCTTTGATATTGTATCTATTATTGCAGAAATCGGTGACCAGTTCGATGTGACGATTTCTGCAGAGAAGATTACACCTGAAAACTTTAATTCAGCACAGGCTCTTTATGCATTAATTCAGGAATTAGAGGATGAGGACGAATAATCATGCTTTTTACATCCTATGAATTCCTGGGCTTTTTGCTTGTGGTATTTTTACTATATTACATAGTGCCGAAAAAGCTGCAGTGGATGCTGCTTTTGGCTGCCAGTTATGTGTTTTATATTTGTGCAGGATCGACCTATTGGATTTATCTTCTGACCACGACCATAACAACCTATATTGCCGGCAGAATGATAGCGAGGATTGGTACACAGCAAAGTGCATACCTGAAGGCAAACAAAGCCACCATGGACAAAGAACAGAAGAAAGCGTACAAGGCAAAGCAGAAGCATAAGCAATGGCTTTGCCTCTTAGCATGCTTATTTATAAATATTGGTATACTGGCGGTGGTAAAATATACCAATTTTGCTATCAGTAATGTAAATGCAGTGCTTCAGGCAGTGGGGAGTACCGCACAGCTGGATTTTTGGGACATTGCCCTGCCTATGGGTATTTCCTTTTTTACCTTCCAGGCAATGGGTTATTTGATTGATGTGTACCGAGGTGTGGTAGAAGCAGAGAAGAATCCTTTTCGTTTTGCATTGTTTGTATCCTTCTTCCCACAGCTGGTGCAGGGACCTATCAGCCGTTTTGGGGATTTGGCAGACAGCTTATATGCAGAGCATCACTTTGATGCAAAGACGGTATCTTTTGGTTTGCAGAGAATTCTCTGGGGCTTTTTCAAAAAGATGGTGATTGCAGATCGTATCCTTACCGGTGTGAATACCATCATTCGTTCGCCGGAGGAATATGGTGGAGCTTATGTGTTTCTGGGCATGATGTTCTATGCACTGGAGCTGTATGCAGATTTTACAGGTGGTATTGATATTACCATTGGTATTGCGCAGACCTTTGGCATCAAGCTGAAGGAAAACTTTAACAGACCTTATTTTTCCAAGAATATTAAGGAATATTGGAACAGATGGCATATTACCATGGGTACCTGGTTTACGGATTATATTTTCTACCCGATCTCTGTTTGCAAGCCCATGCTGAAATTCTCCAAGTTTGCCAGAGCACATTTCGGAGAAGCTATAGGTAAGAGAATGCCTATTTATTTGTCTTCCTTTACGGTATGGTTTGCTACCGGTATCTGGCATGGTGCCAGCTGGAACTTTATCGTATGGGGCTTAGGTAACTTTGTGGTGATTATGATTTCTCAGGAACTGGAGCCTTTTTATCGTTGGTTCCATAGCAAGTTCCCTACTATAAAGGACAAGTTTGGTTTTCGACTGTTTCAGGTTCTTCGTACGATTTTGTTAATGAGTACACTACGAACCTTTGACTGTTATAGAGATGTACCACTGACCTTCAAGATGTTCGGCAGTCTGCTGACTGCGCGAAACTGGAACATTCTTTGGGATGGTTCCCTGATGAATTTAGGATTAAGTGGTTTGGATTACATAATATTGTTGGCAGGACTGATTTTATTGGTAACAGTCAGTTTGGTACAAAGAAAGGGCAGTGTCCGGGAACAGATTGCTGCAAAACCCTATCCGGTACGCTTCGTGCTATGGTACGGATTATTTTTAATCGTATTGCTAATGGGAGCATATGGTGTTGGCTACGACGCAAGCCAGTTTATTTACAACCAGTTTTAGGTTACAGTTCAGCCATACTTGTATATGGCCGAACTGTAAGCGAGCTCGCCCCATTACTTTAAAGAGGAATAAACTTTATGAACAAAAAGAAAATAGCAAAGTTTGCAATATCTGCCCTTATTGTTGTGACTTCTCTTTATTTACTGCAACGACTGCTGCTTCCGAAGTATGTCACCGATGTAGTGGAGGGTGCTCTGATAGCAGAGTACTATGAGGAAGAGAAAGACCATGATGTGGTGTTTATCGGAGATTGCGAGGTATATGAAAACTTTTCTCCGGTGGTGCTGTGGGAGGAGTACGGTATCAACAGTTACATACGGGGCAGTGCCCAGCAGCTTATCTGGCAGTCCTACTATTTATTAGAGGATACATTACGCTACGAAAAGCCGGATGTGGTAGTATTTAATATTTTATCCATGAAATACAATGAGCCACAGAAAGAGGCTTATAACAGAATGTCTTTGGAAGGTATGCGTTGGTCTGCATCCAAGGCGAAGGCGATACAGGCTTCCATGACAGAGGATGAGGAGTTTTTGGATTACGTGTTCCCCATCCTGCGTTATCATTCCAGATGGAGTGAGTTGAACGTTCAGGATGTTGAATATATGTTTCAAACAGAGAAGGTTTCTCACAATGGTTATTACATGCGCGTGGATGTGAAGCCGGCAGTGAATGTTCCGGGTGGTAAGATTTTGGCAGATTATCAATTTGGTGACAATGCCTATGCCTATCTGGACAAGATGACACAATTATGTAAGGAGAATGATATACAGCTTATTCTTATCAAAGCCCCCAGCCTGTACCCTTATTGGTATGATGAGTGGGAGGCACAGATGGAGGATTATGCAGCTAAGAATGATTTGATGTATATCAATTTCCTGGAGCTGACAGAAGAAGTGGGTCTGGATTTTAATACAGACACCTATGATGCAGGTTTGCATCTGAATCTTTCCGGTGCAGAGAAACTTTCCCGTTATTTCGGAGAGATACTTGCACAGGAAGTCGGTGTGAAAAACCGCAGGGGTGAAGAACAGTTGGAGCAGGTTTGGGAGGAAAAAATAGCAGCATATAAAAAAGAACAGGAGGAGCAGTATGCTGCTTTGCAACAATAATAAGGAGGAAAAATTATGAAAAAATGGATCACGGTATTATGTACTGTCAGTTTGGTGGCTATGCTTACTGCATGTGGTGGAAGTGATGAAAAAGTAATTGAGAAAAATCCAACACAGGCTTCGCAGGAAGCAAACAACAAAGCTACCCAGGATAATGGCGGCGAAGTACAGAACACCCAGAAAGAAGAGGTAAAAGATACAGCACCTAAGGGTTATGTATTTAAGCAGGGTGATGTGATAGTGGAAATCGATGCAGAAGCAACACCGATTGTACAGGCATTGGGCGAGCCAATTTCTTATTTTGAGGCGGCAAGCTGTGCATTTGAAGGTTTGGACAAGATGTATACCTATAACAGCTTTGAGGTAGATACTTATCCCATAGAAGATAAGGATTATATTTCCGCAATTATCTTCAAGGATGACTCTATTACTACAGCGGAGGGAATTGCTATCGGTGAAACCAAAGCCGGTGTGGAAGCAGTGTACGGAACGGATTATGAAGAGCAGGGAAGTATGCTGGTTTACCAGAAAGACGGTATGAAGCTGAGTTTTATCTTTGATGGAGATACTGTTACGTCTATTCAATATGCAACAACGGTACTTGATGAATAAAACGTTTTCTGTTATAATATATTTTATTTCGCATATATAGGAGGAAAATATGAGCGGAGCAAAGACAAAGAAAGAAGTTAAGGAAGTTAAGAAGATTAAATTTGATAAGGAATTGTTAAAGAGAAGTATTGAGTATAATGTGAGAACCTTATACCGCAAGACCATGGAGGAAGCAACTCCTCAGCAGATTTTCCAGGCAGTTGCTTATTCTTTGAAGGATCAGATTATTGACAGCTGGATGGAAACACAGAAGACCTATGAGAAGGAAGACCCGAAGATGGTATATTATATGTCCATGGAGTTTTTAATGGGACGTGCAATGGGCAATATTATGATTAATATGCAGGCATATGATGAAGTGAAGGAAGCATTAGAAGAAATGAACCTTGACTTAAATGTATTGGAAGACCAGGAGCCGGATGCAGCACTTGGTAATGGCGGTTTGGGAAGATTGGCAGCTTGTTTCCTGGACTCCCTTGCAACCTTGGGTTATCCTGCATATGGCTGTGGTATCCGTTATCGTTACGGTATGTTTAAACAGCAGATACGTGATGGTTATCAGGTAGAAGTACCTGACAACTGGTTGGCAGAAGGTAATCCTTTTGAGCTTCGTCGTCCGGAATATGCAAAGATTGTTAAGTTTGGTGGATATATTTCTATGTCTGCTGATGAAAACGGACGTAGCAAGTTTGTGCAGGAAGGTTATCAGGCAGTGAAGGCTGTTCCGTTTGATTTGCCTATCGTAGGTTATGGCAATGGTATTGTAAATACCCTTCGTATCTGGGATGCAGAACCCATGGTAGTATTCCAGTTGGATTCTTTTGATAAGGGTGATTACCGCAAGGCTGTAGAACAGGAAAACTTAGCAAGAAATATTGTAGAAGTACTTTATCCCAATGACAATCATTATGCAGGCAAGGAGCTTCGTTTGAAACAGCAGTACTTCTTCATTTCAGCATCTGTACAGGAAGCAATTGCAAAATACATGAGAAATCATGATGATATTCGCAAGTTCCATGAGAAGGTTACATTCCAGTTGAATGATACCCATCCTACTGTTGCAGTACCGGAATTGATGCGTATCCTGTTGGATGAGTTTGGATTAGAGTGGGATGAGGCTTGGGAGATTACGACTAAGACTTGTGCATATACCAATCATACCATTATGTCAGAAGCTTTGGAGAAGTGGCCGATTGACTTGTTCTCCAGATTGCTTCCTCGTATATATCAGATTGTAGAAGAAATTAACCGTCGTTTCGTGGCTGATATTGAAGCTAAATATAGCAATGTATATGGTGTAGATGTACATGAGAAGATCCGCAAGATGGCTATTTTGTATGATGGACAGGTAAAGATGGCGAATATGGCTATCGCTGCAGGATACTCTGTAAACGGTGTTGCAAGACTCCATACCGAAATCTTAAAGAAGCAGGAGTTAAGAGACTTTTATGAGATGTTCCCGGAGCGTTTCAACAACAAGACCAATGGTATTACTCAGAGACGTTTCCTGTTACACGGCAATCCATTGCTTGCTAGCTGGGTAACCGCAAAGGTTGGTAGTGACTGGATTACAGACCTTCCTAAGATTGGTGCTTTGAAGGATTTTGCAACCAACAAGAAGGCACAGAAGGAATTCATGGAAATCAAGTACCAGAACAAGGTACGTTTAGCGAAGTATATTTTAGAGCACAATGGTGTAGAGGTTGATCCTAAGTCTATTTTTGACGTGCAGGTAAAGAGACTTCATGAGTACAAGCGTCAGCTATTGAACATTTTACATGTTATGTACTTATACAATACTATCAAAGAGAACCCGAAGATGGATTTCTATCCCAGAACCTTTATCTTTGGTGCAAAGGCAGCAGCCGGCTATCGTAATGCGAAGCTGACCATTAAGCTGATTAATTCTGTAGCTGATGTTGTGAATAACGATACTTCTATCAAGGGGAAGCTTAAGGTAGTATTTATTGAAAACTACAATGTTTCCAATGCAGAGATTATCTTTGCGGCAGCAGATGTTTCCGAGCAGATTTCTACTGCTTCTAAGGAAGCTTCCGGTACCGGTAACATGAAGTTCATGTTAAATGGTGCTTTGACCTTAGGTACCATGGATGGTGCTAATGTAGAAATCGTAGAAGAGGTTGGCGAAGAGAATGCATTTATCTTTGGTTTGAGCTCTGATGAAGTTATTCACTATGAGAATTTTGGCGGATATGATCCGATGGAGATTTATAATAGTGATGAGGAAATCCGCAAGGTATTGAATCAGTTAATTGACGGTACCTACTCTGAGGATAAGGAACTGTTCCGTCACCTGTACAACTCTCTGTTAAATACCTTCAGTACTTCCAAGGCGGATACTTACTTTATTTTGAAGGATTTCCGTTCTTATGCAGAAGCACAGAAGAGAGTAGGAGAGGCTTATGCAAACGAAGCAGAATGGGCAAAGAGTGCTATTCTGAATGTGGCTTGCTCCGGCAAGTTTACCTCTGACAGAACTATTCAGCAGTATGTGGATGAAATCTGGCATTTGGATAAGGTTGTTTTGAAATAAGCAGTATAAAAAATAATAGACTGCTATCTACTATTTGGTAGGTAGCAGTTTTTTTGTTGAAACTCGGTTGAAACGGTTAAAAAACGGTTGACATTCGGGCAAAAAGGATATACTCTAAAGATAGGAGAAGGTTGAACCGGAAGGAGGTAGTGCATATGACTTTGGAGGAAATGAAGCGTATCAAGAAGGAACGTGGATTTAGTATGGCGCAGTTATCAGAATATAGTGGGGTTCCGGTGGGAACCTTGCAGAAGATTTTTTCCGGGGAAACAGAGAACCCCAGATATGCTACCCGCCAGGCATTAGAGAAGGCCTTAATGGATGGTGGGGAAGGATATCCGCATACGTCAACGCACATATCTATGGTGAAGGAACCAGGGCTTCAGTATGGAAGTCATCATAAGAGACAGGGAGAGTATACCTTAGAGGATTATTATACCCTGCCGGAGGAGCGTAAAGCAGAGCTGATAGACGGTGTGATTTATGATATGAGTGCTCCTAACTTTGTGCATCAGCGTATTTTAGGAGAGATTTATATGGAGTTTAGGCGACACATTGACGCCAAAGGAGGACATTGTCTGCCTATGATGGCTCCGGTAGATGTTCGCTTGGATTGCGATGATAAAACCATGGTACAGCCGGATTTTTTGATATTATGTGACGATACGAAGATATGCAACTGGGGCGTGCTGGGAGCACCGGACTTTTGTCTGGAGATTGTTTCCCCTTCCACATCCCGCAAGGATTATATCAAGAAGCTTCAGAAGTATACGGATGCCGGGGTAAAGGAATATTGGATTATAGACCCTATGCGAAGAGTATTAGTCAGATATCATTGGAAGGATGATTTCTTGCCACATATGAGCCCCTTGCAGGGCAAGGTAGGGGTGGCACTATATGAAGAGGAGCTACAGATTGATTTGGATAGGATAGGGAAGCTGATACAGGATTATCCGGACAGAGGTATTTCAGAATAACAAGAGGCAGGTGTTTCACCTGCCTCGAAATGTTTTAGGGATATAAAGCTACCATATTCGTAATATCCTCTTCTATAATGTCAAACTGCCAGACACCGTGACCGGGCAGATAACAATGCTGTGTTAAAAAATAATGACCATCCATGGAAGAAATATAATAAGGGGTTCCATCACTGCCAAAGGTTTCATACAAATCTTCATAGCCGTAGTCTGCCAGATTACAAAGCTCTCTGGTACGAATGATGGTAGCGTAATCCGAGTTGCCGGTAATATCTGTGGAAACAGTCAGATAGTAATAATCCTGAATATTTACTACCTGTATCAAGCCACCTAATTCCGCCGGAACAGAGAATTGCTCCAAAAGGGTCAAATCTTCCAAACGGGTGCGCAGAATAGTTCCATTATTGCAGGCAAAATAAACTTCATCCTCTTCGATAGAAAAAGAACGAATATAAGTATTCTGCATTCCCGGAATGTTCAGGATTTTTTCTAACTGCACCTGCGTTGTGTTGGCTTCCTGATAAAAAACATACAGTTCTCCGGTTAAAGAGCTCAATGCATAAAAACGTTGCGTAGCAGCATCATATTCTACATAATGTGGGCGATTGCCAATATTCTCAAACATCTGTGTTTGAACAAAGGAATTTCCTTCCTTGATAAATACCAGTATCCGGTGGTTTTCGGTATCGTCCGCTAAATAAACCATACCATTTCCGGCAATCGTATGACCGCGATTGATTTGGTCAGACATTACCAACCATTGGTTTAAGGGCGTGTCCAGGGACGTTGCAGTCAAAATCAAGTCATGGTAGCAATCCACCAAAAAATAGTCTGTCCCAATCTTAGTAATCTGTGTGGGTACACTTAGGGAAGTGTATGGATTGGATGTCATAGGACTTTTTATATGAGTAGTTTGTACTGTGACGGCAGGAGCCGTAACAGGAACTTCCGTGGGAGTAGTATTATCAGGTGAAACCATCTCTCCCGAGGAAACTTCACTATCAGGTGTGGTAACAGGTTCCGGGGATACTTTGATATCAGGTGTCTCCGCAGGCTCTGCTGTAGGAACGCTATCAGGTACCTCAGTTGCGATTGCGGAAGGAGATGCTGATGGTATAGCAGGAGGTTCGGTAGTGTCTAACAGTTCTGTAGTAGGCGTTGCAGTAGGTGTTTCTGTAGGTACTGTAACAAGTGCCACAGTTGGTGCCAGCGTAGCATTCGAACCGGGCGTCTCTGTATTTATTGGAATGGTATCAACCAACGTCAGGTGTGGTTCCTTGGTTTGCCATAGAAGCAGCAATCCGCCCAAAAGAATGAATAATATTAAAATTGTTATTATTAGTAAAAATCGTTTCGTTTTCATGAAATTATGATAGCATGGTGCCTATTTTTAAGTCAATGAAAATTAATTTTTCATTGCATAAGGTGAGTCTTTCCTATATAATAAAGCTTGTATTGTACTAAGGTAATAGGAGGCATCTTATGATTGAATTACTGAAGGGCGGTGCTTATTTGGTTCGAGGCCAGGAAGTGGTAGAGGACAATAACGAAGCAGCCGCAGTATTAAAAAGCAAGACCGGAAAAGAAGTATCAAAGGCAGAGGCTGCAAAGCAGACTATTGCATATAATATTTTAGCAGACCACAATACCTCAGGTAATATGGACAAGCTGAAAATTAAGTTTGACAAGCTGACCAGCCATGATATTACATTCGTAGGTATTATTCAGACAGCAAGAGCATCGGGACTGCAGAAGTTCCCTATGCCCTATGTACTTACTAACTGTCACAACTCTTTGTGTGCAGTAGGCGGTACCATTAACGAGGATGATCATATGTTTGGTCTTTCCTGCGCAAAGAAATATGGTGGTGTTTATGTACCTCCTCATCAGGCAGTTATTCACCAGTTTGCCAGAGAAATGCTGGCTGGCGGTGGCAAGATGATTTTAGGTTCTGACTCACATACCCGTTATGGTGCTTTGGGTACCATGGCAGTGGGTGAGGGTGGTCCTGAGTTGGTAAAGCAGCTTTTGAACCAGACCTATGATATTAATATGCCCGGTGTAGTAGGTGTTTATATGACCGGTGAGCCTGTTATGGGTGTAGGTCCTCAGGACGTGGCATTGGCAATTATCGGTGCAGTATTTGCCAATGGTTATGTAAAGAATAAGGTAATGGAATTCGTAGGACCCGGCGTAAGCAGCTTAAGTGCTGACTTCCGTATCGGTGTGGATGTTATGACTACCGAAACCACCTGTTTATCCTCTATCTGGAGAACCGATGATGAGATCAAGGAGTTCTATGACATTCACGGACGCAAGGAAGAGTACAAGGAGTTAAATCCCGGCGAGGTGGCTTACTACGATGGCATGATTATGGTTGACCTTTCTAAGATTCGTCCCATGATTGCTATGCCTTTCCATCCCAGCAATACTTACACTATCGAAGAGTTAAATGCAAACTTAATGGATATTTTGGATGAAACCGAGAAGAGAGCATTGGTAAGCTTGGATGGTGCAGTAGAGTTTAACTTAAAGAATAAAGTAAAGAACGGCAAGTTCATGGTAGACCAGGGTATTATCGCTGGTTGTGCAGGTGGCGGTTTTGAAAACATTTGTGCAGCAGCGGATATCTTGAAGGGCAAGTACATCGGTTCTGATGGCTTTACCTTGAGCGTATATCCTGCATCTATGCCGGTATACATGGAACTCATTAAGAACGGCTGCGCAGCTACTATTTTAGAGACCGGTGCTGTTATGAAGACAGCATTCTGCGGCCCTTGCTTTGGTGCCGGTGATACCCCTGCAAACAATGCATTCAGTATCCGTCACTCTACCAGAAACTTCCCTAACAGAGAAGGTTCTAAGCTGCAGAATGGTCAGATTTCTTCCGTAGCACTGATGGATGCCCGTTCCATTGCTGCAACTGCTGCAAATCAGGGCGTACTGACTCCTGCAACTGATTTTGATGGAGAGCTTGGCAAGTATAAATATCACTTTGACAGCAATATTTACGCAAACCGCGTATTTGATTCCAAGGGTGTGGCTGATCCGGATGTAGAAATCCAGTTAGGACCCAATATCAAGGACTGGCCGGCAATGGGCGCACTTCCCGAGAATATGCTTCTTCGGGTAGTCAGCGAAATCCATGACCCTGTAACTACTACAGATGAGTTAATTCCTTCCGGTGAGACCAGTAGTTATCGTTCCAATCCTTTAGGGTTGGCAGAGTTTGCACTTTCCAGAAAGGATCCTTTATATGTAGGTCGTGCGAAAGAGGTTCGTGCAGCCCAGGAAGCTTTGATGGAGGGCAAATGTCCCGGCGAGAATTGCCCTGAATTGGAACTGAAGAAAGTGTTTGATGTGATTTCCCAGAAGTTCCCGGAATTCCCGGAAATGGTTGGGGCGGCTGTGCAGAGTACAGAAGAGAGCACCAAGCCTCGTGCTTTAGGCTTCGGTTCTACTATCTTTGCTGTGAAGCCCGGTGACGGTTCTGCCAGAGAGCAGGCAGCAAGCTGCCAGAAGGTACTGGGTGGTTGGGCAAACATTGCCAACGAATATGCAACCAAACGTTATCGTTCTAATCTGATTAATTGGGGTATGCTTCCTTTCTTGATTCAGGAAGGTGAGTTACCGTTTAAGAACTTAGATTATCTGTTTGTTCCCGGCATCAAGAATGCTGTGGAAACCAAGGCAGAGATTATCAAGGCTTATGTGGTAAAAGAAAGCGGTTTGGAAGAATTTGATTTGAAGTTGGGTGACCTGACTGACGAAGAGCGTCAGATTATCTTGAAGGGTTGCTTGATTAACTATAACAGAGTGTAATAAGGGGTAAAAAGTTATGATGAAGATGAAACCAATTACCAACCCTATGCTGGTTGGTGCCATGGAACTTTTGAAAGCAGAGAATACACCGGACCATCGTAAGCTGGTAATGGACGAGATTATCCGTGCTAAGTTTCTCTCACCAGTAGTGGTAGAACCGGCACCTATCGTGGATGAGAATGGTGTCAGCACCATTACCAAGGACCATAAGATTAATTTGCCTATGTTAAGTACAGAAGATGGCAGACATTTCTTTATGGCTTATACCGATTTAACAGAGCTGCAGAGATGGAAAAAGGAAGAGAATCAGCAGATTTTCGGTTTCGATTTCAAAGATTATGTGGGTATGATACTGGCAGAGGACAGCGTTAGTTCCGGTGTTATCATCAATCCTTTCGGCCACAACCTGTTGATACCGAAGGAAATGTTGGAAAACATGGTGGCAAATGGTCAGAGACCTGAATAATTAAAATGTAGAAATAATTTGGAAGAGCACTATAGCTTATTTGTAAAAAATGAGCCATGGTGCTTTTTTTATGTATAAAGAAGCGACTGCTGGAAAGAATAATACCATGAAACAAAGGACGGATAAAAAGGAGTGATATTGCGTATGGATCGTATTAGACCTTATAAAAACAGAAAACAGGCAGCCAAAAGAGAAAGAATTATCATGGTGGTTTCTTCCGTGGCCATAATGGCAGCACTGACCATGACAGGAGTTTACATGAAAGAGAAACAGGAAAAGGAGCAGAATGATGGCTATTCCGTAGACTTGGCGGAATTAGATACTAATGTCAAGGATAAGTATGAGGAGTTAGTGGAGGAGGTGCAGCCTCCGGTACAGGTGGCAGACAATAGCACAGTGAAGGAGTCCCCCATTATTGTGGATGATACTCCTATTGTAGAAAAGCCGCTTCCGGATGAGGAGCTGGACTATATGCCATGGGAAGAAAGTCTGGTAGATGTTTCTCCTATACAGATTACAGAGGTAGGTTCCGGTTTGGTAGAGATTCCCGGTTTGACTGATATTGTAGAAGAAGCACCCATTCAGGAAGCGGTTCCTCAAATCACAGCACAAGAGCTCTATTTCTCAGAGGAGGAAGGCTTATTTACACCGGTGGAGGGCGAAATCCTCATGCACTATAACATGGACAACACTGTTTATTTTGCCACACTTGACCAATATAAATACAATCCTGCAGTGATTTTTCAGGCAGTGGAAGGCAGCAATGTCCTGTCCTGTGCAGATGGCAAGGTAAAGCAAATTTATCAGAATGAAGAAATCGGTCATGCAGTGGTATTAGAGCTGGGAAATGGTTACGAAGTGACCTACGGACAGTTGGCTGCCCTGTATGTAAATGTGGGTGATACAGTAACTGCCAATCAGGTGATTGCAACCGTGGCAGCCCCTACGAAATATTATGTAGTGGAAGGAACTAACTTGTACTTCGCTATGAAGAAGGATGGAACGATAATCAATCCGGAAGGAATGCTGGCTAAATAAGAGGATGCTCCGAAAGGGGCATTCTTTTTACATAAAACCAGCTATGCAAAAAGTGCTTTATCCCACCAAATCAAAAAGAAAATGTGCAGATTCCCCGAAGAAACTTTACCTAATGGAGAAAAACAGTTATAATATACACGAAAGAATGCTTAAACTCTATGGAAGGAATTTACCAACATGGAATATATATATAATAACCTAAAGGTGCAATACGAGCAAATGGGTGAAGGTCCCCTCATCGTACTGTTTCATGGCTGGGGAGCCAATAAGGAGCTCTTTAAAGCGACCATGCAGACTATGGCAGAAAAGTATCGTGTGGTAGCACCGGACACACCGGGCTTTGGTGGAAGTGAGGAACCAAAGGAAGCCTGGTCCTTGGATGATTATTGTGACTTTGCTAAGGCATTCATCCATTATGTAGCCGGTGAGGATTGCCGGGAAGTGATTTTAGGAGGTCATTCTCATGGCGGCAGAATGATGATTAAACTGGTAGGCTCCGGTATGTTGGGATTGAAGGTAAGCAAGCTTATATTAATTGATAGTGCAGGAATTGTGCATGAGAAGACACCACAGCAGCTACGTAAAATAAAACGTTACAAGAGGGGTAAGAAAATCTTAAGCTTTCCTTTGGTGAAGCTGATATTTCCTCATGCCTTGGAGAAGCTTCAAAGCAAGTCCGGTTCTGCAGATTATCGTGCAGCATCTCCGGTGATGCGTACCAGTATGGTAAAGGTGGTTAACGAGGATGTAAGAGAATATTTACCCGAGATACAGGCAGAGACCCTGTTGGTTTGGGGAGATGCAGATACAGATACCCCGCTGGAGGATGGTAAGCTTATGGAAAGTATGATACCCGGTTCCGGGCTGGCAGTATTGCCGGGAGCTGGACATTTCAGCTTTTTGGACAGAGCTTATCAGTTTCAGGCAGTGATGCGGTCATTTTTGAAGATTTGATAAAAGATTGAATCAGAAGTTTGAATAATAGGAAAGAAATAGTATTAGGAAGGATATTCAGATGTTAAACTTGCTTTTAGTAATATGGTTTTTGCTGTCCATAGCAGCATTGGTGCTGGGAATTCGACATACCCTACATATGTTTCAGTTGAATTCCTATCAGTATCAGGGTTATGGCAGATATATGCGCACTCATAAGGTACAGACCTTATTTCCTCTTGTGGGTGTGGTACTCTATGGAGTGATACTCAGTGGTATACTGCAGAAAAATGCGGCGTATGCAGTGATTTTACTGTTTGTGTCCATGGCGTTTTTGGCAGGACTTTGTATTTTGCATTGGCCACGCAAAGCCAAGAAAAAGTTGGCAGTGACTGCCCGTGTGAAGCGACTGATCCTAACATCTGTACTGGTTGCTCTATTAGTGGCTCTGTTTAGTTATGTCGTGGTTACCATACTTCCTCCCAACAAAGGAAATGTCTGGTGGGGCATTGATGCAGCAGTGATTTTGGTATCCGCACTCAGTGCGTACATTGTACTTTTGGCCAATTGGTGCAACATCCCGGTGGAAAAAGCAGTAAAGCAGTATTATATTAATGATGCAAAGAGGTTGTTAAAATCTTGTCCGGATTTGAAGATTATCGGTATTACCGGCAGTTATGGCAAGACCAGTGTGAAGTATTATCTGCACACCTTGCTCAGTGCAGGCTTTGATGTACTCATGACCCCTGAAAGTTATAATACTCCTATGGGTGTGGTTATGACTATTCGTGGCAGTTTGAAGGCGACACATCAGATATTTCTGTGTGAAATGGGGGCCCGTCATGTAGGAGATATTAAGGAGATTTGTGATATTGTAGACCCGCAGATGGGTGTCATTACTTCCTTAGGCTATCAGCATCTGGAGACCTTTAAGAGCTTGGAGAATATCGTAGATACTAAGAAGGAGCTGTTTGATGCACTTCCTGTCAAAGGTCCCAGATTTATCAATGGGGACAATGAATATGTGAAGCAGTTTGGTGTGAATCAGGGTGCTATTACCTACGGTTTGGAAGAGGGAAATACCTATCGTGCCTTTGATTTGGAATATTCAGAAAAGGGAGCCAAATTCAAGGTACAGGCACCGGATGGTTGTGTAGAAGAATATCAGACCAAGCTGTTAGGGGAGCATAATGTAGTGAATATTACCGGAGCCATTGCGGTAGCTCATGAGTTGGGTATTCCCATGGAAAAACTGAAAATGCCCGTGCGCAGGCTGGAGGGAGCACCGCACAGACTGCAGCCTATTGTAAAGGGGAATAATATCATCATTGACGATGCTTATAACTCCAACCCCAATGGCGCCAACATGGCCATCAAGACTCTGGGTATGTTCCAGGGGGTACGTGTACTGGTGACACCGGGTATGGTAGAGCTGGGAGCACAGGAAGATCAGGCAAATTTCGAACTGGGAGCCAATGCAACCAAATACTGTGATTATATTGTGCTGGTAGGAAAGAAGACTACGGAAAGCCTGAAAAAAGGTGTGGAAAGTACCGATTTCCCGAGAGATAAGTTTTATGTGGCAGAAAACTTCCAGGATGCTATGAACTTTGTATATGGTATTCAAACCGGTGAAAAATTGATTGTTCTGTTGGAGAACGACCTTCCGGACAATTATTTATAAAGGAGCAAGAATTATGAAAATCAAGGTAGCAGTAATTTTCGGCGGTAAGAGTGTAGAGCATGAAATATCCATTATTTCTGCGTTACAGGCGTGCGAGTATATCAATCGTGACAAATACGAGGTGATACCGCTGTACATGACAAAGGATAACCGGTTTTACATAGGAGAGCAAATTGGGAATATTGAAGCATTTCAGGATATCCCTACTCTGTTAAAGAATAGCACCAGAGTCATGCTTTTGACAGAAGGAGATAAGGTAAATATCGTCAGATACCCTATGAAAAAATTCGGTAACAATGTGCTGAATTCTATCGATGTAGCATTCCCTATCGTACATGGTACCAATGTAGAGGATGGTGCTTTGCAGGGCTATTTGCAGACATTAGGACTGCCTTTTGTGGGCTGTGATGTGCTTTCTTCCGCAGTGGGTATGAACAAATATGTGATGAAGACTGTGTTTAAGGACAATGACATTCCGGTGCTGGATTGTGCCAGCTATTCCGTGAAGGATTTCGAAGATTTGGAAAATCTTATGGACAGAATAGAAGCGAAGTTCGGCTATCCGGTGATTGTGAAGCCCATTAATTTAGGTTCCAGTGTAGGTATCAGTAAGGCATCCAATCGTGAGAAGCTGGAGGATGCACTTTCACTGGCATTTACCTTTGCACAGAAGGTATTGGTAGAGCCGGCTATCGAGCAGTTGCAGGAAATCAACTGTGCCGTATTGGGAGATGAGCTGGAGGCAGAGGCTTCCGAATGTGAAGAGCCTTTGAACGGTGAAGAAATCTTAAGCTACGAGGACAAATATATGAGTGGCGGTGGCGGTAAAAAGACCGGAGGTTCCAAGGGGATGGCCAGCCTGAGCCGTGCCATTCCTGCACGCATCAGTGAGGAAACCAGAACCACCATTCGTGAGATGGCGGTGAAGGCATTCCGGTGTCTGGGCTGTAATGGTGTGTCCCGTATCGACTTTATGATTGATAAAGCAACCGGAAAGATTTATTTGAACGAAATCAATACCATCCCGGGTTCTCTGTCCTACTATTTGTGGGAGCCTATCGGGGTGAAATATACGGAGCTGTTAGACAGAATGATACAGCTGGCTTTGAAACGTAACCGTGAAAATGCACGTCTTATGTTTTCTTTTGAAACCAATGTATTGGCAGGAGTGAAGCTGGGCGGTGGTACTAAGGGAGCCAAAGGAAGCAAGCTGTAAGGGAAGATTCATAAGGGGATTTTATGAAGAGAAAAGTATTTCAGATACTGGGGATACCCTTGTTGTTGGTGTTGCTCACAGCTTGTGGGGAAAGTGCACCGGTACAGAATGGTGCTGATAACGCAAGCGCAAGTGTAGTTGTAAAACCGGGAAATTCGGGTACTAATATGAAGCAGGATACGTCGAAAGAAGATGAAGAGGGAACCATAGCTTATGTAGAAGATGGCAAGGCAATCACCTTTTCTCCGGAGCAAATTATTGTTTGCAATAAACGCTTCTTTTCAGAGGATGCAGTGATTGAATTTGCATATCCGGAGAATACCAAAGTGTTCTATACGACTGACGGTAGTGAACCCAATACTAATGCCAAGGAGTATACACAACCTATTGTGTTGGAGGCATCAAAGGGGAATTTCCCTAATTGTGTGGTAATAAAGGCTAAGGCATATTATGGTGACGGAACGAAATCAGAGGTTATAACCCATACTTTTTTCGCACAGAAGAATATCGATACCCGCTTCGAGACGTTAATTTTTTCCGTGTCCGGTAATCCGGAAGAGCTGACTTATGAGCAAGAGGGTATATTTAATGGTGATAATGCCAAGCAAAGGGGCAGAGAGAGCGAAAGAGCCATTTATGTGGAGGTTTTAAACAGGGATGGCAGTCCGATTTTAGAACAGGGTGCCGGAGTACGTCCCTATGGTGGAGCCTCTCGCGGTGCGTCCATCAAATCTATGAAGCTTTTCGCCAGAAAAGAATATGACCCGTATCATGGTAAGTTTAAGATAGACTCCTTTGGTACGGTAGGTGCAGACGGGGATGTAATCAATAAGTATGACAAACTGGTGCTTCGAAACTACGGAAATGATTTTCAGTTTACCTTTGTGAGGGATGAATTGAATCAGAGACTGGCAGCCCAGATGGGCTATACGGATGTGGAGGCTGTAGTTCCGGCAGTGGTGTACCTCAATGGAAGGTATTATGGTCTGCATTACCTGCATGAGAGCTATTGTGATGACTTCTTCAAGGACAAATATGGTGATGGAGAGGGTCGTTATGAAGTGCTGGAAGGCAATGAAAAACACAAGAGTGTAGATAAGGATGACGAGGAAAATGCAGCTGCAGCTGAGGAATTCAACGATACCTATGATAAGCTGGCGTACAGTGATTTGACCAAGGACAGTAATTACGAGCAACTTTGTGAGTTTATGGATGTAGAAAATTACTTACAGTATTATGCTTTTAATATTTATATCAATAATAATGACTGGCCTCAGAATAATTATAAATGTTATCGTTACTATGCCGGAGAGGATGAAAAATATGATAAGGGGCAGCAGGATGGCAGATGGCGCTTCCTCTTCCATGACATGGACTATTCCATGGGACTGTACGGTTCAGATGATACGGCGGCAAATTATAATAACTTAAAATACATTTTAGATGAGGATGATGACAGATATTCTCCGCTGTTTGCCAATCTTATGAAAAGAGCGGACTGCAGACAATACTTTTTGGACGAAATCAATGCTGTCATGACAGGTCCCATGTGGTCTGTAAATGTGGAGCATACATTGGATGCCATGAATGCAGAGCGTCAGCAGGAGATGGTTTACTTTTTTGAACACCTGGAAGCTATGAAAAAGACCGACGATTCTATCTGGATTTGGTATGATGAGTATGAACGACGAACGGGTAACATTCGAAAGTTTGCAGCACAAAGAAGTGGTCATATGAAGAAGTTTTTAAAGCTGGCATTTGGAACGGAAAAGTAGAGCGAAAGAATACCGCCTATTCAGGAGTGAAACCTGAGTAGGCGGTAATTTATTACGCCGGTAAATTCAATTCCTTCTTATTTTCTTCATAGCGTTCAGCAATCAGAGCTCTCACGGAAGCACCCACATGCTTTTTTTCATCACGTTCCATTTCGCTCATGTAGATGGGCTTGCCATACTCAATGATAACAGTGGTTTTCTTAATCTTTGGCAGATGATTTTCGAAGATTTCTTCGGTATTTACCAAGGTCATAGGGATGATAGGGATGTTCGCTTTATCAGCAATTTTGAAGCTGCCTTCGTGGAAGGGAAGCATTTCGCCGCCGGTTTTGTTACGGGTACCTTCCGGAAAGATACAGATGGAAATACCGGACTTGGCCTTTTCAATAGCTTCCAAAATCACTTTCATGCCCTGCTTAATATCCTTGCGGTCCAGGAAAAGGCAGTGCAAATGTCTCATCCATACACCCAGCAAAGGAACTCGGTCCATTTCCTTCTTGGAAATATAGCCGGTGGGTCTGGGAACACGCACATAGGTCAAAATAATGTCGAAGAAGCTTCGATGGTTGCCTACATACAGAACCGGTGTATCCTTGGGGATGTTTTCCTCGCCCTTTACAATGACTTTTGTACCGGCGAAAAAGATAACTATTCGGAATGCCCAGTTAACAATAGCAAGGGAGCTTCTGTCGTGCAAATCCTTGTTAAATTTTCCAATAATCCACTCAATAATCATTAGCGGGATGGAACAGATGAGGAAGAGTGCCAACCAGCCAATGCATAAAATAAATCGAATCATAACAACCTCCCAAATATACAAATCTAAATCAATCCTTAGTAGTATAGCATAGTTTTCCGTTGGTGTACATAGAATAGAATCAACAAAAATGGAAGGATTTCTGAAAGAAATGTTAAAAAAGTGGAAAATATTACCAGTGTTTTTGATGCTACTGTGTATGCTGACAGGCTGTGAGTTGCTGAGTATGGAGCGTGTGAAGCTGCGAGATTTGGAGTTTGTTATATTGAGTGAGGAGGTGCTGCCTGCGGAACTGAAAACCATCATCGATGAGCGAAAGGCAGAGCCTTTTAAGTTGACCTATGCGGATGCAGATGCCTTGTATATTTGTGTAGGTTATGGAGAACAGGAAAGTGGTGGCTATAGCATCACTGTAGATGAACTGTATTTGACAGATACAGCGATTTATGTAGAAACCACCTTGCTGGGTCCGGATGGTAGCCAAACTGCCAAGAAAGCTCCCTCCTACCCTTACATAGTGATAAAGACGGAACCGCTGGAACAGAATGTGATTTGTGAGTAGGAAACAGAAAATAAGGCATTGCGTGAGGAATTGGAACATTACCGATCCACAAATCGTGTAGGTCATAAGTAGCATGATGCAGCATGGACTGCTTCTTACAATGATTTTGTTTTGAAGTATGAAAGCGGTATGACCATAATGGAAATTGTCAGCCAAGGAGAGATTAGCAGGAGGACCGCATACCGGTATAAAGCATATTACGATGAAATGCAAGCGATAAAAAAGAATTGATGAATATAAAAGAACAAATGATTTAGAAATGTTGGAAAAATTATGTAGGGAATATTGAGACATAACAATTTATAATAGTCCACCTGTTTAGTTCATACAATTAGTAAGAAGGTCATTGACATTTTCTCTTTGTAGTGATACGCTTTGAAATAAAAGAAAGGCACACCATTTGGGTGTGAAAGGTGATGAAATGATTAGATAGTCTGATTTGGTAAGCATATTCATTAGAGCCTGTGACAGGTTTTATTTTGTTGCCGAAATTAGACTATGATTCATGGATTGCCTTTATGAAATAAGGTTTATTTGTGTATGGTCTGTTTTCGTAAGAAAGCAGACCAATTTTGCGTAGAAGAACAGTTGGAGTGTAGGTGTGTGTAAAGCTAGTCGTCAGGTTTCGTTACTAAAAATGTAGAAAGAGGGAAGAACATGAGAAGAATAATAACAAAACAATTTCAGATATTGACGGACATAAACATGGCATGGGATTTTATGGTAGAAATGTATAATGTGGCAAAAAAGAATGGTATGGGAAGCATCGCCCCCCCATTTTTTGAGTATGCACTGACATCTTCATGGATGAACAAGGATTATCTGCATCTATGCCGCTTTTGGTTGGAGGAAGATAGGGTGGTAGGATTTGTTTTCTATGAAAATCTAACCGATATTCGTTTTGTTTTACGTCCGGAATATGAAGAACTGGCAGATGAAATGATTGCATATGCAATAGAGGTATTTCCGAGTTGGAGTGGTGAAAAACAGTTGATATTTGCAGAAGGACAAAAGGTGCTTATGGAGGCTGCCGAAAAACATGGATATCAATTGTGTTACAAGGAAAAGGAGCATGTACTTGATATTACGAGAGCAGCACTGGATTATGAACTGCCGGAAGGGTTTCATTTTGTAAATCCGTCTGAGATAGACCCTCTGAAGCTAGCCCGATGTACTTGGAGAGGTTTTAATGAGTGGGAGTTGGGGCCTTTTGAAAATTGGGAGGTGCCGGATGATAGGGACTGGAATCCCCATAAATCATATACAGGTGTGCTAAATAATCTCATGGCTCCGTCGCCTCATTCCACCTATGAGCATGCTATTGTTATTGCGAATGATGAGGGAGAATATGTGTGTTTTTCAGGAATGTGGTGGGTGCCTGAAAATGGACTTGCCTACATGGAACCATTATGCACCATACCCGAATATCAGCATCGTGGGTTGGCTTCTGCTGCACTTGCTGCACATTACCAGAAGTTTAAGGAAATGGGAGGTAAATTCCTGACCGGTGGAGGCAATGATTTTTACAAAAAGATAGGGTATGATACAGAAGTGTATTCCTTGGTTTATAAGAAGGTGTAGGGGGAGATAACAGCTTCCCCCTCTAAAATACTCCCGTAATAAATATCTCTAATCCAATCGCAAGCAATATTACACCGCCCAATATAGTGGCTTTATTGGAGAGCTTCGTTCCGAACTTTTTGCCAACTTCCAAGCCGGTCATGCAAATCACAAAGGTCACTGCTGCGATAATCAGTGCACTAACCAGTGCCATAACGAATCCATACTCGGCAATAGTGAATCCAACCGACAGAGCATCGATAGAGGTGGCGATACCCTGTATCAAAAGTGCTGCGGGACCTACCGGTGGAATTTCTTCTTCCTCACCATTGTTCTTGATTCCATCCTGTAACATTTTACCGCCTACATAGCCAAGCATCAGCAGGGCAATCCAAGGAATAAATTTTTCAAAAGCCAGAAAATGCTGTAAAATAGTATGTACACATACCCAGCCAATCATGGGCATCAGTGCCTGAAAGAAAGCAAATACACCGGCAACACAGCACATCTTGCCCTTTTTTATAGTTGGTTCATTCAAGCCATTTGCCAGCGATACGGAAAAGGCATCCATGGCCAATCCTACACCAAGCAGTACACTGTTAAAGAAAAATAATGCATTCCATTGCATCTTCGGTTCCTCCTGAATTTGTAATAGAAAAACCCAAGCACAGTACAAAACTATGCTTGGGTACTCAGTTGCTAACAGACAGACTTCATGCATAGTTAGTGCCTATACATGAGTCTCGCAATTTAAAACAAGCCAGACCAAAAGGTCAGTATGTTGACTTGCTACGTAATACGCTTGCTACTCCCTCATGGGATTTTAATGATAATAATTTAGCATCAATGGGAATATTTGTCAACAGTTTTAACCGAGGACAGTCTTTTTGTAGATTTCGTAGATTGTCCGTGTTTTCTTTTGGTTTGGGAGCTTCCCCACTTTTCTTTTCTTTCAAAACATGATACACTAATAAACAGTATAAGCAAACAGGAGGCTGACCATGTTACTCATTCAGAATGGTTATGTAATGGATCCGGAATCTAAGCGTGAAGGCGTAATGGATATTCTGGTAAAGGATAAAAAGATTTTCAGAATAGGGGAGAATTTGCAGGCAGTGCTGTCGCAGGAGGAGCTGGCACAGTGTGAAGTCATTGATGCAGCGGGAAAAATCGTGGCCCCGGGACTGGTGGATGTGCATGTGCATTTCAGAGAGCCGGGCTTTACCCACAAGGAGGATATCGAGACCGGCAGCAGGGCAGCGGCAAAGGGAGGTTTCACTACCGTGGTACTCATGGCCAATGTGAAACCACAGGTAGATAATGTGGAGACCTTGAAATATATTTTGGAAAGAGGTCGGTCTACAGGCATTCATGTGGAAACCTGTGCCAATGTGACCATGGGGATGCAAGGCAAAGAATTGGTGGACATGAAGAGACTTGCTGAGGAAGGTGCAGTAGGATTTACGGATGATGGTGTTCCTATTATGGATGTGGAACTGGTAAGGGAAGCCATGAAGCAGGTGGCTGCTTTGAATATGCCTATCAGTTTTCATGAGGAGGATGCCACACTCATTACCAATAATGGTATCAATCGTGGTAAAGCAAGTGAGCACTATAGTATCGGCGGTTCTCCCAGAGAGGCAGAGATTTCCTTGTCTGGTAGAGATTTGCAGTTGGCCTTGGAGATAGGAGCCTGTATCAATATTCAGCACATTAGTTCTAAGGAGGCAGTAGACCTGGTGCGGCAGGCAAAGGCGAAGGGACAGAACATTCATGCAGAGGCAACTCCTCACCATTTCACTTTAACTGAGGAGGCTGCTATTAAGTACGGCACTATGGCGAAGATGAACCCTCCGCTTCGTGAGGAGGCAGACAGATTGGCGATTATAGAGGGTCTGGCAGATGGTACCATCGATTTGATTGCCACTGACCATGCACCCCACACCGCAGAGGAGAAGGCAAAGCCCATTACAGAGGCACTCAGTGGTATCATCGGTTTGGAGACAGCATTGCCACTGGCGATTACGGTTTTGGTAAATGGCGGACATCTGACCATGATGCAGGTGCTGGAAAAGATGGCCTACAATCCGGCGCAGATGTATCACTTAAATGCAGGTTACCTGGCAGAAGGCGGTCCCGCAGACATCATCATCGTGGATAAGGATGCAATACAGGTATTTGAGGAATATGCTTCTAAGGCATCCAACACTCCTTTCACCGGCTGGGAGTTGGATGGTGTGGTATGTACCACCATTTGTGATGGTAAGGTAGTATTTGACGCGTAGCAATGAGCCATGCCGGATAGTGGCTAAATACTGCTCGTCGGGTGCTTGCACACGTAAGAGCATATTTAGACGCTAGACAATAGGGTGAATGCCGCGACAGTGAGCAAGCTTGTCTTGCGAACCTGTCGGCATGGCGAAGAGAATGAGCAGATGAACCGAATTGACTGTCGGCATGGCGAAGAAAATAAAGAGAGGACTCATAAGATGAAGGAAAAAGTAACAGCACAGGTGATTTCCCAGAAGGAAATCGCAGAGAATATTTTTGATATGTGGATTGAGACAGGATTGGCGAAGGAAGCGCATCCGGGACAGTTCGTTGGAGTGTACCCAAAGAATAAGAGTACTATTTTACCCAGACCTATCAGTATTTGTGAAGTAAATGAGGAGAAGACCGCTTTACGTCTGGTGTATCGTATTGCCGGTCAGGGTACCAAGGAATTTTCCAGCTACGAGGCTGGTGACAGTGTGGAAATTTTGGGTATTTTGGGTAATGGGTTTCCACTGGAGGAGGGCAAGGGCAAGAAGGTGTTCCTCATGGGAGGCGGTATCGGCGTACCCCCCATTTTGCAGTTGGCAAAGGTGCTGGAGGCTGACAAGAATGTAGTGGTAGGCTACCGTGACAGCAATTTATTCCTGAAGGAAGATTTAGATAAGTATGCAAAGGTTTATGTGGCAACTGAGGATGGTAGTGTGGGTACCAAGGGGAATGTGATGAATGCTATCGAGGCAAATGCTTTAGAAGCGGATGTAATCTTTGCCTGCGGTCCCATGCCTATGCTTCGTGCCATTAAGAAGTATGCTGCAGAGAAGGGCATCAAGGCTTATATCTCTTTAGAGGAACATATGGCTTGTGGTGTGGGTGCATGCTTAGGCTGCGTGGTAAAGACCAAGGAAGTAGACCACCATTCTCATGTAAACAATGCCCGCATTTGTACGGATGGACCTGTATTTGAGGCAGAGGAGGTAGAAATCTAATGAGTAACACAAGTGTAAATATTGCCGGTGTAACCTTAAAAAATCCTGTCATGACCGGTTCCGGTACTTTCGGCTCTGGCATGGAATATGGTGAATTTGTAGACTTGAACAGACTGGGAGCTGTGGTAACTAAGGGTGTTGCCAATGTGCCATGGCCGGGAAATCCTACTCCTCGTGTGGCGGAAGTTTATGGCGGTATGCTGAATGCGATTGGTTTGCAGAATCCCGGTATCGAAGTGTTCTGTGAACGCGATATTCCTTTCCTGAAGCAGTATGATACCAAGATTATCGTAAATGTTTGTGGAAAAAGTGTTGAGGATTACTTAGAGGTTGTGGATAGACTTTCCCATGAGGACATCGCTATGATGGAGATTAATGTATCCTGCCCCAATGTCAAGGAAGGTGCTATTGCTTTCGGCCAGAAGGCAGATGCTCTTTACAACATTACTTCTGAAATCAAGAAGCGTGCCAAGCAACCTATTATCATGAAGCTGAGCCCTAATGTAACAGATATTACAGAAATGGCAAAGGCGGCAGAGGCAGCTGGTGCAGATGCAATCTCCCTGATTAATACCTTGACCGGTATGAAAATTGATATTCACAAGCGTAAGTTTGCTCTGGCGAACAAGACTGGAGGTATGAGCGGTCCTGCCATCAAGCCGGTGGCAGTGCGTATGGTATATCAGGCAGCTCATGCAGTAAATATTCCTGTTATCGGTATGGGCGGTATCGCTACCGCAGAGGATGCCATTGAGTTTATCTTAGCCGGTGCAACTGCTGTTAGTGTAGGTGCCATGAACTTCGTGAATCCGTATACCACCATTGAAGTCATTGAGGGTATCGAGAAATATATGCAGACCTATGGAGTGGCAGATATCAAGGATTTGATTGGGGCTGTGCAGGAATAGAATACAATGAGTTTAGAAAAGTGTCGATGATTTGGTCGACACTTTTTTCTGTGTAACTTATGTCAGCTTTTCCGCAACTTATGTCATCCTGCATTGCAGCACGGAAAAAATAAGCTATAATAGCTATGAAAGGAGTGAAGGATATGCTTTTACAACTGATTGAAAATAAATGGATAGAACAAACAAAGCTTACCATTGAATATAGGACCAAAGATAAGGAAGTAGAAAGAGTAGTAGAGTTTGTGCAGCATTTAGAGGATACAGATAACATCTTGCCGGCTAGTGCAGGAGGTAGGTTGTTTCGTCTGAATTTGCAGGATGTGCTTTTCCTGGAAAGTGTGGACAGGAAAACATTTGTCTACACATCAGAAGAGGTTTATGAGACAGAGTACAAATTATATGAAATAGAAGAGAAATATGGTTCTTGGGATTACATGAGGATTTCGAAATCCAGCATTGTGAATATCAAAAGAATTAAGTCGTTAAAGCCGGACTTTGGTGGGAAGATTCTAGCCACCATGGACAATGGGGAAAGAATGTATATATCCAGACAGTATGCACCGATTTTAAAAGAAAAGTTAGGGTTGGGAGGGAAGCAGTAATGAAAAAATTTTTAAAGAATATTCCCGGTCAGATTGCAAGTACATACACGATTATGTTGCTATGTTTTACTATAATAAGTACGGTTCGCGGCTTTGAAGTCATTCCCAGCAGGCTGCTATTACAGCTTTTCGGTCTGGCGGTGATAGGAGGAGTATTGACGGAATTTGCATTTGGGCAATGTGTATTTCGGAAAATGTCCGATGTGAAGCGAATTTGTATTTTTATAATTCCCTTTTGTGTCATAACATTTTTATTTGCAGTGATGTTTCAGTGGATAACCAGACTGGATATGATAGAAACATATGTGAAATTTATCAGTATCTTTTTGGGGTGTGGTATTCTTTCTGTGGGAATAGCAGAAATAGAGCATAGGGTCAGAGGGAAAAAATATACTCAAAAATTAAAGGAATATCAGTTAAAGGAAGGGATGCAGAATGAACAGTAGAAAAGGAAGTCTGGAGAAAGTGGCTGTCGGAATCGCTGTTATGTTTGGAATATATTGGATATACGGATGCTTTTTGCAAGACTATTTGCAGATTTCGGAAAGCGCGAAGAAGCTGATAGGATTATTCTCTTTGTATGGATTGGGCTTGGCTGTTTTTTGGTGTATTTTGAAGAAAGTACCAACTCAGAAGTATGAGAGGAGAAAAGTTTCCCTAAAAACGATTATGTTATGCTTTTTGTTGCAATTTACAACCATAATGGTCTTAAGTGTGATAGTAAACATTTTGACGATTTTTGGGGGGATAACGAATACTGTAAATATCAATGCCACATCTCCATACAGTTTATTTATGCTACTGGTGTTTAACCCGATTATAGAGGAGATGGTTTTTCGAAAGATATTTGCGGATAAGCTGCTACAATATGGAGAACTATTTTTTATGTTGACATCCTCTTTTTGTTTTGCCCTGGTCCATGGAGTCTCATTGGGTATACCTCAAATCATTTATACCTTTTTATTGGGGATGATTTGGTCGTACCTTTTGGTGAAAACAGGAGATATCAGGCTGGTGATTGTTATGCATGCACTTTCGAATTTGTTTGGCAGTGTAATCATACAGGCGTTGTTCCGTATATCTATGATTTTGGCAGGATTGTATTCCATGCTCCTTATGGCACTTGGGGCAATAGGAGCGGTACTGTTTTTTGTGTATAAGAAACAAGTAAGTCTTGATGGAGAAGAGCATTTTTGGAGAAAAGATGTGTGGAAGGATATTCTGACGAATCGGGGAATTCTATTCTACATAGGCTTAACGATTTTCATGATGGTTGTAGCATAATTTGAACCCTACCTTCATATATATACCATAGGTGTATATATGGAGGTGTTTTTTTGTGGAGTTAGTGAAGAAAAATATACATATGGATTACAACAAAGCCTGTGCCACCAGTCAGTTTGTGGTGGAGGAGGATATGAATCTGCCGGATGTGAAGCCGGACGTAGACAGTATTTGCCTGGAGAAGGGGGAGGTACTTATTGATGAGGTAAAGCCCTACGCAGATGCTGCCACAGTGCGGGGCAGATTGTTTTTCAGGGTTCTGTATCATACCGAGGAGGAGAACCGTAATCTGGCCACTGTGGAAGGGAAGCTTTCCTTTGAAGAAAAGGTACATATGCCCGGATTGGAGGCTTCGGATACCATAAAGGCAGAAGGCATTGTGGAGGATTTGAGTATCGGTATTATCAATTCCCGCAAGCTGAGTATCCAATCAGTGATTAATCTGGTGGTTTGTGCAGAGGATATTTATGATGAAGAGGTACCCATTGGTATCCATGGGGAGGAAAAGGTAGAGTATCGCCGCAGTCCGATGGAGGTGGCACAGATAGCTATTTGCAAGAATGATATTTTCCGCATAAAGGAGGAAATTAATCTGCCCTCCAATTATCCGAACATCTTTGAAATCCTGTGGAGCAGTCTGGTACTGGATGATGTGGAGTTTCGCCCTTTGGAGGAGAAGCTGTCCGTACAGGGAGATTTGCATGTATTATTGATTTATGAGAGCGATGAAAATGCAATCCGCAGCTATGAAACCACTATTCCCTTCAGTGGTAATGTGGAATGTCATGGTTGCAGAGACGGTATGATTCCGGATATTTCCTATCGCATCGGGCAGCAGGATTTGACCATTCGTCCGGACAATGATGGGGAAGAAAGAGCCATTGCTTTGGAAACCTTGCTGGAATTAAAGCTGAAGCTTTATGAGGAAGCAAAGGTAGAGTTGATTACGGATGTGTATGGAGTGAAAAATGAAGTGACAGCAGTAGAAAAAGAAGCAACCCTTCGGAGACTGCTGACGAAAACCACCGGAAAGCAGAAGATTACGGAGCATGTACGCATCGGGGATAAAAACAGCAGTATTTTACAGCTTCTTCATAGTGAGGGGAGTGTACTGTTGGATAAGGCACAGGTAGGGGAAAACAGTATATTGGTGACCGGCAGTATTCCCTTGCAGGTACTTTATGTGAGCGGAGATGACAGAAAGCCGTATGATGCGCTGCAGACACAGTTGCCCTATCGCTATAAAATAGAGGTTCCCGGTATTCGTCCTCAGGATACCTTTGATGTGCAGGCCTCACTGGAGCAATTACAGGTAACGATTTTGGATGGTGAAGAACTGGATGTGAAAGCAGTGCCGGTATTTCGCATTACTGTATTCCAACAGGAGCAGATGAAGCTGGTGGATGACATCGTAACAGCACCACTGGATACGAAGCTGTTGGGAAATCTGCCCGGTATGGCTATTTATACGGTGAAGCCGGGGGATAATTTGTGGAATATCGGCAGAAGATATTATGTATCTGTGGATAGACTGAAAAAGATGAATGAGTTAACCGGTGACATGATTTATCCCGGTCAAAAGCTGATAATAGTGAAGGAGGGCATTTAGCCCTCCTTTTGGTGTTTTTACATAAGATTTACTCTGCGGTAGTAATACCTGCCAGCTCGTCGAACTTCTTCATTACTGCATCATAGGTCTGCTGAGAGATTTCGGGAAGCTCGCCGCCCCAAGCTTTCTCTGCCTGTTTAAAGCCCTTTTGGAATGCGGCACGCATTTCTTCTACCTTATCAGGGTCACCACCGGTTAAGGCGGTTGCAAAATCAATAATTCTCTCTGAAGTCTGCTTTACGCCCCAGTAGCCATCTTCTGCAATATCTTCCTGAGCCTGAGCCTTGGTAATAGGGTCTACTTCAAAGTCACCTTTTGCAAGGAAGGACCAGATATCATTTGCCTGACCATAAGCATTTGCCTGCTTGGTCATTAACTGTTCTACGATGGAACGAAGCTGAGAGGTTCTGGCCTCTGCATCAGCCTGTAACTTCTGAATCAAAGCGGTATCAGGGGTGTATTTCTTGGTAGCCTTGGTTTCAGTAGAAGGCTCATATACAACGCCTGTTTTTGCTGCAGTATCATTGGTCTTTGCAGCGGTATTTTCTCCACTAACCTTCTGAGAGGTGGTATTTGTGTAGCTTGTGTAAGCTGCCTGTGTTGATGTAACTCCATTTACATTCATATTAGCTCCAATCTGTCGTACTATCTACGACTGTCAACCTTATCATCCATGATTCGGTGAAATACTATAGTTCTATATCTTTTATCGGCAATGCCCTCAGAAAAATTAGAGGGCAATGTAAAAAACTGCCATAAATCAACCATAAAAAGTTGCCGTCCATTAAAAATTCCTTGACTTCCCGGTAAAAATTTACTATTATGTTCTCTGTTGCGTTAGTGCGATAAAGAATTGAGATAAAGAAACGATGAGGTGGAGAGAAATGAGGAAGAAATTATTATTGGCGAGCCTGTTGCTGGTGGCGTTGTTCACCGGTTGTTCTGCAGCAACATCCGGGGATGTGCAGGAGAATAATCAGACCGGTGCTCAGACAGAAGCATCTAAGGAACAGGGTGCAGATAGTTCCAGTAAGGAGAAGGTAGCCATTGATACCTTGGCAGCAGAGGGGTCCTTTAATGTGAATTGGTATACAAAGGATGGTGAGTATGCATCCGGTACTGCATTTTTGATGGATTCAGATGTCCATGGGGAAAAGCTTTTGGTAACAGCCTTTCACTTTTTGTGGCCGGAGGATGCAGATACCTTTACCGGTAAGGAATTGCCGGAGTATGTGTTAGGCGGAGAAATCTTTTATGCATTGGATTATTCCTCTACAGGAGCTTCCCTGAAGAATTGTATGATTATCGAGGATGCGGATTCTGCACCGAATATTGAGAAGGATGTAGCTGCATTTACCATTCAGGGCGGTGACGATTTGAGAACCTTGCCTTTAGCAACTAAGGCCCCGAAGAAGGGAGATAAGGTATATCTGCTAGCAAGCCTTTGGGATACGGACGATATTCATGAGAACTGTGTGTATGAAGGAAAAGTATCCAGTGTTGATGGTGGCGTGTTGCTTTATAGTTTAGAAGGTAAGCCCGGAACCGGCGGTGCCAGTGGCGGTCCTATTGTAAACGAAGCCGGAGAGGTGGTAGCGATCCACATGGGTAGTAATCCTTTTGGTTATGTGGCACATACTACAGAAAGCTTTTTGGCACAGATTAATGCAGGTACTGTTTCGGAAATTACTTATCCGGAGATTACCAAAGAGGATGCGACAGAAGATATGACAGAAGATACAACAGAGGAAGGTTCCGAAGAGTTTGATTATGAATACGTGGAGTATACCCGAGAGGAGAAGGTTTCTACACTGTATTATGACGTACAGATTGACGGTGTGACGGTTTCAGATACTTTAAATGGGGCAAGCTGTCAGGATGGCTTTCAGTATGTTGTGTTGGATGTTTCCCTTTGGGCAGCAGAAGATATGGCAGAACCGGTGAATATGTTTTATTTTGATTTCTCTTTGGAGTGGGAAGATGCATATTGTGATCCCTTGGAAGGTGGTTTGACAGATACACAGCTGCCGGATGAATATACAATCACACAGGACGTAACAACCGGTCAGTTGGTATTCATGGCTCCGAAGGGTGAGGAGAAGGTGTATTTCAGCTTCCTGGATGCTTACTTCGAGGATGCTACATCCCAAGAACCCAGCTTTATTACTTATTACGGAATAGAAATACCTTTGGAAAATTGGACAAGATAGGGATAGAGAGGAAAACCTTCAAAACTCGCGTGGTTTTGGAGGTTTTTCTAATATAGTATTTGACAGATTGTATTTAATTTAGTACAATCCTTGTATACAATATACATTTAAGTACGAGCGGAGGCTTTTGATATGGAGCAGTGTGTAGTTAGAAAGGCATATGCAAAAATTAATCTGGGACTGGATGTTATCGGTGTGTTGGAAAATGGGTATCATGAGGTCAAAATGATTATGCAGAATGTAGGGATTTGTGATGTGCTGACATTGCAGAAGCTTCCGGCAGGTATCGTGGTGACTACGGATAACGGAGAATTGCCTACGGATGAAAATAATCTGATATATAAATCTGCCAGACTGATGGTAGAAAATTACCAATTGCAGGAGGGGGTACAAATCCATTTGGAGAAGCATATCCCCATAGCGGCAGGCATGGCAGGAGGCAGCACCGATGCAGCAGCTACTTTTCTGGGCATGAATGAGCTGTTTGGAATCGGAGCATCAGAAGAAGAATTGCGTCAGCTGGGTGTAAAGGTAGGTGCAGATGTGCCTTATTGTATTATGGGAGGTACGGCTTTGGCAGAGGGAATCGGTGAGAAGCTGAGCAGATTACCACAGCCTCCCAAGGCTCATTTGTTGATTGCTAAACCGGATATTAATGTTTCTACCAAGTATGTGTATGAGCATCTGGATGCAGAAGGGGTAGAGAAGCATCCGGATATTGATGGTATGATAACTGCATTGGAGCAGGGGGATTTGGACGGTATCATCGCCCGGCTGGGGAACGTACTGGAAAATGTAACCGTGAAAAAATATCCGATTATTGAAGAAATCAAACAAAGCATGCTGGAGAATGGTGCAGCAGGCAGTTTGATGAGCGGCAGTGGACCTACGGTGTTTGGTATTTTTAAGGAGAAGGATACGGCAGAGAAGGCATTGCAGGTGTTACAGGACAGGAAGCTGGCGAAGCAGTTGTTTGTAACAGGCTTTTGTGATGGAGGTACGTATGCAGGATAATTTACAGATACAGATGAATGATTTTTTACCTTTGCGAGATGTAGTGTTTAATACGTTGCGTCAGGCCATATTGACCGGAGATTTGAAGCCCGGGGAGAGACTGATGGAGATACATCTGGCCAATAAGCTGGGCGTAAGCAGAACTCCTATCCGAGAAGCCATTCGGAAGCTGGAGCTGGAAGGTCTGGTTACTATGATACCACGCAGGGGAGCAGAAGTGGCTCAGATTACGGAAAAGAGCATGAATGATGTGCTGGAGGTCAGACGTGCTATGGATGCACTTTGTGTGGAGCTGGCTTGTGAACGTATTTCTGAGGAGGAGCTGGCAGAACTGAAGGGAGCCTGCGATGCATTTGCAGAAGCGGTAAAGGGTGGTGACATCAAGGTGATTGCAAAGGCAGATGTGGCATTGCATGATATTATTGTGCAGGCTACAGGGAATCGCAGACTGGTACAGCTGATTAATAATTTGTCAGAGCAGATGTATCGCTATCGCTTCGAATATCTGAAGGATACTTCCCGTCATCAGATCCTGATAGAAGAGCATCGGATGATTTATGAAGGAATTGTAAAAAAAGATAAGGAAGCGGCAAGTCAGGCGGCGAAGCTGCATATAGATAATCAGGAGCTGGCGATTATCCAGCAAATCCGCCTGGAGAAGGAAAAACATACCAAATAGGGAAAAGCTTTGAATAAAGAATACTTTTGTGGTTCATACTTCTTTCAAAGGAAATTGGAAGCAAGTGCTTCGGACAGGAGGAAAAGATGAATCATAGAGGACTGGAAATTCGTGTTACATTGATGTTAAGCATGGCAATCGGCTGGTGGGGGCTTTGGTATCCGGAACTGGCAACGGCAGCAGATGCTTATGTAGTGGTGCAGGAGGATGGCACTGTACAGACTGCTTCGGAAGTGGTAGAATGTGGACTTGATGGGAATACCTATTGGGAAATGCTTCAGGCAGAGGGAGATCAGGTACGTTTTCGCAGCAAGCTGTGGCAGATGTTGGAAGAATATTGGGAAAAGGTTAGGTCAGAGGAATGACTTTGGAAAAAATATATAAGATGGATCCGGGCGCTCCTATCGGTGTGTTTGATTCCGGAGTAGGCGGTTTAACTGTGGCGAGAGAGATTATGCGTCAGATGCCTAATGAAAAAATCATATATTTTGGAGATACGGCACGTGTGCCCTATGGTAACAAATCCAAGGATACCGTCACCCGTTTTTCCAAGCAGATTGTGCGTTTTTTAAATACCTTTGATGTGAAGACCATCGTGGTAGCATGCAATACTGCCAGTGCTTATGCACTGGAGGAGTTGGAGGCAGAAACGGATATCCCCATGATAGGTGTGGTGAAGCCCGGTGCTAAGGCAGCATGCGAAGTTACCAAGAATGGTAAAATCGGTGTAATTGCCACAGAGGCAACCATCAGCAGTCGCATTTACAATCAATACATAACGCAGCTGAACAAGGATGTTACCATATATGGCAAGGCTTGCCCTTTGTTTGTACCCTTGATAGAAGAGGGACTTTGGGAAGACCCTGTAACGGACGAAATTGCCAAGCGTTATTTGACAGAGCTGATTGATTTGGACATTGATACCTTGATTTTAGGCTGTACCCATTATCCCTTGATACGTTCCACTTTAGGTCGCATCATCGGCAAGGATGTAAATTTGGTAAATCCGGCCTATGAAACTGCTGTAGAGCTGAAAGAACTGTTGCAGGAAAAGGGTCTGCTAAATGACAGGCATCCGGCTTTGGGAGAGAACCAATATCAGTTTTATGTGAGTGATACCGCAGAGAAATTCAAGGTATTCGCCAACTCTATCATCAAGTATGGGATCCTTTCTGCAAAAACCGTGAATATTGAGCAGTATTAGAGATAGGAGAGCCGATGAGGCTTCTCATGGTGAGGAAGAAATGACAAAGAACATAACGATTAAAATAAAAGGAAAACAAACCTATCCGGGCGGGGAATGTGTGGAAACAGTGACAGAAGCCGCTGGAGAGTATTATTTGCGCAACGGCAGTCATTATGTGATGTATGAGGAGCAGGAGGCCGGTTTCAACCAAAGTAGTAAATGTATGTTGAAAGTCTATGCTCAGGGTGTGGAGCTGACCAAGAAGGGTCTGTTACAGTCCAAGATGATATTTGAAGAGGGAAAGCAGCACATGACAGAGTACCGTACCCCCTTTGGGGTGTTTATGCTGGAGGTACAGACCGGACTGGTGAATGTGCTGGAAGAGGAAAATTCCTTGACTGTCCGGTTGGAGTATTCGTTGGAGAATAATGAAGAGCCTATGGCGGATTGTGATATAACCATTACCATAAAGGGTAAGGAATAGTGAATAGAGCAAGAGTATAAAAAAGAAGCCCATCAGATTGATAGGCTTCTTTTGTTGTAAACTACTTAATCGGCTTGGCTCCGGCTTTTTCCTGAGCCTTTTCCACCAACTGCTTGAACTTGCTCTTTTTCTTCTCCGGTCTGGGTTCTGATTTGCCATGCAGACCCTTTACATCCAGAACGTAAATACCACTGACATAAGCTTTTACTTCCTTCTTCACAGGAACGTAGTCAAAAATTCTTTCCTCACAGATTAAAGACATAATCTGGGGACCAACCTTTGCCTTGATGATAGGCATCTTGGAATTACGCATCATCTTGGGAGTCTGGTCAATCACTATCTGAGGCAGTCCGGAATCTTTGATTTTCATGCGCTTCTTATCAATGATTAACATAGATACGACCTGCTTGTTTGCTTCCAGCATCTGCTGCTGTTCTGCCTGCTTCTTCTGTGCTTTTTTACCAACAAAGTAAAGAACCACGAAAAGAACGATTACGACAATTAATATCACTAATAATGTAATTTGAAATGGTGTCACGAAAAAATCCTCCTAGTATGTCCATTTATGTTCGAAAACAATTTTAACATTCTTTTCCACAATTAGCAACAAACAAATCTTGATTTTAGAGGATTTTAAGAGTTTTTCTTTGTATTTTGGGCGATACTGATAGTATTTTCAGGGACATGGGGAGGAGAATGGAAGGTGAAACAACTGGTGGATTTTTTCATGGGGAACCTGTTGGTGATAAATTTGCTGTTTGCAGTAGTGGTGGTGTTTTTTGAGCGCAGGTCGCCAAAGAGTGTATGGGCGTGGCTTTTATTGCTCTATTTTCTACCGTTGGTGGGCTTTTTATTCTACTTGCTGTTAGGTACGGACATGCGTAAGCGAAAGCTGTTTCAGAATAAGGCGGTAGAGGACAGTGTGCAGGAGGCCGGGCGGCAGCAGACAGATAGTGTGAAAAGTGCGGATATAGAGGTGCCCGGGTATACGGACTTGGTACTGTATAATCTGAAAACCTCCAGTGCTGTGCTGACAGGAGATAATGACATAGATATTTTCACGGAGGGAAATGCGCTGTTCGAAGCGATGCTGGAGGATATGCGGGGAGCGAATCAGTTCATTCATCTGGAGTTTTATATTATTCGGGAGGATGCCTTGTTTGAAAGGTTGCGACAAGTATTGGTTCAGAAGGTGACAGAAGGGGTAGAGGTGCGCATCCTCTTTGATGCCATGGGGTGCAGAACCGTCAGCAGACGTTTCTGGAAGGGGCTACGGGAGCAGGGGATGGAAGTTGCTGAATTCTTTCCGGCGTTGCTTCAGCGGTTTCATCTGCGCATCAATTATCGGAACCATAGAAAGATAGCGGTCATTGATAATGAAATTGTCTATGTGGGCGGCTTTAATATCGGTATGGAGTATATCGGGTTGGATGAGCGGTTCGGAGCATGGCGAGATACCCAGCTTCGGATACGTGGGGCAGCCACTTTAGGCTTGCAGCTGCGTTTTTTGTTGGACTGGAACTATGCTGCAAAGAAGAATTTGTTTTCCGAAAGTCGATATTATACCAATGTTTCTGCGGGAAACAGGGATTTTGCAAAGATACAGGTGCTTACCAGTGGCCCTGACAATACCTATCAGGTAATCCGTGACAACTATTTGCAACTGATACATGGTGCGAGAAAAAGTATTGCTATCCAGACCCCTTACTTCATACCGGACGAGGCGGTATTCGAGGCGTTGCGGATAGCCAGCAGCAGAGGTGTGGAAGTGCAGATTATGATACCCTGCAAGCCGGACCACATGTTTGTGTATTGGGCCACCTATTCCTATGTAGGGGATTTAGTCATGAACGGTGCCAAGTGTTACACCTATAATAATGGTTTTCTGCATGCTAAGGGGATCATTGTGGACGAGGAAGTTTTTTGCTATGGTACTGCAAATGTGGATATTCGCAGCTTCGCACTGAATTTTGAGGTGAATGTGGTAGTTTATGATAAAACTAAAGTGCTGGAAATGCTCCGATGCTTCCGGCAGGATTTGCAACACTGTAGCCCCATCACTATGGATGATTATGCCCAAAGAAGTCTTCCGGTGCGGGTAAAAGAGCAGATCTGCAGACTTTTATCGCCCCTTTTATAGGAATTTTATAGGAAAAAAGTAAGTTATTTTTGTGAAAACTCTTTCAATAACCCAAAGTTTGTGGTATAAATAACTCTATATGTACTTTGTTTAGAATGGAGATTATTATGAAAAGAAAATTAGCGATGATTGTGACTGTTGCTTTGGCAATGGGACTTTTCACCGGATGTGGCTCTGACGAAGGAAAGAGTGTTGGAGAAATGAAGGTAGAAAAGTATGTTACCTTAGGGGATTATAAGAGCTTGAATGTAACTGTGGAAAAGCCGGTAATAACCGATGCAGATGTGGCAGAGCATGTGAAGCAGATTTATTACAGCAATCTGAATGCCGAAACCGGTATCACAGACCGTGCCGTAGAAAACGGTGACTTGGTAAATATTGATTATGAAGGCAAGAAGGATGATGTGGCTTTTGCAGGTGGTACTGCGACTGACCAGCAGTTGAGCATCGGTTCCGGTCAGTTTATTGATGGCTTTGAAGAAGGTTTAATCGGTGTAGAACCCGGAGAAACCGTAGATTTGAACCTGACTTTCCCGGATCCTTATAGCAATGCAGAGCTGGCAGGACAGGATGTAGTATTTACCGTAACCGTGAACTATATTTATCCTACCGAGTACAGTGATGATGTAGTAGCATCTTGGGGCAATTCCAACTATGCTACCGTAAAGGAAATTGAAGAGTTTTCTTATAATTATCAGAATACCAATGCAGAGACGGAATACAGCTATATGATAGAAAATGCTGTGATTGAAGCCTTTATGGCACAGTGTGAGTTCAAGGAGTTGCCGGAAAGTCTGGTGGCAGATTACAGAACCAGCATGGAAACCAACCTGAACAATGAGGCAACGATGTATGGTATGGATGCAGCTACTTTGTGCTACTATTATTATGGAATGGATTTACAGACCTTCCTGGATACCTATGCACCGGAATCCGCAAAGCAGATTTTGGCTTTCCAGGCAGTAGCCAATGCGGAAGGCTTAAATATGACAGATGAAGAATTGGAAGCAGATTTGCAGGAATTTGCAACTGCTAATGGCTATGCGAGTGTAGATGAATTCATCGGTACCAATACTCGTGAAGAATACAAAGAATACTATATGTTTGAAGACGTGCTGGCATTTTTAGTAGAGAATGCAGTCGTAACAGATAAATAATACAACCAGGAGGAAAAGATTATGGAATTAACAGATATCAGAGACTTATATCGTAATCGAGAAGCATATATCGGAAAGGAAGTGACTGTTGGCGGTTGGGTAAGAAGCAATCGTGACCAGAAGAATTTTGGTTTCCTGGTAATCAACGACGGTACCTTCTTCGAGCCTCTTCAGGTAGTATATGCAGATAAGCTTGCAAACTTTGAAGAAGTGTGCAAGACCAATGTAGGTGCAGCACTTGTGATCAGAGGAACTATCGTAGAAACTCCTCAGGCAAAGCAGCCTTTTGAAATGCAGGCAGAGGAGGTTTTCGTAGAGGGTCCCTCCAGTGCAGATTATCCTTTGCAGAAGAAGCGTCACAGCTTTGAATATTTGAGAACCATTTCCCACTTACGTCCCAGAACCAACACCTTCCAGGCAGTGTTCCGTGTACGTTCCCTGATTGCTTATGCAATCCACACTTTCTTCATGGAGAGAGGCTTTGTTTATGTTCACACTCCTATCATTACCGGTAGTGATTGTGAAGGTGCTGGTGAAATGTTCCAGGTAACCACTATGGATTTGAACAACTTACCTATGACCGAGGATGGTAAGGTAGATTTCTCCAAGGATTTCTTCAACAAGCCTACCAACCTGACCGTAAGCGGACAGTTAAACGTAGAAACCTATGCTTTTGCATTTAAGAATGTATATACCTTCGGACCTACCTTCCGTGCAGAAAACTCCAACACCACCAGACATGCAGCGGAGTTCTGGATGATTGAGCCGGAGATGGCTTTTGCAGATTTGAAGGACGATATGATTTTGGCAGAGAGCATGTTGAAGCATGTTATTCGCTATGTTTTGGAGAACGCACCGGAGGAAATGGCTTTCTTCAACCAGTTCGTTGATAAGGGCTTAATCGAGAGATTGAACCATGTGGTAAACTCTGACTTCGGTCATGTGACCTATACAGAGGCAATTGAAATCTTAGAGAAGCACAATGATGAGTTCGATTACAAGGTATACTGGGGCTGTGATTTACAGACTGAGCATGAACGATTCTTGACCGAGCAGGAATTCAAGCGTCCGGTATTTGTTACTGATTATCCGAAGGAAATCAAGGCATTCTACATGAAGCTGAACGAGGACGGCAAGACCGTAGCAGCTATGGACTGTCTGGTACCCGGCATCGGTGAAATCATCGGTGGAAGCCAGAGAGAGGATAAGCTGGAGCTTCTGGAGCAGAGAATGGATGAGCTGGGTCTGAATAAGGAAGATTACGATTTCTACTTAGATCTGCGCAGATACGGTTCTGTTCGCCATGCAGGCTTTGGTTTGGGCTTCGAAAGATGCGTAATGTACTTAACCGGTATGAGCAATATCCGTGACGTATTACCATTCCCTCGTACTGTAAACAACTGTGAACTGTAATTTGAATTTGGCGGAGCCACCCATTTCGGGTGGCTCTTGTTGTATGCAGGGCATGGGAGACGCAGGGGCAGAAGTATGTCAACGCAAGACCGTATAAAAACGTCTGCACTTAGCGAGGTGTTTTCGAGCTTAGTGCGGCTACGTTTTTATCCGAGCGAGAGCGTGTCTAAGTGTCATACTTCTGCCCCTGCGTCTCCCTTAAGCTCTGCCATACAAATAAACAAATCTTAAGAATATGGGGGATGAATTTTGTCGGAAAGTGTGGTATGATGATATTGTGAAAGTTTGGGCTTTTAGAGCATTGTGATAATAGAGGGAAAAGATGAAAAGATTTCGAGTACGTTTCTTAAATTGTATACTGACAGCAGTATTGGTATTGGCACTTTGTGTATGTCCCTCCATGCCTGTTTACGCAGATAGAACTATGAGCGAAGTACAGGAGTCTATCGACCAGTACGAAGCTATTGTGGATGGACTGGGAGATCAGATTGATACTTTGACAGATGAGCAGGACATTATTCTGGAGCAGATGGATGATTTGAATGCGGAAATCATCAATATGTTGACCAGTATCGCTATGCTACAGGATGAAATCGCTCAGAAGGAAGAAGATATTGCGGATAAGCAGACAGATATCGATAAAACCCAGCAGGAGTACGAGGAAGCCAAGAAGACCGAGGAAAATCAACAGGCTGCCATGAAAACGCAGATTAGAATGTCTTATGAAGGCGGTAAGAGTACATGGTTTAGTTTGATATTGAACAGCACCAGTTTTTCTGACCTTTTGAACAGAATGACTTATGCAGAAGAAGTTTTGGCTTATAATGATACCATGCTGGAAAAGTATGAGGATGCCAAGGAACAGGTACATAAGCTGTGGGGTAAGTTAGAGGCTGAGAAGACAGAGCTGGAGAAGCAAAAGGCAGATTTGGAAGACCAGAAGGCAGATTTAGAAGATCAGAAGACCTATTGTGATAATCTGATGGCAGAGATGAAGAAGCAGTCTGATAATTTTGATACACTGATTGCGGAGGCCAAAGCAGAAGCCGCGGCAGCCAAGAAAAAGCTTCAGGCAGAGAAAAAGGAGTTAGAGAAGCTCAAGGAAGAGGAGCGTAAGCGTCAGGAGGCACTGAAACTACAGGAAGCCCTGAACAAGACTTATGCTACTACAGATTATACAAAGATTATTGATGCAGCTTCCGGCAGTGATTTAGGAAAGAAGATTGCGAAGTACGGTTGCCAGTACATCGGCAATAAGTATGTATATGGTGGAACCAACCTGACCAAGGGTATTGACTGTTCCGGCTTTACCATGCGAGTATATGAGGCTTTCGGTTACAAGCTACCCAGAACCTCCTATGCCCAGAGAAGTGCCGGCAAATCAGTGGATTTTAAGGATGCACAGCCCGGCGATTTGATTTGCTATAGCGGACATATCGGGATTTATATCGGGGATGGTTATATCGTACATGCCAGCAATAGTAAGCCTTATCCGAGAGGTGGTATCAAGGTGAACAAGGCAACCTATCGTAAGATTTTGTCAGTTAGAAGAATCATTGAATAGTGAAAAGCAGAAGGCATATGTCTTCTGCTTTTTCGAGATAATGGGGTGAGCAGCCGTGGATAAATATGAAGTATTAAGCAAATATTTTGGATATGACAGCTTCCGTGACGGACAGGAGGAGCTCATAGACAGTATATTAGAAGGCAGAGATGTGCTGGGAATTATGCCTACGGGAGCAGGCAAATCTATCTGCTATCAGGTGCCGGCACTGTGCATGGAGGGGATTACTATAGTGGTTTCGCCCTTGATTTCCCTGATGATGGACCAGGTAAAGGCCTTGAATCAGGCCGGTGTGCATGCAGCGTACATTAACAGTTCTCTGAGTGAAGCACAGATTACCAAGGCACTACAGAATGCCCGTCAGGGACAGTACAAAATCGTTTATGTGGCACCGGAGCGATTAGAAACAGAGCGTTTCCTGAATTTTGCACTAAATGTGCAGATTGCAATGGTAACCATTGACGAAGCACACTGCATCTCCCAGTGGGGACAGGACTTCCGTCCCAGCTATCTGAAGATACTGCAATTCATAGACAGTTTCCCTAATCGCCCGGTAGTCAGTGCCTTTACTGCTACGGCCACTACTGTAGTAAAGAATGATATTGTTAACATATTAAGTTTACATAATCCAAAGATATTGATTACCGGATTCGATAGGGAAAACTTGTTTTTCGAGGTGAGAACCGGAAGGAATAAGGATGAACAATTACTGCACTATCTCCAAAATCATTTGGAGGAAAGCGGTATTATTTACTGTGCCACCCGTAAAAACGTAGAGAAGGTGTGTGAATATTTGGAGTGGAAGGGATTGTCTGTAACCCGTTATCATGCAGGTTTAAGTCCTGAGGAGCGAAAGCAGAATCAGGAGGACTTTATCTATGACCGCAAGTCCATCGTGGTAGCCACCAATGCCTTCGGCATGGGTATCGACAAGTCCAATGTACGTTATGTGGTGCATTACAACATGCCCCAGAGTATGGAAAACTATTATCAGGAGGCAGGTCGTGCCGGCAGGGATGGCATGTCTGCGGAATGTGTCATCCTTTATTCCCCACAGGATGTGCATATCAACAAATATTTAATCGAAAATCGTGGAGAAAACAGTGAATTAACAGAAGAACAAGCGGAAGCCGTACTAAAGAATGATAGAGAGCGTTTGTGGGCCATGGCAGGCTATTGCAAGACGAAATATTGCCTGAGGGAATATATTTTGCGGTATTTCGGTACTTCCAGATGGCAGGATATTTCCGGCAAATATTGTGGAAATTGCTCCAGCTGCGTAACTGCCAGTCGCAGAACGGACTATGAGGGCTATGGTTATGGCGGTCTGTGGGAGGAAGAAAGCGAGTATGGTAGTGCCGGAGTTGGTAATTCAGGATATGGAAGCACCAGTTACGGCGAGAGTGAATATGACGAGACCGGATACCCGGGAGTGGTGTACTCTGAAAAGGATGATGTGATACATTTCGGCACGAAGTACGAAAAGCCAAATGCCGGAGGCAAGAAAAGCTCCGGTACAGGCAGATATGGAATCTACGGTCGCCCCAGCACCTATGGAACCGGCGTATATGGAGAAGGTAGCCGTGCCAGTGGTGGTCAGATTAGTTTGGAGCAATTGCTGCCGGAGCAGAAGGAACTCTTCCAAGAATTAAAGGCACTGCGTTTACAGCTTTCTAAGGCAATCGGTTTACCGCCCTATATGATTTTCACGGATAAGACCCTGTTAGACATGAGCGTGAAGCAGCCCACCAATAAAGCACAGATGCTGCAGGTGAATGGTGTGGGCGAGAATAAGTATGGAAGATATGGGGAGGACTTTTTGGAGTGCATATTGGAACATAGGGGGGGATATTGAGGATTATCCCAAGAAACATCAAAAAATAACCCTCATAATGTTGTATTATCTTCTTTGGAGGGAGCGTGTAAGATGCGAAGTGTTGAAGTGGTACAGCAGATGATTGACTGGATTGAGGAAAACATGGAAGAAATACCGACCTTACAAATGGTCTCAAAAGCAGTAGGGTATTCGCCATGGTATTGTTCCAATATGTTTCGTGATATTACGGGAGTTACCTTGAAGTCCTATATTGCCGGCAGGAGACTTGCAAGGGTTACGGAAGAAATCAGGGATACTGAGGAACGGATTCTGGATATTGCAGTGAAATATGGTTTTTCTTCCCAGGAAGCTTTGACGAGAGCTTTTAAGGAGCAGTACGGATGTACACCGGCTGCTTATAGAAGAGAAAACAAGCCGGTACCCATGAAGATACACAAACGTGTGCTGTTTCCGAATTATGATGAAAAGAGGATAAAGACCATGGAAAAGACAAGATTGGCAATTCGTGTAGAGCATATCCCTGCACATAAGTATTTAGGAATATGGGAAGAAAAAGCAGATAATTACGGTGATTTTTGGAAGTATCATGATTGTGATGAGGTGTGTGGATTTGTTACCAGTATGGATAAGATGGCACATCCCATTGTGACGGCACATACTGCAGGCTGGAAAAAGACTGGTGAGAAAAAAGTGTATTTCTATGGTACGGGAGTGCCTTTGGATTATGTGGGCGAAGTGCCGAAAGGGTTCGAGGTGAAGGAGATACCGGCAAGTGATTATCTGGTGTTTTCTTATCCGGTATTCGATTATATGGCGGAAAATGGAGATGTTATGGGTGCAGTAGAAAACCTTGCATTTTCCTATGATCCTATGGAAATGGGATATGAATGGAATGACGAGGAATGTCAAATTTATCAGAGACATTGTCCTGAAAAACTAGGTTATCAGGTAGTAAGACCGGTAAGAAAGCTCAAATAAAAGGTATATAATAACGAACAGTCATCCCCCTCAAAGTGCTACAAAAACTGCAAAAAAGCATTTTGAGGGGATTTTTTTGAAGGATTACATTGAAGAGCGAGCTATCAGCATCACCAATTATATCATTGATTACAATGTCACCGTCCGACAGACTGCAAAGGAGTTTGGGGTCAGTAAGTCTACTGTACATGTGCTACCAGAAGTTATATTGTAAGATAAATAAATAGATTATTTTGTATACATCTAAAGCAAAATATAAAAAGTGTCGATAAATGACATAACACAATATAAAGGAGCATGATTATGGAAAATACAAATGAGAATAATTTATTTGATTTTTTGGACAATAAATTATTAGGAAAGGCGTTACAAAAAATTAGAGAGTTTTCCGCAAAGGATTTTGCAAAATTTAGTGCAATCACAGCGGTTTGCTTTTCAATTGCGTTATGGATAACTAGAAGTTTAGGTTATTTCTATACGTTAGGTAGATTTTCAGTGTATCATATTGATAAAGCTTACATTGATGTTTGGTCAGAAGGATTTTTGATACAAGTAATACAATCTGCATCGACATGTATAGTACTACTTGCAATAAATTATATGTATTTTCAACTGTCGATTCAAAGTGGGAGCAAAAATGTAAAGCGAAGAATTAAGAAAATAGGATTTATCTTATTAGAATTTATTGCATTAAGTGTGTGGGTTCTGTATACAAATGGGATTGATTTTATTGATTTATTGAAAGAATTACCTGATACTCCAATAGTAAAAATTATAGCACTTGTGATAGTGTGGAGCTTAGTACTTATTATGGTAAATGCGTTCGGAATAGAAGCTACTATTTTTTATAAAATGTCTATAAAAGAAAAGAAGGGAGTTAGCGAAGGTGGAAAAGGAGTAGAAATTCAATTAGAGAAGAAGGATAAGAATAAAAAGAAGAAGCAAAATGATAAAGAAAAAAACGATACCAAACAGAGTGATATAAAATACCAAAGATGGATAAGGGTTATAGAGATTTTGCTAATAACGTGTATCTTAGAATTTTTCTTTATGTATGTGATAGGTATCTTAGCAGAAAGGCAAAGAAATGAGTATAAATTTGTTATAGAGGATGCAGAGATAGTAGAGGATGATGAGTATGTATTCACAGATCGAAACAATGGTACATCATATTATATTTACCCAATTATTTATGAGGATCAAGATGTGTATATACTAAGTCAAATTGGTAAGAATGAAGAGGGTTTGATAATTAATTATGATTTTTTAAAAGTGATAGATAAAGAAGATGTAAGTACATATTATGTTGATAATTTGAGACTGTAAAAAATTTTGTGTAAACTAGATATGTAATATATATATCCTCTTGGATTGATGTTAAAATAAATATTAATCCAGGAGGATATTTTTATGGCAAGACAAAGAAAACTTTCACCGGAACGCAAGGCGTTCATCAACAGCTTACTGGAGCACTACCAGCCGACAGATGCAAATGATGTGCAGGAAATGCTCAAAGACTTATTAGGCGATAC
>JAZLEI010000034.1:0-140613 GCA_045615205.1 Acetatifactor sp.
AAAAATATCAGATATAAGCCTTCCGCCTATATCTGATATGATATAAATTAAGATCTCTTCAAAGTAACTACTACTCTTCTGAAAGGTTCATCCCCTTCACTGTGAGTATTTACATACTTGTCATTCTGTAATGCAGAATGAATAATTCTTCTTTCATAAGGATTCATAGGCTCCAAAGAAACAGTCTTCTTGGTTCTCTTTACCTTAAATGCAATATTCTTTGCTAAATTTTCTAAGGTTTCTTTTCTTCTCTGTCTGTAGTTTTCAGTATCAACTTTTACTCTGATGTAATCTTCTGCTTCCTTATTCACTACCAAAGAAACTAAGTACTGCAGTGAATCTAAGGTCTGTCCTCTCTTACCAATAAGAACGCCCATATCATCACCGCTTAAATCGATGTCCATAGTCTTGTTTTCTTCATCATACTTCACATCAACTACGACTGTCATATCCATTGCTTCGAATACTTCCTTCAGGAAGTTCTTTGCATTATCTTCAATAGAGCATTTTACACAAGCCTTAATCTTAGCAGGCTTTGCACCTATTCCTAAGAAACCGGTAGAGCCTTCTTCTAATACTTCATACTCTAATTTATCACTTGTTACACCAAGCTTCTGACAAGCTTCTGTAATACATTCACTCACTGTTTTTGCAGATACTTCAATATATTCCATATTATGATCCTCCCAAAAATCAATTAATTCTTATTGTTTCTTTCGTTATATTCTTTCACCATATTTGCCTTAGCCATCATACTACCGGGCTTTGCACTGCTGCTTGAAGAAATATTGGTTTTATTGGTATTGTTGGAAGTAGATGTCTTTGCAGTATTATTATTTACACCAGTAGATATATTTGCTCTGTTCTGAATATTTTTGGTATTCATATTAGCATAAGCATTAATCATTTCCTGTTGCTTCTGCATCTTTTCCAATTTCTGAGCACTCTTCACTTCGTTCTTCTTAATGATTTCATCGAAATCCATTTTATCAAAGTGCTTGTTTGTAACAATCTGTAAAATGCCTCTTACTACAGAACCGGCTACCCAGTAAAGACCCATACCACAAGGTAATGTATAACAGAACCATGCAGACATTAAAGGCATAATCATGTTCATGGTCTTCATAGAAGATTCCATGGCACTTTCTTCCTGAGTCTTCTTCTTATCACTGTTCTGCTGAGGCATCAGCTTCACATTAATCCACTGAGTAACTGCAGATAAAACAGGAATTGAAATAGCACCAATTACCAATCCCCATGCACCAGCTGCAAAAGCAGTCTTCACAATATGAGAAGGAGAATTACCAATATTCAAACCTAAAAAGCTGTTGTAAGTATCTAACAAACCCGTAACAGTTTCACTACTTAAAATCAACTCTCCATTATGAGTTAATCCATTTAAACCATAGTGATTTGCAATAATTTCCATATCTGTAGAAGATAACTTGTTCAAAACATCGATAATACCATTGGTCATATTACCATCTTTGATATTTTTACCATACATAGCTATGGTATTCTTAATGGTTTCTACACCGGAATTCTGTAAAAATGCACCATTGTCTACAGAAATAATCTTGTCCGCTAAAACAGTAAAAGCATCTTTGATTTTTCCTACATAAGCAGGAATAGCTGCAATTACACGATACAAAGCAAACAAAATAGGCATCTGAATTAATAGCTGAACACAGCTACCGGATGGAGATACACCATATTTGTTATATACCATCTGAATTTCCTGGTTCATGGCCATTTGTGAATCCGTATCCTGCTTTCCTTTGTATTTATCACGGATTGCATTGATTTCCGGGTTCATTTTTGCAGAAAGCTTTGAAAATTTCTGCTGCTTCATAGTTAAAGGAAGCATCAAGAGATTTACTACAATAGTAAATAAAATAATCGCCAAGCCTATATTCGGAATACCAATCATGTCTATTACATTAAATATAATATCCATGATTTTACCCAGTACCTTGGCTACCAAGCCGATAATCATACCATCGTCCTGTGTCAAAAATAAACTGTTCATTTATCCTCCTTGGATTGCTCTCCTACGGAACAGGGTCATATCCTCCCTTAGAAAAAGGATTACACCTTAATATTCTCCAAAAAGCCAAACAACTTCCTTTTATAGCTCCATGCTTTTGGATCGCTTCCAATCCATACTGGGAACAACATGGATAATAAGGACATTTGGTGGTCTTCATGGAAGATAAATATTTCTGATAAAATTTAATAAGAGCAATCAGTAGTTTTTTCATATTATAACAAATCCTACTCTTCATATTATAAAAAATGGATTAATTTACTATGAAATCTTTATAGAATGATAAAAAATCTCAATCATCCATGTAAAAAAATATTTTTATAATATGATGAAGTTTCCCTAAGTGTAATAGTGCACTTTCCACCTCATTATAACCTACGGTGGCTGCACTGGGTCTTCCTACGATTACAATATCCAAACCATTATTGAATATATTTTCATGTAATCGATAGCTTTCTCGAATCAGTCTGGTAACACGATGTCTCACCACACTGTTCCCTACTTTTTTACTGACACTAATTCCAATTCTGTTTTTTCCTAAGCCGTTTTCCTTTACGTACATGACTAAATACTTATTTGCGTATGATTTTCCGTTTTTATAAACAAATTGAAACTGGTGATTTTTTTTCAATGACTCTGAAAATTTCATAATTTGTCTCCTAATACCTCTTGCAAACAAAACTGTTTTTGTGAACTTCTATTTTCAGAGAGAAAAAAAGGTCACATTGCTGTGACCTATGCTGATAATTTCTTTCTTCCTTTTGCACGTCTTGCTGCTAAAACTTTTCTTCCGCCTGGAGTACTCATTCTTGCTCTGAAACCGTGAACTTTAGATCTGGATCTCTTCTTCGGCTGAAATGTCATCTTCATAAATAAGGCACCTCCTTCTCTCTTAACCTTAATCTATATTTAAGGTAACTAAGTTAATCGATAGCTTGGTAACTTCTTACCAAATGTTGCTCATACGCTCGAAAAACAGCAAATTGATTGTAATTTAAAAGTGAGCTAATGTCAAGTAAAATATTGAAAAAATGTGATATTTACGGCTTTTTTTCTAGATTAAAAATTTCTTAAAATTCCTTTTTTGAGTTATCCACATACATATACACATTTTTTTATCAACAACTAGTTATCCACAAATTGTTGATTACTTGTGGATATTTATTTTATGTAACCTCTATATATTGTGTTTAACTTGTGGATATCTTTACCATATACTGTAAAAATGGAACTTTTTTATAATCCACAATTTTCAGAAGTTATTCACAAATTCATACACATACTATGTGATTTTAAGTACTTATAACCCAAGTTATCTACATGTTGTGGATAACTTTTATGAAGAACTTGTTCATAACTAATGTTTGAAATATTTATCTTTTTATATTACTATAGAATAGTGATAATTTTCATTATATTGGATGATTGTTTCCTTTTTTATTTCACAATCATTCTTTATAATATAGATAGGGAGACTTAAAATGGATATTATAAAAGAACATTGGCAACAAATTAAAGAAACCGTATGGAGAGAATACAATCTTTCTGCTATCTCCTATAATACCTGGATTGAACCTTTACAGGTACATAAAGTAGAAAATGATGTAGTTGTTATTCTGATTCCTTCTGATAAAGGACATGCTTTAAATTATATTTCAGACAAATATACCAGCTTCTTTCAGGTAACTATTTCAGAAATGTTTAATCATATTTATGAAATATCCTTTATTTTAGAATCGGATGTTAAGGATGATAATATAGAAGAAATGGAAAAACCTTCTGCCATGACTTTGAGCAGAATAGCAGCTGATAATGGTAATCTGAATCCGAAGTATACCTTCGATACCTTTGTAGTAGGTACCAATAATAAGTTTGCACATTCTTATTCCGTAGTGGTAGCAGAATCTCCCGGAAAGATTTACAATCCTTTCTTTTTATATGGAGGAGCCGGACTGGGAAAGACACATCTGATGCATTCCATTGGTCATTCTATTATTGAAAATAATCCGAACATGAAGGTTCTCTATGTAACCAGTGAGGAATTTACCAATGAAGTGATAGAATCTATTCGAAGCGGCAGCAGCACTGCCATGAGTAAGGTACGTGACAAATACAGAAATGTGAATGTATTGATGGTCGATGATGTACAGTATATCCTCGGTAAAGAAAGTACACAGTACGAATTTTTCAATACCTTTAATGCACTTTATGAAGCCGGCAAGCAGATTATCATTTCTTCTGATAAACCACCAAAGGAAATGGAAAGTCTGGATGTACGTTTCCGTTCCCGTTTCGAATGTGGATTGATTGCTAAAATTGAATCACCGGATTATGAAACCCGAGTAGCTATCTTGCGCAAAAAAGCAGATGATTGTGACAGAAAGATTGATGAAGAAATCATCAACTATATTGCTACCAACATTACTTCCAATATCCGTGAGTTAGAAGGTGCCTTTAATAAAATCGTTGCTTTTGCTAAATTAAACAAAGTAGGTATGACATTAGAATTAGCAGAAGAAGCTTTAAAAGATATTATTTCACCAAACACACCAAAGGCTATCACTCCTACTTTAATTATAAATGTAGTAGCAGAACATTTCGGTGTAGATCCATTAGATATATCTTCGAAAAAGAGAAATTCTGAATTCGTGCAACCCAGACAGATTGTTATGTATCTTTGCAGAGAAATGTGTAATGTTTCCTTACAGAACATTGCCCATCTTCTTGGGAAAAAGGATCATACTACCATCATCTATGGTATTAAGAAAGTAGAAGAAGAATTACAGGTTAACGAAGAGTTACGTAGTAAAGTAGATATTATTAAGAAAAAAATAAATCCTTCTTAATACATACCATACTCTTTTCCACAGAAAAATGTGGTTAAATTGTTTATCCTTTGTCAGAAGATGTTCATAACTTTTTTGAGTTAAAAATGGATTTTCAAGAACATGTGAATAAACCTGAAGTTATCCAGAAAGAAAAGTATAACAAATCACATGTTTTCCATTCCATTTTTGCTTGAAAAATAGTATAATAAAACTAGTTTTGAACATATCGACAATGACTACTATTAATACTACTAAAATCTTTATATAATTATTATTTTAGGCGAACTATTTTTTGCCTGATTTACGAGAAGGGAGTTATTCACATGAAATTAATTTGTTCTAAATCAGCTCTGTTAAATGGAGTACAGATTGTATCAAAAGCAGTTCCTAACAAAACCACTATGTCTATCTTAGAATGTATCCTTGTAGATGCCAGCAGAGGTGTGATTACTTTAACGGCAAATGATATGGAGCTTGGTATAGAAACTATTATTGATGGTGATATTATAGAAAAGGGTATTATCGCCTTGGATGCTAAAATATTCCTGGATATTGTGAGAAAGCTTCCGGATAGTGAAATTACCATTGAAACAGATAATAATTTCAAAACTACCATTACTTGTGAAAAATCAAAGTTTAATATTATAGGCAAATCAGGGGAAGATTTTTCTTATCTTCCTATTGTAGAAAAAGAAGAAAGTATTTCTATTTCACAGTTTACTTTGAAGGAAGTAGTAAGACAGACTATCTTCTCTATTTCCGACAATGATAATAATAAGCTGATGACAGGTGAACTGTTTGACATTAAGGATAATGTATTGAAGGTAGTTTCTTTGGATGGACATCGTATTTCTATCCGTAAGATTGAATTGAAGGAAAACTATAGCCCCAGAAAGGTTGTGGTTCCGGGAAAGACATTAAATGAAATAAGTAAGATTTTGTCAGGTGACACAGACAAGTTCGTGGATATTTTCTTCACACCGAAACATATTGTATTTGAATTTGAAAATACTACTGTAGTTTCCAGATTGATTGAAGGAGAATATTTCAGAATTGAACAGATGCTTTCCAGCGATTACGAAACCAAGGTAGTCATTAACAAGAAGGAATTTTTGAGTTGTATTGATCGTGCTACTCTTTTGGTAAAAGAAGGAGACAAGAAGCCGATTATCATGAATATCACGGATGAGAGTATGGAACTGAAAATCAATTCCATCATCGGTAGTATGAATGAAGATATCGACATTGAAAAGAATGGTAAGGATTTGATGATTGGTTTCAATCCGAAATTCTTAATCGATGCATTACGTGTTATTGATGATGAAAAGGTAACCCTCTACATGGTAAATCCTAAGGCACCCTGCTTCATCAAGAACGACGAAGAAAGCTACATCTATTTAATTTTACCGGTGAATTTTACTACCGTAAGCTAATGAATCATACTTATCAAATAACAACTGAAATATGATATAAACACTTAATATAATAAAATTTAGTAATTTTCATTACAAAAAATCAACTAATTTTATTATATTATCTAAAAAAATGTGTTATAATAAGGTGTTGGAAAATTTTTCAAAAATAATTTAAATTTATATTTAACATTTTTGAAATCCTAGTAAATTAATATATTTGAATACACAGGATATAATTATGAAAATAATAAAATTAAGAGAAGAATTTATTAAGTTAGGTCAAGCTCTGAAGGCTGCCGGTCTCGTAGAAAGTGGTGTAGATGCCAAATTCGTGATTCAGGACGGACTGGTAAAAGTAAACGGCACTATCGAAACCCAGCGAGGCAAGAAATTGGTAGCAGGAGATATGGTAGAGTTTGATGGCGAGCAAATTAAGATTGAAGAATAAATAAAACTGTTTAGTAGTACGCTACAGCGTACAGATAGGTATCTTTATGATTATAAAATCACTGGAACTTCAGGACTATCGCAATTATGATACACTGAATTTGACATTTGATAAAGGCACAAATATTCTCTACGGAGACAATGCTCAAGGGAAAACCAATATATTGGAAGCTATCTTTGTTTCTGCTACCACTAAATCTCATAAGGGAAGTAAGGACAAGGATATCGTAAATTTCAACAAAGAAGAAGCCCATATCAGAACCTATATAGAGAAGGAGGGCATTGAAACCCGTGTGGATATGCACCTTCGAAAATCCAAATCCAAAGGAATTGCTATTGATGGACAGAAGATTAAAAAGGCTGCAGATTTGCTTGGTCTGTGCAATGTAGTATTTTTTTCACCGGAGGATTTGAGTATTATCAAAGAGGGACCCGCAGAACGCAGACATTTTGTAGATATGGAGCTTTGTCAGCTGGATAATTTCTATCTGTATAATTTGAATCACTACAATAAAATCGTAAATCAGAGAAATAAGCTTTTAAAAGATTTGTTTTTCCAGCCGGAATTAAAGGAGACCTTAAATATATGGGACTCACAGCTGGTATCCTTTGGCAGTAAAATCATAGAAAGACGTCAGCTCTTTGTAGAACAATTGAATGAAATCATTTATGACATACATAAGAAACTTTCCGGTGACAAGGAAGAAATAAAAATTGTTTATGAGCCAGATGTGAGTATGGAGGAGTTTGAAACGAAGCTCCGCTATCATCAGGACAAAGATATCAAAGCAAAAATGACTACAGTAGGTCCACATAGGGATGATTTTTGCTTTTATGTAGATGGTGTGGATATTCGAAAGTTTGGTTCACAGGGGCAACAGAGAACTGCTGCACTTTCTTTGAAGCTTTCGGAAATAGAGTTGGTAAAGAAAATTACCAAAGATACTCCTATTTTACTTTTGGATGATGTATTATCTGAACTTGACAGTAACAGACAAAATTATCTTTTAAACAGTATTGGTGATATTCAAACCATCATTACCTGTACCGGTTTGGAAGAATTTGTAAATAATCGTTTTGAAATTGACAGAGTTTTTAAGGTAACAGATGGTGTGGTAACCATACCGGAAGGTACCATAGAAAGGAATCAGGTTGAAGCATGAGCGAAGAAAACATGAACAACACAGCAGTAGAACATGAATATGGTGCGGATCAGATACAGATTTTGGAAGGTTTGGAAGCTGTTCGTAAAAGACCCGGTATGTATATCGGTACTACCTCCAGCAGAGGACTTCATCATTTAGTATACGAAATCGTAGATAATGCTGTAGATGAAGCTTTGGCAGGATTCTGTGATACTATTGATGTTACCATTAATGAGGATAATTCTATCACTGTTATAGATAATGGTCGTGGTATTCCGGTAGGTATCAATCAAAAAGCCGGTATTCCTGCGGTAGAAGTAGTATTTACCATTCTTCATGCAGGTGGTAAGTTCGGCGGTGGAGGATATAAGGTATCCGGTGGTCTTCATGGTGTAGGTGCATCTGTTGTAAATGCTCTTTCTAACTGGTTGGAAGTAGAAATCAGTCAGGATGGAAAGGTTTATAAGCAGCGTTATGAAAGAGGACATGTTTGTTATGCTTTAAAAGAAATAGGTACCTGTCCTATAGAAAAAACCGGTACGAAGGTTTCTTTTATGCCGGATGATACTATTTTTACGGAAACGACGGTTTTTGAATTTGATGTATTAAAACGCAGACTTCGTGAAATGGCTTTCCTGACCAAGGGACTTCGTATTATACTGCGTGATTCCAGACAGGAAGAAAATGTAGAAACGATTTCTTTTGATGATATTAATAAAGAATTGGAAAATGCTCAGATTGGTGAGCTTCTGAATCGTGCTGAAGAAGATAAGAAGCTGCAGGAAGCAGAAAAATTTACAGGTAATACACAGTCTGAAGAAAATAATGTGGAAATATCTACAAAAAACTCTGAAGAAGTGGATAAATATGCTGAAGCTTCAGAAAAAAATTATAAAATAGGAAAGAGCAGATATATTACTCTGGAGAATGGTAAGAAGCAAAAGGTAATTGAGTTCCACTATGAAGGTGGTATCAAGGAATTTGTTACTTATCTGAATAAAAGTAAAACACCTTTGTATGAGAATATCCTTTATTTTGAAGGAGAAAAGAATCATGTGTATGTGGAGGTTGCTTTCCAGCACAATGATTCCTTTAATGAGAGTGTATTCAGCTTTGTAAATAATATTAATACACCGGACGGAGGTACCCATTTAATGGGATTCCGTAATGCGGTGACCAAAACCTTTAATGATTATGCAAGAAGTGCAAAGCTGTTAAAGGATAATGAACCAAACCTGACAGGAGAGGATATTCGTGAAGGATTGACAGCTATTGTCAGTGTGAAAATAGAAGATCCTCAGTTTGAAGGACAGACTAAGCAGAAATTGGGTAATGCAGAAGCCAGAGGAGCAGTGGATAATATTGTCTCTGAACAGTTAACTTATTTCTTAGAGCAGAATCCTTCTGTGGCAAAGACCATTTGTGAAAAGTCTATTTTAGCACAGCGTGCCAGAGAAGCAGCCCGCAAGGCCAGAGATTTGACCCGTAGAAAGACTGCTTTGGAAGGAACATCTCTTCCAGGTAAGCTGGCAGACTGTTCTGATAAGGACCCTAAGAATTGTGAAATCTATATTGTAGAGGGAGATTCTGCGGGTGGTAGTGCAAAGACTGCTCGTAATCGTGCGACACAGGCTATTTTACCTCTGCGTGGTAAGATTTTGAATGTAGAAAAAGCTCGTTTGGATAAGATTTATGCCAATGCAGAAATAAAAGCAATGATTACTGCTTTTGGTACCGGTATTCATGAGGATTTTGATATCAGTAAGCTTCGTTATAACAAGATTATTTTGATGACAGATGCGGACGTGGATGGTGCTCATATCAGTACTTTGTTGTTGACTTTCCTATATCGTTTTATGCCGGAGCTCATTAAACAGGGACATGTATATTTGGCGAAGCCACCTCTGTATAAATTGGAGAAGAATAAAAAGATTTGGTATGCTTACAGTGATGAAGAACTGGATAAGATTTTGGCAGAGGTAGGAAGAGACCAAAACAATAAGATTCAGCGTTATAAAGGTTTGGGAGAAATGGATGCAGACCAGCTTTGGGAAACTACCATGGATCCGGAGAAGAGAATTCTCATGCGTGTGAATTATGATGAAGAATTGGCTTCTGAAATTGACCTTACCTTTACTACTTTGATGGGTGATAAGGTAGAACCCAGACGTGAATTTATCGAGGAAAATGCTAAATTTGTAAAGAATTTGGATATTTAAATTGAGAGAGGCAAAATATGGACGATAATATTTTTGACAAAGACACGGTGTTTGATAAGATTCAGGAAGTGGATTTGAAGGAGCGTATGGAAACCTTCTACATAGACTACGCTATGAGTGTTATTGCTGCTCGTGCTCTGCCTGATGTAAGAGACGGTCTGAAGCCGGTACAGAGAAGAGTTCTGTACTCTATGATAGAGTTAAATAATGGTCCTGATAAACCGCATCGTAAGAGTGCTCGTATTGTAGGTGATACTATGGGTAAATATCACCCTCATGGTGACAGCTCTATTTATGGTGCATTGGTAAATATGGCACAGGAATGGTCTACCCGTTATCCTTTGGTAGATGGACATGGTAACTTCGGTTCCATGGATGGTGACGGAGCGGCTGCAATGCGTTACACGGAAGCCAGACTTTCCAAAATCTCTATGGAAATGCTTGCAGACATTAATAAAGACACAGTAGATTTCATACCAAACTTCGATGATACAGAGAAAGAGCCGGTTGTATTGCCGGGTCGTTATCCTAATCTGTTAGTTAACGGTACTACCGGTATTGCAGTAGGTATGGCTACCAATATTCCTCCTCATAACTTACGTGAGGTAGTAAATGCTGTAGTAAAGATTATTGATAATAAAGTAGAAGAAGACAGAGAAACCAATATTGAAGAAATATTGGATATTGTGAAAGCTCCTGATTTTCCTACAGGTGGTTTGATTTTAGGTACTGCCGGTTGTGAAGAGGCTTACAGAACCGGTCGTGGTAAAATCAGAGTTCGTGCTGTTACCAATATCGAAACACTTCCTAATGGTAAAAGCCAGATTATCGTTACAGAAGTTCCTTATTTGGTAAATAAAGCAAATCTAATTATTAAGATTGCAGAGCTGGTGAAGCTGAAAAAGATTGAAGGTATTACCGATATCCGTGATGAATCTAACCGTGAAGGTGTACGTGTGGTTATCGAGCTTCGTAAGGATGCCAATGCAAACCTTATTTTGAACCAGCTTTACAAGCATACCCAGTTGCAGGATACCTTTGGTGTGATTATGCTGGCATTAGTAGATAATGAGCCTAAGGTTTTGAATTTACTGGATATGCTGAAATACTTCCTGCTTCATCAGGAGGATGTAGTTACCAGAAGAACCAAGTATGATTTGAACAAAGCAGAAGAAAGAGATCATATTTTACAGGGTCTGTTAAAGGCTTTGGATTTCATTGATGAAGTGATTTCCATCATTCGAAGTAGCCAGAATACACAGGAAGCAAAAGAAAGATTGATTGCCCGCTTTGAACTGAGTGAAGCACAGGCACAAGCTATCGTAGATATGCGTCTGCGTGCATTGACCGGTTTGGAAAGAGAGAAGCTGGAAAATGAGCACTTGGAGCTGGTAGAAAAAATCAAAGGATTAAAGGCTATTTTGGCAGACGAAAAGCTGTTATTAGGTGTTATCAAGGAAGAAATCGTAGCCATTGCTGCGAAGTTTGGTGACGACAGAAGAAGTAAAATTGGTTATGATGAAACGGATATTTCCAACGAGGATTTAATCCCCAGAGGAAATACAGTCATCGCTATGACCAGATTAGGCTATATCAAGCGTATGACCGTTGATAACTTCAAGGCACAGAATCGTGGTGGCAAGGGTATCAAGGGCATGCAGACCATTGAAGATGATTATATCGAAGATTTACTTATGATGAGTACACATGATTATGTGAATTTCTTCACCAATTACGGTAGAGTATATCGTCTCAAGGCTTATGAAATTCCGGAGGCAGGCAGAACGGCCAGAGGAACTGCAATTATTAATTTATTGCAGCTTTCACCGGGTGAAAAGATTTCTGCTATGATACCGATTAAGGAATACACAGAGGATAAGAATTTATTCATGGTTACCAAGAATGGTATTGTGAAGAAGACACCTTTGATGGAATACATGCATGTACGTAAGAATGGTTTGACTGCTATTAACCTGCGTGATGATGATGAATTGATAGAAGTAAAGAGTACGGATAGCGAAAGTGAAATATTCTTAGTTACCAAGCAGGGTATGTGTATCCGCTTCAAGGAAACTGACGTAAGAGCTACCGGACGTACTTCCATGGGTGTTATCGGTATGAACCTGTCACCTTCTGATGAAATCATCGGTATGCAGCTGCAAAGCCAGGGAGACTCCTTACTGGTAGTATCTGAAAAAGGTATGGGTAAGAGAACTATGCTGGAAGAGTTTACCGTACAGTATCGTGGAGGTAAGGGTGTGAAGTGCTACAAGATTACCGAAAAGACAGGTGACCTGGTAGGTGTAAAGGCAGTAACCGATGAAAATGAAATCATGATGATTACTACTGAAGGTATCATTATCCAAATCCGCATGCAGGATATTTCTACTTTAGGAAGAATTACTTCCGGTGTGAAATTGATGAATCTGGATGATAATGTGACCATCGCACAGATTGCAAAGGTTCGCGAAAAGGTTTCTACGGAAAATGAAGAAGTAGAAATTGATGACATTGAAGATGTGGTAGAAGAAAATCCGGAAGAAGATGTAGATAAGGAAATTAACTTCCCGAAAGAAGATACTGAAGATTCGGAAGAAAATGAAGAATAATTATTTACACGAGAGGCTGTAAAAGGTCTCTCGTGTTTTTCTTATAAATTTAGATAAAAAATTCACAAAGTTCTTGACTTCTCTATAAATAAGGAATAAATTAGTTGAGGTGATATCTAAAAAAAGTATAAACTTTTATTTGTGGAGGAGTATTTATATTATGGAAACATTTGAAATTTTTCGGGACTTGGCTATTATCATTATTTTTGCCAAGGTATTCGGAATCATTGTAAGAAAATTAAAAGCACCTTCTGTAGTAGGCGAAATATTGGCTGGTTTGGTAATAGGACCCAGTATTTTAGGTCTGGTTGAGCCTTCTGATTTTTTGGTAATTATGGCAGAAATAGGTGTAGTACTGATGATGTTTTCCGCAGGATTGGAAACTAATTTAAGAGACTTAATTAAGACAGGTCCTGTGGCTTTTGTGATTGCCTGCTTTGGTGTATTCGTCCCTTTAGTGGGCGGTACTCTGCTTTATATGGGCTTCTATGGCGTACCACCTATGGGAAGTACGGAATTTTATAAGGCAGTATTCATCGGTGTCATCATGACAGCTACTTCAGTAAGTATTACGGTTCAGGTATTAAAAGAAATGGGTAAGCTGAAGGGCAAGGTAGGAACCACCATTCTCAGTGCCGCTATTATCGATGATGTTATTGGTATTATTGTATTAACCTTTGTCATCGGTTTTGAAAATCCCGACTCAAATCCGGGCAAGGTAGTGATTTCTACTATCCTGTTCTTTGTGTTGGCTGTTGTAGTAGGTTTTGTTCTTTATAAGCTGTTTAATATTTTGGATAAAAGATATCCTCATACCAGACGTATTCCTATCCTGAGTGTGGGACTTTGCTTTGCATTGGCTTATATTGCAGAGGCTGTTTTTGGTATCGCAGACATTACCGGTGCTTATGTAGCAGGTATCATTCTCTGCTCGATTAAGGACCATGATTATATCGAAGAAAAGGTGGATATCAACTCTTATATGATATTCGGACCGATTTTCTTTACCGGAATTGGTTTGAAGACTGATTTAAGCGGTATGAATGCTAATATTTTGATTTTCTCTATATGCTTTGTTCTTGTGGCATTAATTACGAAAATCATTGGTTGTGGTTTTATTTCAAAGGTTTGCAAGTTTAGTATGCATGATTCTTTGAAAATCGGTGTGGGTATGATGACCCGTGGTGAAGTAGCATTGATTGTTTCCCAAAAGGGACTTTCTGTAGGACTTTTGGATCCGATTTATTTCACAGCAGTTATTTTGTTAATTATTATTTCCAGCATTTCCACACCTATTATTATGAAGGTGTTGTATTCAAAGGATAAAGTGCAGGAAGCGTAATATAATATATGAAAGACCACTTATCTTTTTCGGGTAAGTGGTCTTTTTGTTATGTAAGGATTATGGTATAATGAGCGTAAATCAAGGAGGTACCTTATGTGGCGTATAGAAAAAGCAAAAATGGTGGAAGGTTTTCGGGAAATTAATAAAAGCTGTGAAAAAGGACAAATTGTTTTTACCGGTTCATCCCTAATGGAAATGTTCCCTATTCAGGAATGGATCAAAGAATATGATACAAATATTAAGGTTTATAATCGAGGTGTAGGCGGTTATAAAACAGTGGATTTGCTGCCTATTTTAGATGCATGTGTATTGGGATTGGCACCACGCAGAGTATTTATTAATATCGGTACCAATGATTTGAGTGACGGAAATATCCCCATGGAACAGGTAATGGATAATTATGACAAAATACTGAATATCATAGAAGCAGAGCTACCACAGGTTGAAATTTATTTAATGGCCTATTATCCGGTAAATTACGAAGCAGCTACAGAAGAAATGAAGCCTTGTCTGAAAATTCGTAATAATGAAAAAATAGTCCGTGCCAATGAGATGGTACAGGAGTTAGCAAAAAAGCATGGACAAAAATATATTGATGTAAATGAGGAATTAAAGGATGAGCAGGGAAATCTGAAGGCTGAGTATACTATTGAAGGAATGCATATTAGGCCGGAAGGTTATCGGGCGATTTTGCCGGAAGTCATGAAGTATGTAATGGAACCGGCGTGGAAGTAAGTGTAGGTTATCATGAGGAATATGATGGAAAATCCAAACAGAAGATTTGAACAGGCAAGGGAAAAAATCATAGGTAGTGACCGCAATCGTATGGGTATCGGTACGCTTTCAGAGAAAACATTACATGCCATATTGAAGAATTTTTATGAGCCGGACGAGGACAAGCAGGAAATACCCATAGACCGGTTTGTGGCAGATATTTTCACCGGTCAGGAAATCATCGAAATCCAAACCGGACAGTTCAATCGCATGAGGGATAAGTTAAAGTGCTTTCTGAAGGAATATCCGGTGACCATCGTGTATCCTGTGGCAAGAGAACGTTGGTTGCATTGGATTGATGAGGAAACCGGTGAAGTCAGCAAAGGACGCAAATCTCCCAAGAAAGGCAATGAATACAGTGCTTTTGTGGAACTGTATCGGATAAAGATGTTTTTGAATGACCCTAATCTGAAAATCAAAATCATTTTATTAGATATGGACGAATACAAAATTTTAAATGGATGGGGAAAGCAAAAAAAGAACAATGCTTCCAAATATGACAGAATACCCAACCGTTTCGTGGAAGAGGTAACTATAGAATGCAGAGAGGATTATCTGCAATTCATTCCCTATGATTTAGCGGAGCCTTTTACGGTAAAGGAATATGCAAAGGCTGTGAAAGTAAATGACAGGATCGCAGGAGTAGCCTTGAATTTGCTGAATTATATGGAAGTGGTTCGTCGTGTAGGCAAGAAGGGAAATGCATTTTTGTACGAGACGGTGGAAAAATAGTTGGCAGAAAAGTTCTGATATGCTACTATTAAAAAAGATACATAATTTTCGGTAAGAAATATTTAGAATGATAAGAGGTATGCATAGTAAGGCATACTTAATATAATTTCATGAAAGAGAGAGGAAAAATCATGGGAAAAAATTTTAGCGATGCAGTAGAACAGGCACTTCGTTATATTTATTATGAAGCACGTCTGGGAAAAGGTGCAGAAGGCTTGGAATTGTTGAAAAAAGCTTCTGAAGAAGGAGATGGAGACGCTTCCTGTATTTTGGCCAGATGTATGTGGGGACCTCAGTATGTTTGGAGCGGACATAATTTTCCGGAGGATGACGATTTAGGAACAGAGTACCTGCATAAGTCTGTAGAACAGGGTAGTGCACTGGGTGTTATGGTAGCAATGCGTTGTGGTGAGTTTTCTCAGGCAATGGCACAGAAGATGCCTTTTGCAGATTTGAAAGAGGTTTTTCATAAGGTATTGGAGATGGCAGAAGCCGGAAATGCTTTTTGCCAGTATACTATCGGTAATTATTATTTTTGGGGAGATTTTTTAGACGTTGATGGTATCAATTCCAACTCTTTCTCCAGCAATGCAGAATTAATGGCATATGTTTCTGGAAATACCAAAAAGTGTGAAGAATGGTTTTGGAAGGCATTAAAAGGCGGTGTTTATTTTGCTGTAAGTAATCTGAGATCTTATTACATAAAGGGTGTAAGTGATTATGTGGCACCACAGCCGGAAAAAGCGAAGGATTTGTTCAAAATCGGTGCAGAGATGGGACATCCTTATTGGCAGTGGTCTTATGCAGAAGAATTGGAGAAGCAGGGAAAAGAACAGGAAGGATTTGAATGGAGAAAGAAAGCTGCAGAAGGCGGTCAGACAGAATGCTGGTATGATGTGGCAGAACAATATCGCACCGGAAAATATCTTCCCAAGGATTTGGCTAAGGCAGCAGAATGTTATGAAAAATGTGTTTATCAGAAAGAGGATAATTTTTCAAAATTAGTCAGCTCAAACAGATTAGGTATTATGTATTGTGAAGGAGATGGAGTAGAACAGGATTATCACAAGGCTCTGCCTCTCATGAAGATAGCAGTAGAGAAAAAGTATCCTAATAATCTGTATTATCTGGGTAAGTGCTACTATGGTGTGGGTGAATATGAAAAAGCCAGAGAATGCTTTGAAAATTGCAGAACCTATGATATGGAAGTAAATTATATGTGGGGTATGATGTATATTCAGGGCTTAGGTGTGAAAGAAAACATTGGCAAGGGTATTAAATTATTAAAAGAAGCCAAGGGCATACCGGCAGCAAAAGAGGAAATAGCAAAGTACAAGAAACCATTATTTGGTAAGTGGGTTCGTAAGTAAAACATAACAGAAACATAAAGAACTCCCTGAAATGGATGATTGGTAACTATACCACATCCTGCTTCAGGGAGTTTTTCACATAAAATAAAGATGGATTGTTATGGAGCTTACTTAAATTCCACATACAGACGATATTCAGGGTCAACAGCCTTGATAATCGGCTCATAAACATCCTTCACCATCTGTAATGCAACCGCATCCGCAACCTGTCCGTTTTCTGCTGTATTAAATTTAGTTTCCAGTTGATTCCTTAATTCTTTCTCGATGGCATTATAGTCCTTTAAGGTCAGTTCAATGTCACCTCTGGCTAATAATCCTTCTCTTACATCATTGATAATGATTTTATTCGGGTCTATTTCAATAGTCTGTAGGTAAGCATGATTGATTTGGATGGTAATTGTTTTATTTTCTCTGTCTTGTATAATATTATTTTTGGTCAGGTTGTCCAAATCCACTACAAAGTACCCTGTACCTTTATAAGTGACCTTTTGCGTCTTTTTTAAAAAATTAAAGTCAATATGCTTTATCACTTGGTCGGTAAGTTCTGTAGATACAGTTGCTTCCTGTGTACTGACAATCAGTTTGCGGGTTTCTGCCTGTGTTCCGATAATAACTTCTGAAAAATCAACCTGTACGCCACTTTCTACCAGGTAGATACTGTCTAAATCAATCTGTTCAATTCCGTCACTATAAGCTTCCTGAAAAAGTTGCTCATTATGAAAATGTCCCCAGATGAGAATACCGCAAATCGCTAAAAATAATATCACACAGGCAATCGCCGGAATTATCTTTTTCATTCCTCATCCTCCATTGGTAAAAGTTTGGTTTCTGTGGTCTCACTTTTCTTATCTGATAATTTGTTTTTAAAATCGGGTATAGAAATATGCAGGGAAAACAATTCCTTTAATAACCATTTAAACAGCATTAATATCAGTAGTGGTAGGATGAAGGTTGTAACCAACATAATAGAAACAGAATTGATACATTTTTTCAAAACATTTTCAAAGTACGCCAGTAGGTCGGAAATACCCTGTATAGATGTTTTGAAAGCATCGGATAGTTTGTCAAAAAGGCTGGCATCTTCCTCGTCAGAAGTAATGATTTCGTTTATCTTATTGGCACCATCATTTGTTTCGGTAATGGTTTCCTCCACGTAAACCAAATAGTCCGCACATACCACTTCTGTGAAATGTGTACTGATAGGAATTACCATTACAAGAGAGCAACCCAGGATGAAAAGCTTAATTGAAAACTTTTTAAAGATGCTTTTCGTGGACAGGATGCCAATGATATACAAAATGCAGGCAGCAGGAATAATGTATGCCAAGGAAATTTTTGTTCCTTCCATAACAATCAGTTTTTCTACAAATAAAACAGCAAACATAAAAATAAAATAAGTGTTTAAGTCGGAGATGGTACCTGCTAACGGACTGGCGAAATCATCCGGTAGTGCAGAAATAGCTAGGGATGTAGCAGTGGTGGTACCGGAAAAAGTCATAAGAGTATTTTGACTTTCCTCTATAAAATCTACCGTTTGCTGCATATATTTCGTATCCGGTACTGTTTTCGTTAAAATAATAAAAGAAAAAACCATAATAAGTACAAAAACTAAAATTTTAGCCAATTTATCTGTTGGAAATTTCATAGGGCACTTACCTCCTTTTTCTTAAGTAATACTATAATTTATTATACAACTGTATCATCTGTGCAGGCAACAAAAAGTCATTTTAGTTTTATAGCAAGCCCAGACCACGTAGTAATACAACAGTCAGGAAGATGATGACTGCTGACAACAGAGTAGTCCATACTACCAGTTGACCTGCCAGAGCCCCGTCATTCCCCATCTCTTCGGCCATAACAGCACTGGATACGGCAGCAGGGGTGGCAAAGAGTGCAATCAAAGCTGCATAAATACCATTGTCAAAATGCAGGATGTTCAAATATTCTAAAAGAACCGCACTCCCTATACCTATTATCGGAGCAAATAGAAGTCTTGCTGATACTCCTGACAAAATTTGTTTGCGCATTCCTTTGATATGGCTTAACTCAAATTGTCCGCCCAGTACCAATAGAGCTACCGGTGTAGAAGCTTTCGCCAGATAATCAATAGAAGTTTTCAGAAACTCAAACTTTTCAAAAAAGCCTGTAAACTCTACAGGAAAAGTGATCCAAAAAGGTTTTATACAGACAAATAATATTCCTGCCAATACGCCTAAAATCAAGGGATTGTGAAGAATATCCCGGAGGATTTTCGTGATTTTGGAACGGATGGAGGTTTGTTTGTTCAGAAAAACTGACAGAGAAACTACACCCAATATGTTAAAGATAGGTATGGTAAAAGCAGAAATCACTGCTGCAGTACGGACCCCTGCTTCCTCTGCTAATAATTGTGCCAGCGGTACTCCAATTAACGCGAAATTGGAACGGAAGGTGCATTGGAGTAATACCCCTTTTTGCCGGTAGTCAGAAGTAAATAATGTGGATACCAGACCCATTCCAAAAAGAATAATAATAGCGAATATTATATACAAAAATAAATCTGCCCGTAATACAGAAAACCCATCCATTTTGGCAAGATTAGTAAATAAAAGGGCAGGCAGCAAAACTTGAAAAACCGTTTTATTCCCTATTTTTAAGAATTCTTTATTGAAAATGCCCTTCCTCTTCAGAAAATATCCCAAAGCAATCAACAAAATAATGGGCATAACTGCATTCAAAGCAAATATAAATATATCCAACATAAATAATAATCCTTTCTGTTTGCTCACTATCGCGTAGAAAATCAAATGTCAGCTACGCTGCCGCTTGATTTTCTTTTCGCGTACATTATAGCATTGATGGTGGGTTCGTTCAATAAAATAGTACAGAGAAATATATTGATTACCACATAAAATACACTTATAATTAGAATAACGAAAACAGAATGGAGGGGCATTTATGAAGTGGTTTATGATGTTAGAGGATTTCAATATGTTATCTGTGGTAGCACGTGTTTTTCTCGCCATGCTGCTGGGTGGTTTGATTGGTATTGAGCGTGAGAAGAGCAAACGTCCTGCCGGATTTCGTACGCATATTTTGGTATGTGTAGGCTCCTGTCTGACAGCTTTAATTGGTCTTTTTGTATGGAAGGAGACCGGAAATGTAGCAGACCCTCTTCGTATTTCGGCACAGGTAATTTCGGGGATTGGTTTCTTGGGAGTGGGTACTATCCTGGTAAAGGAGCATGACCATATCACCGGTTTGACTACTGCTGCCGGATTATGGGCTACTGCTTCTATCGGTATCTCTTGTGGTTATGGTTTTTATGTAGGTGCTCTGATTGGTACATTGGTAGTAGTGATTACGGCAATGATTTTATTCAAGTTGGAAGCCAGAGGAAGGAAAAAGAACCGGAAGCATATGTTATATCTGGAAGTAGAAGGCACCGGTTTCTTAAACGATTACATAGACTGGTTGACTTTAGAATGGAAAGCAAAAAACATCATGGTAGTCGCACCCCGGACTGCGATAGGTGGGAATGTAGGTTTGGAGGTAATACTACCCTTTTCCGGTAATGAAGACAAAAAGGTAGTATTGGATAAGCTAAGAGAAAGAGAAGGTGTTCTGTTTGTGATGGATATGCTCATGTCAAAAGGAAATAAAGGATAATAAAAATTTTATAAATCCTTTTTGACAAAATTTTAGATATGTTATATTATCATATTAAGAAAGGTGCTACCCGTGTAAACGGTTCGCCTTGGTAAATAGTTACTCAAAAAAGCAACTTACCTTGTCGAATGACGGTTGCTTTTTTGATTGTCTTTTTTTGCTTTTTGATACAGCTCAATTACCTTGACTACCGTATATTATGATGTTGCAATCTATTTTGTAATTGTGTAGCTAATGAATAATATGTATAATGGTAGGTAAAGAAGTTACTGAAGGGGTTGGAACAGTTGTTAGGTTTTAGGATATGTATTGATGATTGAGAAGGGGGCTATATATTTGAAAATAGTAAATAATAAGCATAATGATAGTAATAGTAAGCAGGAATGTGTACAGAAAGGCGTAAAGAAAAGAATTAATATAAATCAAATTATATCCATAATAAGCCATTTATTTGTGGTAGTTTGGGTAGTGTTATTTACATTTTGGACGAAGCCTTTTTTGGCAGATTACTATCAAAAAATGGCTAACAGTCATTACGATAATGTTCAATGGTATCAAATGGGTCCTGTATTTGTAGTGGCATTGGTTCTTTCGATTCATAGCTTTTTAAATAAAAGATTTTTCGTCGGATTGCTAACCCTCATCATTACAATATGGTCTTTTTACTGGGCTTTTATGACCAGCTTCTCCTGTCATGCGTGTACTTATGGGGGATGACTGATCACATTTATGATGATGTAAAAGACCATCAGGTTTCAGTAACAGCAGCAAAACAGTAGCTTGGATATTTTGATAGGTGGCTTATGAAAAAGAAAAGATTAAACAGAGATGGTTGGGGTTTTCAATATTTTCCGTATTATCAGATGAGAATAGATTGTGATGTGTTTCATGGACTGGTGTGCTTCATTAGAATAGTGGAAGGTGAAATGCAATATTGGGAGATGCCAAATGCCGGCAGAGTAGCAGTTTGTGGTCAGGGTATGTCCTGGCTACAGCTGATTCCAGATGACCGGAAGAGAGTAATTACCGTGAAATATTTTCAAGATGGAAAGGTGGATCAGAAGAGGGTGAATTATCCTTCTTGGGCAAAGGAGGAACTGTGTCCATCCATATGGTATGTGGATGTTTTGGAAAATATCGAATATGATGAGGAAGGAATAGTAATCTATGTGGATAAATATTTGGATGTGATTTTCTCACCGGAAGGCGATATTAAAGTGGATGACAGAGAAGAACTGGACGATGCTTACGAAAGCGGCGAGTTGTCAAAAGTTCAATATGATGAGGCATTGGCGGAAGGGGATGCTATTTTAAAAGAACTATGCGAGGATATTCCTGCTACTGCGAAATGGTGTGCGGAGATTAAAAAACTCGTTGAACAGAAAATAGAAGAAGGATACAAACCAATGTATTTATTCCATGGCTCGACGAAGAGATATGATTGTCTGGAACCGAGACAGGCGAACGGAGCTTGTGAAAAAGAATCTATGATGGCAATCTATGCTGCCGAAAGCTTGAGGGATGTCATTCCGTTTGCATTGCCACTAAGGTGGTATCCCGACGGACCGGAAGGGAAGAAGGCTTTTACATGTGATGAGGGAAGGACCTATGTGGAATATGGATATGTAGATCCGAACAGAGATGGATATGTGTATCGAGTGAGTTCAGAGACATTCCGGAAAATCGATGAGTGGGAATGGGTATCAGAGGAGCCTGTAGAACCATTAGAGGTGAAGGTGATTCCGGGAAAGAATATGTTACATACAGTTTCATTTTCCGAGGCAGCAAAGGAAATTCAGAATAGGATGTTTCCGTTGTAGAACACAATGTTCCCGCTGCCTTTCATGGAACTGGTTAGGTACAAATGAGTGAATTGGGATATAAAAATAAAAATGACGCAGCGTCAGGGCTTGCTTGTGACGTTGCGTTATCATGTATAGTAGGGTTTGAAAGGTGGTGAAAAGCTATGTCACAATATACAACAGGAGAAATTGCGAAGCTGGCAGGGGTCACGGTGCGCACCGTACAGTATTATGATTCCAGAGGCATTCTGGTACCCAGTGATTTCAGTGAGGGTGGTCGACGACTTTATAATGATGCAGATTTGAGTAAGCTGAAGATGATTTGCTTTCTGAGAGATTTGGATATCCAGATTAACAGTATTGCAGAAATATTAGAGGCCGAAAATTCTGAAAAAGTTATATCATTATTGTTGGAGCAGCAGCTTTCCATGGTGCAGCAGGAGCTTACGGAAAAGGAAAAGCAGCGTGATAAGATATTAGCCATTCAAAAGGAAATGAAGCATTTTGAAAATTTCTCTGTAGAAAATTTAAATGATATAGCGTATCAGATGGAAACGAAGAAGAAGCTTTATCGAATTCGTGCAACGATGCTGTTTGTCGGTATTCCCTGTGAGATACTGGAGCTGATTACCTTTATACTGGGTTTGGTAAAGGGCATTTGGTGGCCATATTTATTCAGTCTGGTGGTTGTGATAGCTTGTAGCATTTTTATACTATGGTACTATGACCACAATGTATCCTTTATTTGTCCGGAGTGTCATAAGGTATTTAAGCCCTCCCGCTGGGAAAATCTATGGGCGAAGCACACTGCTACTACACGAAAGCTCCATTGTAGTGATTGTGGATATCATGGGTTCTGTGTAGAGACTTATCAGGCGAAGGAGGAGGAAAAACATGATTGAGACGACAGTAGTGAATTGGAATAAGAAGAAATTTACCATATTTATAGTAGGAGCATTTGGTATCGGATGGATACTTCAGATAATAGGCAGTATCTTGGCCAGACAGGGAAATCAAGTGGGTTTTACACTTTTCTTAATGATGGCTATGTATGCTCCGTTTCTGGCAACCTTGCTGGCAAGAATTCCGTTAAAGGGTATGGGATGGAAACCTAAGTTGAAAGGTAAACTACAGTTTTGGCTGGCAGTCTGGTTCTTACCGGGAATATTTACTATCTTGGGTGCTGTTTTGTATTATATTATCTTCCCTTCCAGATTGGATTTTACAGGGCAATACTTGGTGTCTATGGCAGGAGAAGCAATCATGCAGCAACTGGAAGCGCAGGGAATTACATTCGCCACATATCTTGTAATCGGGACGATTCAGATATTTACTTATGCACCATTTGTCAGTATGTTTGCAGCCTTGGGGGAAGAGGTTGGCTGGCGTGGAGCCATGCAGCCTATGTTAAATCATCGATTCGGTAAAGTAAAAGGACGTGTACTGGGTGGTGTGATTTGGGGTGCCTGGCATTGGCCGGTTATGGTCATCGCAGGATACGAATATGGTCTGGAATATTGGGGTGCACCATTCCTTGGTATGGCGCTGTTTTGCCTGATTACTACGGTGATGTGTATTTTGCTGGATGTGGCATATGAAAAGACCAATTGTATCTGGATACCTTCTCTGGGACATGGTGCCATCAATGCCGCTGCTTCTATGGGAGTGATGGTTTTGGATATGGATTATATAGACCAAATGATACTGGGTCCCTCGCCGGTTGGAATCATAGGAGTATTTCCGGCAATGATTTTTGCAGGGTGGGTACTGTATAGAAGCAGAAAATAAAAATATTGTCCCAATTCGGATGAAATAACCGAATTGGGACTTATTCATTTCTTACTCCTGGTCCTTTAGTACGGAGAAGCAGTAATCCGTATAATCTTTGATATAGAAAATTCCGTATAAATATTTGTTATCATCCGTTGTTCGGGTAACCGGGTGAGTGTATATTTTCTCTCCATTTCTCATGAATTGCTCCACAATTCTGGTACCTTCCGTATCAGAAGTTTCCAGCTTATCTATGGGTATGTAAACATGTACTTTTCTGGAATTGGTATGGATTTGGTAAGCATCAAATATTTGCTTGGCATTGATGAAACCGCGACCGTTCCAATTCTCTACATCATCCAGAGTGATTTCCGTGATGGATATTTCCTCCTTCGGATTTTCTGTGATGAAAACAATATCGTTTATGACCTTTTTATAACAGCTGGTGTAGGTATCCTCTTTAGGCTCTACCAAACGATAGGCATTGATATAAAGTACCTTTCGGTCAATGGTCCAGTCAATAGGTGTTCCGGCGATATTATAATAAGGATAGTCAATAGTAGCATAATCTTCCCGGCTGGAATAATCCACAAACAAATAATAATCAATACCGGTCTGTTCCTTCACAGCCTCTGCATCGATACCGGACACATCCTGGTTGATGTAGGAAACTACCACAGCAGCATTCGTGTCTGCCAGTACCTCTAATAAGTTGTTACCGTCGAAATATCCGTTTACCAGTCCGTTTTTGTCCGATTCCACAGAAGCCTCTCCTTTATAAGTACCATTGCAAAGGAATAGTTCCTCGGCAGACAGTCCGGAGATATCCTGCAAAGTTTGTTCCAAAGCAGCTTTGATTTCTGCAAACTGATAATTGTCAAAGCCGGTAGTAGTGACTTTATTTCCGGGGATTTCTACCATGAAGGTAGTACCATCCTTGTCAAAAGTCACATAGACATTTCCGGTAGCGAGAGGTGATAAAAAATCAAAACCATCACTATCCGTTTTACAAGCTACGTCAATTACGGTAGCTTCAAATCCGTACTTCTCCTTAATATAGTTCACCGCATTGGTTTCGCCCTGTTTTTTGTATTCTTCCATAGTCAGCTTTTCCGCGGCAGTGTAACCGCAGCCTGTGAGAGTAAGCATCAATAGAAATACAGATACTATCTTCAAATATTTAATCATCAATTTTTGGCCCCCTTCATTGATAAATATACATGATTGTATCACATATTTTTTATTTTGTTGAGTGTTTTTTATTTTACCATCGTATTGTATGATAGGAGAGGAGGGAAAAAGCATGACGGACGAACAATTATTACGATTAATCATAGAAAATCCGGAGCAGGGGATACATGAAATGATGGTTTCCTTTGGCGGAGCTGTTGGTACCATTTGCAGGAACTTTTTGTATGATTTCAAGGAAGCAGATATCGAAGAAGCTATAGCGGATACCTTTATCCATTTTTGGAAAAATAGAGAGAAGTTTACCTTAAAAGAGAACTATTCCTTGAGAAGCTATCTTTATGCTATTGCCAGAAATGTGTCCAGAGACAGACGCCGGCAAGCGAAAAGGGAAGATATCTTCTCTCTGGAGGAATTGGAGCTGGATTTGCCGGATGCTTTTGATTTGGAAAAGGAGTTTGAGCGGCGTCAGTGCGAAGCTGTTTTGCATACCTGTCTGGAGCAGATGAGGGAGCCGGACAAGTCGGTGTTTCTGTATCGTTATTTTTATGGTTATAAGAGGAAGGATATTGCGAATAAGCTTTCCCTTAGCATCAAGCAGGTGGAGAATATTTTGTACCGTGGTAAGGAGAAGCTACGTAAGGATTTGTTAGAGAGGAGGGCACTCTATGAGTAGTATGGATGGTTTCATCAGGGAGATTCAGAATCATGAATTGGTTGAAATAGAAGGCTGTTTGGATGCAAGCAGCTTGAAAAGAATAGAAGGAAGGATTTTGCAGGAGGTTTTGGGAAAGCAGGAAAATAGTGCAAAAAACCGTGGTCGTAAAAAGTGGCTGGTGCTGGCTCTTACCGCAGTGCTTCTCATGGGTCTGGGAATAACCGTGGCAGCAGCAAAGGAGCATGAATGGGACATAGAATTGATCCGGTTCATGGGGATAAAGGATATCAATACCTTTCAGCTGGAAAGTGGTGAAGTGCAGATAAATCAAGGACAAAAGAGTATGTGTGTGGATTATGGAAGTTCAGCCGCCGGAGAAGAAAGGGAGATAGAGATGCGGGCGGTTTCTGCTATAGGAGATAAGAACGAAGTCTATATTCGGATGGAAACAGACTATGTTTTGCCGGAGGATTTCGACCCTGCAACAGATTACGTTCTGCCGAAGGATTACAATCTATCCATTTCACCTAATAATGGTTATGGTGCGACCTTTACTTACTTTGCGGAGGATAATAAGCTGGGATTTTTGATGGCGATTTCAAATTGTGAGGATGTGAATAAGGCGACCATATCGATTCATATGGAGGATTTGATGCTTTATCACGATTTAAATGCTTCTAATTCGGATTCTTCTGCTTTGAATCAAGGGGCTTCTGTAGAAGAGGAAACTCTGTTGTGCTCCGGAGCCTGGGATTTGGAGTGGACATTTAACTACAAGTCGCATACCAAAACCTATCATAAGCTGCACAAATTCCAGAGTGATGGTGTTGACTATTATCTCACAAAGATAGAGATTTCTCCGATTTCTATTCGGATGGAGGCATTCTGTCTGCCGGGGGATTACAAGGAAAGACCTCAGGACTGGTTGGAGAAGATTTGCTTTTCTGACGGAACGGAGCTTCTCATAGAAGATATGAGCAGTGCCGGAATACGAAACAGAATGTTTGCGGAATCCTATGTCGGTATCGAGCAACTGGGAGGTACCATAGAGCCGAAGAAGGTGAAGAAGCTGGTGATTGGGGGAGAGGAAGTGAAGGTGAATTGATATTTTCGGAAAAGTGTATCTAATATTTTTTAGGTTGTGTAAGACAGGGAGAGGCAGTACAATTTCAAAAAAGGAGTTAATATAAGAGAAATATGAATGCCACGATGCCAACTCAAAAGAGTGGTACCGTGGCATTATCATTTCTTATTCCTCAAACCCCGCCTTTTCCTTTATCTGCATAGCACCATAATAAGCGTACTTGGGCTGATACATAGAGTTGTACAGCATAGGGTGACGCTCTGCTCTCCAGGAGAGCTTGTCGGTCAGTCCCCAGAAGGTGAAGGCATCCATTTCCACTTTATCCTCTTCTACCATCTGTAAAATACCATGGATCAGATTGTAGTAATACTGTCCCTGTGCCTTCAGGTTTTCTTCGGTAGCAGGCTTGATTTCCGGCCAGGAGCCCAGACACACATCCAGCTCCGTCAGGTTTACCTTCAAGCCGGTAGAACCGAGCTTTTCTACGGTCTTGAAATAGTCGTCCAAATTATCCTCCGTGTACAAATGTGCCTGGAAGCCGATGCCATCGATGAGGTAATTACCATCCTCATCCACCAGTGTCTGTACGAAATCGTAGAGGGTGTCGGTCTTGAACTGCTCATTATAATCATTATAATACAGGTCGATGTATTCCGGTGCATACTTGTCGGCATAGTAGAAAGCATACCACATATAATCATCGCCGATGGTCTTTAGCCACAGGCTGTCACGCTTGGAACCATCCTCCATCCAAGCCTCGTTCACCACATCATAAGCATAAAACATTTCCAGATAACCCAGCTCTTCCAGCTGCGCAAATACTTGAGAAATATAGCTTTCCATGCGGGCCAGCATCACTTCTCTGCTCACCAGGGATTTGCCGGGATTAAAATCTTCATAGAAAATCCAATTAGGGGTCTGGCTGTGCCAAATAAGGGTATGTCCACGTACTGCCATGTCATTTTCTTTGCACCACTTCAACAGGGATTTGGTAGTAGAGTTAAACTTTACCACCAGGTCATTCGCTTTTTTGCTTTCCTTCTGATCCAAAATATAGTCCGGTTTCAGATGATTTTCAAAGGTAATGCTGTTGAAATTTTCCTTGATTAATTTGGTGCAGGTTTTGTTGCTTATCATATAGTCTGACAAGCAGGTACCGACCTTCATATCATATTTGGCAAATAAGGTCTGTAGTCCCTCCGGTGATGCTACGGATTCCTGCGTAGGTGCTTCTGTAGGGGTGGCTACTTCATTGTCCTTCGGGTTTTCCGGGGTATTACTTTCCGCTACCTCCTGTGTACCGGGAGGTGTCAGTGGTGTATCCGGCATTTTTGCAGTGCAGGCTGTCATGGAAAGTGCCAGAGCTGCTGCCAAGAGTGTTATCTTCCATCGTTTCATAGTTCAAATTCCTTTCCTAATTTAAGCTTACGCCAATGATTATCATTATTATATATAGAAACAGAGCCCTTTTGCTTTGCAATTATTGCGAACTAGTATTTAACGATTGCGGGAATGTGGGAAGCCACAAGAAATTTCCGGGTAACACCACAGAAAACCATTGACAAAAACGCCTACAAGTTGTAGTCTAATTATAGGACTACAACTTGTAGGCATATTATTAGGAGGTTTTTATGGGTAATACGATTATGAAGATGGGTGTAGTAGAATCGCGCTTTGCAGATATTATTTGGCAGAATGAGCCTATGAGCTCCGGAGAACTTTTTAAGCTGGCGGAGAAGGAACTGACTTGGAAACGTCAGACCTCTTATACAGTGTTGAAGCGTTTGTGTGAAAGAGGTATTTTCAAACAGGAGGGCAGGATGATTACGGCCTGTATCAGCAGGGAGAAATTCTATGCCATGCAGAGTGAGCAATTCGTGGAGGAAACCTTTGATGGTTCTTTGCCGGCTTTTTTGGCAGCATTTGCTACCCGAAAACCATTAACTGCACAGGAGATAGCACAGATTCGTGAAATGATTGATTCTTATGAGGAGGCTTGAGTATGGAGGCTGTTTTTTTAAAGCTTTTCAATATGAGCATTACAGCCGGATGGATGATATTGGCGATATTGTTGGTTCGACTGCTTTTCAAGAGAGTGCCTAAGATATTTTGCTGCCTGTTATGGTCGTTGGTGGGAATGCGACTGGTCTGTCCTTTTTCTCCGGAAAGCATATTTAGCCTCATTCCCAGTGCAGAAACGGTACCGGAGCAGATGCTATATGCCACGAAGCCGCAGTTGGATACAGGGATTTCTGTGCTGAACGATACCATTAATCCGGTGATTTCCCAAAACCTCAGTCCGAATATAGGGGATAGTGTGAACCCTATGCAGGTAATCACCCTGATAGGGGCTTATGTCTGGCTGGTGGGAATGGTGGTTTTGCTACTCTATGCAGGAATCAGTTATTTCCGAATTCACAGAAAAGTAAGGGTTTCTCTGCCGATGGAGGATAAAATCTATTTGTGTGACGATATCAACAGTCCCTTTATTCTGGGGATACTGCGCCCTAAGATTTATATACCGTCCACATTGAATGAAGAACAGATAGAGTATGTAATCGCACATGAAAAAGCACATTTGAATCGACGCGACCATTGGTGGAAGCCCGTGGGCTTTTTGCTCCTTTGTGTGTATTGGTTCCATCTATTGATTTGGGTGGGCTATGCATGTTTGTGCAAGGATATCGAGCTGGCCTGCGATGAGAAGGTAATTGATGATCTGGGAGAAGCAGGGAAGAAGTCCTACTCGGAGGCTTTGCTCTTTTGCAGTGTATCTCGCCGGATGATAGTCGGTTGCCCTTTGGCTTTTGGGGAAGTAGGAGTCAAGGAAAGAGTGCGGGCAGTGCTCCACTACAAGAAGCCTGCTTTTTGGGTAGTTATGGCAGGGATGTTGGTTTGTGGTGTGATAATGCTTTGCTTTTTAACCAATCCTGCTAATGGAAAGGAAGAGGTATTCGGGCATACCTATCGTGTGGAAAAAAGCGTATATGTAGCACCTGAAACCCTCACATCTTCCATAGCATATACGATGGATATGCTGCCACAGTATCACTTTTCTGAGGATTATGTCATGTATCGCAGGGAGATGCTTTCTATAGAGGAAATGCAAAAGGGTTTTGCACCATGCGGATCCATGCAGGAGGTGGAGCTGACGGCGGAGAATTTCGATAACTATTTCGAAGAGTATGATTTTTGCTGGCATGAGGAGCTTACTCCACAGGAGCTTCGCCGCGGAAACCGTAAGGCGTGGCAGCTGGTATCGATTGTTTCTATGAATTGTTACTTATTGCAGCAAAAGGATGGTCAGCTCTATCTGGCAACATGGTATTATAATAGTGACAAGAACGGCAAGGTGAGTTACCTTTATGAGTTGACGAGAGCAGACGAGGTAAGTGTCATGGTAGGTACAGCGGATACTAGTGTAGAGCAAGCATCTTCTACTTCGGTGGAGGAGCCGCAGCAGGATGCAGGAAACTCGGTACCCTCAGAAGATACAATGCAAGAGACAAGTATCTTCGCGAACATAGAGGATGCAACTCAGGATGAAAGCAATCCGGCGCATTCAGAAGCGACCAACCAGTCTTCTTCCGCAGAACAGCTACCGGAAACCACAGAGTTGACGGAGCAAGAGAAGCTGGACAGTGCCATTCGCAAAGCCATATTGGGTAGTGATTATGGTAAGAATATGGAAGGGTTGCTGTGTCACACTGCCAGCTATGTGATACTAGGTACGGAGCAGCTATGTGGTACTCCTACGGTTGATGGGGGTGAAGGAAAAGAATACCTGAAGGTTTACGTGCGTGCCTGGAAGCAAAGCTTCGTATACGAGTATCCTTCAAAGGAGCCGGTGCCAAATTTGACCGGAGGCAATGAAGGGGCGAGAATCATTACCTTTGAAATAAGTCCGGATGGAGAGTATGAATTGGTAGAATATTGGAATCCGGAATTCACAGGGAAATATTATACAGGTGTGAAGGATTATTTCCCGGATGATATCGAAGAGCTGGCATTGAATGAGGATCTGTTTGTAGCAGAATTGGAGCAGGATTGTTATGAGCAGGCTGTGCGGTATGGAAATTCCTCTTGCATTTCCGGTACAGATATGCTACCATAACCCTTGCATAAAAACAGATAGAAAACATGATAGGTGTCCAATAGACTTGTTTCACAAGTCTATGAGAAATGCTTACGCATTTCTGAGTAGATGAGAATAGTCTGATTGGGTGAAAAGGGAAGCAGGTGCAAGTCCTGCACGAACTCGTCGCTGTAAGAGAGGAGCCTTTTTTCCACAGTCCGATAGGATTGTGAGGGTCACTGGGGGATAATTCCCGGGAAGATGAAGAAGGGTGTGGATACTCAAGTCAGAAGACCTGCCTATGATGGTACGCAAAAGACCACGAGTAATTGGTTCGTACATAATGCACAGGAGTATTGTCGCTTGCTGTGCAGAGTAGATTTCCTCAGGAGAATCTGCTTTATTAAAGTACGCTTGTAACCCTTTACCCTAGTGGTAGAGGGTTTTCTTTATGTTTGATATTTATGCTACAGAAAATGGATCCAATCTGTTCCTATCAATGGTTTCATGGTGCAGCAAAGCAGTTCATTCTATTGGTGACATAACTATTATTAATGTAGGACCGAATTGGAACATAGAAAGGAGACGGATCATGGAACAGACAAAGAAATCCAACAAAAAAGTCATACTTGCGGTGGCAGTGCTGGCTTTGGTAGTGGTGGCAATGGCAGCAGTCTTTTTTATTTTCAGAGAAAAGCCCGTAGAAGGCAGCAAGTCTATCACCATCGAGGTCATCAATCAGGCACAGGAATCTACTATGTATGAGCTGAAAACAGATGCTGAGTTCTTGCGTCAGGCTATGGAAGAAGCAGAAGGATTGGAATTCAGTGGCACGGAAAGCCAATACGGTTTGACGGTAGAAACCATCAATGGGGAAGGAACAGACTTTAACAATGGTTCCTATTGGAGCTTCTATGTGAATGACGCTTATTGCAACTATGGCATCGATACCCAGCCGGTTCTGGATGGAGATGCATTTCAGATTGCTTATACAGTTTATGTAGCAGAGTAGCATTGTGAGGAAGTAACAGGAAGCTTGTACAGGAATAGGTAGAGGAACGAACTGTTCTGACTACCGGGATCTTGCGTTGCAAAGAATAGGAAACGAAAGGAGGGTACACATGAAGACGAAGAAGGTAGGACTAGCGATTAAGGACATCACACTTATCGGTATGATGGTGGCTGTCATAGAGGTTTGTAAGGTGGCACTTGCGTGGGCACCGAATATTGAGCTGACTACTTTTTTGCTGATTATGTTTACCCTCTTTTTTGGCAGAAAAATTCTCTTTGTGGTACCGGTTTTTATCTTGATAGAGGGTGCCATGTACGGAGTTCACCTATGGTGGATTATGTATTTGTATGCATGGCCATTGCTTGTCCTGCTGACCCGGATATTCCGCCGGCAGCAGTCCGTATGGTTTTGGTGTGTATTATCCGGAGCTTTCGGACTTGCCTTTGGTTTTTTGTGTTCTTTTCCCTATGTAGTCATTGGTGCAGTGGACGGCGGAATTGTAAATGGTCTTTATGCAGGATTCACCTGGTGGGTAGCAGGCATCCCCTTTGACATCATACATGGAGTGGCAAACTTTATCATCATGCTGGTGCTCTACCATCCGGTGAGATTGATTTTGAAGCAGGCGAAGCATTTATATGAGTAGGGGGGAGCGGAAAACATTTCCTTATCTTCCTTTGCGATAAATATCTATATCCAGCCAAATAAAAAATACTGCAATAATTACCATCACCGTACCCATAGACATTTCACCTCTTGAAAATGCCCAAATGCCAAATCCAAATATCACAAGCCCAAAAACTATGAAATAAATCATCATTAAAAATCTAAAAATCTGTTTCCCTTTAAAGCACAGCTTGTGGAAAGTTCCTCCTATCGTACCTTCCTCAGCAGTATAAAATGTGAGTAGCTGTACCAGAAATTCTCCATATTTTTTGTAAAATTTGTTGTTCTTTGTATTGGTTAGCGTTACGAAAACCTCTAGAAGCATGGCAAAGCCTATTGCCCCAAATACAAAAGTAAATAGAAGTAAAACTAGATTATGAGCAAGGATAGGAAGAACCCAACCAATGGAAATCAATCCAATTCCCTCACATAGATACAATAATATAGGGTGTATCATTCCTAATAAAATTCCCAAAAGTGTTACCAAAAAGATACATGCCACACAAATGATTACCGGATCCTCTTCCTGCATACCAAAGTAAATGAGATAACCCATCATGGCGAGAAAAATCGCCATGCCCATCAACCAAGTGACCAATTCCTTTGTAGATTTAAATTGCTTATTCTTTTGTTCTTTCATTTAATTCTCCATTCATTCCCCCTACTCCTCCTCATCATTCTGCTCCGACCGTGCCAGAGAGAAAATAAACTCACTGCCTTCCTCCGGAGTGCTGATGACATTAATGTTTTCGTTGTGAGCATTGATGATTTCTTTGGTGATACTCAGGCCCAGTCCGGTGCCCTTCTTGTCCTTACCACGGGACAGGTCAGATTTATAAAATCGATCCCAAATCATCTGAATATCCTCTTTTGGGATACCGATACCCGTATCTTTCACGGATACGAAAATCTTGTTACGCTTTTCAGAGGTTTCTATTTTGATGGTAGAGTTCGAATGGCTGAACTTGATAGCATTGTCTATCAGGTTGTAAAGTACCTGTTGGATTTTTTCCTTATCTGCAAATACATATAACACCTCTCCGGTCAGTACCAATTCAATGGAGATACCTTTCTTGCGGCAGGTTCCCTCAAAGGTAGCGATGGTGTTACGGATGGTTTCGTTAATGTCGAAGTGTGTGGTATTTAACAGCATACCCTTGGTATTTAAGTTGTTCAGGGTCAGCAGGCTGTTGGTTAGCTTGGTCAGACGTTCTGTTTCATTGAGTACGATAGTCAGGTACTTTTCGTGCATTTCCGGCGGGATGGTTCCGTCAATCATTGCCTCCAGATAACCACGGATGGAGGTCAGAGGAGAGCGGAAGTCATGAGAAACATTGGCCACGAACTTTTTCTGGTCATCCTCGGAGCGGGCAATTTCACTGGCCATGTAGGACAGGCAGGCTGCCAGATAACCGATTTCATCTCCACTGTCCACACTGAACTTGTAGTGCATATTACCGGTTGCATACTGCTCCGTAGCCTGAGTAATCTTACGTAGGGGCAGGTATACAATTTCCGTAAAGAAAATTAAAATAATCAAGGATAAGAAAAACAAAATGGCCAAAGTAATATAGCTGATACTCAGCAGGCTATAACAGTCGCTCATAATAGCAGACATTTCATAATGTATCACTACATATCCCTTTACCTTATAATCTGCAGTAATGGGGGCAATAACACTAAGCTTTTCCGTATCAAAGGTCTCGAAAAAGTTGCCTATAATATAGTAAGAATTGGCGGAAACGGTGGGGTCGAAATAGTCGATCATGATAGTGGTTTCCACATCAATTTCTCTGGTACTGTCCAGAATCAGTCTTCCCGAAGGGTTAATAATCTGGACAATAGAACCGGTACAATCAGATAGAAAGTCTAATTGTTCTTTTACCTCTTCCAGAGAGGTTTCGCTTTTGTACAATTCGCTGGCGTAGGTATCGGCAATCAGAGAGCCTTGGGAATAAAGCTCTGAGGATTTTTCTCTGGTCAGATGCTCCTGTATCATGGTAGGCACGAAGGTAGTAACAATCACCACGCCGAACACACCAAAGATAATATAAGCCAGCAAAAACTTCAAATAAAGTGTATGCTTCATAATTTACTTAATTCCTAACTTCGAATTTATATCCAATTCCCCAAATCGTAGCGATTTTCCAGTTGGCATGATCTTTAATCTTTTCACGCAGACGCTTGATATGAACATCCACGGTACGAGTGTCGCCGATATATTCGTAGCCCCAAATCTGATCAAGCAGCTGCTCTCTGGTGAAAACATGGTTGGGAGAGGATGCCAGAAAGTACAAAAGCTCCAATTCCTTAGGTGGCATTTCTACCACATTGCCCTTGTAACGCACAGAGTAATTGGTTTGATTGATGACCAGGTCCGGATACTCTACGCACTTGTCATTGTTGATTTCAGGGGTAGCAGCCACCGGCTTGTAACGACGCAAAACTGCCTTGGCACGAGCTACCAGCTCCTTGGAATCAAAAGGCTTCTCAATATAATCATCTGCACCCAGCTCCAGTCCCAGCACTTTGTCAAAGACTTCACCTTTAGCAGAAAGCATAATAATCGGTACAGAATATCTGGCACGTACTTCACGGCAAACCTGATAACCGTCGATACCGGGAAGCATTAAATCAAGCAATATCAAGTTGGGCTGGTAGAGCACCATGGCGTCCATGACAGACTCTCCGTCATTGACAATCATGGTTTCAAAGCATTCCTTGGTAAAATATAGGGAAATCAGCTCTGCAATATTGTTATCGTCGTCTACAATTAAAACTTTTTGTTTGTTAACCATATATTAACCTCTTTCTAAGCTCCGTGTGGTGACTATCGTGCTGGCAGCAGAGCTTCCCAATTTATTTAAACGTTACAATCGTCACCCCTGCATCGCCTTCACCGTATTCGCCCAAGCGGAATTCCTTCACGTATTTCAGGCGTTTTAGGTGGCTGTGTACGGCGGCGCGCAAGGCTCCGGTGCCTTTGCCGTGTACCACGCGGACACTGGGTAAGTGTGCCAGATAAGCGTCATCCAGATATTTATCCAGCTCGGACAGAGCTTCGTCAACGGTGCGTCCCAGCAAATTGATTTCTGTGGAAATACTGCTGACCTTGGAAGCCTTGATTTTGCCGGTGTTGGTACGCTGTAAGGTAGGTGCTGTGATGGTAGTTTCCTCTGCAAAGGCCAAATCCTTGATATTGGTGGCGGTACGCATGATACCACACTGTACGAAAAGATTGCCCTTGCTATCCGGCAAGGTGCTGACCGTACCCTTCAGACCCAGAGAAATAATCTTTACGGAATCACCCTTCTTCAGCTTAGCAGGGTCCAGTGTTTTCTGCTTGGGCTGGTTGGTATCCTTCTTCAGTGCCAGCTTTTCGTTTTTCTCGGAAATCTTGTCACGCACTTTCTGGCGTTTCTTTTCCAGAGCTTTTATGTCCGTGCCGGAGTTTACTTTGTTGAAGTCGCGGATGGTTTCGTCAGCTACCTCCTTGGCTTCCTGAAGGATTTCACGAGCCTTTTCATTGGCCTCTCGCAAAATCTTATCCTTGGCACGGTCTATTTTTTCATTCTTTGCTTTCAACTGATCCTGTAGGGTACGGATACGTTCCTTGTACTCTGCGATTTCCTTTTGCTCCTTCTCGATGGTGATGCGGCTTGCCTCCAAATCCGCAATCACATCCTCGAAGCTTTCGTCCTCCTTGCTAATCTGCTCCTTAGCCGCTTCGATGATATCATCCGGCAAACCCAGCTTGGAAGAGATGGCAAAAGCATTACTCTTGCCGGGGATACCGATAAGTAATCGATAGGTAGGCTGCAGGGTTTCCACGCTGAATTCACAGCAGGCATTTTCCACGAAGGAAGTGGACAAAGCATAAATCTTCAGCTCGCTATAGTGCGTGGTCGCCATAGTGCGGATACCACGGTCATGCAAATGGTTCAGGATAGCAATGGCCAGTGCGGCACCCTCTGTAGGGTCGGTTCCGGCACCCAGCTCGTCAAACAGGCACAAAGAATTCTCGTCCGCATGTGCCAAAATATGCACGATACTCTTCATATGAGAAGAGAAGGTACTCAAAGATTGCTCGATACTCTGCTCATCTCCGATATCTGCGTACACTTGCGTGAAAATGGACAGCTCGGAACGGTCCAGTGCCGGAATGTGCAGTCCTGCCTGCCCCATGAGAGTGAAAAGTCCCACAGTCTTCAAAGAAACAGTCTTACCTCCCGTGTTGGGGCCGGTAATAATCAGCAAGTCAAAGTCCTTACCCAAATGAATATCAATAGGCACTACCTGCTTTTTCGGCAGCAGGGGATGACGTCCCTTGCGAATGTTAATATAGTGGTTGGTATTGAAAATCGGTTCCGTTGCATTCTGCTCCATGGCTAGTTTAGCTTTGGCAAACACAAAATCCAGATGGGTCATATTTACCTGATTGATTTCCAGTTCCCTGGTATATTCACCGGCCTGGGCACTGAGCTCAGCCAGAATACGCTCGATTTCCTCCTGCTCCTGCAGAGCCAATTCCTTCAATTGATTGTTCAGTTCTACTACGGCAGCAGGCTCGATGAAGAAGGTGGAGCCGGTAGCAGACTGGTCGTGCACCATACCGTGTACCTGGTTTTTGTATTCACTTTTGACCGGAATACAATACCGATTGTTACGCATGGTAATCACCGCATCCTGCAAATAACTGCGGTAGGAACCATTTACCATATTTAACAGTTGGCTGTGAATTTTATCATTAGTAGTCACCATACTGCGACGGATGGACTTCAGCTTGGGACTGGCATCATCTGCAAATTCATCCTCTGCCAAGATGCAGCGATTGATTTCATTGGCAAGGAATGTCAAGGGCTCCAGCTGTTCGAAATATTCTTCCAGACTGTCGGAAGGTGCATCCTCTTTGTCCTTACGTCCATAGGCTTTGATACGGTTTACATTATCCAAAAGCTTGGCGATTTTCAACAGCTCTGCACCGGACAGGGTACTGCCGATTTCCAAGGTCTTCACGGTGAAGCCGATATCCTTGTTACCTCCAAAGGAGGTACTGCCCTGTTTGAACAGTCTGCTCAGAGCATCACGGGTCTCGGACTGAGACTTGCGGATTTCGTCCAAATCCGTAATCGGCACCAGTATCTGACACATCTTCTTGCCCGGCTCCGAATCCGCAAAGTCTGCCAGAGACTGTATGATTTTTGTGTATTCCAAGGTATTTAAAACTTTTTCATTCATAACTTCCTTAACTCCTAATGTCTCATATGGCAGGCGACCTGCCTATTTGAGACCAAAACTGGCGGACACTAGTGGGAAATGTCCATAATTATACAGAATGAGTATAGCACAGAATTGTTTGGATGGGTAGGTTTAATTTTGCGGAGGAAGGGATTTGACGTTCTCTTTTGGGTATAGTATACTTAAGCTATGTAAGTATGCAATTTTGTCAGATAAGAGGAGTATTTTCATGAAAGAGAATTCTGCCATCGAGGATATTTATAATTGGATAAAGGAAAGAGTGAAAAAACAGTGGATTGTCACCTTTGTGGCAAGCATGTGTATCGGGCTGTTGACCTACGGATACTTTTTGACCAATCGTTTCCTGACCTATGATTCTATGTGGAACATTTATTCCAGACAGGATATGATTTCCTCCGGCAGACAGTTTCTGACCTATGTCTGTCGTATCAGCTCAGATTACGATTTGCCCTTTTTAAATGGGCTATTGGCGATTTTTTATTTGGCATTGACAGCTATCATTTTGGTGGAAATCTTCCGTGTGAAAAGCAATATCGGTGCGGTGTTGTTGTCCGGTCTGCTGGTGACCTTCCCCAGTGTGATTTCTACCTTCTGCTATACCTTTACGGTGGACGGCTATATGCTGGCACTGTTGATGGTAGCAGTGGCTTTCTGGCTGACAGATAATCGCAGGTTTGGTTGTTTGGCAGGTGCGGTTTTGCTGGGAATCAGTCTGGGTGTGTATCAGGCATACTTAGCGTTCCTGATGGTTTTATGCGTGTTGATGCTATTGTTGTATTTGATGGAGGAAGGCGATTTAAAGAAGCTCTTGGGAAAAGTAGGCAGATACGCTGTTATGGGAATCGGCGGTTACGCTTTTTATGTAGTATCGTTAAATATTATGTTGTCGGTGAAAGGTGTGGAGCTGTCAGGCTATCAGGGCACGGACAAGATTAACAGCTTTTCATTGGTACAGCTACCGGCAGGTATCAAGTCGGCTTTTTGGAACTTTGTGAATTTTGCCCGTTGGGAAAATGTACTGACTACCACGGATGTGATGAAGCTGGTATTCCTGTTGTCTCTGTTGGTGGGAGCCGGTATGTATGGTTATCTGTTCTGGAAAAAGGGCTGCTTGAAAAAGCCTCTTACCATAATTTCGGCGGCACTTTTGGTAGCAGTATTACCCTTCTGTGCAACGGTGATTAATATTATGTCGCCGGATACTACCCATCATTTACTGATGCGAGGAGCGTGGAGCCTGTTCTTTATTTTCGTGGTGGTAGTGATGGAGCGAATGGCAGGCTATGTGACCAAGCGGGAACAGAAGGTGAAGCAGGTGGTATCTGTGGTAGCCATACTGTGTAGTGTGGTTTTGATTTTTGAATTTGCCAAGATGGCGCATATTGTGAGCTTTAATATGCAGGAGCGTTACGAAAAGAATTATGCTCTGACACTGCGTATTGTAGAACGTCTGGAGCAGACGGATGGCTATCGACACGGCATGAAGGTGGCTATTCTGGGCGGAGAACCCAGTGAGGAAATCTTCCCCTCCACGGATATTACGGCGGGAGATTTGTCCGGATACTTCGGGGTAGGCGGTGACTACTCCCTGAATTCCACAGAGAAGTTTGCAGCTTTTATGGCACATTATATGAATGTGACCATTCAGACCATAGAGTATCAGGAAGAAGTGAAACTGACGGAAACTGCAGAGTTTCAGGAAATGGAGAAGTTTCCGGACAGTGAATGCATCCGCCTGATTGGAGATGTTTGGGTAGTGAAGCTGAATGGGTAAGTCAGAGTGAGGTTATCATATGCAGGACATGGAACAGAATAACAAAAATGACTTTGTCATAGAGAAAATTAAAGAACGGCCCATTAGCCGTAAGAAGCTTTTGCGAAGAACTCTGATTACGGCTACCATGGCAGTGATGTTTGGTTTGATTGCCTGCTTCACATTTTTGGTGCTGGAGCCGGTAATTAGCAACTGGCTGTATCCTAAGGAGGAGCCGAATGTGGTGATTTTTCCGGAGGAGCAGGAGGAAATGGAACCGGAGGATATGCTCTCCGATAACTTGCCGGCAGAAGCAACACCGAAGCCTGTCAACAATCCTTCCTTTCCGGCAGATCTACAACAGGAGCAATATCAGGCTATGCTGGAATATATTACCTTGGATGTGGAAAATTACACTCAGCTTTATTCCGCATTAGGCAGTATGGTGAGAGATTTGAATCGTTGCATGGTTACCATCGAGGCCACTCAGTCGAAAAAGGATTGGTTGGGGAATATTATCGAAAGCCAGATGCATGGTTCCGGCGTAGTGGTGGGCAATAATGGCAGAGAGTTGCTCATATTGACTAATTATGCTTTTTTGAAAAATGCAGATACCATAGAGGCGATACTTTGGGATGGTTATACCATACAAACACAGCTGATGCAGCATCATACAGAATCAGACATTGCCATTCTAAGTGTGAGTATAGCAGATTTGGGTACTCGATATGACAGTATTCAGACAGCTACCTTTGGATCTTCTTCTACGCAACAGCTTTTGTGTACCCCAGTGATTGCTCTGGGCAGCCCCATGGGAGAAAGCGGTTCTGTAGGTTATGGAATGATTGTTTCCGAAAACAATCAGATTACAGCAGTGGACAGCAATTTTGAACTTTTAATGACAGATATTTACGGTAGCCAGAATGCAACCGGCTTTTTGTTCAATATGCGAGGTCAAATCATCGGTATGATTACCACCAAGAATACATCCTCCGACATACGCAATATGATAGCTGCGTATGGTATCAGCGATTTGAAGAAGCTGATTTCCAAAATGTCCGGTGGGTCGAACATTGCTTATCTGGGTATTACAGGTATGGATGTAAGCGAAGAGGCCAACAGGGTGCATCAGGTACCGGAGGGCGTTTATGTAAAGGATATCGAGATGAATTCTCCGGCCATGGAGGCAGGTATTTTGCCGGGAGATATACTGGTAGGATTTGAGACCTCCATTATCACACAGTTTAAGGACTATTTTCAGGCATTTACCGGTGTCTCTCCGGGGGATACGGTGAAGGTGAAAATCATGAGACAATCTCAGAATGAATATACTCCCATGGAGTTTCATATCGTATTGGGAGAAGCAGAATAGAAAGAGGAAAGAACGATGAAATTTATCAAGGATTACCGAGAAGGGGACAGAGTATTTGACATTTATCTTTGCAAGCATAAGCAGGCAGCCGTGACCAAAAACGGCAAGCCTTATGAAAATGTGATCCTGCAGGACAAGACAGGTACCATTGATGCAAAGGTGTGGGAACCCAACAATCCCGGCATCAGCGAATACGATGCTTTGGATTATATCGAAGTGTATGGTGAAGTGAATAATTTCCAGGGAGCATTGCAAGTAAATGTGAAGCGTATTCGTGTATGTCAGGAGGGAGAATACAATCCCGCAGACTATCTGCCTGTCAGCTCCAAGGATATTTCCACCATGTACGGGGAACTGACCACGCTCATCAGTACCATTCAGAATACATATTTAAAGAAATTGCTGGAAGCCTTTTTCGTAAAGGACGATGCTTTCAAAAAGCAGTTTTGCAATTCCTCTGCGGCAAAGGCCATACATCATGGTTTCGTAGGCGGACTTTTGGAGCATACTCTAAGCGTAACCAAGCTTTGTGATTATTACTGCACAGCATACCCTATATTGAAGAGAGATTTGCTGCTGACAGCTGCCATGTGCCATGACATCGGTAAGGTAAAGGAATTGTCACCTTTTCCGGAAAATGACTATACCGATGCAGGACAACTGCTGGGACATATCGTCATGGGTACCCAGATGGTAGCAGAGCGGGCAGCAGGTATCCCGGGCTTCCCACAGGAATTATTAAATCAGGTGCAGCATTGCATTTTGGCACATCATGGCAAATATGAATATGGCTCTCCGAAGATACCGGCTATCATCGAAGCAGTGGCACTGAACTATGCAGACGATACGGATGCCAAGCTGGAAACCTTTAAGGAGATACTGGACAATGCCGGGGAAAATACCGGATGGCTGGGCTACAATCGATTGTTTGAATCCAATTTGAAGCAGAGTCGGGTGGATTAAATTTGACCGGGAGAAGGATATGAACTATCAGAAAAACGACATCGTTAGAGTAACAATAGAAGACATCGCATCGGAGGGGGAAGGCATCGGCAAAGTCGATGGTTTCACCTTGTTCGTGAAGGATGCTGTAGTAGGCGACGAAATCGAGGCAAAAATCATCAAGCCGAAGAAGAACTACGCCTACGCCCGTTTAGAGAAGGTGCTGACACCTTCTCCTTTTCGTGTGGAGCCAAAATGTGCTTACCACAAACAATGCGGCGGTTGCCAGATACAGGCACTTTCCTATGAAAAGCAGCTGGAGTTCAAGCACAACAAGGTACGCAACAACCTGCTTCGAATCGGAGGTTTTTCGGAGGAACTGCTGAATGACTGTATGGAATCCATCGTGGGTATGGAGGAGCCCTATTACTATCGAAACAAGGCACAATACCCGGTTGGCACTGACAAGGAGGGTAAAATCATCACCGGCTTTTATGCCGGACGCACCCACAGCATCATCGCCAATACGGAGTGTTATCTGGGAGTACCAGGGAACAAGGAAATCTTGGAAATCATTGTCGCCCATATGGAGAAAAACCATGTGAGTGCCTATAACGAAGAGACCGGAAAGGGCTGTGTGCGTCATGTGCTCATCCGTACCGGCTTCACCAGTGGACAAGTGATGGTCTGTATGGTGATCAATGGGCGGGAAAAGGGCTGCAAGGGGAAGGAATACCTGCCCGGGCAGCAGGCTCTGTTGGACAAGCTGGCTTCCATAGAAGGTATGACCAGCATCTCCGTGAGCATCAATACTGAAAAAACCAATGTCATCATGGGCAAGGAAATACAGGTGCTTTGGGGAGAACCTACCATTTCTGACGTGATACATGTCAGAGATATGACCAAGGAAGGCTACCCATTCACCGGACAGGAGTTGACCTTTAAGATATCCCCCCTGTCCTTTTATCAGGTGAATCCGGTACAGACCGAAAAGCTCTACAGTTTGGCTCTGGAATACGCCGGACTGACCGGACAGGAAACCGTGTGGGATTTGTACTGCGGTATCGGTACCATCTCACTCTTCCTGGCAGACAAGGCAAAGCAGGTCTATGGTGTGGAAATCGTTCCTCAGGCCATCGCCGATGCCAAGGAAAATGCGAAGCGAAACGGTATCACCAATGCGGAGTTCTTCGTAGGCAAGGCAGAGGAAGTGCTGCCGGAGTTTTATGAGAAGCTGAGCAAAGGTGCAGAGATGGATGTGGTTGAGAAGCGGTCTGGGGTGCAGGTCGGTTCGGGAGCTACGGAGACTGGCAAAGGAGAACAATCAGAAACTTCGCAGACAGTTCGGAATAACAAGGGAAAGCATGTTACCGAGGGCGCATCCGGACAGCAGGTCGCAGCAGATATGCTCCATCCGGACGTTATCGTGGTAGACCCGCCCCGCAAGGGCTGCGATAACGCTTGTCTGGAAACAATGCTCAAAATGCAACCCAAAAGGATTGTTTATGTAAGTTGTGATAGTGCGACTATGGCTAGGGATGTGAAGATGCTGTGTGAGGGCGGATATGAGCTGAAGAGGGTGCGGGCTGTGGACCAGTTTGGGCAGACGGTGCATGTGGAAACGGTATGCTTATTATCCAAACGCCATAAAGCAAAGCTTTCTACTAACTATAGTTAATACGATAGGGTGAATTAAAAAATGAAGAGTTTCGAAAACAAGATGAAGGCACCTAGGGGAATTGAGCCGGAAAGTTGGTTTATTGAATGTTATCGCAAGCATAAGGGGCACCCATTAAAGGTGCTTGTGGGCTTATATAAGGGCAATTATCATAAGTTTATATTGGCTGTTTTATTTTTCTTTCTAAAGCATGCCTGTGTATGGGTGCTGCCCATTGTGACAGCCAATATCATTAATGATATTACGACAAAAAATCCGGATGCGGTGCAAAATATTATTATGTATACGGCACTGATGGTATTCTTAATAGCTCTCAATGTGCCGATGAATTATCTGTATGTGGATTATAAATCTCAGGCCACCAGATATGCGGAAACCGGACTTCGGAAGGCACTGGTACTGAAATTGCAGCAGCTATCTATTTCCTACCATACCGGCACCATGTCCGGTAAGTTGCAATCTAAGATTATGCGAGATGTAGAGGCCATAGAGGCCTTATCAACCCATATGTTTCTGAGTCTCTTAAATATTGCTCTGAACATCGCAGTAGCACTGGTAGTCACCATCAGTAAAAGTCCGGTGGTGTTTCTGTTCTTTTTAGTAACGGCACCCGTTGCAGCTTTCTTTATGATGGCTTTTCGAACCCACATGAAGGAAAGTAACAAGGCATTTCGTAAGGAGATGGAGGAGACCAGTGCCAGAGTCATGGAGATGGTGGAGCTGATCCCCGTCACCCGTGCGCATGCACTGGAGGAGGAAGAGATACACAAGATGAGCTCTCGACTTCTGGCTGTTGCGGAAAAAGGGTATCGACTGGATTTGATTCAGTCGCTCTTTGGTTCCGTAGGCTGGGCGATTTTTCAGATATTCCAGATAGTCTGTCTTGGTTTTACCGGATATCTGGCATTTCAGGGAGATATCCTTGCAGGAGATATTACTCTTTATCAGAGCTATTTTGCAACCATTGTCAATCAAGTATCGGCGGTGATATCCCTGGTACCTATTATCGCTAAGGGCTTTGAATCCATAACATCCATCGGTGAGGTGCTTTTGTCTGAAGAGGTGGAGCACAACGATGGGAAAGAGGTGCTGGATGATGTGGAAGGAGAGTTTTCCTTTGAGAATGTACATTTCCACTATCAGGATTCTGAAAAAAACACTCTGCGTGGTTTGAACCTAAAGGTAAGAAAGGGCGAGACGATTGCTCTGGTAGGAGAATCCGGTGCCGGCAAATCCACAATCCTAAATCTGGTAAATGGATTTTATCTGGCTACCAACGGTAAGGTGCTTATGGATGGTAAGGATTTGTCTGCCATCGACCTTCGCAGCTACCGAAAGCATCTGGCAGTGGTACCACAGACCTCCATATTATTTTCCGGAACTATCAGAGATAATATTACATATGGATGCAGTAATGTGTCGGAAGAGCGGCTTATGGCGGCTGTAAAAGCAGCAAACTTATCTGAGTTGATTGAAAGTCTACCCGATGGCTTAAATACAATGGTTGGCGAGCATGGCGGAAAGCTTTCCGGTGGTCAGAGACAGCGTGTATCCATTGCACGTGCGTTAATCCGTGACCCGAAAGTGATAGTGTTGGATGAAGCCACATCCGCTTTAGATACCATCTCTGAGAAGCTGATTCAGGAAGCCATCAATAATCTTGCAAAGGATAGAACAACCTTCATCGTTGCACATCGCCTTTCCACCATTCGTGAGGCCGATAAGATTGCGGTGATTTCTCACGGGAAATGTATTGAGTACGGTACCTATGAGGAATTGATGGAGAAAAAGGGCGTGTTCTATGAAATGAAGAGGGTGCAGAGTTAATGTCCCAACAGTGCCAAATGATGAGATATCAGAAAATATTTCAAAGTCGCAATTTGCGACTTGTTACGGCAATGATGTCCGAGATTTCTGTACAGGTTGCAGGTGTCGTAGATTGGAAGAATAAAGCGGAGGAAAGATCTAATAGTATTCAAAGAAGTATAGATACTCTAAATGAAAACTTTGTCTCCGATAAGGATTTCAAAAATTTTGTTATCTATAAAGGACAGAAGTTAGAAGCAGACGCAGCATACATATATATCAGCAGTGTAAAAGAGAAGGTAAAATAAAACTATCAGAGAAGTGTCCTTGTACGACGGTGCATGAGCCGGTGGAGGAGATTAAGGGAAAAGTAAGTTTATAGGATAATAATTGAACCGAAGCGAAAAGTGAACATTCAAAAAGCGGACATTGAAAGGGTGGTCTGGAACGGAAGATTATTATGTAATATGCGTAGATGAGAAAGTATGTCATAGTTATGATGATAAGGTGTTTTAGTTTAAACGGAGGATAGGTATGCAAAAAATATGGGTAAACGGTATGATGGGTGTTGTTGTAGGTGATGCACTTGGAATGCCGGTGCAGTTTTCTGATAGAGCGGAATTAAAAATGAATCCTGTGAAAAAAATGGAAGGGTATGGAACTTATCATATGCCACCGGGAACATGGTCTGATGACAGTAGCATGGCATTAGCAACACTTGATAGTATTCGGGAAAAGGGAGAAGTGAATTACTCCGATATTATGGAGCGTTTTTTTAAATGGTTGTTCTTTGGTGAATATACTCCGGCAGGTAAGGCTTTCGACCAGGGAAATACTTGCGTTGAAGCAATCTGTAATTATATAGAAGGGAAAGATTATAGAACATGCGGAAAGACGGGAGAAAGGGCGAATGGAAATGGTGCTCTTATGAGAATCATGCCGGCATGTCTTTATGTGTATGAAAAGCTTATGAGTAAAGAATGGAATTTAGAGCAAGCCTTAGAATGTGTACATCAGATTTCAGCGCTTACACATAACCATCTGCGTTCTAAAATAGCTTGTGGAATCTATTATTTTATGGTGAAAAATATCATTGAGGGATGCGGAAGTCTGTTGGAACGATTGCAAAGTGGCGTAGATGATGCAATGGATTTTTATCATGGAGATATTGCGAATTACGCAGAGTTGCCTCATTTCACGAGACTTTTTGATCTGGGTGAATTTGCTAAAAACGACGAAGACACGATTAAAAGTAGTGGTTATGTTATAGATAGCTTGGAAGCTGCTATCTGGAGTCTGATTACAACTGACACATTGGAAGAAGGTCTGCTCAAAGCAGTAAATCTTGGAGATGATAGCGATACTATTGGAGCAATAGCAGGTGGGTTAGCAGTTCTTTTCTATGGATATGAAAGTGTACCGGAGGAATGGAGAAAGCAAATTATTAAAGAAAATGAAATAATCGCCTTATGTGAAATTATGCAGGAAAGATATAATATAGCATAAAGACCGGTTTAAGTTTTTAATATATTCCATGAATTAATAATTGGATAAGGCATACCATAAGTACGCTTTGGAATAGAAGGATAGTACTTTTAAGTAGTGCCATTTAGATAAAAATATAGGCTTGTTGGTTTCATTACCGGCAAGCCTATAAAATATAAATAGATTAACTTAAAATAATTACAAATACCACGGAAAACATTTAAAAAATGAATAAAAGAATTATAGCAATAATAATGAAGCCTTCAAACCCAAATGATAAAGAATTGCTTATGAGGAAACTAATCACCCCAATAACAACATAACCCATGAAAGAGCGCTCCTTTTTTGGCTTTCGAGAGCTATTAGATTTTGAAGGTGTAGAATAAGTGGGGGTACTTTGCTGTAGGGACTTTGCATTGTTAATCTGTTGCATGTCGTTGTTAAATTGATCGCGACGACGCTGCATTTCTGCTTGCATATTAAAACTTGAAGTGGAAAATTTGTAATTACAAACAGGACAAGAACCGTACATATTAGATACTACGCATTTGCAATTTGGACATGTGGTAGATGCCATAAAAACCTCCTCATAATGTAAAAAGTAGTGACAGATGTAAGAAGATGTTTGGGAATTTCAGATATACAAGTGTTTGCTTACCCTGACAGCCCCCCAAAGGGATAATGAATACGGTCCTAATGCTACAAGCAAAGGTACAGTGTTTTTCAGTAATTTTAAGTTGGTGGATGAATGTACAGATGGCAAAAAATAGAATTATTATCGTTCAGAACATTTCGGTTACTGTATCCACTGAGGATATGGATGATTATATAAATATGCCGGTGGAGCAGATATGCTGAATGTTGCATTGTTGGGTAAAACTGTCAAGCATTGGCGGGAGGATAACGCAGAGAAAAGGGAAATATCCGAGAGATTGGTGTTATTAAGAGAACTTGCGGTACGTCAGATGAGGACTATGGAGGCAATAAAAATTTCTGCACTGCTGACTCAGTGGCGAACTAACAGAACGTATGATATAATTAAAAACAATGAACTTAGAAAGGGTATCAAGTTATGTATTCGGATAATAATTTTTATGGAGACACAAGCTATTTAGATTTGTTTTTACAGGATTGCATGAGAAATAAAGACACTCATGATACTTTAATCAAAGAAAAAAATCAACAGGGACAGTTGGCAATTGCTATATGTCTGATTTGTTTTTTGGCTATTTTTGTTTGTGGGATTATTAAGCCTGAAATTTTTCCTATCATTTTCGGAGTGGCCTTTTTTCTTATGTTTGCTGTAATTATTGCCAGCATATCCATTGCCATGAAAAAAAATAAATTAAGGGAAGATATTTATAATGGTGGAGACAGTATTGATTATGGTAATGTAGATTGTTTTTTAGTTTCTAACCAAATGTCCAGATTTGATGATTTCGGTCAATCATTTTGTGTTAATAATAAAAGTATATGTGAAAAGAAAAGAACAAACATATTCTCGTTTGTAATCTTTTTCGTTTTATGGATATTGTGTTTATGTGCTACATTTTGTTTATTATCCATAAACGATATTGATGTAAAACAAGAATCACTCGTTGGGTATGTTACAGGGATATCTTTTTTTGCAGCAATTTCCATAGTTGTGTTTGTTGGGGCTATGTTGCCCATAATTAAAAAGTATATTGTTTGTAATTACAAAATCAATGCTGCTTGTGTGGCAGTATATTCTAAAAGATCCGGTAATAGTGGAAATAAAACAACTGTGTACAGACCGTTTTATTACATAAAATACGATGGTTTAGGATATGTTTTATGTCCAAAGACATGGTCTAATATCAATGTTCCGGCAGTTGGTGATTTGAAGGATAAATTTTTCATTAATCCTCGAAATCCATTTCAGTATAGAACTTCCGGTGAATGGAAGGATTTATTGTTTTTTTTCATATTTGCGGCGGCATTTATGATACCATTTGTTTTTGGTCTGGTAAATATACTTCATTAATCAACACAAAACAGACGAATGATAATTCTACGGACGTTATAATGAGCAGAAAGCAAACTATGCCGTGAAGATGTATATGGCACCGGAATGCCGCAGACGGGGAATGTAGGGAAAAGGTAATCCCTTTCAATTCTTCTGTTGAGAATAGCGAGCATTTATCGCACGTTATACGTGATACAGAGGCTAAGTACGGAATACTAACTTTTGGAAAGGAAGCCAAGTCAATAGGAATGACCATTGGTACGAATATTACCATAGAAATTGATGGGAAGTTTTTTAAAGAGACAATGACCCATAGGTCTGTGACCGGATGAATTGACGGAATGACAGCAGCATATTCAGAGGGACTTTTAAAGAATGGAGAAAAGATAGAAGTGAGATACGATATGGAGGGTCGTATTCTGCGGATTAATCATGTCGTAGATTAATGGGTACTGTTGGAGACATTTACTGATGTACACATTCTGATGAACAGGAAATACTTGTGGACATCAAATTATGGTAGAGGTAAAATAGAAATGATACTTAGAGAAGCAAATAAAAATGATTTAGAGGAAATATTGCAGTTGTACTTGTACCTTCATGAGGATAGTATTCCGGAGGATTCGGAGCATTTACGAAATACATGGGACAGCATTATTGAGGATACCAATCATCATCTGATTGTTTGTGAGGTGGCTGGTAAAATTGTGGCATCCTGTGTATGCGTGATTATCCCCAATCTTACGAGAAATGTCCGTCCCTACGCTTTTGTAGAGAATGTGGTAACCCACGGGGAGTATCGCAGGAAGGGGTATGCAACAGCGTGCCTGCATTTTGCAAGGCAGATTGCAGAAGAAAATCATTGCTATAAGATGATGCTGCTTACCGGTTCGAAGAAAGAAAGCACATTGAATTTCTATCGAAATGCCGGCTATAACAGCTCGGATAAGACAGCGTTTATACAGTGGATTAATATGTAAAAAGAACCAGGAGGATAAGTAAATGGGCAAAAATAAGTGGTGGATATTGCTTGGTGCAGTGGCTTGCTTTTTGTTCGGCGGTTTCAGCTGGCTGATTGCGTATGTTATTGTTATGATAGGAGCGAAAATACTCTCCAATGCGTCAGCACGTCGGGAAGTGAAGGCTATACTATGCCTAATAGGTATAGGCTTTGGTTATTATAAAGCAGGTTGGATTGGTGCGATTATAATCGGCTTGCTTATCGGATGGGCGACCGACATAGGAGCAAGAATGTGAATGGAAAAGACAATTTAAACCTATGAAAGCTTATATGAACAACTTCTGTCATTGGACAGTGATCATAGGATGCAACAGTTGGAAAAGGATATATTTTGTATCAGCCTGGAGGAAGGTTATGTGATTACTGTCCACGATGATTCCCCTCGGGGTGAGGTATATCTGGCTTATACTGTAGAGGGAAAGCCGCTTACACATTATCATCCGGACTATCAGGAGGCGTATGTGGATTTGGCAGAGGTATTCAAGAATCCGGGAGGAGAAGTGGAGCGTTTAGGGCAGGTTGAAGAGAAGGCAAACAAGTCTTCAAATAAATATGAGAAGAAATGCATTTTATTAATAGTGATACTTCTTTGTATCGTTGGTTTGGTGCGTATAATCGCCTATTTCAGTTCTTTTTCTACCACACGGGAGTATTACACAGATGAGCAGATAGCGGATTACGTGAAGGATGTGTTTGGGGAGGATTTCACCTTTATCCGTAAAGAAGGAGACCATGAGTATATTTATGAGGATCCGCGGGGGATATCTTTTTCTGTGCGGGCACTGGCGGATGCCGTACTCAGCATGGATGGGGCGGATGGACCACTCTTTCGTAAGGCGGTAATCGATGATTATTGGGAGTCTGTGGTGGAATATTATGAAGAAGATATTGAAAAGCTGGCAGGACAGAACGGCATGGAAGCGAAGTATTATCAGTACGATATCGTTCTGAGGGTCGATGCTCTGGAAGACATCGACATTGCGGCACAGGTAATGGAAGAAATCGACAGTCTGCTTAGTATGGATGTGGATTATGAAAAGGGAAAGCTGAGGAAATATGAAATAACAGTGATTGATTATTCCCTGAAAATAACGCCGGCGCTGGCATTTGACAGTGCCAATGACAGCTGGGTATATCAGCGGGAAAACCGGGTCTGCGACTTCGAGATTTCCATGAAGGAGGAAGACCGACTGAAGAAGGAAGAGATTTTGGAGAGGATAGAGCGGAATTTGAGGTAGAAACCGTGAGAAGGGAAGAGGAGATGCTCCGGCATGAGTGACAAAACAGACAAGGCGCCGCGTATATTGGATATTTATGTTCATTTGTGCGAGGGGCATGTAATAAGCAAAAAAGAAGAAGCGGAAAAGTTTCATGTAGATGAACGTTCTATCCAACGTGATATTGACGAAATCCGGAAATATCTGGCAGATAGGGTAGTGACTTCCCCGGGGGAATGCAGAACAGTTCAGTACAGTCGGGAGCAGAAGGGTTTTGTCATGGTTGGAGGAAAGGGTTCAGCCATGAGCAATAGCGAGCTTTTGGCAATAAGTAAGATTTTGTTGGAAAGTCGTGCATTTACCAAAGAAGAAATGAATGATATCTTAGACAAGCTGATAGATGGTTGTGTGCCGGAAAAGAACCGGAAGCTGGTGTCGGATTTGATTGCCAATGAAAAGTTTCATTATGTTGCCTTACGAAATAATTCTGCCATCAAGGATAAATTGTGGGCCATTGGAGAAGAGGTCAAAGAGCAGAAGTTGCTTGCCATCAGTTATCGACGCGGTGGTGATGAGGGAACCGTGGTTTCCGGAGTGGTGCAGCCTTTGGCAATTGTCTTTTCGGAATATTATTTCTATCTGATTGCCAATATCGTGGAAAAGGAAGGCAATACTTATGAGAAAAAGTATTCTTATCCAGCAGTTTACAGAATTGATCGTATTCTGGAGTATAGGGAGATTGGTGAGAAATTCAGGGTGGACTATGCGAATCGTTTCGAGGAAGGTGTTTTTCGTAAGAGGATTCAGTTTATGTTCCAGGGGAAGCTGATGAAGATACAGTTTCGGTACACCGGAGGTAATTCAGAAGCGATTTTGGACAGATTACCCACAGCAAGAATTCTCTCAGTAGCAAATGGAGTACAACTGGTGGAGGCTGAGGTATACGGCAAGGGTATCCTGATGTGGCTTTTGAGTTTGGGAGATATGGTAGAGGTGATTCGTCCTGCTTCATTACGTGAGGAAATGAAGGAGAAGGTACGTAGTATGATGGCTCTGTATGAGGACTAAAGAAGGGTTGGTACGATGGCAGAGATAAAGATTTATAATGCCAATCAGATTGGTGGAAACTATACGGTGATTTCTACGGGGAATGCAAGGATAATGATTGACTACGGGCAGTCGCTGCCGGGTGCTACAGCTAAACAGGAGGAGTTTGACTGGGAAAAGGATAGGGTGGATGCAGTGTTCTTTACGCACTATCATGGGGATCATGTAGGTCGGATACTGGAAATTCCCAGCCATATTCCCTTATATATGGGACGTGCTACCAGGCAGATTATGCTTAATATCCATACTGCACTTTCTCATGTGGAGGAGCTACGGGAAGAACAGCAAAGATATATAGAGCTTCTGAATGATAAGGAGCGGGTTCATGTGTTTATGGCAGGTCATCCCTGTAAGAAAATCGGTGATATCGAAGTGACTCCTTACCTGGTGGACCATTCGGCATATGACGCTTATATGTTTTTGGTGAAAACGCCCGGTGACAATATATTGCACACCGGGGATTTCAGAGAGCATGGTTATCGTGGAGGAAAGATGGTGGGGCTCATTGAGTCACTGGTACTTCCAAAGGCCGGGGGGCATATTGATACTCTAATCATCGAAGGAACGATGATGGAGCGTCTGGGAGAAGAGGTCAGGAAGGAAATACAGTTGCAAGAGGAGGCTGTAAATCGGTTTTCAGAAAATAAATATGCTTTCTTAGTGTGTTCTTCTACGAATCTGGATACACTGGCATCCTTTCATGAGGCGGCTTCGAAAAAAGATATGTATACTTACTGTTACAGCAAATATTTGCTGGGACAATTGGAAACCTTTACGAAAATGGCAGGGGCCTATACGGATTTATACCTATTTGATAATACGTATCTGGTGGAATTGGACAGGGTATTTTCACACAAATACTGGAAAGAACCTAAGACTCAGGAAAAAATCATGCGGGAAAAGGGATTTCTGTGTATTATTAAACCGCAGGCACAATATGCAGAGTGGATAGAACGGTTTGCAGATTTGAACCCGCTGGTGATTTATTCTATGTGGGAGGGCTATCTGGACGAAACAAAGGGTGCCTACAATAAGGAGTGGGCAGAGTTTTTTGCACCTTACAAAGAGAGCCCGCAGTTTGTTTCTCTCCATACCAGTGGACATGCTACACCGGATACTATTGCTAAAATCATAGAGACTGTGAAGCCCGGGAAGCGGATTTATCCCATGCATACAGGAAAGGCAGAGGAATTTCTCAAACTACCTATCAAAGAGGAGTACAAAGAAAGGATTTGTTGGGATGGGGGACAATAAGGATAAAAATATGAATCTGCTGGACAGATATATAGATGAACAGGACCCTATTTGTAGAGAAGAGCGCCAGTATGCCTTGTTTCTCTATAATTATTTGTGTTCCATGAAAAAGGGTGAAGATGCCGGTCATGAGGAAATTCGTAAGCAACTATTCGGAACGGAGAGTGTAGAAATAGAAGAGGTTTACTATGAGGCTACTTTTATGCGGGATTTATTCTTTTGGGACAAAAAGCAGAAAGAGTGGGAGCAACGTTTCAATCAATATTTGTTGGAATATGTAAAGGAAATACCTGAGATTAGCAGGTTGCAATTTCGAGAGTGGTCATGCAGTAATGAGGAACGCAAGCCGCTGAAGGAACTGCAGGAGGAAACCTATGTCATGCATCATTTGGGAATGTACGTAGGACTTCCTAACGGAGAGGAAAAGGTAAACTTTGGTAAAAAGATAAATACAATGTTGAAAGCATTGATGAATTCTACACCGGACATTGCTATAGTATATGTGGATGGCAGTGATGTACGACACTTAGCCTTTTTGGAATGTAAATATGAATCTCCGGAGGGGCATTCCGGCGAAAAGGGAATGCGTATTTTTCAAACAGAGGCACAAAATGCCATCGCATATTTTTTGACTAATATGCTGCCGGATTATGTGGCAGATGTATATGATGATACGCGGATTGTAAAGTTTTATAAATCTGAACCAAGGAGAAAAAGTGAAGAGAAAGTATATCTTTCTGTTTCAGATTTAGTTCGTTACCATAATTCGCTGATGAATAAGAAGGTGCCGAAAAGTGAGTAGCGAAGAAAAGATAGATAAGCAGTAACTGCAAAAGGTGGTTGGTAATTTACCGACTGCCTTTTTTATTGTGTATTTTAGCTTTTGTCTGATACCTTTTGGTGGATGACAAAAGTTGTCATTTATAAGTGTTATTATCTATACATAAATTACAGCGCACCTTGACAACTGAATAGTCACTGTTATGGAAATGGTCAATCAAAAGGAGGACTCGTGTATGCAGAATATTGAATTTAAAGACAAAGACGGTTTTGATTACTTAGTAAGTGTACCGGTTTTGAACCAAGATAAGTTAAACGTGCTCAGAATGTGGGTGGCGTATGACAAGGGCAAAAGATATTCCTATTACGATTACAGCGAGGTGAAGAGAGGGTATTACTTGTATTTTTCAATGGAAGAGGTGCATACGGACTATCCGGCACGTTCCCTTTCTACTCATGCGGAGAATTGCCGCGTTTTCCTGGGAGAGGTTTCCAGAAGATCCAAAGGGTGGCATAAAGATTTTGCCCAGCTGGCTGAAAAAATCGTGGTACCGGCTATTCAGGATTTGTTTCCGGGGATGGAGTTAGACTGGGAGAACATAATCTATTGTTACTGGAGTGGTAAGGGAAGCGGTGTTGGTATATTTTGTGACTTTTATAAAATCTTACAGCCAAGGGAAACTTGGCTGTAAGTGAGTAAGGCTGTGGAATTACAGTAGAAGCATTTGAAGGAGGAAAAATATATGTTGATGGGGAACTTGGAAGAGCTGAGAAAAGTACATAGAGAGATGAAGGAACGGAGTGCTGTTATGGAAAGCACTCTGCTGCAAGAGCAAAAGGCTCCGTTGTGGGAAGCAATGGGTAGAGTGATGAGCTTGGCGAGAATAGCCAGAGCGGAAGGACTGTTGGCACTGGAGGAGGCTTTGGTGAAGGGTTCCGCAGAGGAGGAACCCCTGAAACAGATGGTGGTGCTTGTTTTGGATGGAAATGATCCGGAGACCATTCTGGGAATTGGCTGGACCAGATACTATGTGGGTTTGTATACAGATTTTGATGCACTTCGCCATTTGTTGTATCTGGAAGGTGCATTGTCCATTCAGGCAGGAATAAATCCCCGGGTTTTGGAAGAAAAGCTGAAAACTATGCTTTCACCGGATATGTATAAGGAGTATTCCCGGATGCAGGAGCAGAAATATATAGAAGAAGAAAATGCGAAGCAGGAGAATTTGATTGAAAGCTTATGCAAAGGGAAGAGATTATGGAATCCAATGGATCAGGGCTATTATGTGTTGAAGCTGTTGGATTATGTGCTTTGTGATATTTCCGGCAAGGACTTGCAGAGGGCACTGCGTGAAATAGAAAATACCACACTTTCACTGGCAATGAAGGGGATGAGTGGTGCGGCCAGAAGTTGTATTTTTGCAAATTTGTCGGAGCGGTTAGGGCAAATGGTGGCAGAGGACATGGTGAATATGGGACCGGTACGTGCGGCGGATATCTTGGAGGCAACTCAGAAAATCCTTGCCATAATCATTCGTTTGGTGGAAAAAGGAGAAATCGCAGGGAACTATGACTATTTGGTCCCCTTTTTAGAGATTGTGTATGTAAATACAGAGGATAAATTTTCAAAATATGGTAAAATAGAAGCATTGAGAAATCTGCTGGAGGAATATGAACAAAGTGAGAAATTTGTAGAAGAATTCGCAGGAGAAGAGGAGTGAGAGCCGGATGATTTATGTAATGTCGGATATTCATGGTTGCTATGACAAGTATCAAGAAATGTTGGAAAAGATTGCTTTTTCAGAGACGGATACTCTCTATATACTGGGGGATGTGGTAGACAGAGGTCCTCATGGAATGCAGGTTCTGTTGGACATAGCTGCACGTGACAATGTGGTTTTGTTGCAGGGAAATCACGACCGGCTGGCAGGTATTTTGCTGACCAAGCTATATCTTATGGAGGAACAGGGGTGCAGTGAGGAACTGTTGGACCTATATCGCATGTGGATGGGGGATGGTGGTCAAAGCACCTTGACAGAGTTTCTGACCTTATCAGAGGAGGATCGGATAACAGCCCTGGAGGTACTGAAGAATACAAGGTTGACGAAGGAACTGGAAGTGAATGGAAACAGCTTCCTATTGGCACATACGGTTCCGGAGGTGGACAGGATTTGCGATTATGAGGAATGGGGTGCAGAAGATTACCTTTGGGGTGAGCCGGATTATGAGGAAGTGTATTTTGATGACAAATATGTAGTCACGGGGCATACTCCTACCGGTTATATTGAAGAGGCTTCAAAGGGGAAAATTTGGAGAGGCAACAATCATATCGCCATAGATTGCGGAGCTGTTTTCGGGTATCCGCTGGGTTGTTTCTGTTTGGATACCTTTGAGGAGTTTTATGCAGAGTAGCAGGGGGCAACGATAGTTTTTCAAAAATACAAAAGAAGAGAATATAGTATCCATATTTTCCAAAGTATGTTAAAATATGTATAATTTATATTGCAACAGACCATGGGAGGTGCTATATGAATTTTTCTGAAAAAATTATCAATGAGTATAGGCTCAATGCAGATAAAAGGTTAGCTTTTGTTTGTCGATTGATGATAGTTTTTATGTTATTGGTTGCAGCATTAAATCTTTTCGGGATTTTTAAGATTGCTCCGATACCATTATATGTAACAGTAGTTATTTCCGTGGTGAACTTCTTCTTGCCTACATTTTTTTATGATATTTTGAAGTTGCGTTCTTTGCGAATACGGTATTTTATATTGCTACTTATGGTTATTCAATCCGGGTTGCAGTATGCTACGCTTTCTTATCATACGATTATTATGCTGGTATTTCCGATGATTATGTCCTGTTTGTACAATGAGCGAAAATATGTGATTTATACAGCTGTTCTCAGTGTCCCTATGATTGTTCTGTCACATTTATTTGCGTTATATCTGAAGGTGGTACCGGACGAACCTTTGGTAACCTTGAAAGGTACGATTTTGTATGGTATAGTTCCCAGAAGTATTGAGTTTTTGGGTGTTGTGGTATTGTGTTATTTTATTTCTGTCAGAATAGAGAACTTGGTTCATACATTAGCAAGTAAGAATAGAGAGTTATATGAAGACCAGGAAAATCTTATATTAGCGTTATCTCAGATTATAGAAAACAAGTCTGAAAATACGGGACAGCATGTACGAAGGGTTGCAGAATATACAGAAGTTTTGTGTAGGAGTTTGGGCTATGGAGAGGAAGATAGTTGGAAAATCAGTCTGGCGGCTATGATGCATGATGTCGGAAAGATTATGGTTCCGGAAGAGATTTTGGAAAAGCCCGGAAAATTGACAAAAGAGGAGTTCGACATAGTAAAAAAACATATTCTTTTTGGAAAGCAGATGCTGGAAACTTCACCGGGCGAATTGTTCCATATATCAACTGATATTGCTTATCAACATCATGAAAAATGGGACGGAACAGGCTATATGGGTATTATGGGAGAAGAAATTGCTCCCTATGCCAGATGTGTGGCATTGGCGGATGTTTTCGATGCATTGGTTAGTCGCAGAGCATACAAAAATCCATGGACACCGGAGGAAGCATACGAAGAAATTGTGTCTCAAAAAGGGAAGCAATTTGACCCCAAGGTAGTTGATGCTTTTGCCGAGAACTTTGAGAAATTTATACAGATTATGAAGCGATATCCGGATGAATAGAGATGCAAAAAGAGGTCAGCCCACATACGATGGACTGACCTTTTTTAAATATCTTTTACATCAAAAGGCATAAGTTCATTTAGGCTAAAGTGATAATTAACCACTACTCCTTTGTGCTGGCCGTTAACCATATCCCCCTTGCCGCTTTTTCTACGAAAACGGCGGGCATCCTGATAACGGTTATAGATGCCTTCCAGTACGGTACTGCGTTGGTAATAATAGCGTGTCTGACCGTTGGGAACGATACAAGGGCGTTCGCTTAGTACCCATAAGACATATACAGGTACCGGTTCTTTACGAGCGATTTGGAAGTAGCGAACCAGGTCAGACTGATTCAGAGCCATGGTCTCGGAGGGAGTTAAGTTGCTGTTCGGCAGCAGGCGGGTGACAGCCATAAAAGAGCGTCTTTGTGCTTTCACCTCAATGTAGCAACGGATAGGGCCGCCCTCGAATTCATACACTTCTACATCAGGATAACCGTCTTTATCTGTTTTCTTAGCGTAGAGACCATAATCCTTGATTTGTTGTATGAGAAGGCGTTCGAAATATTCGGAATATTCTACATCATTGGCAAACTGATAATTCATCAGGCTTGTTCCGTCACAACGTGTGGTACAAGTGTTGCAGTTATGTTGATAAGACATAGTAGTTCCTCCTTTCCTATATAAAAAGTATAAGAAACCTTTCCGTAAGAGTCAATAAACTTTCAGTTCAAAAAGCACATAGAATCCTTTCGCAGAAAGATACCGAAGAAGATTCCCAAAAAACAAGACATCTTTCACAAAAGGATGGTATAATGTACGCAAAAGGAAAATCAAGCGGCAGTAAAGGAGTAGGTATGTATACAAAGGAAGCATTAAAGAACGATTTGAATAAGATGGGGCTGTCCGGTGAGGAGGCAATCATGGTGCATTCTTCCATGAAGGCTATTGGGGAAGTGGATGGTGGTGCAGATACGGTAGTAGATGCCTTTATGGAGTATTTTCAGGAGGGGTTATTTATGATGCCAACCCATACCTGGGCACAGATGAATCAGGAATATAATATCTTTGATCCGGCTACAGAACCGGCCTGTGTAGGAATTCTTCCCAATGTGTTTCGAAAGCGAAAAGGAGTGGTTCGCTCCTTGCATCCTACCCACAGTATCGCAGCCTATGGCAAGGCTGCCACAGATTACATAAAAGGCGAAGAGAATGCCACTACACCTTGCCCGCCGGGAGGTTGTTGGGACCGACTGCGGGAGGTAAATGCAAAGATATTGCTGTTAGGGGTTACCCATGGAAGAAATACCTTTATTCATAGTGTGGATGAAGCATTAGGAGTGAAGGACCGTCTTACGGAGGAACCCACTTTGATGCATATTGTGATGCCGGATGGCAGCCGGAAGGCGGTAGAGATGTATCGTCATTATAATAGTGTATTAAGAACAGGAAGTTTTTCTGATTATTTTGATAAGATGAAGCAGGCTTTTTATGACTTAGGTGCTGCCAGACAAGTAAAGTTCGGCGATGCGGACTGTATCCTGTGCGATGCCGGGAAGCTGTTTGAGGTTTGCAAGAAGCTATTTGCCATAGAAGAAACCTGTATTATTGACAGGGAGGAAATACCGGAGGAATGGTGGAAAGAGTAGTACCATGCTTCATTTTACAGGTTATAATAATGGCAAAGCTATTGCGGTAAATAATCATAAAAACTTAATGAAGGCTTTTCGGTTATCTGCTATCCCCGCAGTTTTGTTATCGTTGGTTGCAATCCTTACAGAGCCTTGGATATTACTTATTGTCTGGATTTTTCCCGGTATGATGCTTCTGTTCTCAAGGATGGTCTTCTGGTTTGAAAAATACCATGAAGAGGTTTTTCTACAGGGACAAAAGAAGAAGCAAGATTTTCTCTTGTCAGAGGGAATATTTTACAAAGATGGCAAGGAAATGAAGGACATCCAAAAGGTAGAAATCTATGAGTATAAAGGGTATCTGCTGTTGGAGTTTAACAGAGATAGATTTGGCAGGGACAGGTTTTATTTAGTGCCGGATGATGCTTACATAACAGGAAGTCGTGAGGCGCTTTTGGAATTAAGAAAGTAAATTCTGCCATGACTTTAGCCATGGCAGAATCAGTGATAATGATGTGCTATTCTTCGGAAGCCAGTTGTTCTTCCAATTGTTGAAACAGGGCATCTATTTCTTCATCGGAGAAGGCATCTGTTTCCTGCTCATCAATGTATTCCAGTCTGGAACGCAGGAATGACAACTCTTCCTCCTCTTGTTCCGGCATGCTTTGACAGTATTGATAGGCTTTTCTCAAGTATTCTTTTGCTTCAGAAAGTTTTTCTTCACAAAGAAAATAAACTCCAAAATCAATGTAATCCCTCAGTAATTCAGGATTCAATGGTGCCTCAGGGTCAATCCGTTTCTGAAAGAAATCCTGAATAACCTGATGCCCTTTTTCCGAAGAGATATTGTTTTCCACGGTATACTTCTTTACCCGGTACAATGCGGACAGATTACGATATCGCGCAGCATCCTCATACTTGCCGTTATTTCGGGCGGTCCGGTACAGTTTGAAGTATGTACTAATGTACTTCTGGTAGATATTTATGTTGCACTTGATTACTTCGTCTTTTCTTCCCAAAGCAGTGTATATTTCAGAAATATGATTCAGGATATCGATAGTGTCGCGGTCATCCTCACCCTTTAAATCCATCTGTCTGGAATAAATCTCCTGATATAGATTCAAAGCGGTTTCGTAATTTTTCCGTTTCTTATAAATGCTAGCAGTCTCACGCATTACTGACAAAATGGTATGGTTATTCCTATCTGCCAATTGTTGAAGTATTCCGGTGAGCGTTTCAAGTAATTCATCAGAGGTTTTGTGATTCCCCTGTTTTTCGTATTCCAAACTTAAATCTAACAGAGCAAACAGGGTGTCAGGGTTCTTTTCACCAAAGCGGTTGCGATAACTCTGATAAATCTGCTTTCTGTCATTTAGGATGCTTGAACTGTCATAAGTATCCTGAGAAGACAAGAAATCGCAGCGTGCACTAAGGAGGTATAGGGTGGAGGGATGAGTTGCTCCCAACACCTTTTTGCGAAGCTCGTAAAGTGTATTGTACTCAGCCAGTACTTTCTCCTTAGAAAGGTGTTTCTTACGGGAGATAAACCAATTTCCTCTGGCTTTTAGAGTTTTAGGATTTTCTTCGCCTAATTTGTTGCAGTATTTTTCGTATGCCTCTTGTTTCAAAAGCAAGATTTCCGTTTCTTTTGAAACAAAGTCTGAAGGTTGTTCATAGGAAGGTAATCCGGCTATGAAACTATTCAGGGAGGAATAAGTAGTAACATAACGGAAAAAAGCATCCAACGTTGGTTCTTCTTCTTTATTCGGGTCTTTTTTGATTAGAATATCATATATATGTTTATCTATTTTATAACAAATTTCATATTTCTTGGCAAAAAAGAACACATCACTGATATTTTTTAACAGTAGGTTTTCAGTATCCCCGGTTACATCCATAGTAGAAATATCCAGCTTCGCATATATTTCTTCTACAATGGATAATGCCTTTCTTTGATACCCGCTTTGAATCAAAGCATAAGCCTTTATCACACTTGCAAGCATTGCTTCCATATCATTTTCGGCAGGAAGGTTGGCAGTGCTGTTGTCATTTCCTAACAGTTTCAAGGTAGATACATAGTCATTACAGGAATTGTATGCTATTGCCAAGCGGCTTTTGGCTTTTTGAGTAGCGGGGTTTCGCTCCCCAAGGACGCTCTTTAGGATTTCATAGTTGTTTTGTTTTTCGGCAATGCTTTCGGTAGAGTTTTCTGAAGAAGGCTCCACGTTCACCAGAATATAAATGTTCATGAACACTATTTTTTCAGTCAGGAGCTTTTTATCAAGCTCCGTCAAAAAAGTATCGCAGTTTTTGTCCGACAGTATTTTGTTAATAAGAGCAGATTCATTTTCATTCAAAAAATCCACGGTACGGATAGCAAGCTGAAAGGCAGATGTTTTGGTGCGCAGGGCGGAGCTTGTGGTATTAATGGTTTGCTCCAGCTTGCTTCGAATCCATTCAATCAAATTCAGGTAATAGTGAAACGTAATACTATCCTTTTGTACATAAGCATGGTACAGCTTATCTATGAATTTATAGCATCCAAGATTAAGGTGTTGGTTATACAGTGGTATAATTCCCGAGCGGATTTGTTTTTCCAGTTCGTCTTCACTGTATTGAGCAGCTTCTTTACACAGGGTATTCAGTTCCTTCATGAAATTGTTTTTATTGCTCAGGGAACCTAAAAGCATAGCCATGTGGAACAGACTTTCCGAATCTGTTTTTTCATGAAGCAGGCGTTCCGTTAGTGTTTGGGCATAAATAGTTAAATCCTCTGTGTTGGGACTGTAGTTTCCGGTAGCGTACAAGGAATAAAGCAAGTCTGCCGCATAACCGGGATTCTGTGTATCAATTTCTGAAAGGAGGCGCAAAACAGTTTTTTTGCGGTCCATGGGGGCAATCAGTCGGATGTTTTCATCCATAATCTGTTTATTGTTTTCGCTTAATGCACGAATCGTGTTTTCGTAAATAGCGTTCTCGTAAGTAAGCAGTCGGTCTTTACTTTGTGCAGCCATTTTTTCCTTTTTTGCATTGGGAAGCTTGGACCAACGCGTACAGAAACGGTCAAATTTCTGAAGAATTTCGTCGGTGGGATATACCCTGCGAAGAATATCGCGGTAAGCTTCCATAGAAGCCGGATTGTTTTTGCACAGTACGGCTAAATCAACGATCCATTTATCCTGTAAATAGGTAAGGAGTAATTTTTGTTTCATTCTGTTTCTGCCGAAGTATACGCTAATCATTTTGTAAGAAAGCCAAATCAGTAAAATGATTGACACCAGGAAGGATAAAAAGAGGCTATCCGGCTTGTTCAGTAAGTATACGATTACAGAGAAGCACAAATCAGTCAGTAGGTAAGTCATAATGGCGATGAAACAACTAAACAGAGGCTCTACCAGTTTGTGGTCCTTAATATCAATCCAATATACATAGCCCACATTGGTAGACAGTACGGCAGTCAGGGACAGTACGATAAAGGTATTGGAAATCTGGCTCAGTAGTATATCAAAGCTGCTATAGTTGTCAGGTATCATCAACTGAATATTAGGACAGATGTCAGAAAAGAGAATGCTCAAAGTACGAGTAATACAATCCAATATGTGGAATGCGTCATCCAACACACAGATGGTAGTCAAAACCAGTAATGAAACAAACACATATAGAGCGATTCTTAAGGGGAAAAACTTCTCTTTCATTGGGATACCTCGTTTCTTTTGTATGTAGGGCACATGAAATGTTTTTTTCATTATAGCATATGCTTCAAGTTTAATTCAACTGTCACAGCGAGTGAGGATTAGAAGGAGAGCTATCGAAATCATGAGACAGCCAGGCAGATAGGTGGTATAATAATGCTATATGGTCATTGTTCGAAGCTAGAGTGTTAGGAGCGGCTATATATAGAAAACCTTTGATGAAGTAGATGAGTAGGGAGGATGGATTATAAGATGATCAATATAGAGAAAGACAATGTAAATAAAATTGCACAGAATTTTGGAGAAAGATTGACCATGTTTCACTTATATCATTATCTTGGTTGGGACGTTGAATATGTAGATTATGTTGGTGCAGATATCATGGCAATCGATAGAGAGACAAAAAGGAGATATGCCATCTCTGTTAAAACACGAAAAATGAATGAAAAATGGGAGGGAGATAAAGTATTTCCGGAGAGCCGTTCGTTTACGCTATTTCGAAATAAGGATGCACAGTATTTGCGAGAATTTGCGAATGATATGGATATGGAACCATTGGTGGCTTTTGTTGTAGTATTTCAACGAAAAAACAAAACTCGTGGAAATAATAGTGCATACTTATTTTTAATAGGTTTGGATGATTTAGAAGATATGCGTGATAAAACAAGCTATGTTTGGACACATGAGGAAAAGGAAGATAAGAGTGGAAATGTTGATGTTGGTTTTAGCTTGCGTTTTGGGGATAGGGATGAAGCTACACTTCATGCTTTATGCGAAGATGAACGAGTTACATGGTTTCAAATGGAAATGAATGACCATCAAATTGCAAATTCGTATAACTTGAATCCGAAAATAACTCAGCAGCAGCTTTCGTCTGAGCATTGGAGCAAACAGCAAGGAACGTTTGGCGAGTATTTAGCACTTTGGCATCTGGGTAAAAATCATAAAATGCGAGGATATCATGTTGATTCTGTTGGTGCAGATCTTGTGCTAATTGATTCTGATAACCCCAGTGATGAAAATGAACAATATGCGGTATCTGTAAAAACTTTTACTTATGATGCAAAACAACCATCCTATCAATTTGAGAAAGCAAATGAAACAAAACTCTTACAATACGCAAAAAAGTGGGGGCGAATTGGCAGCATGCTTCCTATGATTTGTTTCAATTGCATTCGATATGGCGAATCACCGATTGGTGAGAAGCGTATAGAGAAAATATATATGATGGCTTTTTTGATTTCTCATGTAGATGAGTTAATGAAACAAGGATGCAAGAGTTATATTTATCGAACAGATAAAAGTGATATTATCACAATCAAGTATGACGATGAGGCACTTGAAAAGATTAAAAAAGATCCTGAAATAGTTTTTTCAGAAATTGATTTTACTCATTATCATTACTTTTTGGGAGATTGATGATTTTTAGTGGGTAAGAGAGAGATTACCATGGCAAAGGAAGAAGGTGCGAAATCATTGCCGAAACGATAAGGTCGTGTAGGATAAGTTTTGTTGACAAGAAGGCTGGTTTTAGGAAAGAAGGGTGAGTGATGAATAAAGTGAACAATGAATTAATACAAGGAATCAAGCAGGAAGAGATAGATTTTCCCAAGCGTTTTGCCTCTTATGTGGAAAAGGAATACGGTATCCTCTTTTATATGGAGGACAATACAGACTCCTATGATGGGAACCATGCCTGTATTTATCCGGAGAGAATAGCAGATTTAGGAGCAGTGTTGGATGATATGGCAGCATTCTATAGGAAGCTGGGAGTTCGTGCATCTGTTTACCATCCTTTTGAAAAGGATTACTTCAAAAAGCAGGAGGAAATCCTGAAAGCACATGGCTATACATATACTCCGGAGGCTGATCACCGGGTAATGCTTTTGACCGCAGAAAATAGGATAGAGGCCCCAAAACGATTGGACATTCAGGTGGTGAATGGTTGGGACGAGCGGGTAGCAACAGATATTTTAATCCCCAGTGGGGAGCCTTGGGAAGTGGATGTGACCCGCAAGCGTGCCCTGCAAGAGGGAGCGTTTTTGTTTGTAGGTTATTTGGACGGTCAGGCAGTGGTCTATACGGATATTCATCAGTCAGAGCATGGTAATACACGTTTTGACTATATTGTCACTGCGAAAACACACAGGGGTAAGGGATATGCCAGTGAACTGTTAAGCTTTGTGGTGGAGTATTGCAAGGAGCATAATTTTCCTATGTGTTGGCAGTGGGCAGGACCTTCGGAGCATATTTGCTACGAGGCAGGATTTCGGGAGGCATTTACCATGGAAGCCGGATTTGCTACCGGACCGGAGTGGTAGGTGAAATTTGCACGATAACCTCTCTTAAGATGCACTTTTTGGTATGGATACAGGAAGCTGAAGCATGTATACTGATATCAAGAAGTTGGTTTTCTTATGAGGAGGATGAGAGATATGATTATAACAACAACACCTTCCGTGGAAGGACATAACATCGTAGAGTACAAGGGTATTGCCTTCGGAGAAGTGATATCCGGCGTAAATGTAGTGAGAGATTTTGCGGCAGGAATATCCAATTTTTTTGGAGGACGTAGCGGTGCTTATGAGGAAGAACTGGTGAATGCCAGAAATCAGGCGATGCAGGAAATGCACCAAAGAGCAGCCCAGATGGGGGCGAATGCCATAGTAGGTGTGGATATTGATTATGAAGTGTTGGGGGCAGATAACGGTATGCTGATGGTTACTGCCAGCGGTACTGCAGTAGTAGTTCAGTAAGAATGATAGGGCTGTCGAGAAGGCAGCCCTTTTCCTATGTCTTACTGCTTTACAAATTAGTTTCCCTTTATTATTATAGTATATGTAAAAGGTTTTATTTTTGGATATTAAAGAGATAAAAAGTATGAAAACGCGAAAGGGGAAAACATTATGCCACCAATGGGAGGCCCTATGGGAAGGGGCTATTTAACAGAAGAAGAAAAGGCGAACAAGCCGAAAGTAACATTGCCTTTATTGAAAAGGATTTTTTCGTACTTATTACCATACTGGAAGCAGATGGCTATCGTGCTGGTATGTATACTGATTTCATCCGCGTTTAGCTTGTTGCCATCCGTTTTGACCGGACGTATTATTGACGAGGGTTTGATAGGGCAGGATATGAGAATGCTTATCATACTTATCGTAACGTCTCTGGGAGTTACCTTGGGGGCGAATCTGATACGTGTGGCAGAAAGCTATTTGAATAATTGGATTGCACAGCATATTACATATGATATGCGTAACAAGATGTATCGGCATTTGCAGAAAATGTCTCAGAGCTTTTTTACCTCTAACAATCAGGGAGACATTATCACTCGTATGACCAGTGATATTTCCGGGGTGGAACGGGTGATTACCAGTACTTTTACTTCTATTCTGTCTAATGTAATCACTTTAGGATGTGCAGTGGTGATTATGTTTCAAGAGAACTGGATACTGGCTCTGGTAGGTATTGCGGTGATACCGCTCTTTACCATTCCTACCAGATGGGCAGGGAAAACCCGTTGGACACTGACCCGTGAGGCACAGGATTGTAATGACCAAATCAATGGTATTCTAAACGAGACATTGTCTGTCAGTGGACAGCTGCTGGTGAAGCTCTTTGGTAAGGAAGAGCAGGAATTTGAAAAGTATAGAGAAGCCAATCATCGTATGATTCGTTTGAACATCAAGGAGAGCATGGCGGGTCGGTGGTTTATGGTAATTATTAATACCTTTTCCAGTGTAGGACCTATGCTTCTTTATCTGGTGGGCGGTATTTTGATGATGAAGTATCATTCCGACCTTTCCGTGGGTGATATTACCGTATTGGTAGCTTTGCTGGGAAAGATGTATGGTCCGGTAAATTCGCTGTTGAATATTCAGGTAGAGTGGATTCGTTCCATGGCATTGTTTACCCGTATTTTTGAGTATTATGATATGCCTGTGGAAATTCAGAATGCACCGAATGCTATTGTACCTGCAGAGGCTAATGGTAACGTGGAATTTCAGCATGTAGAGTTTTCTTATAATGAAGAGAGAACCATTTTGAAGGATGTTAATTTTGAGTTAAAGAGCGGCAACAGTATCGCTATTGTAGGACCTTCCGGTTCCGGTAAGAGTACGATTATTAATCTCATCCCGCGACTGTATGATGTAGTAAAGGGTCAAGTTCTTTTCGATGGAGTAGATGTGCGGAAGTTGGACTTGAGTTTCTTGCGGGAGAACATCGGTATCGTTAGTCAGGAAACATATCTGTTCAACGGAACCATTCGTGAAAATTTGCTGTATGCCAAGCCGGATGCTACGGAAGAGGAATTGATTGAAGCTTGTAAGAAGGCAAATATTTATGAATTCATCCAGAATCAGGAGAAGGGATTGGATGCGGTGGTAGGTAATCGCGGACTGAAGCTGTCCGGTGGTGAAAAGCAGCGTATTTCCATCGCACGTGTGTTGTTAAAGAATCCGGTGCTTTTTATTTTCGATGAGGCAACGGCATCGTTGGATTCTATTTCCGAAAGTAAGATTCAGGAAGCCATTGACCCGATTATTCATTCCAGAACCAGTATTTTGATTGCGCATCGTCTGTCCACTATTTTGGCTGCGGACGAAATTCTGGTAGTGAAGGATGGTGTAATCATAGAGCGTGGTGTACATAGCGAGCTGGTGAAGGCCGGCGGTGTATATACGGAACTGTATGAAACCCAGTTCGGCAAGGCACTGGAGGTGGAGTAGGTAAGGTGAGATTGTGATAAATCCTATCAGCAAGGACGCATTTTGGCAAGCCGAAAAACAGAACTGACAAGGAAGTAAGACTATCAAGGGGGAAGTTCAGAATGAACACCATATACAAAGAAAAAAAGAGCATATTTGAGCGAATTGAAACCCTTATTCGTACTACCGGTGAGCTGCCGGAGGATTTCGAGCCGGAGGAGCGAGAATATAAGGAAAATGAACTGCGGTTTGCACCGGGAGCTATGGAAGGGATACTGGGACATCATTCTTCCGGAAAGGGAGAGGATAGTGATTTCGTACCAATCCTACAGGAGTACCTGCAGCTGGATGTGGCAGAGGCATTGAAGCGGTTTGAGGAGGAAGTGGCAACAGATTTTCAGACAGCCGCAAAGAGAGCCCCTCTGTTAAGTGCCATTATGGAGCATCAGGAGGAGTATCATGCCGGCAAAGTGGCTAATCTGGGCTACTATTTTGCCAGAGAGGGAACCAAGTGCGAGACCGTGAAGCTGGGCTTAAGTTTGCTGGCGTTGTTTGATTTGTCGGACAATGAGCAGGTGTGCTACTTATTTCAAAATCTGGGCTATTGCGAGGAATTTACCAGTTATGTGACCATGAATGTGGCAGATTGGCCGCAGCAGAAAAAGCAGGATTTGTACTTTGAAATGGCTAAGCAGCTGAAGGGCTGGGGCAAAATCGATGTGGTGGAAGAATTGGTAGCAGATACAGAGGAGAAGAAGGAATGGATTCTCTGTCATGGCTGCAAGAATTCTATCTTGAATGCTTATCTGGCGTATGTCTGTGTGCAGAAGTGTGATTTGCATGCACGCCTGATACAGGGGAATCTGACCAGAGAGCAGCTGCAGGGTGCAGGTGAAATCATGGAGGGTCTGATTGATGAAGGGCCTTGTGCAGGTATGTCTATTGTGGAGGAGCCGGTAGAGATGACTTGTGCGTATCTGCGTGAGCTGAAGCGTTATCCTATGAATATGGATGATGTGGTGCGTTTGTGCTGGATAGCGGACTACTTCGAGGATAGTGAAATAGAGAATGCTGCTGTGGTGTGTGTGGAAATACAGGCTTTGTTGGAGGCTGTAGATTTGGAGGTACTCATAGCAGAGAATAAAAAGGAAAAGTTTCATCAATGTATTCAGGTGGCGAAGCGGTTCGGGATGGATTTGTCAGGGGATTTGATTGAGCTGATGGAGGAGGACTTTCCCAAGTACTTTACCTATGCCTATTATTTGTTCCAACAGGACCGTTACGTGGAGGAATTTTTCGAACGGTGTGAAAGGGAAATCGATGGCAGACGTTATCCCAAGAGAATGGGTGATTCCTTAGGTCTGGGAAATCTGGGCGAGGGAATTTTGCCCTTGGATATGGTGGTGCAGTATTTGGATAAGTATCCGTTGAAGGGCAGGAAGCTGATAGCACTGTCCATACAGTCTCCCATTACCCGTTGGCGGAATATGGCGGCCAAAGCTATGATTGCCTGGACGGAAAGTTTGGGAAAACCTTTGGTTCAGTTGGATGTGGGGCTGTACAGCATGGTGAAAGCGGTGGCAGAAATAGAGTGCAATACTACAACCAAGGGATACTGGGAGCAGTTATTATAGCGAATTGGGACACAGCAAAAAAAGAAAGCCGGGTGGAATGTCCCTGATGGAAGGGGTGTTTCACTCGGCTTTGGATAGGAGCGTTTTGTTACATGGAGTGTCAGTCATGTGGTGGCAAGCTTAAGAAGACAGGAAAAAATACATATGTATGTACGGCCTGCGGTAACAGCTTTTATGAGGCGACTCCCCTGCAGAAGCACTGGAAAGTGGAAGTGCCGGTTATCAAGCTGATTTCCATGCTGGTGGGAGCCATACTGGTGTTGGCGATCTTGGGCATTTTGATTTATCAGATATATACCGCACAGTTGGTGAAGAATGCCAGTCGGTTTAGTGGTGTGTTTCGTGACTTTCTGCTGGAGGCTTATCAGTGTCCGGTGGCAGAGCTGTCGGAGGAGGACCTGGCAGAGCTGAAGTACCTGAGAATAGAGCGGCAGGATGGATATGTGTTTACCTACAGCTTTGAAGAGCCGGCTCTTTTGGAAGGGGCCGGTAGCTTTAAAGAGCAGGTTGCCTTTGCAGAAGAAGGGGTATTTCCGAATGGAACAAGGAGTTGTTTGATTAAGAATGCATACGGTTACAGTGGTTTTTTGCCACAGGATGTACGCTATTTCGGCGGAGTGACCAGGCTGGAGCTGTTGACAGGGGTCTGGGGAGATTATGAGCTGCCTGAGGAGAATGTGATACGCAGTATCACTTGTATCGATGGTCTGTCCCAAAATCGTCAGCCCAAGTTGTTTCAGCAGGCGAATCCGGAAACGCTGGAGGAAGTCATCATGTATGCTGCCGAAAAGAAGGATTTGGCAGAGTTTGGCTTCTTGGAGGATATTCAGGGAGTGAAAAGGCTGTATCTGCAAAGACCGGTTCTGGCAGAAGCGACTTTTTTGCAGGGCTTTGAGCGGCTGGAAGAGGTGTATCTGGAATTTCCGGTTATAGAGCATGAGCAGGTTTATGAGATCCTGGAGGGTATTTTGCAATGTCCTAATCTAAAGAAGCTGGCCATAGAAGGAACCGCCGGCTGGTATATAGAGGAAGCGGATTGGGAGACTTTGCAGGAAAAGTACGGAGAACGTGTGCGGTTAGAGAGGTTGTAATGAAAGAAGGAAGAAATACCCGGGCTTTGTGGATGGTGTGTGAAAGCTGTGGAGCCGGGTTGGAAATCGTGGATAAGGGACACGCTTTTTGCAAGTATTGTGGAAAAAGATACTTGTTGGACGAGGCACAGGGTCGGGTGACTTTGGATGTGAACATTACTTATCGGGGCAATGGAGTGCAGGGACATCGGGCACTGAAGACCCTGATAGTGGTATTGTTGATTTTTCTGGTGATTGCTATAGGAATGATTAAGGTGATTTGGGACAGGAATGTGCCGGCCAGAGAATCGGAGCTGATGAACACCCGGGGTGAAGCAGAGTGGGTGGACAATGATGAGGTTCTGGTGCTGTTTTGCGAGGAGGTCTTCGACAAAAAGTACAAGGATATTACCAAGGAGGAGCTTGCTTCCATTCGGTATATATCCTGGGAATTTCATGCCAGACAGGATGCTACGGAGCTGTATTACAGCTTCGTGGATTACAAGGACTGTGCCAGTGAGGAGGAATTTCAAAAGACCATCCAGTGTTGGAGTGGTGTGAAAATGCATTTGCCTATGGATTTTACCATGTTTACAGGATTGACCCGTATCGATAATTTCACAGCGGTGATGACCTTTTCCAAGGAGGCGGAAATTACCTATCTATGTACCAATGATGCGTTGCAGTATGTGCGGGAATCCCTGAACCCGGCTACGGTGGAGGTGCTTCATCTGGAAATCAACAGCAGTAATGTGGAGATGGAAGGGTTGGAGGAGTATACCAGCTTAAAGGAATTGTACCTGAGCGGCTTCACCAGTGAGAGCTTGGATATGGAGCGGCTTTTAGCGGGGAAGGATTTGGAGATTCTGTGGATAGATAGTGATGTAGGTGGTTATGAGAATCCGGAAGTACTGGGAAAACAGGTGCATTTGAAGAGGCTGTACTTGAATTATCCGGATAGCATTGCCTATGACTTTTGGAAAAATCTGAAGGATTTGGAAGTGTTGCACTTGAAAATGGAGGAGGAAGTGAGCTACTCTATGTTGGAGGAGCTTCCGAATCTGAAGGAATTTTGTACGAATAAGGGCTGTCTGTCAGCACAGGAAGTGGCAGCTCTTCCAAAGATAGAAGTTTTGAATATTGCCATAGATACACCGCAGGCTTTGGAGGCACTTTCGAAGTGTTCGAAGCTGAGAAGTCTGAGTTTGGAGTTGGAGGACACCAAAGGGAATGGCTGGAGTAAGGAAGCCGTGGACATTTCCTGCCTGGGAGAATTGGCACACTTGGAGCGGCTGAGCGTATACGGATGTACGGTAACCGGAGTGGAACTCCTTTATAATCATCCTCGGCTGGAAGGTTTGCTATTGGGAAAAAATCAGGTAGATTCTGGGCAATTGAAGCAGAATGACAGAATAAAAACCATATCCCTGGCAGGAAACAGTGTGGTGGATGTGACTACCGGGGAGGCTATTTCGGAAAAAGACTTTTTGAAGCTCTTTCCTAATGTGGAGGATGTGAATCTGCGAAAATGCGGGCTGACCAATGTTTCTTTCCTGACAGAGTATCCGAACTTGAGGATTTGCAATTTACAGTCCAACAAAATCGTGGACTTTTCCCCCTTGAATGCCTGCAAGAAGCTGGAAAAGGTGTATGTATATGACAATCCTTATGAGGAGCTGCCTTTTTCCGAGGAGGTGAAGGTGGTTAAGGGTTATGTGGAACTAGAGGATTAGTATATGAAAACAAAAAGAATCAAAACTTCTAAGAAGAATACCAGTCCCCAATTATTGAAGTTAGAGTGCGAAAACTGTGGAGCGGTTTTGACTATAGTGGATAAAAAGCATGCTTTGTGCAGGTATTGTGGACAGCGGTACCGGATTGACGAGACGGAAGGGCGACTGATACTGGATGTGAATATTCGTCATATAGACGGGGATGCACAGACTGCGAAGGCGTTGAAGTGGATAGCTGTTGTACTGGCAGTGTTTCTCCTCATTGCTATTCTCATCATAAAGGAGATTTGGGAGTATAATGTACCCGCTAGGGAGTCGGAGCTGGTGGAGCAACCGGATGAGCCTGCGCGGGAAGAGGACGGAGACCTGATGCGGATTTTTTGTCAGGATATTTTCGGCAAGAAGTATGAGGAGATTACATCTCAGGAGTTCGCCTCTCTTCGTTATATAGAGTATGACTACCTGAATGAGGGAGAGGGCTTTAATGTGCTGCATTACAGCTTCTCAGATTACAAGGACTGTGATAGTGAGGAAGCCTTTCAGGAGACTATAAAGCAGTGGACCTGTGCAAATGCAAATACGCCTACGGATTTCACGATGTTTCCGGGGATTACCCGTGTGGATACCTACAATTCCGTGGATTTGTCCAAAATGACCTTTGCGGAAGATGCTCGGATTACCTATGTGCGGACGGACGAGTCCTTGGAGAAGGTAAAAAACAGCGTGGATTTGGCTGAGATAGAGGTGCTTCACATAGGGAACTTTTTCGACATCGGGTATCTGGATGATATGGAGGAATGCATCAATCTGAAGGAAGTGTATGTAGATGCCAGTCTGGAATATAGCGACGAACCATTGGATCTTCAGATTTTTCAGCAAAATACCAAGCTGGAAAAAATATGGATAGAATGTGGAAATGAAAAGTTTTCCCATGTGGAAGCTTTGGGAGACTTAACCAATTTAAAGGTATTTTATGTGGAAAACCTACAACTGCAGGATTGCGACTTTTTTCATAATCTGACTCAGCTGGAAGAGTTGCACATAGAGGCGGAAACCTACCCGGAAGTGGATTTTTTGCAACATATGCCGAACCTGCGGGTACTACGGTTTTTGCAGGGGGGATATGTGGAGGCAGAGGATTTAGTACATTTGAAAAAGATAGAAAATCTGGACGTCTGTATTGATTCTCAGGACGCAATGGAGGTTTTGGGCAGTTTGTCGACTCTCAGGGTGTTAAATTTGTATACGGATGATAATCCGTCGGATTTCGGAAACGGTAATGTGGTGGATGTGGCTGTGCTGGGACAGCTGGAGAATTTGCAAACATTATATTTGTCCGGAAGCTTTTATCAGGGCATGGAGCCTATATGGAACCTGCCAACCTTGGAGAAGGTATCTATCGGCAGCTTTGCTGTGGATACTGAGAAGCTGCGGGTCAACGAAAGTGTGAAGGAAATCCTGTTATTTTACAATAGAATCTTCGATGTCAATACCGGAGAGGCACTTGCATTGGAGGAGTTTTTAAAATATTATCCTCAGGTAGAGGTTTTGAAGCTGGATGGTTGCGAGTTGACAGATATTCGCTTTTTGGCGCAGTTTCAGGAGCTGCGGGAGTGCAGCCTCCAATACAATGCTATTCAGGACTTTTCCCCGCTGTATGAATGCAAGAAGCTGGAAAAGGTGAGTATCTTCGGGAACCCTTATGCGGAGGAGGAGTTACGGTTTTCTGAGGAAGTGGTAGTGGCACAATATCCGTGGGAGTAAAATAACAGCCGGTGCAGAGATATCCATAAAAAACCATAACCATTAACAAAACGGCGGCAAATAGACTTTTATGTCTGTTCACCGCCGCTTTGTTGTTAAAGTGGTTATGGTTTTATCATGTGCCTGCTAGGCACAAATTATCTATTTCAATCCCTTGGCTTCGCTCAAAGTGATGCCGTTTCCGGCAGTTCCCAGAGGAATATCGTGGTCCAGACCTACGAACTTGCCGTTTTCCTGCCATAGAACTTCTTTTACGAAAGCATACTTTTCTTCATCCCAGGTTTTGAAGTCATCCAATACCAGACCGCCGGTATCTCCGGAGTTGGCATTGAAGCACCAGAAGGTGTGATGAAGCTTATTCTGGGAAATCAAGGTTCTCATATGGGTCATCCAAGTCAGGTTAGGGTCTCGCATGAAACCACCCCACTCACCGATGAGAAGAGGAGCCGTACCGTCCTCATAAATGTACATCCAGTTGTCACGCCAGCAGTCTTCATAGAGACTGTCGAAGTTATAGCCATCGTAGAACCAAGGCTGCTTGTAAACAGTTGGACCATAATCGTGAGGGGAGTATACCAGCTTGTTCTGATACTTGCCCAAATCGATAGGATAGTCAGCAACACCTCTCAGGTTGCCACCCCACCAGTTGAAGTGGTAATCCTTGGAGTCGGTGGAGGAGAAGTCTCCGTTGGATTGGATGTCCATAGGATAAATTTCTGTACCTTCCACCATAATCAGTACATTAGGGTTTTTCTCCAAAATCATGAGAGCGGTCTGCTCTGCTATGTATTTCCAGTTATTTTTGTCCGTTGAATCGTTCCAAATGGCCCGGTCCGTTTCATTGGGCTTGCCATGAGGCTCGTTCTTTAAGTCGTATGCAATAATGGTGTCATCGTTGGCATAACGTTCTGCCATCCACACCAAGGCCTCTTGGAATTTTTCAGTAGTGATGTTATCCTTGTACCACATATTGTAGTTGTGGCCTGAGGCATCGGTCTTGGCAGAGTGAATATCAATCATAATCTTCAGACCGTTGGCACGGCACTGACCGATGACATAATCAAAGATTTCCAGACTGTTCATATCCTCCAAATAATAATTGGTGGCACGATTAAAATTGGCGGTAGGATACTCGCCGTTCTTCCATTGCAAAAGCAGTTCTGCAGATATGGGAATTCGTATCAGGTTGAAGCCATGGTCTGCAATACCCTGAATCGAGGTGTTTAGGTCAGAGTTCCAAATACCGTCAAAGATGTTGGTACCAGTGTTGTAGCCGAACCAGTTGACACCGGTGATCCAAACCTCTTTCCCTTCGCTGTCTACGATTTTATTACCTTTTACATAGAGCCAGTCATTAGTGGTAGGTGCAGGAACGTCCAATGCATAGCCGCTATCTCCATTGCCTTGTGAGCCGTTTGCAGTAGCGGTTTCTTTAGATGCCTGTACGGTGTAGCTTAAGTCACCGGAGATATTGGACATAATCAAACCGAAGTCGATGGAGCCGCCCTTAGGAACTTTGGCATTGTGCTCCTCATTCTTGATAACCAGCGTACCATTCTCCAGACTGAAAACACCACGCCAGCCACTGTCCATGGCGGCACCTTCGCCTACATTGATGCGGGCTTCCCAACCGTTGATGGGCTTGTCTGAGTTGTTGGTCATTAAAATGTTCATACGATAATACTTCGGACTTTCGCCCCAGGTATCATCATTACTGATTTCTAAGATGATGCCTTCTGTATGAGCTGCCTGTGAGCTGTCTCCGCTGGGCTGCTGTGTAGCAGAAGGTTTTTCAGTAGTAACGGGCTGCTCGGTAGTTGCCGGTTTTTCGGTATCGGCAGGCTTTTCTGTTGGAGCAGGAGTGTTTTCGGCAGGCTTTTCTGTAGCAGCAGGTTGTGTTTCCTGAGAGCCGCCCTGTGCATTTTCCACACTGTCCGGCACTGCAGTAGGTGCCTCTGTAGGCTGGACCTCCTGAGTTTCCTGTGGTGATGTACTGCTTTCTGCAGTTGGATTGGTATTGGTAGCCAGCGGACTACGCTGTCCTGCATTTAGACCTAAGTTGTAGGCAAGCAGCACCAAGAGTACCACAACCAATACAGAAAGAATAGCAATAATAATATTCTTTTTATCTTTCATGGTTTCCTCCCTTCACGGTTAGATATACTTAATAATACTATAAAATGATTTGAAGGATTTGGCAACTATCTTTTGTGGGAGGGGATGCGTGAGAAGTTCCTTGTAAAAAGTGTAGATAGGTGATATATTGACTATAACTCACAGGTAAGTGGGAGGATAATTCATGGACAAGTACTTTTACACAGAAAACACGGATAAAACAAAGGCTGTTTATTGTGCAGATGACGGTATCATTAAGGTAGTCTACCCAGAAACAGAAAAGGTGCTTTTAGAATGGAAGCTGTTTGGAGAGAATTATAAATATTTGTGGTATGAATGGAATGTAGTACCAAGCTTCGCTTTTGTGCCAAATAGGGAAATATTAGTGATTACTTATGGGGTAGGGTATGTTTTTCTTGTGGATTTAGTGAAACGAAGGGTGATTAAGCACCTGCGACTTTTTGAGGAGGTATCCTATGAGGATGATACCTATAAGGAGCTTGACTTTTGCTGTTATTATAATGAGAATACCCGTGTAGATTTCAGTCCTTCGGGGAAGTACATGGCGATACGGGTGCGGGGAGATTACGATCCACAAGATGCGGATGGTAGGCAGGAATTATTTACACCGCTTTATTTTCGGAAAGTGTTTGTGATGGATATGAATACCTTTGAAATTATTTTTACTTATTCTTATCCCCACAAGGAGGAGCGGTATTATGATCAAAATGTGGCAGTGATAGCCTTTAGTCCGGAGGAAGATGTGTTTGTAACAGGAGCGTTACTGGGACTGTTAAAGGTTTTTCACTTGCCGGATGGGGAGGAAAGCGGCACCTTTGAGAAGGTAGAGTGGATTGCAGATTCTCTTGAAATTCAACATCGTCAATTGGTGGCTTTTCTGTCAAAGGATGTATTTGTCTATGTTTCAGAGGATAAGGAAATCATTCGAGTGTGCAGGAATAGAGAAGGGGACTGGATAGAGGCTGGTAAGCTGCGGCAGGAGCTACTGCAGGATTTCTTGGATGAGTACGGAATGATATTGGATATAGAGTATAACGAGATGTCTCAAAAGCTGACCTTGAAGAGGGGAAGGAATGCTCTGGAAGTGGAGTTACTGTGGGAATAAAGTTTAGAATGGTGAGAAAAAGGAGGAACAACCATGTTTATTGCAAACGACAACAGATACGACAAAATGATTTACAACCGCTGCGGCAAGAGTGGCTTGAAGCTTCCGGCGGTTTCTCTGGGGTTCTGGCAGAACTTCGGACACAAAGGATGCTTTGCCAATATGGAGCAGATGGTGCATACTGCCTTCAATCTGGGTATTACCCATTTTGATTTGGCGAATAATTACGGCAATCCCTACAATGGCAGTGCGGAGGAAAATTTCGGCAGGATTTTGGACGGAATGCGTCATTATCGTGATGAGATGTGTATTTCTACCAAGGCCGGTTATGAGATGTGGCCGGGACCTTATGGTGACAGAAACGGTTCCAGAAAGTATTTGACCGCATCCCTGGATCAGAGCCTGAAGCGTATGAAGCTGGATTATGTGGATATTTTCTATCATCATGTGTTTGACCCCAACACACCGTTAGAGGAGACAGCTCTGGCACTGGACCAGGCAGTGAAGCAGGGGAAGGCACTGTATGTAGGGATTTCCAATTATAATCAGCAACAGACTGCAGAAATCATGGAGATTTTCAAGGAACTGCATACCCCCTTTATCGTGAACCAGCCCTCGTATGCTATGTTAAATCGTTGGATAGAAAGAGATGGTTTGGATCAGTTTGCAGTAGAGAAAGGAATTGGTCTGGCAGTATTTTCACCCTTGTATCAGGGCTTTTTGACCAGCAAATATCTGAAGGGTGTGCCTCAGGACTCGCGTGTGGGTAAGGGAGAAACCTGGATAGGAAATGAGTTGGATGACAAGATGGTAGCGAAGCTGAACAAGTTAAACGATATTGCTGCCGGACGTGGACAGAGTCTGTCACAGTTGGCACTTTCCTGGGTGCTTCATAATGAAGCGGTAGCAACGGTTCTCATCGGAGCCAGCCGACCGGAGCAGATTGTAGAAAATGCAGCCTGCATCGAGAATCTGGAATTTACACCAGAGGAATTGGCAGAGATTGAGGCAGTGCTGGGAGAGAGGTAAGTATGGACAGTTTCGTGGATGAAAGAGACTTTAAATTATTAGAGAGTGATAAATATACATTTTTTGTGCTTCGCCGTATCATCGGCGGAAAGTGTGAGCTCCTTTTGACCGATCACGAAAGGTTAATCATTTGTTTTACCTGCAATCCGTTTCCTGTATGGATATGGACCGCAGATGATGCCTCTGAAGAGGAAATGGAGATGGTTTATCAGATTGCAACAAAGTATTCTTTGTTGAACGGTAAGTATCGCTTTAACCTAAAATATGAGTTGGCAGAATATTTCATAGAAAGAGCAGCAAAGGATGGGATAGGTCTTTCCATTTCTACCAATATGTTTGCGTATGATTGTCAGAAACCTATCATGCCCACCCAAACAGCTGACGGTTCGCTTCATCGATGCAGTACGGAAGACATTGATGAATTGGTAGATTTTATGGATTTGTTTCATAATGAAATCGGAATTGATAAAAAGGACCGTAATGGTTATCGTAAGGATGCAGAAGCATTTATTGATACCGGTAATATGTTCTTTTGGAGGAATGAGCAGGGAATAAATGTTGCCAGCTGCAAGTTTATGCCCAATGGAAGTATGGCATCCATTAATCTTGTTTTTACACGTCCGGAATTTCGCAGGAAACATTATGCAGAAAACCTGGTTTATCAAGTGACAAAACTCGCGTTGGAAGAGGGGTATATCCCTATGCTTTATACAGATGCAGACTATACTGCGTCGAATGCCTGTTACGAGAAGATTGGATATGTTCTCAGAGGTAAACTTTGTACAATAGGTTAAACGAATATAGAGAGGTGCCGGAAATGGATATGCCACCTGACAAGTAAACAGGTTAAATATCCATTTTCCGACCCCTCTTTTTGCATCATAAATTATATTTTCATTCAAACATTACTTCGCCCTATACACTTCCGCAACAGTATTTCCGTAGGACTGAAAAGATTTCACCAGTTCATAATCTTTTTGAATATCCGCATAATCTCCTACATTATACATATTAGAATAGGTCATGTTCACAATGATGTAGTCTGCCTCCAGCCAATCTTCTATGATAGTGATGCGGGAGGCATCCTTTTTCGGCATAGCCTTTTGATTTTCTTCCATACCCACAGAGGTGGCAGCGTTGTAAGCACTGACAGTGATATTACCTTCCGGAGTGTCCTTTGCTACGAAATTCATGGCTTGCCACATAGACAAGTTCCAGTAATCCATTTCATAACGGTTCTGCACCTCTTTTCCTGCCAGCAGATTATAATAACAGTTCTGGAAGGGATGGTTGAGCAAAAGGGTGATGGACAGGATACCTACATAAACTGCCCCTATACTGATACGTATGGTCGAATTCAGCTTTTTTCCCAACCATTGGTTCAAACGGTACACACCATAACCCGCACAGAGGATGATGGAGCAGTACACAAAGTAAAAATGTCGCCAGCCATTGTACACGGAGGTGGAAGCCAGTACTGCGAAGCAGAGGGGCAAAAATCCTGCCATAGCAATCAGGCAGAGATACCCTTCTCTTTGCCAAAGGTTACGGAACTGTTTCTTCCACAAATAATAAAGCAGGAAACAGCCGCCTACAGCTAGTAATACCAAAATCAAAATCGGGGTGGTGTATACAATCAGGGTAGGCAAATACTTGTGGGGGATGCCGGTGATTTCATTGTGTATCAGCTGTCCATTGTATAGAATATAGGCATTCCAACGTGCGAAGTCCAAGGTAAAGCCCAGCACATATTGCACATATTCTATGAGTCCGCTCCAAGTAGCAGGGGTAATCAATACGAAAGTCAACAGCCACAAAAGGATACAGGTACAAACTTTGAGCAGGATGCCTTTGTGGAAGCGTTGCGTGCAGATAAAGCATAGCAATGCATACAGTCCAATCAGACCGAAGTACCAGGCTCCGATGATTTTCACATTAAAGGCAAAGGCTCCTGCAACTGCAAAGAGCACGATATGCTTCCAGGAAGCTTCCTGTGCGACACGCCAGCCCAAGTAGAAAAGCGTAAACACAAAGGACACCAGCACCATGTCCTTATTGTTATAGTGACTTTCCGCAAACATACGGGGGGACAGGAAAAACAGCAAGGTGGTAAAGGACGCTACCTTCGCACTCCGGAAAAGTGCCTTACTCAAAAAGTAAAGGCATGCAACTCCCAGGAAAACCAACAGGAAGGTATACACATGCCAGAAAACACTGCCTGCGTAACCGGAACTTTGGTTGATAAACCAGACGATTGCGGCAGGGTAGTAAGCTGCGATGCCATGGTCTTTTTCAATGCTTTGGGAAATCTCTATGACGCCGGCCTCGTCCATATCCTTTACAAGCTGGGAATCTCCGGCACCCAACTGCAGCAGATATTCCTTCAGATTAGAGAACAGAATGGTCTGCTCCGAGGATTGGTCAAAGTAGACACCATAGGAAAAGGTGGCTAACATCCCCACTATAAAGAGTATCAGTAAAAATACCCGGTCATATTTCAAAAAGGTTTTTATCTTAGTCATAGTTCTATTTATTCCTCATCTATTGGTGATTATTTTATAGTATAGCACACAAAGGGGTGGTTTACCATTCTTTTTCGGGGAGCAAATGGACAGGGGGAGAAATTGATGTTATGATGGATAGGAATACATAAGTAGTATGATTCGAAAGGTGGCGAAAGGCATGGACAAAAAGAGCTGGAAAGCATGGTTCGGGAGGTTCGTACCCAAGTACGTTCCCAATAGTCTGGTGGCAGGCGCTATGGGGCTGTTGAGTGTTTTGCACAGAACATCCAAGAAGCAGTCAGCAGCAAATAAAGTACATAATCAGGAAGTCCTGGTGGAAAAGGTGGATACGCCGCAGACAAAACGCTTTTTCAAGCCGGGCACCTTTATTGAAAACCAGAGGCAATGGGCGGATGTACGATTCGGCAGTGCCTTTACCATGGCTTATGGGGGCTGCGAGATTTTTGCGGTTTACAATGCCTTAGTGGCTCTGGGAAGAGAACTGACCGGAGCGGATTTGGCAGAGTTAATTGGTCAGTTTGAGCGAAAAGGGGCAGTCTGGGCCGGACGTTTAGGGGTGGCTCCTATGGCAGCCTACAAGTACTTTCGCAAGCAGGGCTACCGGGTGCGGAAGCTTAGTTGTCGAAAAGAAAAGAAAATCAATGCTTTGGGAGAGCAATATGATACTATTATTGTGACTGCTTATAACAATGGGAAGGATATTTTCGGGCGCATTCATACCGTGAATATTTCCAAGGACGAGGAAGGTCGCTTTTGGGGACATAACTGCTACAAGCAGTACTGGCCGGAAAAAGGCGGTCCGGTCTTTGTCAGTGACGGTCCTCATGCTACTCTGTGGGAGGCAATACATAGTATGGGAGGCGGCAAGGCAGAGCCCATTTGTGTCATAGGGATTGGAAAGGAAAAGGGAGCTTTATGAAGCATAGAGTAACAAATTATATGGTTCGTCCACTCTGGGTGACGGAGCTGGTGATGCTCACAGGATTGTACGATTACAATGATGTAGATGCCATGCTGGCAGAGAATGCCCGGGAGATGGAGGCCGGTCGTGTCGAGATATTCGGTCTGTTTCAAGAATACCGTCTCATTGGTGAATTGCATGTAAAGTACGAGAGCGAGGATGAGAAGGAAGCGATACGGGACAGACGCGCGTACTTGTTTGCCTTCCGTGTGCATGAGGATTTTCAAAGTCTGGGTATTGGGAAGTATCTGCTTCGGAGTGTGGTGAATGTCTTGACCGCAAAGGGCTACAAAGAGCTGACGGTAGGTGTGGAGGATGACAATGCCCGAGCCATTCACATGTATCAGAGCATGGGCTTTACAGAAGTCATTGCCCGTAAGTACGAGGAGTATCAGGGAGATGGTTACGAATACAATCTGTATCTTCGCAGGGAAGTACATGCGAATCGGTTAAGGGGATAGGAATGATGTTCCTACCCCCTTATTATCATTTCATATTTACTTATAAATCGCCACTAATATTTTCTCTTCATCTCTGCCATCATCGGTAAACAGGCTTCTCTCTAAATGCATATTATTATGAGAAAGACACAAATCCAGGAAGCACAGAAAAATCCCCACATCAATTCGATTATAGTATGAGACCTGTGCTGCAGGCATAATACCACGCTTACTGGGTTTTTTATAGCGGTAAATCCGTAGTTCCTGTTCCGAACGCTCTACATACCAAGGCTGGGTATTGCAGGCACTGGGAGCAAAGCGTACGATGTTGCTGACACCATCAAGAGGCTCACCCTGCCAGATTTCGGAAAGCTCCTTTCTCTTGCTCTTATACATATCCTTGCGAAATTTACCTTCGTCAGCCACCTTGGAGATGGCTATCATGATGACAAAATCCAGTCCGTTATAGGAGGGCTCCTGTACCTTTCCAATTCCAAACCACAAGGTACCAATGTTTTTGGATACAAGATATAAATCCAGCTGTTGTCCCAGGTATCCTATGTTCTGTAAATAGTTGTCTTTTTTTTCGCTGTAGAGTAATATGCAATATTCTTGTCCCCGTTTGCAGGTGGTTTCGGTAGCAGGCACAATATTTATAGCCGTTTTGATGTCCGAGTATAAAGGAGTCAGATTTTGGTAGGTTTCTTTGATATCCGCAAGTTCCCCGGAAGATAGTTTTTCATCTCCGATATTGCGGAACAAATGAAAGGATTTTCGCTTGAAAATCATGGGATAAAGTAACTGTTCCTGAAACATTTTTTTCCTCCTAAATGTAGTTATAAGGATATCCTAAAATCAAAGGTAAGTGAATTTAAAATGTTTTTCAAGTAGTTTTTGATTTTTTTCAGAAATACCCTTGACTCTCCCCTAGGGGTACCCCTTACAGTGAATGCAGAGAGACAGATTGAGTGTCTATAACATTTGCAAATGCTTATATAGAATAATTAGAAAAATAGGTAGTGAGGTGGTTTCAATGGAAAAGATGACATCAGGAGAAATCGCAAAGAAAGCAGGCATTTCTCAAAAAGCAGTTCGTCTGTATGACGAAAAAGGGTTACTGAAGCCCTCAGAATATTCAGAAGGAAACTATAGGTTGTATGATAAGGAAGCTCTGTTGATCTTGGAAAATATCATCGCGTTGAAGCAGATAGGTTTTTCTCTGGAGGAGATTCGGGACAATTTAATCGTAGCCAAGAACATGGATATTAAAGAGTCTTTGAATCGTCAGTTGGACATTATGGAGAAGAAAAAAGCGGAAATCGAGAGAACCATTGGTTGTATTCGAGGAGTGCTGACCAGAGCGGAGGGAGAGCCGGATTGGAACAGTGTGGCGGAAATCGCCCGTATGATACAGCAGGATCAGAGTGCAGATGAGAGTCACTGGCATGCCCTGAAGCACAATGTAGATAATCAGGACTGGTATGTGAGAATTTATGAGACTCTTGATTTGCAGGCTGGTGCAAAGGTTTTGGATTTGGGTTGCGGTTTTGCGAAGCTATGGAGAAACAATTGGAAGGATATACCACAAAATGTACAGGTGAAAGGTATCGACCTGCATGGAAGCTGGGCGGATAATTTCGACGAATACCTTCAGGAGCACAAAGGAGAGCTGGCAGAGGGCACCGATATTTCCCTGCAATGGGGAGATTTGGACGAGGCTTCTACCTGGGAGCCTTTGCAGAAGGGCACTTACACCCTCGTAGTAGCACATTATTTGTTGAGCTTTTTGAAGGATGAGGAGATTTTCCTGAAACGTGTGTCGGAGATGTTGACAGAGGGTGGTATGTTTTCCTGCAATTGTTATGATGTGAGCCGGGTGCATGACTACTGGAAGCAGGTACTTGCAGAAATCGGGCTGGATACCCGTTTCATAGATGATGTGGTGGCAGAGCGAGAAGCGGAGCAGGCGGCATTCCGCACGATGCTGGGCAAGTATTTCCGTAAAACAGAGCTAGTGATCCTTGCCAATCATATGCGCTATGATAATGTGGATGAATTGTATGAGCGATTGTGTGATTTTTATAAGGGCAACAAGAAGTATCTGCTGGAGAAGGAAGGCAAAATTAGGGCGTATTTCGAAAAGCTGCTGGCAGAGCAGGGTGAGGTTGTGTTGGCAAACGATTCCCAGTTCTGGCATTGTTGGAGATAGAGAATAAATTTCAAGGTGTAGGGTCTTAATACTTCCATAAAGACCTTACACCTTGTTTGTAGTTGCGTTTCTATTCTATTTATTGTTTGGAGTTTTAGAGATTATATTTGAATTAATTATTAGGAGTTGGTTCATATAGTTTTTGCTTTGTATAGCGAATCTCAAGCTGAATTAATTCGAGGGTTTCGGTGTCAGTGCCTTTTAAGGCTTGCTTCTCCAGTCGTTCCAGCATAGCTAACTGGTCAATTAGAACACCAATATATTGTTTGTCTGTCATTCCCACTGTTTCGGTCATCCTTTCAGAACCTCCTTTTCAGTAAAATACTATGTAATGATTATACTAAAAAGGGCAAAAGGTGTAAAGCCTTTATGCAATTATCAAGGTGCAAAATTTTAATCTTCGGAAAATAAGCGGACACGCCGAGGGGTTTTTCACGGAGAAAATTTAGAATATCTAATATAGAAGTGATTATAGTGTGATATTTTAGGGATGTCAATATGCTTCAATATAATTTGTCTTTTTTCTTTCATAAACAGAATAATTTTGCCCTGCTTTTACACATAATAAACAATAAATGTTGTAAAAGCGAGGAAGGGACGATGCAGACAATTATTTCAGAAAATATCCGATACATCGGTGTGGACGATACCACCCTAGACCTGTTTGAGAATCAGTATCCGGTGCCGGAGGGAGTTTCCTACAATTCTTATGTGATTTTGGACGAGATGGTAGCCCTGTTGGATACGGTAGATAAGCGAGGACAAAAGGAATGGGAAGAGAAACTGTTGCAGACCCTGAATGGGCGAAAGGTGGATTTCTTAATCATTCACCATATGGAACCGGACCATGCAGGAAGTATCGCACGAATTGTGGAATTGTTTCCGGAGGTGGTGTTGGTAGGGAGTGTGAAGACCTTTGCCATGCTGCCGCAGTATTTTCAGCTTCCTTTGGAAGTACACACATTAACAGTGAAAGAAGGAGACAAGCTGGCATTGGGTGAACATACACTGACCTTTTTCATGGCACCTATGGTACATTGGCCGGAGGTAATGGTTTCCTATGAAAAGCGAGAAAAGGTGCTGTTTTCCGCAGATGCTTTTGGTAAGTTCGGAGCCTTGAGCCGAACGGAACAGGTAGGCTGGGCATGTGAAGCCAGAAGGTATTACTTTAATATTGTGGGGAAGTACGGAGCAGCAGTGCAGGCATTGTTAAAAAAGCTGGAGGGTTTGGAGCTGCAATGGATTTGTCCCTTGCATGGACCGATGATGAAAGAAGGATTACAGAATTATGTAAACCTATATAAGATTTGGAGTAGTTACCTTCCGGAGAGCAAAGGTGTGGTAATTGTTTATGCCACCATGCATGGCAATACCGGAGAGGTTGCCAGGGTGTTGGCAGCAAAGCTTCAGGAGCAGGGGGTGAGAATTCGTCTTCACGACCTGGCCAGAGAGGATATGTCACAGATACTTACAGATGCTTTTCGCTATGACAGATTGGTGCTAGCAGCAGCCAGCTATGATGGCGGAGTATGTCTGAGCATGCTGGATTTTTTACATCATTTGCAAAGTAAAGCCTACCAAAATCGTCGTGTAGCACTCATGGAAAACGGCTCCTGGTCTCCCTGTGCCGCCAAGACCATGCGAACCATTCTGGAAACCATGAAAGACATAGAAATCCTGGAGCCCACAGTCACCATTCACTCTACCCTAAAAGAGTCTGACCTGCAGACACTTGACCAACTGGTGGAGAAATTGATAGAATGTGAGGAGTAAAATAAGTTTGATGTGGACTTCGCGACGGACACGGGAAAAGGAATTATTATGACTTCCAACATGAAAAACATGACACAGGGCAAGCCGGCAGGCTTGATTTTCTCCTTTGCCATCCCACTGATGGCAGGAAACATTTTTCAACAATTATATACTGTAGTAGATACCATGGTAGTGGGCAAATTTTTAGGCGTGGATGCTCTGGCAGCATTGGGAGCATCTGATTGGCTGAACTGGATGATGTTAGGCATTATCCAAGGCTTTACTCAGGGCTTTGCCATCCGCATGGCACAGGAGTTTGGTGCTCAGGATTACAAGGCACTGCGAAAAACCATTGGAAACTCCGAGATGTTAAGTGTGTTCTTTTCATTACTATTGGTATTGGGCGGACAGCTTTGTGCCAAGCCGGTTTTACAGCTGTTGCAGACTCCGACCGAGATTTTGTCGGACAGTCTGCTTTACATACGAATTATGTTTTTGGGAACGCCGATTGTGATGGCGTATAATTTGCTGGCATGCATCCTGCGCTCTCTGGGAGACAGTAAAACACCTTTGTATGCCATGATACTGGCTTCTGTCACCAATATTATCCTGGATGTGCTGTTTGTATTTGGCTTCCGTTGGGGAATCGCCGGTGCGGCAATCGCGACTTTGATAGCGCAGGTACTTTCCGGTGTGTATTGTTATGTATATTTGCGTAGGATTGAATTAGTAAAGATAAAAAAGGAAGACCTTCGCCTGAAAGCAGATTTGGTAGGGCGGTTATTATTGTTAGGCTTCCCTATGGCTTTTCAGAACGCAATTATTGCGGTAGGTGGTATGGTGGTTCAGTTTGTGGTGAACGGCTTCGGTGTTATTTTCATTGCCGGCTTCACGGCAACCAATAAGCTGTACGGACTGCTGGAGATTGCAGCAACCTCCTACGGTTATGCCATGGTGACTTATGTAGGTCAGAACCTGGGTGCGAAAAAAATAAAAAGAATTACTATCGGAATGCGGGATGGTTTGCTATTGGCTGTCGTTACATCTGTCATAATCGCAATGATGATGCTGATGTTCGGCAAGCTAATCCTCAGCTGTTTCCTGTCCGGCACGCCGCAGCAGGTAGAGCAGGCATTGCAAATTGCCTATTTCTATCTGGCGATTATGAGCGTATGTTTGCCGGTACTATACTTGTTACATGTAGTACGTTCCGGTATTCAGGGCTTGGGCAATACTTTTCTCCCTATGCTTTCGGGGGTGGCAGAGTTCGTGATGCGAGTGGGTACGGCTTTGCTCCTTCCGGCTATGGTAGGAGAGATAGGTATTTTCTTCGCAGAGATAGCAGCCTGGCTGGGGGCTGATGTGGTACTGGTGATAAGCTGGTTCCTGGTAATGAGGGGATTGAAGAAGAACTTTGGGAAGGATATGCAGGAACCGGTTTTGCGGATTATGGAGTAGGAGAAATCCTGCTCCGTTCTTGTTTGAAATTATACTGCAAAGTAACTTAACAATACCTTAGAAATGTGTCATAATTGATAAAGAGGCATATGGCAGAAGGAGAACCCACTATGTACATTGATTCACATACCCACTACGCCCACAGGCGTTTTGACAATAATAGAGATACTTTGCTGCCCTATCTGCATGCCAATGGTTTGGAGGCAGCGGTGGAAGCGGCTATTTCCATAGAGACCAACAAGCAGATGCAGGAGACATTGGGGAAGTATCCGTGGATATACTTTTCCGCTGGTCTGCATCCGACCTACATCACCGAGGATGCCGGTCCGGATGAGTGTTGGGAGAGAGAAATCAGAGAAGCTTTGGAGCATGAGCGAATCGTGGCGGTGGGCGAGGCAGGGCTGGATTATCATCGTTTGAGCAGGGAAACCGAAGAGGAAGCGGAAGTTTCCCGGAGGATTATAGAGAGGCAAAAGCTTTGGTTTCACAAGCTCATCCGAATCGCCAGAGAAAAGAAGCTTCCACTGATTATTCATACCAGAGATTTGCATGAGGAAACCATCGAAATCCTGCGACAGTACAGCTGGGGCGAGAATTCCGGTGTCATACATTGCTTTCATGGGGCACAGGAATATGCAGAAAGCTATATAGACATGGGTTTTGTGCTGGGGATTGGAGGAAAGGCCACCTATGATACTCAGGCAGAAACAAGGGAAGTATTGAAGAATATTTCCATAAAGAATATAATAGTAGAAACAGATTGTCCCTTTTTGCTGCCGGTTGGTTGTGAGGAGAAACCCAATCATTCCGGGAATATACCGGTGATTGCGGAAATGGTGGCGAGACAGCAGGGGATAACCGTAGCGGAGGTTTTGGAGCAGACGCGTTTGAGAGCGATAGAGCTGTTTGGAATTTGAATGTGAATGGAACACAAAGGTAAGAATAGAAAAGGAACGGGTAACAAATATGTCAAATAAATTAATATTGCTTACGACAATATATAACGAAGCAGTAAAGGAATACAGTGAGGAATGGCCGGAGGATTTGGGGTATGCTTCCTTGGAAGAGGATGCAGAAGACTTGGCGGCTTTGTGTGAGGAATGCTGGGGTGTTTTCGTGGTTTGCGGAGAGGAACAGGAGGCTGCAAGACTGGCAGAAGCCATGCAGCTGACACAGTCGCTTCGGGAAAAGACCATTTGTCTGGAGGGGTATGAGGGCAAGCATTATTTCAAGCATTGTATTCGCGTCGGTCAGGATGTGGAAGAGGGATTGTTCCAGCTTTTGGATATGGTATTTTTGCCGGGAGCCATCAATCTGGATTTGTTGGACCTGCGTAGCTTTGTGAAGAGTACGAATTATGCGTATCAGGACTTTCGAGGTGATTTGAATTCGGTGAAGGAACAGGTAAAAACATTTCTGATGGAGAGTACCGCTACCGGTTGTATGGCGAATATTTTTGGGGATGTGGGTATCAGTGAAGCCACAGAGGTGATGGAGCTGTTTGCGGGGTTTGATGATATATTGTTTGGTATTACAATATTAGAGACTGAGGATGATAACGTACAGCTTTCCATTATCTATGATTACTATTCTTAAGTGATTGCGTATTAGGGTGGAGTGAATGGAAAAGAGAATACAGGATTTTTGGGAGAGAAAATCGTGGTGTTTGCCTGTTTCGGTGATAGTCATGGCACTGTTTGTCAGAGTATGGATGATAGTGACCACAGATTCCCGGTACTATGCAATGTTTGAGCGAGAGCTGACCAGAGGACAGGAAGGATGGATTTATTTCGGTGCCTTTTTGTTTGGAGCTCTGGTGGTCTGGTCAGGGAATTTATATAAAAGGTTTGTCTATCCGGTGATATTAACGGTTTTTCCGGCGTTCATTTGTTACTCTATGAAGAATATTTATGCCGGGCATTGGACCATGAAGCTGGCATATTCATTGTTCTTTGCCATGGTTGGTCTGGTGGGTATCCGTATGGTTCTGACGATTGTGTATGATTGCCGACAGAGCCGGGTTACCAAAAATTTAGGCAACAGAGCCGGAGCACTTTATATGAAAGGATTGCTGTGGCTTCCGCTGATTTTTAGTCTGTGCATTGTGTCTGTGAAAGGGATGAAGCCGCAAGCTCTGGAGGTATCCAAGGACTTGAAGATACATGTATCTGCTCTGCCGAAGGCTATCGGCAAGAGCAGAGAGCAGCTGTGGATGGAGCATCCGGAAGAGATGCGAAAACTGAATGCTACGGTTTTTAGTACCCTTTCTATGCAGGAAAGGCTGGAGGCACTGAAGTTTGTCATGGAGGTGGAGCTGGCTTATCTGGGGTGTGAGGGCAAGGTAGAGCTTATGGCAGAGGATACGGAAAGAGCAACTACCCATGGATTTTTCGCCCCGGCCAGTGGACAGATTTGTGTGCAAAATGCACTGTTGGAGAAAGGCTATGTAGAAGAGTGCATTGAGACCATTATGCACGAGTGCTATCATCTTTATCAGTATGAGTGTGTGCGTTTTCTGGCAGAACAGAAGAATATTAATTCCAATCTGTTAATGTTTCAATCTGTGGCAAAGTGGGAGGATTGTTTTATCAATTATCAGGATTCCCAGAAAGACTATACCTCCTATCGGAATCAAAGCTTAGAGGATGATGCTTTTGATTATGCCTATGAAAGTCTGCGGGAAATCCTTCGAATCATTCCTACAGTAGTAACAGAAGAGCCTGTGGGTGAGGGTACCTGGGCGAAGGTAAAGACAAATACTTCTTCTTGGGACAGGGAAGCTATCGTCGGCTGGCAGACAGAGCTGACCGCAGAGCAGAAAGCACGATATGAACAGGCGGAGGATTATACCGACAGCTGGGAGTTTTTGTTTCCCCGATACGAGGATGGTATCAAGCTGATTGCACAGATGGATGCTTTCCGGGTATATGTGGAGTATAGTCAAGGCTCAGATGGAGAGGAAACGAATAGGGTGACTGTACGAACCAGGGCAGATGAGTTTATTCATCTGAGTGTGGATTACCTGACATTGATGAAAAATGCTGGATTCTTTGCTTCAACAGAGACTCGTTTCGTGGAAAAGGATTATGATGAAGACGGAGCCCCGGAGCTGGCGATTTTGTTTACGATTGCAGAGCAGAATTATTCGGTAGATAAATTGTTTGTGGTGGATAAGGGCACCGATGGTCGGTGGCAGGCTTATCAATTGACCGGTGAAATATACCAGGGCTGGTTAGAAGGTCGGGAAGTGGTGGAAGCTACGGAAGATGGCAGGATGCAGCTGCTATTGGATGGGAAACGTGTAGGAAAGGTGTTGGATTTGTCCTTGGACCATTATTATATGGGTGGTTCTTGGGTATATACCAAGGTACCCACAGACAAGTCACACGATTTTGAGCTGGTGTATGAGTATATTGCCTATTTATCCAGAGGATTCACCGGATATTTTCCGGGCAATGCCCTACTGGAAAAGATAGATTATCTGGGGGAGGGGCAGTTCGAGCTGCGGGAGTTGTCCTGTCAGGAGATGAAAGCCAAGAACCCGGTGATGGTGGATATGGGACATTAAGGAGAAGCATTACATAAATAGTATAAAGTAGAAGAAGCGATAAGCGGATTGGAACCCGGAAATACAGAATAAAAAGGGAAAGGAAAAATTATTATGAATAACGAGCAAATGATGGATAAGCTTCGAAAGGAACTGTTACTGACCAGAGTGTTTACTATGATTACCTCTCTGTTGTTAATATGTTTATTGGTAGGTGGTTTTTTCCTGTATACTAAGGCACAGGAATATATTACTTACATGGAGGGGTATATTGCACAGGTAGAGGGTTATATAGTGGAAGTTCGCCCAGCCATGGAACAGCTGACCCGACTGGATGTGAAGGAGCTGAATGAAACTCTGGTAAAAATGAATGCGGTAGTGGAAGAAGTGGATTGGCAGATGCTCAATGACAGCATTGCCAGTGTGGATTGGCAGAAGGTTTCCAACCAGTTGGAGGCATTTGATATCGAGGCGTTGAATGAGGCTATCGCAGGTCTGGATACGAAGGAGCTTACCAATGCACTGGAAACCATGAACAATGCAGTGGATAAGTTACGTAAGATTTCAGAAGCTTTCAGCAATTTTGCTGCCAAGTTTGGTTTTAGAGCAGATTAGTGTATAAAAGGTGATTCAAATGATTTTTCAATCTAAAACAGTGGATTTTGAACGAAGTCCGTATACCGGACTGACCAGAGAGAGCTGGATGGAGGCCGGGAAGTACCTGTTGACAGGAATTTTTCAGAACATCCGCAGCTTTGATGACCCGGTAATCATGCCTCGAAAGGAAACCCGGGTGACCTACCCCCATTTAAGGGATAGTGAGGAAGCACAGGAAAACCAGCGAAAGGCAGAGATGTTCGAAGGGCTGACACGCAGCTTCTTTCTGGCGGCACCGGTGCTTTGCAATGAGCCCCGGCTTACGCTCTGTGGCTACAATATTCGGGAATATTATAAGAAGCAGGTGTTACGCACCTGTACGAAGGGTGACCCTATTTATGTGGGTAACTATATGGATTTGCAGGAGGGGTCAGAGCAGTTTGACCCCTATCGTTGCGTTCAGCAGACGGTGGAAACCTGTGCTCTGGTGATTTGCCTGTGGATAAGCAAGGAGCAGATTTGGGACACCTATACTAAAGAAGAGCAGGATGTTATAGCCGACTTTTTAAGCAGCTATGCTCATGGCTCCACCTGTCCCCAGAATTGGCGGTTGTTTACTATGTTGGATATGGCTTTTCTAAACATGACAGGATATCCCATAGACAAATCCATTATGCGTGAGCATGCACAGGCCATTTTGAATTATTACGCAGGGGATGGCTGGTATCGGGATGGTCACTGCTTTGATTATTATTCTGTCTGGGCATTTCAGGTGTATGCGCCCCTGTGGAATCTGTGGTATGGCTACGAGCAGGAGCCTTATTTGGCGAAGCGGTTCGAGGAGCATTCCAACAGGCTGATGGAAACCTATGGAGACTTTTTTGATAGGGACGGCTTCACAAATATGTGGGGCAGAAGCAATATTTACCGTAACGCATCCACCAGTGCTTTTGTGGCAAACTTTTTCCTGAAAAATTCCAAGATGGATCCGGGACTGGCCAGAAGAATTTGTTCCGGTTCCCTTTTGCAGTTTCTGAGCCGGGAGGATTTGTTGTTCGAGGGAGTGCCTACTTTGGGCTTTTATGGGCAGTTTATGCCTTTGGTGCAGGGATACTCCTGTGCAGAATCGCCCTTTTGGCTGGGTAAGGCTTTTCTGTGTTTGTATTTGCCGCCGGAGCATCCTTTTTGGACAGCTACCGAAAACAATGGCTCTTGGGAGGCTTTGGAGGAGAAGAAGGTAAAGGTAACTACCCTGAATGGTCCGGCACTCTGTTTTTCCAATCATCAGGCCAATGGAGGAACCATTTTGCGTACGGGCAAGGTTTTGAAAAACAAGGGAGACGAGCATGGTATGTGGAATTATTCCAAGCTGTGTTTTCATACCAAATATCCTTGGGAGGCAAGTCCTACCGGGGAAGTGACCATTGCTTCAGACAGTGTGGCAGCACAGCGTCAGAGGCAGATATTGGTGGAAGCTCAACAATATGTATATCATGATTTGACTACGGGAGAAGTGCTAAAGGCCAATGCTACCTTCTGGCACGGAGAACGGGACGGGGTTTTGTACCGCAGACAGTTTTTCGGCTATAATCTGGCAGCAGAGTCCCATTGGATACCGGCCATAAATTTGGCTGATTTGGCAGTGCCGTATGGTATTTTACGTGTGGATAGACATAGACTGTTTCGTAGACCGGTGTGTTTTACTTTAGGAAGCTTCGGCTTTCCGGACAATGGAACAGAGGTTATATACAAGGAATGTGGCAATGCCAAGGCGATTATTCTAAAGGGCAGGGGCTTCACCGGATGCGAGAAACAGATTGCCATGACTATTTATGATGGTTGGGATGAGCTAGGTATCGTACATAGTCAGGGAACCAATCCGGATTCGGACAAATCTATAATTGTATATGCCATAACAGAAAAGAAAAACCATTATGATTCCAATGAATTTTATACCATGATTTCCCAGACCATTACCAAGGAGAGTCATGAGGATTTCACAGAGGAGGAGCTTTTTCCCATTGCCCGTATCGAGTATGAGGATAGCAGTCAAAGCGGAGCCTATGGAACGGTGACACTTCATAAGAAGGATGGCTCAGTGAGTAGGGTGAATTTCGAGGGAATGGAAGGACAGCTATTATTATAATGGTATAGCAGATATTTCCTGTTGAAAGCTGTTGCTTTTTTTGAGAAGATGGAGGAAGTATGGAGTTAAAAATCACAACCTTAATTGAAAATATGCCGGATGCGGCAGAAGAGCTGTTGTATGAACACGGCTTATCTTTATATATTGAATTTCATGGGAAGAAAATTCTGTTTGATACCGGACAGAGCGGTGACTTTTTAAAGAATGCAGAGAAGCTGGGCAAGTCTATGAAGGATTTGGATGCCATCATCATCAGTCATGGGCATTATGACCATAGCGGCGGCGTACCTGCTTTGATGGAGGTGCTGGAAGAGGAAACACCTATGTATGTGGGAGTGAATTTCTTCCTGAAAAAGTACAAGCTGCTTTCTGACGGTAGCTACCGTTACAACGGAAATCCTTTTGAGAAGGGTGCACTGTCGGAGGGAAAAGTGCAGCTACAACAGGTGAGCTGTGAAGTAAGTTCTCTTTGGGAGGATGTTCTGTTGTTTCGCGGCTTTGAGAGGACCTCGGATTTTGAAGCATTGAATCCGAAGTTTTATGTGGAGAAGCATGGCGTATTGGAATTGGATGCCTTCGGGGATGAGGTGGCTTTGGGTTTACGGACCGAGAAGGGATTGGTGCTTATCGTGGGCTGTTCTCATGTGGGTATCAGCAATATCCTGCAAAGTGTGTCTCAGTGGACCGGGGAGCCTATTTATGCTGTGCTGGGAGGAACCCATCTCATAGAGGCAGAGGAAGATCGTCTGGAAAAAACCATGGAGTCCTTTCGGGCATGTGGCGTGAAGTGTGTGGCTGTGTCACATTGTACTGGAGAGACCGGCATTGCCAAGGCACAGGAGGTCTTCGAAGAGAGCTTCATATTAAATAACACGGGAAATGTGTTCGAGTTATAAGTCCCCATCGCCTATATGGATTGTAAATAATTGGGTACAAATAAAGGAATCGGGACAAATATCATATTTTGTAGTTCAAGAGCAATGGTTATTGCGGAAAGGAAAAAGGAATTGACTTATTTTATTGCTTTTTTAGAGGGGATTATCACCTTTATATCTCCTTGTATATTACCTATGTTGCCCCTTTATATTTCCTACTTTGCCAATGGAGAGAACAACAAGCGAAAAACATTGGTAAATGCGTTGGGCTTTATTCTGGGCTTTACCATCGTGTTTGTGTTGTTGGGGGCTTTCGCAGGAGTGTTGGGCGGCTTACTAAAGAGGTATGAAACCATAGTGAATCTTGTGACGGGAGCCATAGTGGTGTTGCTGGGACTGAATTTCACGGGGCTTATCAAGATAGGCTTCCTCAATGGAACCCGAAAACTGAATGTACAGATACAAAACATTCACTTTCTTACTTCTGTGCTGTTCGGTATGATATTTGCCATTGGCTATACCCCTTGTGTAGGAGCCTTTCTGGGCTCTGCATTGATGATGGCTTCCCGGCAGGGAACCATGGGAGAGGGTATTTTGATGCTGGTGATTTATTCCGCAGGTCTGGGCATTCCTTTTCTCATAAGTGCTATGTTGATTGACCGCCTGAAGGCCACTTTTCAGGTAATCAAGAGCCACTACCGGGTGATTAATCTGGTGTCCGGCATCTTCCTGATTGTGTTGGGTATTTTGATGATGACCGGAACCTTTGGGTATTTTTTGCGGATGCTAAGATGGTAAGGGGAGAGTGCTACAGGTAGCGTGTGTTGTATGGAGAAGATGCTTTTTTGAGGCGAGTTCTAACCATGGATGTGTTTTTGGAGCTTATGGGAAGCCCGGACAGTCTGGGGCTGGCGAGGAAATCTACCCAAGAGAGGGAAAGAAGCAGGCTATGGGAAGAGCTTGCAGTGTGAAGGTGTTGGAAAATTCTACCCAAGAGCTGAAAAGAACAAACTATGGGTAAGTGAGGATATAAGATGAAGAAATATATAAAGTTTATAGTAGCGGCAGTCGCATTTGTGGCGTTTCTGGGCGGTGTGTATGTGTTGTATCAGAAGCTGGCAGAGGAGTATCAGTCAGGGCAGAATCTGGTGGTGCAGGGTATGGAAGGCGGTAACCGTGCAGAGACATCCGGAACAGATACTGCGTCGGGTGCTACCGGTGACATAGAAGAGAAAGACAGCCAAGGCACTTCCGGTGGCGGCAACGAAACAGACAAGGAAAACTCCGAAAGCGGTACCGCATCGGGCGATGAGACCGGAAAGGGAGATGGTGCTGGCAGTACAGACAAAACGGGCACAGGAAATACCGCTGGCAGTACAGACAAAACGGACACAGGAAATACCGCTGGCAGTACAAACAAAACGGACACAGAAAATACTGTCGACAATACAGACCATTCAGGTACAGAAGATGCGTCCGGCGATAATAGTCAGGAGCAGCAATATACCCCTGCCATGGATTTTGTCATGGAGACTGCGGATGGGGAAGAGGTCATGCTGTATGATTTCGTGGGAAAACCCATCGTCCTGAACTTCTGGGCCAGCTGGTGTGGTCCCTGTAAGGCGGAGATACCGGACTTTCAGGCTACCTATGAAAAGCTGGGTGGAGATGTACAGTTTATCATGTTAAATGCAACAGATGGTATGCAGGAAACTAAGGAAGGGGCTATGAAGTTTATCAAGGAACAGGGATACACGCTGCCCATCTACTTTGATACACAAATGCAAGGCTCCTATCTGTATTCCATATATTCCCTGCCGACTACCTTTTTCATTAATGCTAAAGGAGAAGTGGTAGCTTATGCGCAGGGTATGATTGATGCAGAGACATTGGAGTATGGTATTTCCATGATTTATGAGGAGCCATAGACAGGAAGTCCGGTGACTTTTTTGGTGTGAAGGATTCAAAATAACTATCTATCATACAGGGCAGTTGTAATTAATAAGTAAATTTGATGTTTACGATTATTTCAAAACATATTATAATAGAGTTGTAGTCAGTGTAAACCATAGACAAAGACAGAGGATGATAGAATGAAGGAAGAAAGGCTGAAAGCAGCTGCTTTTCAAACAATCATAGAAAATACAAAGGACATGATGTTTATAAAGGATGTGCATTCTGTATATCTGGCTGCTTCCATGCCATTCGTGAAGATGGTAGGAAAAGAACAGGTGGAAGAGCTTTGGGGTAAGACGGATCTGGAACTTTTCGAGGACAGTAATCTGGCGAAACGATATTTGGCAGATGACCGGAAGCTTTTGGCGAAAGGACAAGACCTGATTGATTATATCGAGCCCATTACCGATGAGGATGGTCTGGCCAGATATGGTTCTACTTCCAAGCATATTCTGCGGGGAGAAACGGGGGAGCCTATCGGCATATTAGGTATTACCAAGGATATTACCAGAGAGTATATGGTACGTCAGCATTACCAGCAGGAGTTGAAATGTTTGTTTGAGCTTCCGTCAGATACCTATGCAGTGAGTTACATTGACATAGATAGTTGGAGAATCATTACCCAGAGGAAGAACTTTATTCATGAGGGAACCTTGCAGACCTGTTATAGTGTTGAAGAGCTTTGTGAGGCAGCTGTGGAATCCATCGTGGACACAGATTGTGAAGCTTATGCATTTTATAACGATTTTACACTGGAACGACTGTATCAGGCGTATGAAAGTGGCAGAACCCATATCTCCTTTGAATATCAGAGGAGACTGACTAATGACACTGTACGTTGGGTGCATAATGATTTGCGATTTCTGACAGACGTAGACAGTGGACATTTGTGCGTGATGCTTTCTGCTAAGGACATTGATATGGAGAAGGAAGAGGAGCAGAAGCTGGTAGTGGCTGCCCGAATGGATAAGATGACTATGCTCTTGAACCGAGAGACTACCATGGAGGAAATTCGTAAGATACTGAAGGAAGATAGTGAAAAAACTCATGTTTTATATATGCTGGACATCGATAATTTCAAATCTCTGAATGATACTCTGGGACATATGGCAGGGGATGAATTTTTGGTGAAGCTGGCAAAATCCATGAAGAAATGCTTCCGGGAAAGTGATATAGTAGGTAGAATCGGTGGAGATGAGTTCTTTATCTTTATGAGAAATCTTCCCACACAGCAGATTATGGAGCGGAAAGCCCGGGAGTTGCTTCAAGCCATACAGAATGTTTGTGGTGAGTATTCCAAAGTTTCTCTTTCCGGCAGTATCGGCATCAGTGTGTATCCCAAGAACGGTCTGACACTGGAGGAGCTTTATGGTCAGGCTGATGTGGCATTGTATGAAGCCAAGAGGAAGGGAAAGAATCAATATATTTTTGTAGAGTAGAGAATTAGAATAGGATAGGAATGCAGTAGCAGGTCATCCCATTAGGGGAGTGACCTGCTTGTTTTATAAGTACGGAAAAGACAAGCTATGCTGCAGAGAATACCGAGACCTAAAATAATTATGCTGCCCTCCAGCAACTCACTTCGAAAGCCCTCTAAGGTAGTCATATGCCCCAGTAATGTTCGAATAGTCAGTGCCAGAAAGGCACCTGCCAAGGTCAGACAGTGTGCGAAACGATTGTCCGTATCCTTACGAAACAGTCGTAGCAACAGTACTATGGTAAAAGCCAGTTGGAGGAGAAACACCATGCTCAGAATACCACTGAGTATGGGACCCAGATGATGTGTCGGCAGTCCAAAGGGAAGTGTACTCTCCAAGGCCAGCTGCAGGCTGATATACAGAAGCAGTATGCTACAGATACTGCATATAAGGGAAATTCCGCCTAGGACAAAGTCTGTTTTGCCCGGTTTCTGCAACACCCTGCCGGGAGTGCCGAGCAGACAGATACCCATGAGGCAGAGCCCGGTCAGTATATAATAGACGGAAAGGGATAATATTGCACCTGACCCAAAGGTATACAATCCGAAAAAGCTTATAAATAGTAGCAACAAATAGTAAAACAAGTGCTGCTTTTTCAGGTGTTGTTTTACTTTTTTCAGCCCATCCAACTGTTTTTGCTCCAGTGTGTCTCCGGTGAAGGAATTGTTTTTACACAGGTCTGCAAATTGCCGACAGCTTTCACAGTCCTGTAAATGCTCCTCCACACATTTCTTGGAGGTCTCGGAACATAGTTCGTCCACATAAGAAGGGATTAAATCCTGAATAATATCACAATGTAGTTTCATCTTCTCGCACCTCTTTCCATAAAATTTGTTTTGCCCGATAAAAGGTTACTCTTGCCCAGTTTTCGCTTTTTCCCAGAAATGCACCGATTTCCCGAAAGGATAAATCACTCATAACACGTAGTAACACTACTTTACGCATAAGTTCCGGTAGCTCTTGCAGTTTATTCCGGACCAGGCTCAGCTCCAGTCTGTGTATGGCCTGTTGTTCCGTATCATCCCCGGCAGGGAGTTGTTCGTCCGGTTCCTGTACCAGCTCCCGGTTTGTCCGGCTCCAATGTTGATAGAGCAAATGCTTGGCAATTTGACACAACCAAGTGGAAAGCTTGCAGCTTCCGTCGAAATGCTCCAGACGTTCCAGAGCAATCAAAAAGGTCTCCTGCATCAAATCTTCGGCCAAAGCCTCATCCTTGCACTTAGAATAGAGGAAACCGTATACGATTTGGGCATTTTGCTTATAAAGTTCGTCCATATTGTTCCTCCTTCTACTCATATATCCGTTTCATGGGGGATTCGTTACATGGGATTTATTATTTTAGTCTCAATTCGTCTTTGCATATATTACAGGTTCAAACAAGCGAATGGGGGGATATTTATATATCCACAATAACGAAAAAGGTCTCTACCGTCAATTGGTTCTCAGGGTATGACAAGGGAGTGCTGATAGGTCAAACTATCGGAAAGAATCAAAACTTAACATCTACTTGTAGAAAAATGCTTGATTTGATATAATTTTCATATACTATTTTCGGAGAAGATAAGTTATGAAAGAAAAGAAGAATTATCTGGATATATTGCGCATAGTGGCAATCTTTATGGTTTTTCATTTTCACTTTGTGATTGTATTGGGGCAGCAGCAGGGATTACTGTTTGGTTTTGCCAATGGTGACTGGGGCTGTGTAGGTACCACTTTGTTTTTCCTCATATCCGGTAACTGTCTGGCACGCAACTATGGGGAAAAGCTGGAGATTAGGAAATTTTACTGGAAACGTTGGTTATCGATTTTTCCGGCCTTTTATCTTTGCTATGTGCTGGTGTTGTTCGGGCATACGGTGCTTTTGCAGAATCAGGTGTTGGCAGGGGTAGAGCCCTGGCGGATTATTTTCACGCTGTTGGGAATTGATAACTATTTGAATTTCGTGGGAATACGCAATACAGCCTTGGTAGGAGAATGGTATACAGCTATCATCTTGTGTATTTATTTGCTGTTTCCGTTGCTGCAGTTTTTATACCGAAAGAGCAAGCTGTTAGGTACTCTGTTGGTGGCAGGTCTATATGTATTGAACATTTTGTTTACCTGGGGACCTTTTCCCGACGATGCACATTTGATTACCGGTGTGTGTATGTTCTGGGTAGGTATGATGTTGTATCGGTTTGAGAAGTTTTTGGAGAAGATGCCTTGGTATCTGTGGATAGGAGTACTGCTTTGCTCCCTGATGCTTTTCTTCGTGGAGGTAGTGGGACCACAGCTGATACGAAAGAATGCAATGGCAGTTTGTATTTTCCTGTTACTTATGCGGATAGGCATTTACCTAAAGCGAGAGAATATAGTCATTCGTTTTTTGAGTAAGATAGAGTACGGTATTTATCTTTGCCATCATACGGTGATTTATGTATTGCAGGCTTTTTTCCTGAAGATTTTCGGGGAAGTAAAGACGATACCATATTATTGCATGTGCCTGATTGCAAGTATTGTGTTTGCTGCATTGATTACTTATCTGACACAGTGGATTGTGAAAAAACTTAGTGGCAGGAAAGCATTGAGAGCATAAAAAGAGAGCATACTATTTCTGAAGAGATTCGGAAAGGGGTATGTGAAATGGACATGAATAACAATACAGATTCTATTATGCGGGATTTGCCCATGGGCTTTGCGTTTGCATTAGCGAGAAACGAAGTTGCCATGCAGCGATATACGCAAATGACGGAAAGTGAAAAGGAGCAGGTTATTTTGAAGTGTAAGGATGCCAGAAGCAAGGCAGAGATGCAGAAACTGGTGGATTCTCTGGTACCGGGTGGTGGTTTGAGTTCAGTATACGAAGGACCTAGAGCAGAATAAAAGAATGGATACCTACCGATGTGGTGGGTATCCATTTATTTTTGTTTACTTTATCTCCAGCTCTTCTATTTTCAAAAGCATAGCCAGTTCCTGAAGTGAGGATTTTAATTTGTCCAGAGATTCTGTAGAAATCGTATCTGTCATCAGGAACGTACCGGTAGCACTGACTGCTCCGCCTTCACCCTTGGTAAAGATGATAGCGATAGGATAGCCTGTCTCAAAGGTATACAGGTAAATAATGTTTTCTGTTACCATACCGCTTACGAAGGTTTTGCCGGCAGTGAATGCAGCGGTGGTTGCTAATGTGAGAGCACCATCCATAGCATTGAGCCGGTTTAGTAGGGCAGGAGCACTTTTCGTGTCCAAATGTGCCAACAATGTGGGGGAAAGCTCCTCCAGACCGTCGGTTTCTCCCTCCAAAAGTACCATGAGGCTGGTGAAAGGAAGCGGTGTAATCTGATATACGGCTTTGGGGTTCGAGTAGTTACCCCTTGCCAGTTCTTCCGCTTTCGCCTGAATATCACTGCTTCCGGACATGGCTTCCAGGTAAAAGTCGTTTTGCAGCATTTCATCCATGAGAGCTACCACATCCATACCATGCTGGTATAAGCTTTTGGTAGAAGAGGGGCTGGGCTCTGTGGCAGAGTTAGCGTCTGAGGATTCGATGACAACCGTATTCTGTGAATCACTTTCTGTTACCGGTGGTTGAGTGTTGGTGGTATTTTCCGTCACTATTTCAGTGGGGAGTGTATTTTCACCAACATCTGCTGCATTGCCACAAGCCATCAAAGAAAAAGTCAGCGACAGAGTGAGTATAGCAGCAATTACCTTTTTATAATGTAAAGACATACAAAAAACCTCCTTTGCATTTCTATTTCATAGTATAACACAGGGGGGAGAGGTTGACCATGAAATATTTACAAAGGAGGTTTTTTCTATTCCATTTCAATGGATGGGTATTTAGTCGTATAAAGATTTTCCATAGCGGATTTTACGATAAAATTTGCCGGCAAGCACTGCTATCATGTAACCAATCAGCACAACAGAAGTACCAACACCTAAAATACAAAAAAGTGCAACAATCAGAATAGAAAAAATATTCATGAGAAAAACTCCTTTTCTTTAATTCATTAATATCTGTTAGCATTTTAGCAAAGCAGAATAGTAGTTTCAATGGAATGGGGCGAACCTTAGCTATATCTTAACCACTCCTTTTTTAGAGCAGTAGGTGATAAATTCCCCGAAAAACTTGTCTTGTATAGTGAGCAGTGATAAGGTGTAGGTAGAAAGTATTTGACCGAGTAGAGCGATTGTGATATATTAATAGAACTAAAAGAGTACAAAGGGTGAGATTATGAAGAAATTTATGAATATGAAGAAGATGGTTTTAACAGCAACCTGTGCAGGACTGATGTTGGGCAGCACTTTAACTGTCAGTGCAGCACCGGTGTCCAAGACAATTTTTGATGTAGATTATTACTACAATACATATGCAGATTTGCAGGCAGCATTTGGTTATGATGAGGCAGCTTTATACAATCATTATGTGACAAATGGTATTCAGGAAGGACGCTCCGGCAGTGAAGAGTTTAATTGCTCCATTTATGCTGCCAATTATGCAGACCTCAGAGCAGCTTTTGGCGGAGATATTGCTTCTTACTGCATGCATTATGAACAGAATGGTCAGGCAGAAGGAAGAATTGCCTCCGAACGTCTGGCAAATGCAGAGGATATTGAATTAACAGGTCAGCTTTCAACAGATAAAGTATTGGGAAGCTATTCTACTACCTACAAGCCGGAAGTAGACAGAAGTATTAATCTCAGAGTGGCATCCTCCAGAATCAATGGTCTGGTATTCCAGCCGGGTGATAGTTTTTCTTTTAGCAGAACTATCTTACCCAGAAATGCCAGAAACGGTTATGTAAAAGCAAATATTATTTCCAATGGTGAATATGTGGAAGGTTATGGCGGAGGTATTTGCCAGGTTTCTTCTACCTTATACAATGCTATGCTGGTAGCAGGGCTTCCGGCTACAGAGAGACACAGCCATTCCTTGGATGTTTCTTATGTACCGAGGGGGATGGATGCTACCATCGCAGGTACCTACAAGGATTTAAAATTCGTAAATGTTTTTGACAAACCGATTAAGATTGAAGCAGTGATGGACGATACGGTTGGTGTATTGACCGTTTCCATTATTGAAGTGGAGAACTAGATAATAGAGTGGATGGGCTTTGGAGATGTGTGATATGTTTCCAAAGCCCTTTTTTAGAATAAAAATACCATAAAAAATGGTACGAAAGGAGGCCTATATGAAACTGGTAGTGATTTTAGGAAATGGAGCAGTAGGAAAGATGACGGTGGGACAGGAGCTTATGAAACAGACCGGGCTTCGCCTATTCCACAATCATATGACTATAGAGCTGGTACTGGAGATATTCGGGAAGTTTTCGGGCAAGGCGGTTCATCGTTTGAGGGATGTTATATTCGAGGAATTTGCAGCTTCTGATTGTGAAGGCATGATTTTTACCTACATGATGGCTTTCGACCAGCCCAGCGAGTGGGAGTATTTGAAGCATGTGGAAGAGATATTCCATGGAGCAGAGATTTATTATGTAGAGTTGGTGGCTTCTCAGGAGGTGCGTCTGCAGAGAAATGCTACAGAGAACCGCTTGCAGAACAAAGCTTCTAAGCGGGATATTGAAACCTCCAATGCCCGCTTGATTCGGGATGATGAGAGGTATCGCTTAGAAAGTTTGGAGGGCGAGGTACCTTTCCCGAACTATATCAAAATCGACAATACCAACCTGGAGCCGGAGGTGGTGGCAGGGATGATTAAGGAGCGGTTCGGGCTGTAGGGGCAACTGCCGGTTGCTAAAGTTTAAAGCCGCCTTGATAGACATTTGAATACTTCATAGATATAATAGTCTCACATAAGAGACATAGGAGGTCATGCAGTTGAGTCTGGGTGAAAGAATTTATAAACTACGAACGGAAAAGAATCTGTCACAGGGTGATTTGGCAGAATTGCTGGAGGTATCCAGACAGTCTGTGTCAAAGTGGGAAAATAACAGTGCTACACCGGGTAGGCAGGAAGGTGCCTTTCCTACCCGAAAGCTGGTAGGAATCATCCTCTTCTGTATGGCTTTTTTAGTGGTGTTAGTGGTTTTTGCTGTAGGCGGAGGAGTGGCAGGACTGATTCCGGCAATACCGTTCCTTTTGTGCGGTACGATTTGCTTCATAAGCAGGAAGAGACCGGGACTGTGGTGTGGCTGGGCATTGTATGTCTGTGCGGATATATTTTTAAGGTTTGCAGTCGGTATCAACGGTCCTTTGATTCTTTTTCGGGAAGAAATACGGAATTTGATAGCGACACCTACTATGGTGGTTTCCTGGATAGTTTTTCTGTTTAAACTAGTGTTAGTTGCAATAACTGTCTATCAGTTGAGTAAAGAGATAATTGGAAATAAGAAACCTTCCGGTGGCAAACTGCTTTTGTGGTGGGGATGTTATATTGTAATACTGGTGGGAAGCTATTGGGTATTTGAACAGATAGTCCGTTATTTGTTAGCGTATATTCTTTCCGGTACGTTTTACTACACGTTGGCAATCTGTTTGTCAGATTGCTGCAAGACGATAGTGTTTATTTTAGCCTTGGTGAATACTATTTGCTATATTAGGGAGAGGCGAATTGCGACAAGGGAAACTACATAAAGGTACTTATTAGGAACTGTCGGATAGTAGGTATAGGGAAGCTCGCATGATAGCTATATGTATTTTGTTGACAAATACGCATCGAATACGCATAATGGATGGTGGAGGTGATAATACGAATGAAGCAAAGAGACCTAGTCAAGATGTTAGAGCGGGCAGATAATAAAGAAGTGGGGATTGAAATAATCCGCATATATCTGAAAGCGATAAGGGAAATATAATAGTAAATGAAAATATATAAGGTGATTTTGAATGGAAGGAGAGTTGAAGATGAAAGGAGTATATCCAATATTTATTGCAGAACATCAAAACGTTTTTTTAGTGTATGTTCCGGATTTGGATATTTATACAGAGGGGAATAGTTTTTTGGATGCTATGGAAATGGCAAGAGACGCTATAGGATTAAAAGGAATAGATTACGAAGATGATGGAAAAGCGTTACTAATAGCGTCGAACTATGAAGAGGCATTACAAAAAGCTAAAAATAACACAGATATTTTTGACTATACAAAAGGAATATTGACCATGGTCGATGTTGATTTTACGGAATATAGAAGAAAACACGATAATCGTATGGTAAAGAAAAATTGTACAATTCCGTACTATTTGAATGTGGAAGCGGAGAAATTAGGAATTAATTTTTCAAAAGTACTTCAAGAGGCACTTATGCAGAAAATACAATAAGAGCAGATAACAGAAAGGCAGGCAGAGATGGCAAGAAGACTTATAGTACTTTTCATAACAGGCATATGGAACGTTTTGTTCTTTTACTTGTGTGGTTACTGGCAGCAGATGCACCTGAATATCGATTCCTTTATTGATTTATTTTTCGGGGTGCTGGCAGTTATCCTGTTGAGCTTGGGAGAAGCCAGTGTGATTCGGCAGATTTATTATCGAACCCGGTTTCGTACCCTGAAAAGGAAGGCATTTGACCGAAAATTTATCAGGCAATGTGTATTGTTGTTGTTTTATCATATGATAGTAATCAGCTTTTTACTTGCCCTTGTTTATGTACAAAGTCTTTTTTACATTGCTATACTGGTGGTGGTGTTCTGTGGTGGTTGGCTACAGGGCAGTAAAACCTTGTGGACCGGTGAGGAAGACTCCTATTATTTGAATGAATCCGGAAAACTGTACCATGTAGAGTCTGTGGTAGAAAATGATAAGGTATTTGAACTGGCATGTACCCGAACCGGAGAGCGGGACAGAACCATTACCATACCCAAGAAAACTGCACCGAAATACGAATAAATCAAAGCTGCGATAGAGATGTCGCAGCTTTATTATATATCTTTGAAAAAAGATATTGACAACACTGTGTATATGCTGTATATATGTATATATACAGATGGGGCATAGAGTATACCGGTGTAGAAAAGAGGCGCCACGATAATTGTAGTGGAGGGAGTTTATAAAATGAGTGCAGTATTGGAAGTAAAAAATGTATCAAAGTATTTGGAGCGGGAAGTATGGACGAAGAATCAAAAGAGCATACAGAGTTTTTCTTTAAAAGATTTTGACTTCTCTATGGAACCCGGATATATTGTGGGAATGATTGGCTGCAACGGTAGTGGAAAGACGTCTCTAATACATACCATTTTAGGTGTGTTTCAGCCGGATGAGGGAGAAATTCTGGTGGATGGTCATAGCCATAGAACAGATGCATACGAGGCCAAGCAGGAGATTGCTTTTGTAACGGATGACATGATTTTCCCCATAGGAATGACTGCCGTGGATATTGGAAAGTGTTTCGGCTCCTGTTACAGAGCCTTTGATTATAAGAAGTATATAACCTTGTGCGAGAGGTTTCAGATTCCTTTGAAGAAAAACATGAAGAAGCTTTCTACCGGTATGAAGATTAAGGTGCAGCTGGCATTTGCCATGGCGAGAGAGGCAAAACTCTATGTGTTTGATGAGCCCAGTGCAGGTTTGGATCCGATATTTCGCAGGGAGCTTATGGATTACTTTTTTGAAATCGTAGCGGACGGCACCAAGAGCATTTTGTTATCCACTCATTTAACGGAAGAGCTGGATCGAATTGCTGATTATATCCTTTATGTAGAAGATGGCAAACAGCTTTTTTATATGGAGAAGGAAGAAATGCTTGGACAGTACCGGTTGATTCGCGGAAGTAAGAATCAGGTGCAGTATTATGGCAGACGCATGGTTGCCATGCAGGAAAATGAAATGAGCTGTGAGGCATTGCTTTTGAATACTGACGAAGAATTGCGGGTGCCGGTAATGGTGGAAGCACCTACCATTGAAAAGGTAATGTATTATTTGATGCAACAGAAGAAAGGAGAAAAGAAACATGTTTAAGATAGCACTCAGAACATTTTGGTCAGATATCAGAGCAATCTTTCAAGGATGGGCCATGTGGGTGGTTTTGGCACTTATGGCTTTTTTGGTGGGATTATTGCCACTGATAGGAGACCCGAAAAGTAGCGTGTGGGTTTGTTGTGTGTACGGTGTAGATGCATCCTTTCTTTGGTTTTCCCCCCGCTTTACAAGAAGCTTTCATGTAGTACCTTTTACCATAGAGCAGATTAAGAAGCTGGCTGTTTACAGATGTATTATTTTTCTGGGTGCAGTGATGTTGATTGGCGGCGTTTACCTTGCTTTAGCAATTGTTTTTTCTTGGGATTGGTACCGGGGATTTGGAATGTGGTATTTTGGCTATGCAGAGCTTTATTTTATCTTTATGAAGGAGCGATTAGTAGGTTTTTTGCCTAAAAAGTATAAAATTAACGTTGGGTTGGGAATCTGGACAACAATAGTTGGGCTTGCAAGCGTTATTATGATGGTAGGAGCTGCAGAAGCTTTGCCTTTGTATGTACAGTATCTGATTCAGGCAGGATTGTTTATTTTATTTATTCCCTTTCCGGTAGCAGTATTTAAAAATATGGACTTTCATGATTATCGTCAGGTAAGGGATAGTGTTGGTGGGCGCCCCAGCTTTTTGGAATAGTAGTAATGGATGTAATGAGAAGGATTTGAAAAGGTGAAAGAATGATTCGAATTATATTATCAAGTACCAGTAATTTAGCGATATACGAGCAGATAATGGCACAAGTCAGGGATGCGATTATTAACAAGGAAGCCTTGCCGGATGAGCCATTGCCTTCTATTCGTGCCTTGGCACAGGATTTGCAGATTAGTGTAATTACTACGAAACGTGCTTATGAGGAACTGGAAAAGGAGGGCTTGGTATATTCCAAGCCGGGTAAGGGCTTCTATGTAAGCAAGTCCAAGACGGAGATGCTAAAGGAAAAACGTATCCAGACCTTGGAGGTACAGATGTTAGAGCTGATACGTCAGTGTAAGAGTGCGGAGCTATCCAAGGAAGATATGATGGGCATGTTGGATGTTTTGTACGATGAGCAGTAGTGTGTGGACGAAAGAGCTGTTTAGGAGAGGATTGTGACAGATGGAAAGAAGTGTTTTAAGGGTGGAGGGGCTTTGTAAATCCTACAAGGACTTTGCTTTAGAGGAGATTTCCTTTTCCTTGGAAGAGGGATATATATTGGGTATTATTGGTAGAAACGGTGCAGGTAAGACCACTTTGATGAATTGTATTTTGGGAAAGACCCGCTATGATAAGGGAAGTGTGCAGATTTGTGGTTCACCGGAACAGCTTCATGCGAATATGGCCAAGGAGAATTTAGGATTTGTCATGGAACCGGGTCCCTTCTTTGTGGCTGAAACCTTGTGGAGAAATGGAGAGCTATTGGGACCCTTTTACAAGACTTGGAATAGGAAGGCGTTTTATAGATATTTACGGGAGTTTGGACTAAATCCTGACAAATTATATTGCGATTTAAGTAAGGGTATGAAGACTAAGTTCCAGCTGGCTTTTGCTTTGGCACATTCCCCTAAGCTTATGGTGTTGGATGAGCCTACGGGTGGTTTGGATCCTGTGTTTCGCCAAGAGTTCCTGCGTATTATGCAGAAGGAAGTCAGAGAAAAGATGATGAGCGTGATTATTTCCACGCATTTGACCACAGATTTGGATAAGGTAGCAGACTATGTAATGCTTATGGATGCAGGAAAAAAGGTGTTTTACATGGATAAGGAAGAAATGATGGACTCTTATCCCTTGGTGTCGGGGCCAATAGAGCAGTTGATTTTACTGGATCAGAAGGAATGCGGACGCATCCGAAGGAAGCACGGTACCTTTACGACCATGTTTAAGAATCCGGAATATTTAAGGGCGAATCCCAAGTTACGGGAACAGTTGCAGGTAGAGAGAACTACTATCGAAGAGATGATGTATTATTTATGTGCGGGAGAATTATAGAATGGAAAAGAAAGAGTTACAGGAAATGGATTTTGTGCAAAGAGCTGACGACCAGAATGAAGCTGCTTGTGAGGTAGCAGAAGATTTTGAACAAATAGAAGATAATTTGTGGGAAGAGTATTTGCAGGAAAGTGAGACTGACAGCTACATATCTCCGGAAAAAGAGCTCATATCCAAGCGGTTTATGAAAACCATGACAGTACCGTTGGCGATGGTGTTTACCAATATTTTCTTCATCGTTATATTGTTTTTGGCATGGTATATTCCGGAGGGTTTCTTGTATGGTTGCAGTATTTTTGAAGGAGCTTTCGTCATGATGTTTGTTACCGCTAGTTTATGTGTGGCAGGGTACGATGAAAATCATGTAACCATGAACAGTATATTGGTTTATTTCCCGGTACATGCAGGGAGACTACGCAGAGAAATGTATGCTGTGGTAGGGAAATGTATGGGGCTTCAGGCCATTATTACCTGTATCCCCATGCTGCTAATGGCCATGGACTTTCAGCCAAGACGTTTTGCTATAACGGTTTTGTGTAATGTTTTGTCCATGCTGGTGGTGGCATTGGTTTCTGTGGAAAGTAGCATGCATTACCTGAAAGCTGAAAAATAGGAGGAGCATGACTGTATGGTCATGCTTTTTTCTTTATAGGTAATTTATAGGAAATTTCTCATACATATGTGGTATACACCCGCACATTACACCACTTCAAACCGTTATACATGATGAAAGGAGGTTTCCATGGGTATTGATATCAACGAACAATATGACAAAATATACCGCTACCTGTATTTTCGGCTGAAAAATCAGCACTTGGCGGAGGATTTGACACAGGAGACCTTCTTAAGGTTTTTGGAGAGCAGTAGTTATAAGGATACCGGACGGCCGCTGGCGTATTTGTATGCTATTGCGAGAAACCTGTGTATGGATGAATTTCGGAAGGTTCCCATGGAGGAACTAAAGGAGGATCTTGCACAGGAAGGCTTTGAAGACCGGGTAGTGGAAAAGCAGAGCCTGCAGCAGGCCATGCAAGTACTGACGGGAGAGGAGCAGGAGCTGTTGCTGTTACGGTATGTGAATGAGGTCAGCTTCGCAGATTTGTGCAGGTTGTATGGAAGGTCTCGATTCGCACTGTATCGGGAGCTGAAAAGAATTACGGAGAAGCTGAAAAGGGGGATATCGGATGAAGCATAAACAGAAAGAAGTGCTGGCAGAATATTTTGCGGCACCGAAGCCTATGAAGAAGAGGGCATTTGTAAGGCAGTTTGGGTTGCCACCTATGAATTTGTGGCATGTGATTGTTATGCAGGCGAAATACGTGTCCAAATGGGTATGGATTTGTTCGATACTCTTGTTTGGTACAGCATTTGGGGTAGCACAGGCAGCGGAGCAAAGTTATGTTAGTGTGGTGCTTGGCGTTGTGCCTTTTTTAGTGATGTTTTCGGTAACAGAGAGTACAAGAAGCTATCGACATGGTATGGAGGAGTTGGAAATGTCGGCACGATTTTCTCTAAAAAGTATTGTAATGGCACGAATGGTAGTGTTGGGAATGGGCAATCTGGTGGTACTGACGGGTGCTACACTGGTTCTGAACAGTCAGGTGCAGCTCCATCCGGTATATTTGCTGACACCATACTTTTTGACTGCAAGCGGTGGATTGTACATTGTAAGAAAAGTGCGAGGGAAAGAAAGCAGTATGCTGTGCTTTGCACTGGCAGCTTTTGTGTGTATTTTCATGCTACTCCTGTCTTGGGAGCTTCATAGCATATACTTATCAAAGAATATTTGGATTTGGGCATGTGCTTGTGTGGCAGGTGTGATAATGACCATACGAGAAGGTTTATGTACCATTCGGATGACGGAGGAACTGGCGTAAGGGTGGTTCGCTGAACCGGGAGTTGATCAGAAAAGAGGTAAACATGGAATTAGTAATTGATAGAGTATCAAAGCAATACAAGAATAAAATAGCTGTAGACCGGATTTCTCTGAAATTAGAGAAGGGCATTTATGGTCTACTGGGGGCAAACGGAGCGGGCAAGACCACGCTCATGCGTATGTTATGTGGAATTTTGACGCCCACCAGCGGAACCATTACTTATGATGGAATTGATGTGTCACAGGAGGAGTATCGGGCAGTTCTGGGCTATTTGCCACAGGATTTCGGGTATTATCCGGACTTTACAGGTAGGGATTTCCTGCTGTACATGGCAGCCCTGAAGGGTATCGATAAGAAGGAAGCACAGAAAAGAGTGAAAGAGCTGTTGGAGCTGGTGTCTCTGACGGATGTGGCGAAGAAAAAGGTGAAGACCTATTCCGGCGGTATGAAGCAGAGACTGGGGATTGCGCAAGCATTATTAAATGACCCACAGATATTGATTTTGGATGAGCCCACAGCAGGCTTAGACCCCAAGGAGCGTGTGCGCTTCCGCAATCTGATAGCAGATTTGGGCAAGGATAATATCGTGATTTTGTCTACGCATATTGTGTCCGATATTGACCGTATTGCAGATAGGATTTTGATGATGAATGGTGGTAAGCTGGTGTTTGACGGTACCAGAGAGGATATCTGTGGTGACCTGGAGGAATTCTACCTAAAGGAATTCGGGGAAGGTGAGGTGGAATAAGTGGGTACATTGTTAAAATTTGAAATCAAGAAGATTGTGATGAAGAAAAGTACCATTGTGGCTTTTGTACTTTTGTTTGGTATACAGGTGTTTCTGTCTATGACAGGCAGCTTGGGCTCTACTTACAAAAATGATATGTTTGTAGAGACCCACGCAGAGCGTAATCGAATCGACAGGGAGCATGGCATAGCCTTGTCAGGAAGAGCCATAGATGATGTATTGTTATCAGAAATGCAGGAAGCTTATGCAGGTTTCGATTGGAACAATCCGGGCTATTGGTGGACGGATGAGTACAATCAGGGTGTTCGCAGGTATACGGATTTGGAATATCGATTAAAGCTGTGGGGAATGGGTACCGGGTATTCCTTTGATAATATGGAGGCGGAGGTTTTGTACGACCTACGGCGGAACCAGCGTGACAGCATGTGGGAGGCTTATGAGCTTTCGGAGAAGGAGAAAGCCTACTGGCAGGAAAAGGATACAGAGGTGGAGATCCCCTTTGTTTATGAATATGCTTCGGGCTATGATTCCCTTACCGGTATGCAGGGAATGTATATGACTTGTATGCTCATGACCTTTTTCATAGGGATTTCCATGGTGACAGTGTTTGCAGAGGAGCATACTCGTAAGACAGACCAGTTGATTTTATGTGCCCGTTACGGGAAGGGTAAGGCATATTTTGCGAAAATACTGGCAGGAAGTCTGGTGGTATTTGGAGGAAATATGCTTTTCGCGGGAGTACTGATTGTAGGGAGATTTTTTAGTTTTGGCACAGAGGGCTTTGGAGCAGCCATTCAGTCGGTGGTAGCACCTTGGTACTCTTATCCCCTTACCATGGGTCAGGCTTTACTGTTAATGACGGGGATATTACTGTTGTCCAGTGTGCTGGTGGCTGTTTTTGCCATGCTGTTGGCAGAGGTTTTGGGAAACAGTGTAGGTGCTATGGCTGTAGTGGTAGGCTTGTTATTTGCTGCCAGGCTGGTGCCAATACCCCCCTCCTTTGGTGTGCTATCGCAGGCTTGGAATTATATGCCCATTAATCTGTTAAAAGTGGATGAGGGCTTCTTAGACCCGCGTCTGGTGAATTTATTTGGACTACAGCTGACCACTTGGCAGTTTGCACCGATTTTGTATGTGGTGCTGATAGGGGTGATGGTCTTCGCAGGCAGCCGTTTTTACAGAAGGTATCAGGTGAGCGGACGATGAACAGACTTTTTGGGTATGAATTAAAGAAGCTTTTGTGTCGCAGAATGGTGTGGATTTCCCTCGTGGTGTCGCTTCTGCTGTGTGGAGTTACCGTGTGTGCCCCATTAATCGGCTCCTACTATGTGAATGGGGATGCTGTGAGTACCAACTATGAAGAATTTCAGACTGACAAGGCCTATCAGCAGGCATTGGATGGCAGGGCTATTGATGAAGCTTTGATAGGGGAAATGCAAGAAGCATATGCAAAGGTTCCCATGGAGGTGGAACAGTATTCCTTGACAGAAGAGTATCAAAAGTATGCCAGACCCTACAGTGCTATTTATCATTATGTGCGTTTGGCAACAGGACTGTCCGGCAAGGAGGCTATCCGGTGGGTAGCGGATACAGAGAATTTGCAGGAAAAGAGACGGGAAGTACTGGAGAAACGCTGGGAAGAGTATTTACTGACAGAAAGAGAGAAGGACTATTGGCGGGCACAGGAAGAAAAAATAGAGCAACCTGTGGTTTTCCGCTATATGGGAGCGTATTCGGTACTCATCAGTGCAGTGTATACAGTAGGGCTGGTGACGATTTTCGTAGTGTCTGTTTGTCTGGCAGGGATTTTCCCTGAGGAGCATGTGAAAAGGACGGACCAGCTGATACTCAGTAGTAAGTGTGGCAGAGAAAAGACGTATGGGGCAAAGTTTGGAGCAGGCATTCTATTCGCTTTTGGAATGTCCTTGATAATGGGACTGTTTACTATGGGGCTGGCATTCGCCGTTTATGGCACAGAAGGATTTCACGGAGCCCTTCAGCTGGAGTATTCTGGTAGCAGTGCTGCTATCAGTGTAGGAGAAGCCGTGTTGATTGCCTATACCATGGTGCTGTTTGCAGGTGTGTTTATGGGGGCTTTGGTGATGATGCTTTCAGAAGTGCTTCGTAGTAGTGTAGGAACCTTGGCGATTGCCACAGGGATTATTGTGTTGCCTATGTTTTTCTCCATGCCGGAGGAGTATCGTGTATTGTATCAGCTTTGGAGTTATCTACCAAGTGATTTCGTGGCAGTGTGGAGCCTGTTCAGTCCGCAGATGGTGATATTGGGGAATATCGTGCTTCCGGCATGGCAGGCAGTACCGGTGTTGTATATGACATTGAGTGGAGTGTTTGCTATAGTGACCAAGCAGGCGTTTGTGCGGTATCAGGTGAGCGGAAGATAAAAAGCATGCTACGCACGTTAAGGAAGCCAAACGTGTAACATTTCACATTGTATAATCATCCCCCATAAGATATTATAGTCTTAGGAACAGGTAATTTCTTAAGAAGGCAGATATCAGCATAAAGAGTTGGGGAATTAAAATATTGTGGTATCATCGGAGGCAGGGAGAAAATTCCTGCCTTTTTCGAAATAAAAAAATCCTTTTCAAACGTCTAATGGATAGAGGAGGTGAAAAGCCTGTGAATAATGAGGAATATGCAAGACGAATTGAGGAAATTCGAGGAAGATTATATAAAACAGCATTTATGTACATGGGGAGTGAGGCTTTGGCACTGGACGTGGTGGACGAAGCAGTCTATAAGGGGCTTTGCAATCATTGGAAGCTAAGGCAGCCGGAATATTTCACCACATGGATGACACGGATTTTGATCAATGAATGTCACAATGAGCAGCGCAGGCAGAAAAGATTTCGCCCCTTGGAGGAGTTGCCGGAACGGTCGGTTGAGGAGTATGATGTACTCCCCTTGAAGGAGGCCTTGCAACATTTGCCCAAGGAGTTAAAGGATGTTGTGATTTTGAGATATTTTACAGGCTATACTTTGGCAGAAACTGCGGATACCTTGAAAATTCCTTTGGGAACTGCGGCTACCAGACAGCGTAAGGCTTTGCAGCTACTGCGGTTGGAGTTGGATGAGGAGGTGATGTTATGAGTCGTATGGAAGAATATCAGGAGCTGTTACAGGAAATGGAAAGACCTGCACAAGGGCTGGAAGGAACCTTGGAAAGAGCCGAAGCGAGGAAAAAGAGACGAAATCGTGTGTTACGCCCTGTGATAAATATTGCGGCAGCATTTGTGGTTTTTGTTTTATTGGTGAATTTTTGCACACCGGTTGCTTATGCCTGTTCCAAGGTACCCATTCTCAGAGAGCTGGCCGAAGCAGTCACCTTTTCCCGGTCACTTACGGATGCAGTAGAGAATGAGTATGTGCAGCCTATGTATTTGCATCAAACGGATGAGGGAATAACGGCTTCCGTGGAATACCTGATAGTAGACCAGAAGCAGGTAAATGTATTTTTCAGATTGAAATCAGAGCTTTTTACCAATTTAGATGTACATCCGGAGGTTTTGGCAGAGGATGGCAACTATTTGTCCTGTGGTTACGGGCTAAATGATTGGGATGTTCCAAATGGGGAATTACAGAGTATTACCATTGACTTTATAGAGGAGGACGTACCTGACAGACTCCGATTGAAGCTGAATATCAGGGATATGAGTGCTTTTCCGGATGGAACAGCTACAGCGGTAGTTGCTGAAAACAATGATACTATAATGTTTGAAGAAATAGAAGAGTCAGAACCGGAATATGTGGTATGCTTTGACTTTCTGCTGGAGTTCGACCCGAAGTTTACTGCTACCGGCAAGGTGATTCCTATTCAGCAGACGGTTGTTCTGGAAGGACAGGAAATCACCATTACGGAGATGCAAGTATATCCTACGCATTTGCGTGTCAATATAGAAGATGCTGCTGACAATACAGCATGGTTGAAGATGTTGTACTTTTATATTGAAACGGATTGGGGCATGAAGTTTGAGGCAGTTTCCAATGGTATTACTGCTACAGGGGATGCGGATTCGCCTAATATGGTGTCTTTTCGGGCAGACAGCTCCTATTTCTATGATGCAAAGCATTTGGAGATTGTGATTACAGGTGCGGAATGGTTGAATAAGGATATGGAGAAGGTCTATGTGAATTTGGAAACCGGTGAGACGGGTCCATTGCCACAGGGTGTGGAGCTGTATGCTGCGTCCAGGAGAAGTGCCGGTAGTTTGGTGGAGTTTCATGCTGATTATCGGGAGGCAGATCATTTTCACCAGCTGTTTTCCTCTGAGTACTATGATGCGGAAGGAAATGAATATCATATTTATTCTTGGTCTAATACACATGGGGAAACCAATGAAGAGGGTGGATATGATTACTTTATTGAATCCTTTCCGTTGAAGGGGTATTTCCAAGAGGAGGTCTGGCTTTGTCCGACGTATTCTCATGTGTGGACGGCGGATGAGCCGGTGCGGGTTTGGGTGCAGTAATGAGGAGCATTATCGGTATCCTTATTCTTATTCTTTCATCGTCTTATTGATATAAGTAGCATAGAGAAGCGGAACAACTACTAAAAATGCAGGTACTATGTACAGTGACAGCTTATTTTCCACATTAAATATGGAAAGAGAATTAAAGATGGAGTGGGCTATTATACAGGGAATGAGTGATTTGCTCTTATAAAATATAATGACAAATAAGTACCCTATAGCGATGGCATAGCATATTTGCATTAGGGTAGGAAGGAAATCTGCCCCATTCAATAAATTCACAATATGACCTATTCCAAAAGTAACAGAGCTGACGATGATGGCACTTTTCACATTATCCTTTGCCATCATTTTAAAAAGGAAGCCACGGAAGATAATTTCTTCCAAGAAACCAACGTTCAGCATGGTTAATATGTGGGATAATATTTCGCCGGAGGTATGATTAATATTCAAACCATTCCACAGATTCACGGATACAATCAACAGGAGTGGGAGGAAGTATAAATATCCCTTTAGGTTGGTCACTTTTGTTAATCCGTAATAAGATACTCTCTTAAGACTGATAATCAATGCCAATACTGCTACGGAAAAGATGGTATTGATTATCGCAGTTCTGTAGTCGGTTAGACCAAAATTCTGCATACAGTAAGAATTAATTACTACATAGAAAACGATTAATAAAATACAAAATAAAGATTCATGTTTTTCAAATATTTTTTTCATCGGGGTCTCCTTTCACGACGCAAATGGCTCCATAAAATACTTTTTCAAGTGCCTCTATTACGATTTGTTCCTCATAAACCATTGTATTATTGGCATATAAGCTGGCATATCCATGGACAAAAATAAACAATGTGCTAAAAACCTCTTTGGCATCGTCCATGGACATGTCCAATTCCTTCTGTAGTACAGTAAGCAATGGCAGCAATTCTTCCGTTTCCGCCAAATCCAACATACTCACACCGGAAAACTCATTGGATTGAAACAAAAACCGGAAGAGATTTCTTTCTTCTATTGCAAATCGGATATAATTCATTCCAATGGCAAGCATGGGATCTCCGTAATCCTCTTCCATATTCATGATGTAGTCCGTGTGGTATTCGTCAGCCCTTTTATAGACAGCTTTTTTAATATCCTCTACGGTTGAGAAATAATATAATACCGGTTGTGTAGAGCAGTTTAGTTGCTCAGAGATACTTCTGGCAGTGACTTTATCCACACCTTCTCTTTGCACGATGTGGAAAGCAGTATCTACTATCATTTCTTTCGTAATTTTTGCTTTTGGTGGCATAGCTAACTCCTTCTTATAACGCTTGTTATATAACGTACATTATAAAAGCTTATTTGTCAATACTAAATTTGGAACATGGTATAAGTAAGAAGCAAAGCGGATAATCGTGTATATTTTCTTGGTTTAGTTGAAGGTCAAACGCTTTCTGGCGAAGACTGGGAAATCGAAAAGGAACACGGTGAAACACGTGTACCCAATTACGAACAGCTTTTAGCTGATGTAGGTTTATATGTAAAGACTGTTTACGCCACTAGTAACAAGTAATTCTTTTAATTCAAACATTCTTACGGCAGAGCTTCGGCTCTGCCGATTTATATGCCTCAATATATCCCACAGGGAACTAATAGGAACAACAGAAAACTGGAAGGGAAGCAGGATCGGACACAGAACAGATTGTAAGGCAATCGGGCAAATTCTCTTGACAAATCCCTCATTCACGCATATACTTAGCCTCAAGTGAGGGAGCACGACCCTCGTAAACGGAACTGTTAACCCTAGCTCGATAAGGAGGACAAAATGCAGCAGAGTATGATTTCAAACAGCAATTTAATATGGAAACATCCGGGGCTGATTGTCCTTGGAAAACGCTAGAGGGTATCTTCACAGAGATATTTTATTTTTGTATGCATATATTTTTCGGACAATCGGCACCCATAACGGGTGCTATTTTCGTTATAAGCAGAGCCAAGTGGCGGTGTTATGGGCTGGGTGCTTGCACACAAGCCCATAGCAGCCGACATTTGGCGAGCAACGCGAACGAGGAACGCCGAAGGCGTTTCGAGACTGCTTATTCGACTTGCCGACAGAGTAAGGTCGAATAAGCATGCACCCTCGAAATTTTGAAGGAGAAAAATATATGATAACGATTTATGGAAAATATACAAACGCAATTGTTTATACAACGAATAATGAAGAATACGCAATTGACGAATATGCGAGGAAACAATTACAAATGATTTGTGACCATCCCAGTGCGGCGGGTAGCAAGATCCGCGTCATGCCCGATGTGCATCCGGGCAAGGTAGGTACTATCGGACTGACCATGACTGTGGGAGACAGCCTGTTACCCAGTCTGGTAGGGGTGGATATGGGCTGTGGCATGACTTTGGCACAGGTGAAGGCTAAGAATGTGGAGTATCAGAAGCTGGATACAGTGATTCGGGAGCAGGTACCGGTGGGTGGCAATGTGCGTAAGAAGATTCACAAATTCAGCGGTGAAATCGACCTGCGGGAGTTAATATGTTACAAGGCCATTGATTCAGCCAAGGCGGAGAAGAGTATCGGTACCCTGGGAGGCGGTAATCACTTCCTGGAGGTGGATAAGGACGAAGAGGGTAACTTTTATATTGTGGTACATTCCGGCAGCAGGCATTTGGGCATGGAGGTCACCGAGTATTACCTAAAGGCCGGACAGAAAGAACAGCAGATGAAGAAGCAGGGCGGTCATGCCCCTTATGAGATGACCTGTTTGAGCGGACAGCTGTTGCAGGATTATCTGCATGATCTGGCACTGGTGCAGCAGTTCGCGGCACTGAACAGAGCTGCCATGATTGATGAAATCACCCGGGGCATGAAGTGGAAAGTGTTAGAGACTTATGACTGTATTCACAATTATGTGGATTTTTCCGGTAGCGTTCCCATGCTTCGTAAGGGTGCCATCCGTGCTGCCGAGGGCGAAAGAGTGATTATTCCCATCAATATGCGTGACGGTATTATTTTAGGTACCGGTCTGGGGAACGAGGATTGGAATCGTTCTGCACCTCATGGTTCCGGTCGTATTTATAAACGCTGCGAGGTAAAGAAGCATCACACGGTAGCGGAGTTTAAGGAGGCTATGAAGGGCATCCACTCTATTTGCGTGAACAAAGACACCTTAGATGAATCTCCCTTTGCTTATCGCAGGATAGAGGATATTGCGGAGGTTATCGGGGATACGGTGAGAATTGGTAAGATTATCAAGCCTGTATACAACTTTAAGGCAGGGGGGAATGCCGGCTGACAGAGATGTAAAGGGATATCAAAACATGAGTTGACCGGATGAGAAGTCGCATGGAACCGAATAGATGGGGCGGTTAGTCAAATGTGAAAAACTGTCACTCAGGATTTGACTGGCAATTGGAAGGAGGATTTGAAATGGACGGTAAGCTTCGAAATATGACAGCACTTTATATAGTGCGTGGAGAACAGATACTTTTACTCTATCGGCAGGGCTCCCGAATTGTGAACAATCTCTACGTAGGCACTGCGGGGGGACATTTTGAAAAGGATGAGCTGAATGATGCGACAGCCTGCGTATTGCGTGAGCTGCAGGAGGAGTGTGGGCTGTGTGAGACAGATGTGAAGAATCTGGCGCTGCGTTATGTGACCTTACGTTTACTGGATGGAGAGATACGTCTGAATTACTATTTCTTTGCGGAGTGGAATGCGGGGGATAAGGAGCTTGTCAGTAATGAAGGCAGGCTGGAATGGCACGATTTGCAGAAGCTAAGCGAGTTGGAAATGCCTTATTCTGCCAAATATATGCTGGAGCATTATGTGAAAATCGGCAAGGCAACGAATGCCTTGTATGTGGGTACCGCCCACAAACGGGGGATGAGCTTCTGTGAGTTGCAGGAGGTATGATAAGGGTAACAGACGAACAGTGGGGTGAAGGTATGGCTTCCTACGTGGGCGAGGCGATACAAAGGTACTATGGAGTGTAATAATTCGGATTGCCTATTGACTCTAAGGGAGAATATGGTAAGATAAAGATGTAAAAAGAGAAAAAGGGTACTACCGATAGACGGTTAGTCCATTTTGTTAATTTGATGTAATCGCCTTAAGTTTGTCAGGACTGGAGGCGATTATTTTTGTGATTTATTACTTCCCATTGTATAACCGATGCCGAAAGCAGTAAGCATAAGGCTTATCACTGCAATCAAACTTTCAATCGTCAACATTAGCAATCCCTCCTTTTGCAAGATTTCTACAGACAGGCTGGAGATTTCTATGTAATCAGAGGGTCACAGTCCCTCTGGAGAAGGACGAACCGCCTACCGTATGGGTAGTACCCATGAATATAGAATAATATAAAACAACAAACGGCACAATGTACACAATAACGAAATTGTTCAAAGGTCATTTTTTACAACAAATAAATTCTGAGATTACGGAGAAAAGCCCATGAGAAAGCCCAAAATGATACTTTTTGACTACGGTCAGACCTTAGTAAATGAGGCAAAATTTGATGGTGTGAAGGGTACTGAGGCAGTGTTACAGTATGCTACCAAAAATAAATATGGTTATTCTGCACAACAGATTCAGACTGTGGCAGATGGAATGAATGCAGAGCTGGGAAGATTCGATCCGAGCAGAATGTATTCTGCCGAACGCCAGATAGAGGTGCCTAATCACATGTTTGGTGGGTATTTGTATGAGTCCCAGGGGATTGAATTGTCCATAAAAGGGGCACAGCTTGATAAGGTGTTCTGGGATGCCGCTTCACCGGGGAAACCGACAGACGGAATGGAAGGTTTTCTGGATTTTTTAAAGGAGCAGGGAATTCGCATGGCAGTACTCAGTAACATTACTTATTGTGGGGAGGCGCTGGAGAACCGACTGAAGGAAACCCTGCCGAATCACGAATTTGAGTTTATTATTGCTACCAGTGAGTATATGTACCGCAAGCCCAATCACAGGATTTTTGAATTGGCTTTAGAGAAGGCTGGTTTAAAGCCGGAGGAGGTTTGGTATGTGGGAGATAATTATATTTGTGATGTAGAAGGTGCCAGAGGAGCCGGCTTGTTTCCGGTGTGGTATCTTGGTGCTACGGAAAAAACCGTGGAAGCCCAGGAGGATACTCTGGTGGTGAAATGCTGGACGGAGTTAGAGGAAGTAATCTTGACATCATCGGAATTTGCAGTATAATAGCAGGATATGAGCAAAGGAGTAGAGTGATGCAGATTAAATTATCCGACCATTTTACAACAGGAAAGTTAATAAAGTTTACCATACCGACTATTATCATGATGATTTTCACCTCTATTTATGGTATCGTAGATGGTATTTTCGTGTCCAATTGTGTAGGTAGTGATTCCTTTGCTGCGGTGAATTTGATTATGCCGGTGTTGATGATAATGGGTTCCACCGGATTTATGATAGGTACCGGCGGCAGTGCCTTGGTGTCTATGACCTTAGGGGAGGGCAAAAAGGAAGAAGCGAACCGATACTTTTCCATGCTGCATTATGTCTTGATAGGAGTAACAGCAGTTTTAGCAGTGGTAAGCTTTCTTTTCATGCCGCAATTGGCAGCGCTGGTTGGTGCAGAGGGTGAAATATTAAAAGAAAGTGTAATATACGGAAGGACTTTGATACTGGCATTGGTGCCTTTTGTGTTGCAAAACAGCTTTCAGAGCTTTTTGGTGGCAGCAGAACGACCTAAGATGGGTTTGATGATATCTATATGTGCAGGTGTCACCAATATGGTGCTGGATTTTGTATTTGTGTATTTGTTGCAAATGGGCGTGTTTGGTGCAGCTTTGGCAACAGATATCAGTCAGGTGATAGGCGGCATTATTCCACTGGTTTACTTCATGAGCGGAAAGAACGAAAATTTGTGGTTAGTAAAGACAAAGATAGAGTGGTCACCTATTTGGAAAAGCTGTGTGAATGGTATGTCGGAAATGTTGACGAATTTGTCTATGTCTCTGGTAAATGTGTTGTATAATCTGCAGCTTCTGAAATATGCGGGAGCGGACGGTGTAGTTGCCTATGGTGTTATCATGTATGTGTCCTTTATCTTCATTGGTACTTACCTGGGCTATTCTATCGGGGTTGCTCCGGTAGTAGGGTATCATTATGGCGCAGGAAATCATCCTGAGCTCCGGAATTTGTTGAAGCGTAGTCTGAAGCTGCTGACAACGACAGCAGTGGTATTAACAGTGTTGGCGGAGATTTTGGCGAAGCCCTTGGCAGCTATATTTGTGGCCTATGATGCAGAGCTGCTGGTCATGACAACTCGGGCAGTACAGTTGTATTCTTTGTCTTATATAATATGTTGGTTTAATATCTTTGGTTCCGGCTTTTTTACTGCCTTGAATAATGGTTTGATTTCCGGTTTGATATCTTTCCTGAGAACCTTTCTGTTTCAGGTGGCAATGATTTACTTGTTGCCTGTATTTTGGAAGCTGGATGGTATCTGGCTGGCTATTGTGGTAGCAGAGGCGTTGGCATTGGTGGTTACAATAATCTGTTTTGTAGGAAATAGAAAGAAGTATCATTACTATGAAAGCTTAATATATAGGAAGCATTGAGATAAGGGCATAAAGCATCCCCTGTTCCTTCAGATGTGAAGGACAGGGGATTTATGGTTTACCATTCTCTTAAATGATATTCTTTATCCTCATCAATAATCTGTATCATAAGCTTCGCAATTTCCGGGTCGAACTGTGTTCCCATGCACTTTTGAATTTCCTCCCGAATATATGCCTGAGGAAGTACATCACGGTAGCTACGCTTAGAACTCATGGCATCATAGGCATCGGCGACACCGATGATTCGGGCAATCAAGGGGATGTTTTCGCCCTTTAGACCATCCGGATATCCCCGGCCATCATAACGTTCGTGGTGCCATCTGGCGCCCAGAGCGATTTCCGGCAGCTCCGACATTTCCGCCAGAATTTCGGAACCGATAACGGGATGAGTCTTAATAATGGTGTATTCTTCATCCGTCAGACCGGAGGGTTTGTTGATAATTTCATCCGGAATACCGATTTTGCCAATGTCATGCAGCAGACCGATATAGTAAATATCCTCCTGCTCATGCAGGGTCATATTCAGTTTCTGAGCAATCATTTTGGAATATTCCGCCACACGGATGGAGTGACCGTTGGTATACTTGTCCTTTGCATCGATGGTCTTTGCCAAAGTCGTCATTACCTGTATGGTCAGGCGATTGAGCTGACGGCTGCGTCGGTTTAGGGAGAGGGTCTTACGTTCTACTTCCTTTTGCAGAGATTTTTGCAAAAGCTCCAAATCTAAAATACGATTAATACGTTGTAGCATGATTTGGGCGATAAAGGGCTTGGTAATAAAGTCGATAGCTCCCAGTTCGAAGCACTTTAGCTCAGAGGCAGGGTCATTATCTGCAGTCAGGCAGATGATAGGTATTTCTTTCAGTAAGGGGTCTTTCTTGATAATACTGAAAAAGGTAAAACCATCCATCTCCGGCATGTGGATATCTAAAAGGATCAGGTTGATCGTATGATTCTGCAGATATTGCAAAGCTTGTTTTCCGGAGGATACCGTGTGTACATCAAACTGAGCTTCCAGTATCCTTTTGGCGAGGAACAAATTCATTTCATCATCATCCACTACCAGAACCTGATTAATGGTATATTCGTCCGGTTCGTTTCCTATAGTGAGATTGATACAGTGCAGAATCGTGTTGAATAATCTTTCCTTTGTAATTGGTTTTTCCAAATATCCTGTGAAACCGGCATTCAGGTAGTTCTGTCTGGCTAATCCTGCATGACTGTCTGCTACTACCACAATAGGAATTTCGTCGCAGGTATGAGTACCCAGTATCTTGCACAGGGCAGTGATACCGTCTTCTTCAGGCATCATATAGTCAATAAAAATAATATCAAATTTTTCCTGTAACAGTAGTGTCAATGCTTCCCGGCTGTTGCTGGCATAGCTACATTGTATCTCCATGTCTTGTAATAATTGTGCGATTTGCTCCTGCTCTGCTTTGCAGTCATCGATAAAAAGCATCCGTATTCCTTGCAAATTGTGAATATCCATCACCATAGATTTCCCCTCCTTCTATAGTAATGTAATTATATCAAATTATAACGAATTTGGAACCCCTCTTTTAGAAAATAAAAAACTCTTGCATATTTGTATCATTTGTATTATAGTAAATAATACAAATGATACAAATATGTGTGACAGGAGGAAAATGATGGTTATTTGTTTACAGGACGGTTCTGAGGTACCGGTATTTAAACAGATTCGAAATCAGATAGTGATGGGGATTTCTGATGGCAGACTGCAGCCGGGAGAGAAACTCCCCACCGTGCGGGCGCTGGCAGAGGAAATTGGTATTAATTCCATGACAGTGAACAAGGCATACCAGTTATTGAAACAGGAGGGTTATATTATAACGGATAGACGAAACGGAGTACGTGTGCGGGAGTGCTTTCAGCAAATAGCTTGTTTATCTTCGGAATCCGAGGAGCTGTTACATCAGTTGGTTTCAGAAGCGCGTATCAAGGGCATGAGCAGAGATGCTTTTATAGAAGCAGTAGACCGGTATTACGCCGCCGTAGCGGAGCCGCAGGAAGAAACTACAGGTGGACTTTTGCGTTTCACAGAAGATGTTTAAGGAGGGATTAAGATGAGTGTAGGAGGATTGATTTTAGTAATTTGCCTGTATCCTTTTGTATTTCTTATGTATTTTTTATTGAAGAATGATGGATTGAGTAAGAAAAACGGTCGCTTCGGGGTAAGCCTGAAGAAGGAGCAGCAGAAGGCTCCAGAGGTAGAGCAGATTGTGGCAGAGTATAGCAAGTTGATGCGACGCATTTTCGTAATATTACTGGTGGTTCCGATTCCTTTGATTTTCGTTCCCTGGTTTTCCATTATGACCAGTCTGTGGATGATTTGGCTATTGGCTACCTGTTTCGCATTCTTCGTACCTTATGGTATAGCAAATGGAAAGCTAAAGGCATTGAAGTTGGAAAAGGGTTGGAAGGAAAAACAGGAGCAACCGTTATATGTGGAAATGAAAGAGGCGGGGAACTTACGTCGTGTGAAGTGGTATCAGCTTTTTCCGCAATGTGTAATTGGTGCCATTTGTCTGGGAATAGCTATTGTGAGTTATCAAAGTACCGGGCATACCGTGTTGCCTATATTGGTGGGAAGTTTTGCTGTAGTACCGTTTTTATTCTGGGGAATGGCTGTGTGGATGGATACACAGAAAACTCAGATAATCAGCATGGACAGTAATGTAAATGTGAATTATAGCCGTGCCAAGAAGAACCTGTGGAAGAATCTCTGGGTGGCATGTTCTTGGGTAAATACAATCTATACCATCAGCCTTTTTTGGAGCTTGAATGCGGAAGGCAGATTAACCATAGTGTTCTGGGTAGGTTTCTTTTTGTACATGCTTCTGACGGTGATATTGTTATTGGGGCTACTGAAGAAGAAAAATGCACTGGACGAGCGATATTGTGATAAAATGGATATGGCATTGGTGGATGATGATGATAATTGGATTTGGGGCATGGTTTATTATAATTCCAAAGACAGGCATTCCATGGTGGAGAAGCGAGTGGGAGCAGGAACTACCATGAACATGGCAACTCCTGCGGGAAAAGCTTTTGGAATGATTATAGGAGGTTCCTTGCTTTTTCTTCCGGTATTGTGTATCTATTTGATTTTCCTGGAGTTTACGCCCATACAGTTATCTATCAAGGACAATCAGTTAATAGCGGCACAGATGCGGGAGGAGTATGTGATATGGATGCATAGTATCGATGAGGTGGAGCTGTTGACAGAGCTGCCGAAAATGTCCCGAAATCATGGTACTAATATGGAAGGCTTGAAAAAGGGAAGCTATCATATCTCCGGAGAAGGAAGCAGTGAAGTGTTTTTAAATCCCCAAAACAGTGCATTTTTAAAGATAGAAGCTTTGGGGGATACTTACTATTTCAGTGGCTGTGATGATGAAGAGACCCTGACGGTTTATGAGGAGTTAAAGATTTATGACAAAGAGTAGAAGTGTTGAGTGTTGGAACAGAATATTTTTTGGCCTGTTGTGGGTGGTATATATACTGGCAACCGGATTTCTGTTTTATAAGCAGGCCTTGTATGAGAATGGCACTTATCCATCAGACATAATACCCTATATCCAGCATGCACAGGGAGAGTATACCGGTTATGATTTTCCCTATCCGATTATGTTCTGGATGGCGAGGCTGTTTGGGCGAATTTGGAGCCCCCAGCTGTCCATGGCTCTTGCCATTACTATTTTAAACGGAATGGCAGTAGTTTTTTTGAAATATTATGTGGATAAATATGTGAAACGGGTTTGCAATTGGAGGTTTGGTACTGCTATTTTTTCTACCTTGCTTACCTTTAGCATGTTGTTTGTATCTATGCTGTTTCTGGACTTGAGCCCGGAGAGTATCGGTTTTCGGTATAGAGGTGTTTTCTCACCGAATCCTTTCCACAATGCTACTTATCTGGCCACCAGACCTTTTACCATTGTATGCTTTTTCCTGTTTGTGGATTTGTTGCAGGAATATGAGGAGAAGGTAGATAAGAAGAAGTATGTGCTGTTTTCCTTGTTTTTATTGTTGACCACCATGACAAAGCCCAGCTTTTCCTATGGCTTTATTATTACGGCAGCACTGATACTGTTTTACCGGTTTTGCAGAAGAAAATTTGCAAATATCAAGGAGACCTTCCTGTTGGCACTGTGTGCCGTACCCTCTTTTGGAGCCTTGTTGTATCAGTTTCGAAATCTGTTCATGGGGACCAATCCTTTGGGACAGGAGGCAGGTATCGGTATTGGTTTTTTAAAGGCATGGGAATTGGTAGAAAAGCCTATTTGGGAGGTATTCCTACTGGGGCTGGCATTTCCTTTGGCAATACTTTTGTGTAATATCAAGAATTTGAAAGAAGAGAAGGAATTTTGTTACTCGGTGCAAATGCTACTGGTGAATATTCTGATGGTGCTGTTTTTGTACGAAAAGGGCTTCCGCATGCTGCACATGAACTTTGCGTGGGGTTATATGCATGGCATGTTCTTTGCCTATGTGGCAAGTACACTGTTACTGGTGAAAAATACCATACAAAAAAAGCAACCCCTTGTTCTACTGGGGCTGCAGTGGATATTGTATCTATGGCATCTGGTATGCGGGGTAGTATATTTCGCTCAGATTATGCAGGGGAAGATGTTCTACTAGTCTCAATTCGATTATTTGTCATATATTGTACAGGAAGTTAGGGACATAACATCCTACCGCAGGACGCTTTCGCTCCGTGAAAGAACGCAACGGACGCTAAGCTCGAAAAAACCTCGCTAAGCGCCGGCGTTTTTCAAGGCCTTGCTTGTAGGAAATTATGTCCCTAACTTCTTGTTCTTCACATAAAAAATAGGCACAAATAATCAAATTGAGGCTTTTTAAACATACATCAGTAAAACCGCTACCACATAGGGTGCTGCGAAAAGCAAGCTGCGCAGTATAATCAGATACCGCTCCTCTTTCATAGTCAGAATGTTGTTACGACTCTGGAAGCGGGGGTGGTTGATAATGGCGAAAAGTCCCATGCATACGATGACAAAGGCCATGGCCACCGTATTGTAAACCGTAGGGAACAGTCGCACCGCCAATTGGGTAATGGTCATAGGAGCTTCTTTCGACAAAGGGAAATGAATAAAGTTATTGTCAAAGAAGAAAAAGGTATTGTACACAAAGTAATAAATCAAAAAGGCAGTGGTAGCCATTTCCAGCAAAAGATTGATTCTGCGAAAAGCCGGTCTGGCCATAATAATCAGGTAAATAAAAGGTACCAGGTATAAGGGACGATAGTACTCGTACCTGGTAAAGAGGAAATAGCAAAGGAAGGACAGCATGCAATAATAAATCACCTTGTAACTTCCGTTTTCCTCCGGATGGTCAAAGTAGGCCAGCAAATACACAATCAAAAGTCCCATAGCGAAGACCGATGCATGAACCGGGGTAAGCGGCAGGGAAGACTCCAACAGCAACTGAAAGGTATAAGCAGTGGGTCCTTGTGCCAGGGATTCCTGATACATGGGGGCATTCCAAAAGGGCAGCTTCTGCACCACATACACACTCATGGAAGAGAGCAGGTATAGCAGAATATAATGGATACGTTTTTCCTTGAACATAATAATTGCAATATAGGGAAAGATAAAAAACGGTTTAAAGCCGATGGAAAGTGCAGCCCAGAAGAGGAAGCCATTAAAGTTTCCTTTTAGCAGTGCATGCAGACCCAGCAAAAATACAAAAATCACCAGGATGTCATTCTGTCCCGTATAAGCCACACTGGTCAGTGTGAAGAAGGAGGACAGAAACAAAAAGCATCCGGCATAGATATTTTCGGTTTCTTTTTCTTGCGTGAGAAGTACGCCCATTTTTCTCAACAGAACGGTACAGCCTACAGACAGTGCAATCAGAAAGCTCTTGGAATAGAACAATGCAAAGCAGTTTCCAACGATACTTACTCTAAAAAAGCGATGCAGAATCCATAAAGGAATATTCCAGACTGCCCATGGCAGATAGATGATTATATCACTACCTACCATTGGGTGTACCAGCCCGTGAAGATTTTGAGCACTATAAGAATAGTAGTTCAAAGGATTTCCGGTCATATAAAGAGTATCCCAGATGTTGATACTCCAAACAGTCAGAGACTGCAAGTCATAATAATAGGATGTCATGGCAGTCAGCAGAAAGAAAAAGCCGGAAATCACAAAAGCAATCTTATATTCTGTTTTCAATTCTTTAAAGTATTTCATTCCAGTCACCTCAAAAGGTTTTTCATGAGTTCATATTACCAAATCGTGGGTGGCTAGTCAAATGCTATACATAGAGATTATGCCAAAGGATGAAAAACCTCCTTACCTAATCCGCAGATAGGGCATACCCAATCCTCGGGTAATTCCTCAAAGGGAGTGCCGGGAGCTATGCCTGCATCGGCATCTCCTAACACAGGGTCATAAATATAGCCGCAAGGCTCACACTCATATTTCTGAAAATCCATAATTTTTGTTCCTCGTCTTTCTATATATTTCGGGTGGTGAAGGGGGTACCGGGGTGGCAATACTTCCCAACGTAAGGCCCTTGAAAAACGCCGGCACTTGGAATTTACGAGCATTCTGCGAAGTAAATTCCTTAGTGATCGCTGCGTTCTTTCACGGAGCGAGAGCGTGCCTAAGTGGGAAGTATTGCCACCCCGGTATCATTCTCCAGCCCTTTTTACTTTATCACAGATTCACCTCATAAAAGGCTACCAATTTCTGTAAGCGTTCATAGCGCTTGGCGGCATCCTCTTTGGCTTGGGCGAAGAGCTCTTCAGCTCTGGAGGGATCCATATGCTCCAGTACTGTGTATCGGTTTTCTCCGGAGAGAAAGTCTTCGTAGTCCAGTGTCGGCTCTTTGCTGTCTAACCGGAAGGGGTTTTGTCCCTGTTTACGCAGTGCGGGATTGTAACGGAACAGATTCCAATAGCCGGTCTTGACTGCTTTGGCTTCTTCGTGCTGGGAGCTTCCCATTCCGGCCTTTACTCCATGGCTGATGCAAGGAGAGTAGGCAATAATCAGGGAGGGACCATCGTAGCTTTCTGCCTCCAGAAAGGCCTTCAGGGTCTGATTGAAGTCGGCACCCATGGCCACCTGTGCCACATAAATATCCTCATAGGTCATCATCATGGCAGCCAAATCCTTTTTGCGTGTATACTTGCCACCGGAGGCGAACTTGGCAGTAGAGCCGGTGGGAGTGGATTTGGAAGCCTGCCCTCCTGTGTTGGAGTACACCTCTGTATCCATAATCAGGATATTGATGTTTTCTCCACTGGCCAGCACATGGTCCAGTCCTCCGAAGCCGATGTCATAAGCAAAACCGTCTCCGCCGAAAATCCAGTGAGATTTTTTGGAGCTGCCGATGGCTTTTCCGGCTAAAAGCATACCATAGCCAAATTCTGCCGCATCCTCAAAGAGAGAGTTAGACCAGGCGGGTCCACAGCCTTCCGGGGTGACGGTATAGGCTGCAGAGGGTGCGGAATTCGCCCAGATAGAAGAACATCCGGTAGCGTTGGCAATAAACATTCTTTCGCCGAATAATTGGGTAACCAGCTTTGCATAGGGTGTTTCCCCACAACCTGCACAGGCTCCGTGGAATTCTAACAGAGGGCGGCGCAGCTGACTGCCTTTGACAGTGTTTTCTTTGAATTTTTCCAATACTTCCGGTTTTATGGGGAGAGATTTGCCGTAATCAAAGTATTTCTGACGCTCTTCCTTTTCGTGCACCGGACACATATCCAAAGCCTTTTTGCCTTGTTTGCCGGGACAGACACCTACGCAGGAACCACAGCCCGTACAGTCTACCTCCGAAATGGTAATGGCGAAGGCATAGTCCGGCATTCCGGTAAAGGGCAGGGTTTCCATACCTTCCGGAGCTTTTTCCTGTTCCTCCTTGGTCATTACCGCAGGACGGATGACTGCATGAGGACAGACATAGGAGCAGCGATTACACTGAATACAGTTTTCGGGAATCCACTTCGGGACTTCCGTAGCCACATTTCGTCTTTCATGAGCGGTAGTTCCGGGCGGAACGGAGCCATCCACATAAGGCAGAAAGGCAGACACCGGGAGGTTGTTTCCTTCCTGACGGGTAATGTGCTTTTGCAAATTTACCACATAGTCCAAGGTTTCCTGTCGGTCGGGAAGCACCTTAGTGTCCAAAGGCTCGTCTTCGGCATTTCTCCAGCTCTCCGGATAGTGAACCTCCGCTACATCACGGACGCCTCGGTCAATGGCTTGGAAATTCATCTGCACCACATCATTTCCCTTTTTCCGATAGCTGAGTTCTGCTGCCTCCTTCATCAAACGAACAGCCTCTTCTATAGGCAAAATATTGGTTACCCTGAAAAAGGCTGCCTGCAAAATGGTACTGATTTTGTTGTTCAGTCCGATTTCCTTGCCGATACGGATAGCGTCGATAATATAAAGATGAATATTGTGTTCTGCAATATAACGCTTTACCTGTCCAGGCAAGGCGTCTTCCAGATCCTGCTCCTGCCAGTAGCAATTCAGCAGAAACGTGCCGCCGTCCTTTACCTCCTGCACCATATTGTATTTGTGAATATAGACCGGATTGTGACAAGCCACGAAGTCAGCCTTTTGTATCAGGTAAGGGGCGTGGATGGAGCTCTGCCCGAAGCGTAGGTGGGAAATGGTAAGTCCCCGGGATTTCTTGGAATCATAGTCAAAATATGCCTGTACCTGCAAGTCTGTATGGTTACCAATGATTTTCACAGAGCTTTTGTTGGCACTGACGGTACCATCTCCACCCAGTCCCCAGAATTTGCAATTGTAGATATCCTCCGGGAGAGGGTCAATATGCTCCTGAACATCCAGTGACAGATGTGTCACATCATCCGTGATTCCGATGGTAAAGTGCATCTTGGAGTGATTATGCAACACTGCCAGAATCTGGTCCGGGGTGGTATCCTTGGAGCTGAGACCATAACGTCCGGAGAACACAGGTACATTTGCATAGGGACTGCCCTGCAAGGCGGCCACCACATCCAGATAAAGAGGTTCCCCCACAGAGCCGGGCTCTTTGGTGCGGTCCAGTACGGTAATCTGCTGCACGCTTCCCGGCAGCTGTCCTATCAGATGGCTGACACTAAAGGGGCGGTACAAGCGTACCTGAATCAGTCCGGTTTTACCTCCTTGTTGGTTTACATAATTTATAGTTTGACGTATGGTTTCGCAGACAGAGCCCATGGCAATGATTACATGCTTGGCATCGTGGGCACCATAATAATTAAAAAGCCCATAATTGGTACCTAACAGCCCATTGATTCTTTGCATGTATTCCTCGACTATGGCAGGGAGTGCATCATAATAAGTATTGCAAGCCTCCCGATTCTGGAAGAAAATGTCCGGATTTTGTGCAGAGCCCATGAGGCGGGCACGGTCAGGGCTGAGGGCGTGGTTACGAAAATGTTTGAGGGCATTCTTGTCCAGCAGTTCCTTCAAGGTATCGTAGTCCCAGGTGGCTACCTTCTGCATTTCATGGGAGGTACGAAAGCCATCGAAGAAGTTGACGAAAGGGATACGTCCGGTGAGAGCCGCCAAATGTGCCACCGGGGACAGATCCATGACCTCCTGCACTCCCCCATGAGCCAAAAAGGCAGCGCCTGTCTGGCGGCAGGCATAAATGTCAGAGTGGTCGCCAAAAATAGAAAGGGCATGGGTGGCTATAGTACGGGCAGCTACATGTAACACACCCGGCAGTAGTTCACCTGCCATGCGGTACAGATTGGGAATCATGAGAAGCAGCCCCTGAGAGGCGGTAAAGGTGGTAGTCAGGGCACCTGCCACCAGAGAGCCGTGTACTGCTCCTGCGGCTCCGGCTTCTGACTGTAGCTGGGATACCTGCACTACTTCTCCGAAGATGTTTTCCCTTCCTTCATGTGCCCACTCATCCGTGTATTCTGCCATAGTAGAGGAGGGTGTAATCGGGTAAATGGCAGCTACCTCCGTATAGGCGTAAGCGACATGGGCAGCAGCCTGATTGCCGTCCATGGTTTTTTGAACTCGTTTCATAAAAACCTCCTGAAGATTGTTATTGAGGTTAGTTTATCCAGTTTTATGAAAATATTACATGGATAGGGACAAGAATAGCAGGAGGCTTTGGGGTTGAGGCAGAAGAGCTGCTGTTGTGAAATAGTCTTGACGCAAAAACAGTGTTATGCTATGATGATTTTGTCGAGAGACGAAAATAAAAGTAAAGGAGATTTTTTGTTTGTTAGCGATTGTAAGAAGCGAGGTAAAAAGTAACTAAATAGTTACGGGCATGGATTTTCCCGCTGGGAGTCTGCCCTGAGGTATCTTCCTTACAATAATGCTACGCAAATTCTCAATAGATAGAGCCGTTATTCGGTGTGGAGGCATGACTGTATGGTCGTGCTTTTTTTGCGCGATTAAGTCGAGTCTGCTTTTATCAGCCATGGGATAATTCTGCCTTGCAGGAGGATACCATGGCTATTTTTATGCCAACAGGGTCTGTATTCAAAGTCTATGCCTGACGCCGGGACGGTCATAGGGACGAAGCCCGGGGAGAATAGGAAAGGAGAGAATAAAATACATGAGAGTCATAGAAACAAAGAATTTAACCAAAACTTATCGCAGGTTCAAAAAGCCGGAGGGCTTGAAGGGAAGCTTGAAAAGCCTCCGGAAGCGGGAATATATAGAAAAAACTGCAGTGAAAAACCTGGACTTTACCTTAGAGGAGGGAGAAATACTGGGGCTCATCGGTCCCAACGGTGCCGGCAAGACTACCCTGACGAAGATGTTAACCGGGATTATCGCTCCGACTTCAGGGGAAATCAGCGTACTGGGGTATTATCCCAATGATTTGAAGAATGCCTTTAAGCAACAGTATGCCGTGGTAATGGGGCAGAAGAGCCAGCTGTTCATGGAGCTGACTGCCAATGACACCCTGCGACTTTTTAAAGAAATCTATGGCATAGGGGAGCAGGAGTTTCAGGAGAACAAGGCGTATTTTGTGGAGCTTTTTGGGGTGCAGGAGCTGATGGATGTGCAGGTGCGAACCCTGTCCTTGGGAGAACGTATGAAGATGGAGCTGATGGTGGCATTGTTGCACAATCCCAAGATACTGTTTCTGGATGAGCCTACTATTGGTTTGGATGCTATCGCCTCCAGACAGGTACGCAGTTTCCTGCAAAAGGTAAACCGGGAACGTGGCACATCCATTGTCCTGACGTCCCATTATATGGAGGATATTCGGTTGCTGTGCAAACGCTGTGTGGTAATCAATCATGGCTGCAAGGTGTATGACGGCAGTACGGAGGCTTTGTTTACCAAGTATCAGTCAGACATTCAGGGGAAGGAAGAGGATATCGGTGCCGTGGTGGAAAGAATTTATAAGGAGTGTGGGCAGGATGCGTAAATATAGAGAAGTGGCAAAGATTTACTTTAAAACCCAGATAGCGTTTCGGGTGGACATCTTTTTCCAAATGCTCTTTACAGTGTCGAAGCTATTGTTTGCCTACTTGCTATGGGGAACCATTTTTCAAGAGAGGAGCATGGTGGCAGGCTTTACGCTGCAGGGAATGCTGAGCTATTACCTTGTTAATGCCTTTTTGTCCCAGCTGGACATGTCGGCAAGCCTGAGTGAAGAAATCAGTGCCCGGATACGAAACGGTACCTTTTCCAATTATGTGGTGTTGCCGGTGCAAATACAAGGGTATTTTGTGGCACAGCAGGTGGGCGTAATGAGCTTTTATCTTGCCTTTGACTTGCTGGCGACCTTGGTTTGGGTGGTACTGTTTCGGATAGAGTTTGTAGTAACTACGAGCATAGGTCTGATGGTGTGTGCTCTGTTCATGGCGCTGTTGGGATTGTTTTTCATGATACAGCTAAACTTTTTTCTGGGGATTTTGACCTTGCGTTTCGAGGAAATCAGCACCTTCCTTATGATCAAAAATAACCTGATTTCCCTGATAAACGGCAGTATCATACCCTTAGTGTTATTTCCGGAGCTAGTAGTAAAGCTGATGAAGTGCCTGCCCTTTTACTATGTATCCTATTTGCCTGCCATGCTGTTTACCGGCAGGTGTCAGGGGGAGGCGCCTATAGGGCTTGGGGTACTGGCCGGCTGGTGCGTGGTAATGCAGGTGGTGATAGTGCGGACATGGAATGTTTATCGAAAGAAGTATGAAGGAGTGGGTGCATAATGAAGAGGAATTTAAGAGTATTGAAAGAGTTGATACGACTGCGTTTTCAGAAGCTGATGCTGTTTCGACTGGGTTTTTTTGGTCCTTTTTTCGTAGATGGCAGCTTATTTATAGTGCAGCTGCTGGTATTTCGGGCAGTTTATGCAAATGTGGACAGCATCGGTGGCTGGCAGAGAGGAGAAATGATTCTGTATATCGGTACATTTTCCCTGCTGAATGCAGTGAATATGGTGGTGTATTTCTTCGGGGTGAACGGACTGCCTCACAAGATAAAGAGTGGGGAGATGGATCTGTACCTGACTAAGCCCGTGAGTCCGCTGTTTCGTATCACCTTTGAGCAAATCAATCCGGGGTCTTTGCCATTGGTATTTATGAGCTTTTGCATTCTTGCCTATGGAGTGGGTGTGACTGGTTTGGAGCTGACGGTAAAGAGGTTACTGGTTTATGGTTTCTGGGTGCTTCTGATGCAGATTTTGTACTATGACATGGAGGTCATCATCCGGTCAGTGACATTTTTCTTCGTAAGCGGAGCCCGGATGGAGCAGGTGGAATGGATGGGCCTGGATTTGTGTATGCAGCTACCGGGAGTGGCTTTTTACGGAGTGTACAAGGTGATCTTTTACTGTATTTTGCCCTATGGAATCATGGCTACTTTGCCGGTGCAGAGCCTCATAGGGGAGATGACGCCGGGGCTGGTAATATTTGGAGTGGCTATAGTAATGATTTTTAGTGGATTGACAGCACTGCTTTGGAGAAGCGGTGTGAGGCATTACCACAGTGCCAGCTCGTGAGACCGGGGAGGAGCTGCTGAAACTTTATGAAAACACAATTTGAGTGATTGGAAAGGAAATTAGAAAGATGAATAAAACAGAGAAGTTATTAGAATTTGACAAAATAAAGCAAATCTGGGCGGAGTATGCTCTGACAGACACTGCGAAACGGCAAATTGCAGAGACAGAGCCTTTTTTAGAGGAGGCGAAGCTGCTGGCGAATTTGAGGGAAACCACTCAGAGCAGGCAATTGTTGGAGCTTTGCGGGACACCACCGCTGGTATCCCTACAGGGCTTGGCAGAGGTAATATTGATTGCACAAAAGGGAGAGTGTCTTAGCGTGGAGCAATTGATTTTGGTGCAGAATGCCCTGACAGCAGTAGAGCGTTTGAAGAGCTATTTGAATCGGGGAAAGACCCATGAAATATCCTTGTGCTTCTATGAGGAAAGTTTGGAGTCATTGACGGATTTAAGAGAAATGATTTACTTGCAAATCGTAAATGAGAGGGTTGCGGACAATGCATCGAAGCTGCTAAAAAGCCTCAGGGATGACATAGTGGCAGCAGAAAGCAAAATGCGTGAAAAGGCAGAAGCAGTGATTCGTGCAAATAAAGAATGCATGTCGGACAGTTACAGCACTTTTCGCAACGGGCACATTTGCGTCCCGGTGAAGAAGGAGTATAAGTTTCGCATTGCAGGAAGCGTCATCGACAAATCCTCTACAGGTAACACATTGTTCGTGGAACCGACTGCCTCTGCGAAATATTATGAGGAATTGCAAGGGCTGCGGATAGATGAGGAAAACGAGGTGCGTCGTATTCTGTACGAATTGACCGGTATGGTGGATCAGTACGCCGAAGCCATTCGAGGGAATATTCAAATGATGGAGAAGCTGGACTTTATCTTTTCCAAGGGGAAGCTTAGTATGCATTATAATGGAGTGGAGCCACAGATAACCACGGACAGAGAGCTGAAGTTGAAGGACGCCAGACATCCCCTTATGGATAGGAAGGTTTGTGTTCCTCTGCAGTTTGAGATGGGAGATGGTATCAGTGGTATCGTAATCACCGGACCCAACACAGGGGGTAAGACAGTAGCACTGAAGACCGTTGCTTTGAACTGTATGTTGGCGCAGTGCGGGCTGCATGTGCCCTGTAGGGAGGCACTGATATGTATGAACAGCAACTATTTGTGCGATATCGGAGACGGGCAGAATTTGTCGGAAAATCTGTCTACTTTTTCCGCACATATTACCAATGTGCTGGATATTCTGCGACGAGTAAATCCGCAAAGTCTGGTGATTTTGGATGAGCTGGGTTCCGGTACGGATCCCTTGGAAGGAATGGGAATCGCTGTGGCTATTTTGGAGGAATTGCGCAGAAGCGGAGCCTTGTTTTTGGTAACCACCCATTATCCGGAGATAAAGGTTTATGCAGAAAGGGCAGAGAGTATTGTGAATGCTCGCATGACCTTTGACAAGGAAAATCTGAAGCCTCTGTACCAAATGGTGATTGGGGAAGCAGGGGAAAGCTGTGCCTTTTACATTGCCCGTAGGCTGGGGATGCCGGTGAGTATGTTGAATCGGGCAGCAGAGGCTGCTTACGGGGAGGAGGCCGTGAGGGCACAGATAGAAGTTGCAGAGAATTTCGCCGAAGAGAAAACAGAGCTGGTGAAGGAAGTCTCCCCGCGTATCCGAAAAGTGAAAGCATCTAGTCCAAAGAAGCAGACCCGAAGAGAGTACCAAATTGGTGACAGTGTTATGGTCTATCCGGACAAGAAAATCGGTATTGTCTGTAAGCCGGAGAATGATAAGGGTGTGCTTCAGGTGCAGATGAAGGGCAAAAAGATTTGGATTAACCACAAGCGTATTAAGCTGCATGTGGCGGCACAGGAGCTGTATCCGGAGGATTATGATTTTTCTATTATTTTTGATACCGTAGAGAATAGAAAGCTGCGACATCAGATGGAACGTAAATATGTGGAGGGAGAGATGATAGAGGCAGAATCGTAGAGAGGAGAGGCACTGAGAACGTTCCATAACCGGTATGAAGAAACGAAAATGGAAAGTATAACCGAAGAGAAAGGTACCGATTGACAGCTTGGTCTATTCGTGATAGATTACATATAGTCGATAGTGAATAGACCGAGAAGTGCTGTATCCGAAAAGGACATACTAATACAGGAAAATGCATGGTAGTGGTTTCGGCAGAGCTGGTCGTGTCATAACAGGAGGTTATATATGGAAGAATTGAGATTAGGTGCGGTGGAGACCCACTTTGCAGAAATTATATGGGCGAATGAGCCTTTGTCTTCGGGAGAATTGGTGAAGCTTTGTGCCAAAGAGTTGGATTGGAAGAAGTCCACTACTTACACTGTTTTGAAGAAGCTGTGCGAGCGAGGAATGTTTCAGAATCAGGAGGGTGTGGTGAGTTCTTTGATTTCTAAGAAGGAGTTTCAGGCTATGCAGAGTGAGCAGTTTGTGGAGGACACCTTTGCAGGTTCGCTGCCTCAGTTTTTGACAGCCTTTGCCAGCAGGAAGAAGCTGTCGGACAAGGAGATTGCAGAGCTTCAGAGGATCATCGAAGAGAATAGGAGGTAGCCTATGGGATGGTATGAATATTTACCGAAGCTGTTGAATATGAGCATGACGGCTTCCTTGGTGATTCTGGTAGTGCTGTTGGTGCGATTGGTTCTGAGGAAAGCCCCTAAGGTCTTTTCCTATGCACTGTGGGCAGTGGTGCTGTTTCGGTTGCTTTGTCCGGTGGCGATTTCCTCGGAAGTGTCCTTGCTGAGGTTTTTTCAGGTTCCGGTGGAGGACGGAGCAGTAGAATATATTCCGACAGATATCGTACATATGGAGAACCCCAGAGTGACATTGCCCGGGCTGGGGAGTTGGTCAGAGGATGCGTCGGATGTAGTGCCGGGAATGGTCGGAGGAGCAGGCTTGACCGGTACACAAAAGGAGACTATGACAGGGGTGTCTGGTCCCCCTGGGGAGCAGAACGAGATAACAAACGGGCATGCCGGTTCCAAAGGAGAGCAGGCAGAAGCGGTGGAGGTGACGGATGCTACTGAGACAGGTCTTTCCCCTTTCAAGAAGCTGCAGTCTGTTATTAACCGTGGATTGCCTCAAGGCAGTGAACAACTGGGAGCAGATCCATTAGAGTTTCCTATTACCGTTGGCACCTATATCTGGGGAGCCGGTGCGTTGGCACTGCTGATTTATAATATGGTACAGTTACACAGGTTGCGTGAGAAGCTGAAAGTGGCAGAGCCTTTGAGGGGAAATATATACTTGGCAGACTATATTGACACGCCTTTTGTCATGGGACTGGTTCGACCCAGAATATATCTGCCCTCCGGTCTGAAGGAACAGGAGCGGAGTTATATTATTCTGCATGAGCAGTATCATATTCGCAGGTATGACCATGTGGTGAAGGTATTGGCCTTTGCTGCACTTTGTGTACATTGGTTCAACCCTTTGGTGTGGATAGCCTTTTTGCTTGCTGCCAAGGATATGGAAATGTCCTGTGACGAGGCTGTGATGAAGCAGATGGAGACGGATATTCGGGCAGAGTATGCAGAGTCTTTGCTACAGCTGGCAACGGGCAGACGTTTGATAGCCGGTGCTCCTCTTGCCTTTGGGGAGGGAGATACCAAGTCCCGTGTAAAAAACGTAATGCATTATAAAAAACCGGCATTTTGGGTGGTGGTTCTGACACTGGTTGTTTGTGCTTTGGTGGCAGTAGGGTTGATGACCAATCCGAAGGAAAAAGTAAAAATGCTTTTGGTGGGAACTACCTATCGTTCCAAGGACTGTTTGTATATGAATCCGCTTAGTTCTTTCGCTGCCGTCGGTGGAGACAGTGGGTCTTATTACCGTATCGAGGAAAATGCTTTTGTAGAGATTTCGAAAAGGGATGGCTCAGAAAGTAGCTTGCAGGTAGACTGGTGGGCATGGCAGGAGTTTCCCTATACCGATGAGGAGTGGGCAGCCTTGTACTTCCCCAGCATAGGAAAGAAAGAGGGGTTAAGTAAGTATTATGAGGAAATCCTCTATCAGCCTATCAGTAAGAGGAAATTTCTGTTGCGGTTGGATGGACAGTTGTGGTTGGTGCAGCTGAACAATGACCCAAAGGCCGGAATCTATTTGTGGAGTATTTATTCTTTGATGGAAGCAAATCCGCAGGAGCTACAGGAGATTGCTAAGCCGATAGTGGAACAGGAGCTTCCGGTAGTAGGAGAGACGTATCGGTCCTCAGAATGCCTTTGTATATCACATTTTGCACCCACTTGGCTGTTAGACGGAGATTCCGGCTATTTCTACCGGATAGAAGAGGATGCATTGGTCATGGTCAACAAGGCAGATGGTAGTGAGACACCTTTGCCGGTAGAGAAGTGGGAGTGGCAGGAGTTGCCCTATACCAATGAG
>JAZLEI010000035.1:0-27850 GCA_045615205.1 Acetatifactor sp.
TAACTTGAAACGGATTTCTCCCTTGTTTTCACTGAACACCAGCTTCAGCTGATTGGTGGTGGTTGCTTCTCTATCCGCTGTTGACCACTCCACTCCAAGCTCTGTCGCTTCATATGAAATATCTTCATTCGCGGTTCCTGCAGGGGTGATATTAGGGGTTACTTCCGCGACCTCTTCCTCAACATTAAATGTCACACTGCTAAACTGAAAATTTTTAGGTGCCACATCACCAGATAACATAATACCAAAACCTAAAACTCCTGCTGTCCTGTCATCATCTGTCAACTCATAAGTATTAGTCCAATACTTTGTATCACTCGGACTACTCCAACCGTTTGTATTCGTATACAATTTAAATCCAAACTGTTCCACATCTGTAGTATTATTTAAAACAACACTTTGTAATTTAGTGGAATCAACATCTTCAGGAAGAACATATTTCAATTCCGTATAATTCTGATTATAGGTAACACTTAATGCTCCTTCACCGGAAACACTCATAGTTCTTTTATTTGTCAATTCATTGAACGTATAAGTTTTTGTTTCTGTTTCACCAGTGAATGTAATACCTGTAATCGTGTACTGTCTAGGTGCGGTATAGGATGCACTACTATCATTATTAGTAATAACAACATACATACCACTTATATCTTCGGACACAGTGACTTCATTTGTCCATGCCTGTGTAAGCAAACTACCATCTGCTTTGAATACTTTCATCATCTGATAATAATTATTGTTTGTATTCAATGTAATAGTTGTTACGTCACTTGGAATATCATCAGGCACATAATACCAAGCTTCTGCTCCATTTCTATAAAAAGAAATGTTCATTGAGCCATCTGTAGATATCGACTCAGCATAATCATAATTTGCCAATTGGTTAAAATTATACGTCTTGGCACTTGTTTCGCTACCTATCTCTTCCGCTTGGACTTCCAATGTCATAGGTGTATATTGTATACTTCCTATGACCACAGCCAGCGCGAATAGCATCGTTAGCCATCGTTTCATCTTCCTTTTCATAATTTTCTACCCCCGAATGGTATATTTTTACCTCTATATTTTATCCTAGATTTGTCCATCACTTCTTGCCAATTCTTGCTCTGTATTTCTCAAATATTGCTATTTTTGAAGGTTTTATTTTTCACCATCCTCTTTTTATTTTTCTTACTGTACTTTTTAGAGATTTGATACACATTTTTTTTACATTTTATAACAAAAAACTCTCCATTTCACAGCCATCAGCCACGAAACAGAGAGCATTCTCAAACTTTGCTATTTTGTAGTACTTCCGAAACCACCATTTCTTATTCCTTGTGCATCATCATCCACAGTCACTCCATACTCTAGGAAAATCCCTTGAATAAAGCCCATTCCGGCAGATATTTCCACGGTTTTTCCTTCGTTGGAATCATTGGTTATCTTCGCCATGATATGTCCTTCATTGTCTGAATAGAAATAATCACTGTCAATGATACCTACTGTATTGTTCAGCTGCAGACGATATTTAAAGCCCAAACCGCTTCGGGGATATAGCTTCAATACCCAGTCCTCCTCCATCTCTACCCTGATACCGGTAGGCACCTTAACGGTAGAACCCGGCTCCATAGAAAAAGCAAAAGGTGAGAAGAAATCATATCCGGCACTTCCTTTTGTCGCCCGCTTGGGAAGTTCAACCGTTTCATAAATATCCTTAATATCTTCCTCCGAATATTCCGGGAACTCATCCTTTACCGCTCCCATAAACTGCTCTAAGCTTACCTTGTGAAACTTTGCAATTTTCTTCATCGTTCTGCTCCTTTACGCGTAGTCCCCACAATGCAACACCGGCACAGAAGGATCCGTATTCTCCGGCGAAAGGGTCTTACGCACATTAATCACCCGCTGGTTCTTGCTACCCTTCCACAGTAGTTTCACATCTCTCTGTTCCAGTACAAACTCACCATCCACTACCACATCCACATACTGCATCATGGGATAATACATGATATTTTCCCAAACATCTCCGGTATATAACCAAATGGTCTTCTTCGGAAACTTCTCTTTAATTTCCGCCATGAGACCTCTTACCGCCAACCGATTGGCCGGATGTAATGGGTCTCCACCGGAAAAAGTAATCCCTGATATGTAATCTTTCTCCAACTGTTCGAATATCTCTGCCTTGGCAGCATCATCAAACAACAAACCACCGTCCGGATCCCAAGTAATCGGATTCTGACAGCCATCACAGCAATGCGTACAACCTGCTACCCAAAGCACTACACGCAGCCCATCTCCATTCAACATATCATCCTTCGTTATATTATGATACCTCATATCTATAATCCACGCATGTAAGAAAATCTACCTCAAAAGCCCTTCGAGAAACCTCTTCAAACTCTCTCAATCCAACTAAGCAAACCACCATTCCTCTAACTTTTACTTCGATGGATTACCGGTGTTCAATATCCCCATCTCCCGAGGATTGCCGGTGCCGAGGTGTCTTTCCGAGATATAGAATTTGGTGCGAGATAGTGTCGCATAATACACCGTACAAAAATACATTTGACGCAATATGTATGACCGTGGCGGACCAAAAGACCGACAAAGGCACACATATTAAGGAAAGTGTTTTTTGTCCGGTGTGTGAGCGATACTATTTCGTATCAAATTCATAAACTGCCGAAAAGCAACCGTCTCCACCGCAAATCCTCTTACATGCTCTTCCTTTCCGCTATTTCTGCCATCTTCGCATCATTCAATCGGGTGTCACCATGCACTCTTGAATAGGACAAATATCCATTCATACGGTCAATCTTGGTCAGATTACGACTGCCACACTTCGGGCATTCATCCATTTCCAACTCCTGATGTCCGCAGTCATCGCAATATGCCAATGACAAATTCACACCCTCATAAAAGCCCATATCCATGGCACGACGGATTAAAGTTTTTACTGCTTCGATATTATAATCAATGGGGTACTTCACATACTGTATCTTACCGCCATTGCTCAAGTTCCAGAAACGGTCTTCCAGATTCTGCTTCTCAATCGGAGTAATATCCTCAGAAACATGACAATGGAAACTGTTGCTTACATATTCTCTGTCAGATACGCCTTCGATAATACCATACTTCTTACGGAACTGCTTTACCTGCAAACCACAAAGGTTTTCAGCCGGTGTTCCATAAATTGCATACAGATTACCGTCTTCTTCCTTAAACTCATTTACCTTTGCATTGATATGCTCCAATACCTCTACTGCAAACTGTCCGTCCTCTACCAATGACTTGCCATTATAAAGCTCCTGCAGCTCATTCAAAGCAGTAATACCAAAGCTTGCGGTAGCCGCCTTCAACAGTGGCTTAATCTTGTCTGTCAGCTTCAGATGTCCGCCCAGGAAACCACCCTCACAATATGCCAAAGGATTGGTGGATGCACGCATTTCACCCAAATAGGCATAGGTTCTGATATGGAGCTGGCGGATTAAGTTCAAATAGTAATCCAGCACCTCATAGAAGTCCTTGCTTTCCTTTCGGGACTTTGCCAAAATCATGGGCAAATGCAGAGAAACTGCTCCAATATTGAAACGTCCTACGAAAATCGGACTATCGTTTTCATCTGCCGGATGCATACCGCCTCTGCGATACCATGGGGACAAGAATGCTCTACAACCCATAGGGGAGATAATCTCTCCATACTGCTTATAAATACTAGCTACATAGCCTTTTCCGGTGAGGCTCAGCCAGTCAGGATACATGGTCTTTGCTGAACACTGTACGCCTGCTTCAAATACATCCTCCAACGGTTTCCCCGGTCCATGCAAATTTTCATCATACAAAAATACAATCTTCGGGAACAATACCGGCTTCTTACATTCCTTCTTACCCTGTCCGCGTCTGCGCACATTCAGCATGGAAATGGTTGCCTGCTTTGCGAAACGTCCGGTACCGGTTCCTGCTGTTACGGTAATAAACGGATAATCACCACGGCTGCTTGCCACCGTATTGAACTTGTACTCCCACCCCTGGAAGCCCTGCTCAAACTCTCTTACTACATCTGCAAAAGCTTCTGCCTCCGCAGTATCCTGATCAATGCCCAAACGGGTATACTTCTCTATATTACGCTTATAGGATTTCTCCGCATAAGGCTCCAAAATCAAATCCACACTGGGCACGGTGAAACCACCATACTGCTGGCTGGCTGCACTCAGAACGATATCACCGATAACATCAAATGCCACGTCCAGAGACTTGGGCTCATTGTACCAAATGTTACCCATTTCGAAGCCACCGGACAACACATTCTTCACATCGAACAGACAACAGTTCATGGTATCTCTTCTGGCAGACATATCATGAACATAAATATAACCGTCTCTGCATGCCTGAATTTCCTCAGTAGTCATAAAGAACTTCTGATACAGCTCTTTATTGAACTGGTTGAAAATCAAGCTTCTTTTAGTAGAAACCAAAGCAGAATCTGTATTGGCATTCTCCTTGTCACCAATGTACATAATAGACTGACTCTTCATGTACACATCATCCAGCATACGCACAAAGTCCTGCTTATAGTTACGATAATCTCTATAGCTCTTTGCCACTACCGGCTTTACCTGTTCCAATGCACTCTCAACGATATTGTGCATGATAGGAATCGGCACCTCAGTATTGTTCAATTCATTTACCTTGTCCACTACATACTGACAAATCTGTTTCTTCTCCGCATCCGTGAACTCTGTCAATGCTCTATATGCACTCTTTCCAACAGCGCTGATTACCTTCTGCACATTGAAGGCTTCCTTACTGCCGTCCTTTTTTATCACATATACCGGTTTCTCCGGTACGAACTGTGCTCCATAATCAATGGCTTCTGCATTTTCTGTAATACCCATGCTTACCTTCCCTCTTTCCGACTTTTATACAACATCTTGTATCAACTCTTCTATCAATCTTCAATATTTTGTATGCACTTCTTAGTATAAAAAAGCCACTCCCAAAAGTCAATGTCAAAAAAAGGACATTTTACACAAACGTCAAAAGCAACAATTTTTATATTGTATTTTTGGTACTTATTCCAAGACACCGCTCAATCTTACTTTTTCTACCGCTTCCTGAATCGTTTCCACAGGAAGTACCAGTGCAAAACGCACATGTCCCTTGCCCAGCTTACCAAAGCTGCTACCCGGAGTGCAGAGTACACCGGTCTTTTCCAGCAATGTCATAACGAATTCCACGTCATCAGAAAACTTCTCCGGTATCTTTGCCCAAGCAAACATAGTACCCTGACTTCTTTCAAACTTCCAACCAATATTCGTCAAACCATCACAGAGTGCATTACGACGCTTCTCATATTCCCTACACTGCTCTTTTACGAAATTGTCCGGTCCGGTCAATGCTGCAATGGCACCATACTGTACCGGCAAAAAGGTTCCATAATCAATCTGACTACGCAGCTTCTTGAAGTTCTGCACGATTTCCTTATTTCCTACTACGAAGCTCACACGGGCACCGGTATAGTTATAGGATTTGGACAGGGAATAAAACTCTACTGCTACCTCCTTCGCCCCTTCAAAGGAAAGAATGGAACGTCCCACATGACCATCGTAAATAATATCTGAATAAGCATTGTCGTGAATAATCACAATATTGTTCTTCTTTGCCCAAGGAATCAGCTTCTCATAAAAGCTGTCCGGTGCAATACGACATACCGGATTCAGCGGATAGGATACAATCATTACCTTTGCTTTTTCGCCCCACTGTGCCTCGATAGCCTCCAAATCCGGCAAATAATCATTCTCCTGCGTCAACTCATAGGTTACCAGCTGTGCATCTGCCAAGGTAGGTCCTACTGCAAAAATAGGATACCCCGGATCCGGGATTAATACTACATCACCTTCATCCAAAAGGGACAAACCGATATGTGCAATTCCTTCCTGCGAACCGTAAACACTCATCACTTCATCAGGTGTAATTCCTTCCACCTGATAACGGGTTCTGTATCTTTCAATGACTGCATTAGTCAACTCCGGTAAATCTGCCAATGCATATTTAAAGTTATCCGGGTTCTCACAAGCCTTTGCCACCGCTTCCATAATATGCTTTGCCGGCTTGAAATCCGGTGTACCTACACTAAAGTTGTATACCTTCTTTCCGGATGCTTCCACTTCCTTTTTCTTTTCATTCAACACCTGAAAGATGCCTTCCTCAAATTCGTTCATACGTTTTGCAGGTATGATTTTCATATTCATTTCCTTCTTTCTGTTTCTCTTTCTATAAAAAAGGACCTGACGGTCCCTTTTTTTTCTCTATCTTATGGTATTCGGAATAAAATATCACCTAAAACTGTTCTGTATATTTCTTCAGCATTCCTGAAGCACTCACTGAACCGTGTATTCCGTTAGCAACCCCTTCAGCCAGTCCACATATTGTTCTCTGACATTCTCTGGTCCTGCAATACACAAATCTTTTCCGATACCGGCCACCCAACCGAAAAACTGCTCACTGGCCATTACCTTCACACGGGCACGCAAATGGTCTCCCTCCGGGCGAATACTGACTTCTTTCCCGAAACGGTCAATGATGACACCTACCAGCCTCTCCGGAAAAGTTAGCACTACCAATTCTTCTTGTGCTCCGAACATACCAAAGGTCTTGTTCACATAGTCCACCGGGTTCAAGTCCTGAAAGCACTCTCTGCCCTCTCTGGGCTGCTCCAGTACTTCTACTCCCGCCAGCTTGTCTGTACGATAATGCTTTAACTGTTGTGCTTCTTTATCATAAGCCACTAAATAATAATTTTCATCCTTCCACATCAGTATCCAGGGACTGACCTGATATTCCTTCTTTCGGGGTACCAGTTCCTTTTTTCGGTTCCACTCCAGATAAGAAAAACGAATCTGTTTATTCTCCTGAATAGCTTTGTGTAAGGCATCTATCTGATAATAAATACTTTCGTTCTCTGTCTTTACTCTTCCCGCCACATATACCTGACGTTGCAACTGCCTGGCATCGTGTCTGCTCACCAGCTTCTCCAGCTTGTCTATTAATTCGCGGGACTTTTTTTCTGTCATAAAGCGGGAGGACTGTACTGCATCCACCAAAAGCTTCAGCTCTGCCACTTCGAACTCTCTGGATGCCAAATAATAGCCACCACCACTACGATTATCCTTTTGTAAAATATCATACCCAAAATCCTGCAATTTAGCGATATCATCATAAATACTTTTTCGCTCCGAGGAAATCCCCTGTGCCTGCAGACGGTCAATGAACTGTTGGGTACTGACAGCGTGCTGTTCATCGGTTTCCTCTGAAAGAATTCTGAGAATATGTAAAAGCTTTAATTTCTGTCCGGAATTCTTCGCCATAATAGCCATTCCTTCTTTCTGCTTTGTTTCAACCATTTCCTAACATCAGTTTACATCGGTTCTTCAAACTCTTATTCAAAAAAGCCCAAAATATCATAAATCTGATGCAAATCATTGATTTCGTAATCTACCGCGAAACCTTCCTGTCGCGGCTTCTCCTTGGGATTGTACCAGCAGGTCTTAATCCCTACACTGTTTCCGCCACGAATATCACTGGAAAGAGAATCCCCCACGATAAGGATTTTGCTCCTATCCTTTTCCTCCAACTGCTCCAGACACTGTTCAAAAAACTCCTTCGAAGGCTTGTTCGCACCTATCTCCTCTGATATAAACATCTCCTCCATCACGTCCGCAAAACCGGACAAACAGAGCTTGCTTCTCTGGGTAGTTGCCACACCATTGGTCACCACATACTGCTTCAGCTTGGTCTGTAACGCTTTACAAATGGTCAAAGAATCATCCAGATAAGAATAAATATTGCCTAAGTTGCGCTGATACTCCTTGCGAAACCTCTCTGCATCGATTTCCTCCAAACCGTACTCTTTGAAGAAGTCCACAAACCGTCCGTTCAATAGCTCTGCTTTTGTGACCTCTCCCCGCTCCAGTCTCTTCCACCAGGAATCGTTAATCTGTGCATACCTCTCTATCATTTCTTCTGTAATCGTCTTGCCAACACTGCGAAAACACTGCTTCAAAGAATTTCGCATGGAATATTCAAAATCCAACAACGTATTATCCACATCCCACAATATGGCTGTAATCTTTTCCGTACCCTTCATATCCCCCAACCTTTTTCCTTTGTTCTCTCAACAGGTGGCTCCTCTACAAACTTACTTTGACCACACTTAACCGAGCCTTTTCCTAAGCATCCTCATAAGAAAGGGCTGATGTATCGAAATACAGCAGCCACCTTACATTTATTCGATATGATTCTCCTGCTCTGCAAGTAATTGTGCGTTCTTTCTTTTTCGTAATACTCTGCCCAATGCAAATCCGGCAGCAGCTACCACCAAAATCACCAACATCAGAACCACATAAGATAAAAACGTATTTACAAAACCTACCATAACTCCCAATCCTTCCTGTATGTCTGTTTACTTTCTTTACTATTTCCGAATCCAAACATCTTATCCACTATTATAGCAACTTAAACAAGCTTGGTCAAGGGCGTTTCCACACTCCCCGGTTAAGAAAAACCTCTGCCTGTTTTTGTGCATTCTGAATAATCTGTTCCTCATAACCCATGATTTCCAACAGTTTAATCGCATTTCTGGTAGTTGCCTTGCCGGGAAGCAATTGATAGTTGAACAACACATCTCCATCCTTTATTTCTTCCTCGAAATGATAATTCTCGTACACATCCCCTAATAGCTGCGTCAATTCAATATCATGTGTCGCTGCAAAGCACTGTATGTCCTCCCCGGTCATACTAAGCATAATCTGTGTAGATGCCGCAATACGCTCCACCGTATTGGTTCCTCGCAATACCTCGTCCACGAAACACAATATTTTGCCCTTTCGTTGCTTTCTATTGTCCAGAATACGTTTGATTGCCTTAATTTCTACGATATAATAACTCTCTCCGCTTTCCAAATCATCCCGCAGAGACATGGAAGAATACAAAAAATAAAAGGGAGCCTTATATTCCTTGGCAGAAGCCGTATAAATCGTTTGCGATAGCAAAGCATTCAAAGCCATCATTTTCAGGAAGGTAGACTTGCCGGAAGCATTGGAACCGGTCAGAAGCACACCACCCTTGGCAGAGATACTGTTTTTCACCGGATGTGTTATGAGTGGATGGTATCCCTCTACCACACACATAGGTCCTTCCTCAAACTGCGGCTTGCACCAGCCCTCCGGAAGGCTCTCCCGATACAATCCCACACAAATGGCAGCCTCCAAATAGCCCATTACAGAAATCAGCTTGTCCATATCCTTCAAATGCAGCACCAGTTCTCCCAGCATATTGTTGAAAAATATCAAATCAATATGAAGCATCATTCGTAACTGGTCTAACAAAACATCCACGATACTTCCTGTTTTATAAACACTGCTAAATATCCAGAAGGAACCTTTTTTTAGTTTTCCCAGCCTTTTACGAGCCTCCTGCATCTGCTGTTTTTCCTGTACACAAATCTCCGGCAACTGGGGCATCACCTTATCTGCGATTTCCAACAGACGTATCATATAAGTCAAACTGGTCATGTATGGTTCAATTTCTTTTTTCACTTTAGAATAGCTGAGAATCTGATACAGCATCCATGCAATCAGCCCCAACACTCCAAAAGTCAGGTTGAAATTCGCCACCACAATCAAAATCACACACAATACCAGCATGCAGATTTCCTTGGTATTCGAACGTTCGCCCATATTGGTCAGATAGTCCAGATAATCATACAGCGAATACTTATTCGTGGTTCCCAGCTTACGCATAAGCCACTGATACTGCACACGAGCCTCCGTATCCTTCCGAAAATACTCTGTGATTTCATCAAAGTGCTCCAGCTTCTCTGTATCAAACTGAGGTGTACGAAGCAAATAATACAAATATTCCTCACCCGTAGAGGATATGGCATAATTCATACGCACGAAGATATCATCCATCCCCAAATCGTTCCAGGTGATATCATCTATTTGAAACTTCTCCGGATGCTTTTCATAATAACCGGGAATGCGGATAAAACGTTCCACCTTGTATTCTTTGTCCGGCAACTTCCCGGGCAGATCCCGCAGTTTTTGGCGATAATACCTTAATTCTTTACGCTCCTGATGCATACCATCCAGGAAAATAATCAGCACCAAACCAACCAGTGCTGCCACAAAAATCAAATGTTCCATCTATTTTACTCTTTCTCCAGTATCCGCTCCGCGATCTCCTGACATTTTTTGTAGATATCCTCCGGGTTCTCACCCACATTATACTCACCCTTGTAGTAGAGTATCTTGCCATTTATCACTGTCATTTTCACATTCACCTTACTGCCGCTATACACAATATTTTTGGCAATATTATGAATAGGCTGCATATTGGGCTGATGTAAATCGATCATAATCAAATCCGCATACTTTCCCTTGGCCAGTACATCGGACTTATTCAAACGCATGGCTTTCGCACCGTTAACGGTAGCCATCCGCAGAACCTCCATGGTTTCTAAGCTGGCTGCATCCATTTCCCGCAAATTACTCAAGCCCGCCACCAAAAACATCTCCCGAAACATATCCAGACAATTGTTGCTGGCCGGTCCGTCCGTACCGATTGCTACCGGAATGGTTTTCTCCACGAAATTCTTAATAGGTGCCACACCACTGGCCAGCTTCGCATTAGACGCCGGATTGGTAATAGCAAACAAACGCCTCCTGCGGAACACATCCATATCTTCATTAGACATATGAATACAGTGATAAGCACCACCACCATAGTCAAACATTCCTAAGGAATCAAAGAACACGGCAGGCGTCATACCATAACGCTCCACACATTCCTTTACTTCCTTGGCCGTTTCTGCCAAATGCATAAACACCGGAGCACGATACCGATGTGCCAATGCCGAAAGCTTCTTCAACAATTCCTTATTCGTAGTATATTCTGCATGGCAACCCAATTGATAGCTTACCAGAGAATTCTTCCGGTTCCATTTGTTGTATTCCTCTTCCACCTGTTGAATAGAGGAGGTAAAATTATTCAAACCACTTACCAATACACAACGCATCCCCATATCCAGACAAGCCTCTGCTGTAGCATCCGGCATCAAATACATATCAAAAATCGCAGTAATACCCGAAGTCAGATACTCCAATATGGCCAGCTTAGTCAAATGATAAATATCCTCATGGGTAAGCTTTGCTTCTGTAGGAAAAATCTTCTGATTCAACCAATCCTGCAAGGGCATGTCATCTGCCAGTGAACGCATCAGCGTCATACCAGAATGCGTATGTGCATTCTTAAAACCGGGCATCAACAAATTCCCTTCACAGTCAATCTGTCTGTCCCAATTTATACGTGGGACATCATCTCCCCGCCAATTCTTCTCGATTTCCAAATCATCTGCTACATAGACGATTTTATCATTTTTCACCCAGACCTCACCATGGAAAATATCCCTATTCTCCTCCATAGTGAGAATTCTGGCATTATATAATCTTAAATTCATTACGTCTCCCCTTATACATGATTATTGTCGATTAAAATGAATGTCAATTTACTTATTTGCCTCATCCAACTTATCATGTCATTATTAGTCCTTCCCTCAAAATGCATGCGGCAGCAATTCTCCCAGCGTAAACCGCTTATAATCCTCTGCACTCTTCGCCACCAGTATCACGAAATCTTCCCCACAAAACTCCTTCATTACCTGTCTGCAAATGCCACAAGGATATGCATAATCCGAGAATTGACCCGTACAGTCACTGTTATCAACTGCTGCTTTTTCCGTGCCCAACATTTCATCTGTACTTGGTTCTTTTTCTGTTTCCGGTACTCCCTCTGTCAAAATCCGCTCCGCCGGTCCACCTACTACAGCAATCATCCGAAATTCTCTGCATCCCTCGCTGACAGCCTTGAAAAAAGCAGTCCTCTCTGCACAGTTGGTCGCACCATAGGTAGCATTCTCTATATTACAGCCGGTGAAAATCTGCCCTTCTTCCGTCAAAAGAGCTGCTCCCACATGATAGTGAGAATAAGGTGCATAAGCAGACTTTGCCGCAGCCAGTGCTCGTTCAATTAAGTTTTTTTCCATGGTTTCTGTACTCATATCTACAAATCCTCCGGCGTTCGCTTCTGCTACGCAAGCTTCTTGACTACCTCAGTCACCAGTTTCTGGAAGTCTGCTGCTGTCCTGTCGGCAGTTTCCTGTACTTCCTTGTGATTTAAAGAGCCATTGCTCATTCCTGCCGCCAGATTGGTCACACAGGAAATACCACAAATCCGCATACCACAGTGGTTCGCTGCGATAGCCTCCGGAACCGTACTCATACCAACCGCATCTGTTCCCAATGCTCGCAGTGCACGAATATCTGCCGGACTCTCATAAGAAGGTCCCGTCAAATAAGTATATACACCCTCCTGTATAGAAATACCATATTCCTCCGCAGTACTGCGTATTACTTCCTGCAGTTCCTTATTATATACTGCACTCATATCCGGGAAGCGAGTACCCAGTTCCTCCAAATTCGCCCCCAACAACGGATTCGGTGCAAAAAGAGCAATATGATCCTTTATCATCATCAAATCTCCTGCTTGGAAGCCGGTATTCACTCCACCGGCAGCATTCGTCAAAAAAAGGACTTCTGCCCCCAGAAGCTTCATCAAACGTACCGGAAGCACCACATCTGAAATCGGATATCCTTCATAATAATGTACGCGCCCCTTCATACAAATTACCGGCACCTGACCTACATACCCAAAAATAAACTTTCCCGCATGCCCCGGCACAGTAGACACCGGAAAGCCCTGTATTTCACTATAGGACAACTCAGCCACCACATCGATCTGACTTGCATAGTCTCCCAAGCCGGAACCTAGTACAATAGCCACCTTGGGTTCAAAATCTATCTTTTCTCTTACGCATTTATAACAGTTCATTAGTTTTTCGTATACAGCATTCATAACAGATACCTTCCTTTCCTTCATATATCCCCCGCTCATGCCTGCACAGCTTCGCTGTGGCTCAATTTTGTCGCTAACATATCAGTAAAAACAAAATGCCTGCTTCGCAGTCGCTTGGTTTTTTACTGATATGTTACATTATACAAAACAAACATCAAAAATGCAATGTTTCTGCACTATATCCACTTCAATATCCCATCTATATCCGGGGTCATAGGATGAGCATTTCCTTTCTCACATTCTTTCTAATAAGCCTGACATGCTTTAATAATTTTATCTTCATTTTTATCGATTATCCGTTTAATCATCATCTTATACTTGTCATTATCTATTTCATAAGAATCTATGTATCTACTTTCTATTGGAAAAATCTTAATATAGTGAACTCCATGTGAATTACCTGATTTTGTTTCAGAATTTGGTGGCAAAGAAAAATATTGTCTTTTGGGTGTTTTACCCGATATATTAGAACGCAATGGTATTACAAAATTATGTTTTTTATTCTTATACTGTAGCTGAAGCATTAATACACACGGTCTTCCTCTTTCATTAAACATTAATTCAGAATCTGTTCCTTCCTGTCGGCATCTTACATAGAATTCGTCTTTCACCTTTACTAATTTCATCTAATAACCTCCTAAAAAATAAAAGCCTCAAAACTGAGGCTTTTATCAAACATACTATTGAATGATATTCTACATTTAAGTCCCGTCATTCGCGGAGACTAAACTTACTATTGAATGATATTCTAAGCGTCACTCGCGCTATTTGCATGAAAGAAACTTCCATCCACCTCTATTATATACCATAAAGCATTATAAATCCACCCTTTTCATGCTTTATACTAAAATAATACATTTCTCCACACATTCATATAAGCTTGCTTATATAATATACTCTATTTTACATTTCGTCAAGTATTCTTATAAAATCCTCAACTCTTCTAAGCCGACCTCAAACTCCTCCGCAAAATCCGCCTTCACCACCAGCTTATCCTTCTCCCATCTCACGAAATCCACATCATCCATTTCCTCATACTCCGGGTCTAGCAACTCGTGTATATTAATAAGCTTGGGATTAAAGTGCATAGGCTGCGAAAAATCCCCAACCATTACCTCGTTGGGACCTGCCCAATAACAGCCACCATAAGCAATCAAATTCGTTTCTGCATCATAATGAATATCTGTGATAATAAAAGACTCTCCATAGCAGCTTCCCCAATCATTATCGTAACCCTGCGGCACATAATGATACACCTTCCCTGTATCCAACTCCAAATAACTGATACCATACAAATCAATATGAAAAGGATAATATCGATGACCGTTGCTGTGCTCTATAAACTCTGTAAAAGGTCGCACATGATTATAAATAGACTCATATTCATAAACGACCTCATTACCATGCCTTATCGCACACTTATCCATCTGTGCCTTGATTACCTGACCTTCTTGTCTGGCATAGGAGTTCACTTCCAAAGAATATCCATCCGGCAGCACATACAGCTCCTGCTCCACCAAATATTCCGGTGCCACTACATACCTGTTCTTCTCAAAAAGCTCCTGATATTCCTTAGTTTCATAAATATTTTTGTAAGAAAACACCTACTTCCCCTACCTTCTCTCCACCAGCTTCAGATACTTATTATCATCACTCTCAAATATCTGCTTCCTGTCATCATAATCATAAGCCAGCTGGAAATACTTCTTCGCCTCAGCCACATTTCCAAGCTCACAGTAGCACTTACCCAACATATAGAGTACGAACACATTCTCGTCCCCCTCTACACTGTTATATGCCGCCCTGAAATAGCCTAGTGCCGTTTCATAATCTTCCTCAAGCATATCATAGGTATCGCCAATCGTTGCATACAACCATGTAGCATTATAGGAAGCCGCCTTGGGCTCCGGTACCAGCTCCAAAGCTTCCAAATACTTCTCTCTGGCTGCTTCTATCTCGCCGTCCTCTAACAGCTCATTTCCTTCCTCAATCAGCTCTATGATTTCGTCCTCATTATCCTCATATTCCTCTTCCTGCCAAAGCTCCGGATTCATAAACACCATCACCAGCTCACAAATCTCCCCGGAAGCATCCAATCCCCAGTAGTCCGAATAGAAACCATCTCCAATACCCGATGCAAACATTGCTATCCGGGAACCATCTAAAGGATTGCTCCACATTAACAGGTCTCCACCCTCTCGTTGCACATCAGGATGCTCCGCATAGCTCTGTGCAAAAAGCTCCGCAAAATAATCATCATAAATATTTCCATCCTCATGCTCCTTGTACCAGCCTGCTAAGAATCTCCAATAGCTCTCTGCTGCCTGTGCATCACAGAAACAAGCCATGCCACACTCTACCGGAATTCCGGAAAGCTCCGCTTCCTTACCATCCTTTTCACATTTTGCAAACTCATAGCTTACCGCCTGTGCCTCTGTTATTTTCAAACGTGCACCTACAATACGAAGTCCCGCAATACTTTCCTCCATAACAGCCACCTGCACCGGATAACTTCCCGGTGCAACACGCTGAAACTTGGTCATGATATGCTTCGAATCCTGCAAATAGCATAAGGGATCTGCGGTAATAATTACACCTGTGGGAAACGCACAATTCCCCATCACATACTGCGTCAACTCCCCATTTTCATCAAAAATATCCTGCACAAAATCCGCATCCAACTCCGTCTCACTGATAAACTTCAAATTCGCCCGAAAAGCATCCTGCACCGCTGAGGAACCGGGACCACCACTATTTCCCGCTTCTGCTGCCAGCTCCTCTCTGCGAGCCTCAGCCTGAGCCTTCCAATACTCCGCCTTTTCCTCATCTGCAACCACGCCAACACCATAATGATAAAAGGTCGCAATCTGCTCCATAGCATCCGGATGACCACCTTCCGCAGCCATCATGAAATATTCAAAACCCTTCTTTTCATCCTTTTCTACACCCAATCCCTGACAATAAGTCATACCTAAATTGCCCATAGCTGTAGTACTTCCCAGCTCAGCCGCACGCTCATAGCAAACAATCCCCTTGGCATAGTCCGGCTCCATATATTCCCCTGCGGAATAAATATACCCAAGCATCAGCCATGCATCATCCATGTCACCCTCAGCTGCCTGTGTATAATAAGCAATGGCTTTCTCCAAATCTGCCTCTACATCATTCTCCTCACTGCCATCCAAATACAAATCCCCCAGCAGCTTCAATGCCGGCAAAACACCCTTCTTTGCATCCTCAAACAATCTCTCCATATCAAACATATTTTCTTCATCCCTCAATCATAATATCCCTTTAGGGTTTCCTTAATCCTCCTGCTTCGTAAACCAAGCGGTTAACTCCAGCTCATTCTTCGGCTTTGAACCATCATAGAAATTTACATCTTCTGTTTTTGCAGTGATATGTAACAGCAAACTGTTTCCCCATACCCTTAACACTTTTACTTTGTTGCAAATCGTCGGTTGATGCTCACAATAATAAAAGATAGCCTCCTCGTCTTCCTCTTCGTTCTCTAACTTCATGGTAAAGCCCGGCAACAGCTTCCATCTGCTAAGCTTCAAAGCCGGGAAAGAAACCTCCCAACTGGGTTCTGCTTTTAAAGTTTTCGTATCTTCATGCAGGTCTACCCCTTCACCAAAATCCATTTCCAAACACAGTGTATATGGGTCATCCCAGGTTCCGTCTCCCTCCATGATGTACCATTCCGCACTTCTGATTGGGTACTTCTCCTCACCACAAAATCTCTTTAACGTCAAAAATCTGCCTTCATTCTTATTTTTCATCACCTATATCTCCTTCAATGCCTCATAAAAGCTAATCACTTCATCTTCCCTACCATTGCTCAGTCTTCCGGCAATTCTATTATACACAAATGCATTGGTTCCCTTAATCTGAATACCCATACCAATATTGGACTGCACCCAGTTACCGCCGATATTCCTCAAAATCACCGCACCGAAATATCCTGTGGCACGCTTCACCATATCCACAAAGTCCTCATCGGAAGGCTTCTGTCTCTGAAACAGCTGATAAATTGCCTCCAAAATAGCTTCAAAAGCCCCCAAACTCTCCTCTTCAAAATCCAGTTCAATCTGCGTAGCTCTTTCGGCAAAATCAATGAAATCCATTGCATGTCCCAGCATCGCAAACTCCATGGTCACACCTTGCTTCTTTCCCTCCTGCAGCAATTCATACTGCTCATCAAACCATGCTGACAATTCCTCCTTAGACAACTGATAATTTGCCTCATTTGGAATTGGTTCACTTACCTGTAATTCAAACTTGTTCTCTGCCATTTCTTCATCTCCTTTAAAATCCAAACTGCTTCAACACCGCCTCCAAAGCCTCCCTATGCTTAGGATTACGGATATCACAACGCATATAATACAAATCCCTATTCCAATAGGGGGAATTATCACTGGCTTCAATACAATCCTTCAAGATATTTGCATCTATATTTATCTGCCACCCTATCCCATTATTTTGAAAGTCTCCCGGAATAAGTTTATTATTTTCCAGAGGTATTTCCCTATAAATATCACCTCGTTGAAACATTATTTTATTCCTATCCAAATAAGAAATACTCTGTCCATACATAATAGGATAGTTGGGTATTTCAGGTAGCGGACCTCGTCCGATAATCTGATACTCTCCATAAAACAAAGCATTATCCATCAGATACTGTGAGGGTATTGTGGGTAATTCTGCCAACTCCTCCGGCGTGAGATTTTTGTTCTCCGTCAAAACATGAAAAACCTCTATTATAACAGGTCTTCCCATTAAAACATCCCAATCTTTAATCCCCTTTTTGCGCATTGCCATAACATCTAATAATATTCTTCCATATCCCCAATTTCTACGGTCTACCCGAAAACGGAAATAGTCTCCTGCCGCAAATTTACAATGCTTTCGCTTTGCATTCACAAATTCCTGCAGCAGCTTAAAATCCTCTTCTGTCGTTTCCTTTACCCATGCATCACAAAAAGCTGCCAATTCTTCCCATGATCCATAGCTTGTTCCTGCCAGCCGCGAAGAAAATAAATTGATTTGCGTATTCTCATTTACAATGGATATTCGACCATGCGAATAATAAAAACAAACCCCTTCACTGGTAAGTTTTTCTACTGTTGCTACCGTGAGCTTTTTCTCTTTCCCCCTCGCCGTTTTAGGGCATAAAATCGTTCTGTTTTCCTTGGTCATAGCCGTGACATTATATTCGCGATAGGTAGCCTTCTGCCGTTTCTGTGTGTCCTCTTCCTTTACCAAAATCAATTTTCTAATCATTTCTCCTTGAAAATAGCAGTAAAATCCCGGCTCCAAACAAACCAATTCCCAATCGCTCATCACTTCCGGGATACCCATACATCTTCTTTGCTCATTTGTTAATTCAAAAATCATTTTTGATATCCTTCCTGCCACACCGTTTTACCAATGCACTTAACTAAAGTATATCATAACACGCTACTATTTTCATCATTCTTTCATAAAAAAGCCTAAAAAAAGAAGCCTGCCTATGCAAACTTCTCTTTCTCCAAAACCAATCCCTATTAAATAATAATACACACCATGCCGCCATTGCTATCATTGACTACCTTCTGCATGGTATCCTGCAGCTTCACCTGACATTCCTCACCAATCGAAGCGGTTTTCACAGCAATACCGTCATTTACCAACTGTTCTACCGTCTTGCCGAAGATATTGGTGTCCCAGATACCATTCTCTGACTTAGCATTTTCTCCAATATACTTTATCAAGTCTTCAGCTTGCTGTTGCGTACCTACGATAGGTGCAATTTCTGTTTCAATATTTGCCTTAATCATATGTACCGAAGGACTGAGCGCCTTGATTTTCACACCATACTTATTACCATGGCGAATCACCTCCGGTTCATTGAGCTGTATCTCCTCACGAGTGGGCTTCACTACACCATAGCCTCGCTGACGCACATCCTGTACCGCCTCCAACACCTTGGCATATTCAGTCTTCATGGTTGCATATTCCTTCAGCTTCGCCAGGAGCTGATATTCATCCTTTACCTGTTCACCCAGCATACCCGAAAGCATCTCATAATAATAAGCATCATCCATGCTCAGCTGTACCTTCACCACACCATTGGCCAGATTCATATGATCCATCTTTACCTTATCCACAAACTCACATTCCATACTCATAGGATTTTCCATACAGTCACGCAAGGTATTATAGGTAGCCATCTTCTCACGCAGCTGCGCCATCAGCTCCTGCTTCAACTTGTTGGTATCCGGCAAGATTTCAATCCATTTCGGCATATAGAACTCCATCACAGAAACCGGGAATTCATACAGAACATTTTCCAGAATATGATAAATATCCTCTTTCTTCAGCTGGGCACAATTTACCGGCAATACCGCCACCCCGTATTTCTGCTTCAGTTCTTCTGCCAGCCTCACCGTTTCCTCCGAATAAGGCTTCTGACTGTTTAAAAGCACCAGAAATGGTTTATGTATTTTTTTCAGAGCCGCAATGGTTTTGTCCTCGGCCGGTATATAATTCTGTCTGGGAATCTCCCCGAAGCTACCGTCCGTCAGAACTACCAGACCAATGGTGGAATGGTCATTCATGACCTTATCCGTACCAATCTCTGCCGCCTGTGTAAAAGGTATCTCCCCTTCATACCAAGGGGTCTTCACCATACGCTCCATATCCTCTTCCATATGTCCGGCGGCTCCATCTACCATATAGCCAACACAGTCAATCAGACGCACCTTTACATCAATCCCATCATTCAATCGAAGCTCTGCTGCTTCCTTCGGAATAAACTTCGGCTCTGTGGTAGTAATGGTTTTGCCTCCCGCACTCTGGGGCAATTCATCCTGAGCTCTCTGTCTGGCATGCTCATCCTCCATAAAGGGCAACACACAAACATCCATAAATCGTTTGATAAAAGTGGATTTTCCTGTCCTCACCGGACCTAATACACCTATGTAAATCTCCCCTTTGCATCTTTCCTGTATATCGTGATAGAGATCATAGGTGTTCACATTATTTTTTTCCATAAAAAGACCTCCTGCATTTACCTATTCCCAGTATATGCAGGAGGTTTTTTAATCATTCCAAATATAATATCAACCAAACAAACTTCACGATTTCCCCAAAGCTATCAATCAGCGAACCTTAGCCAAGCACTACCTTCTTGAAGCTCTTCTTACCACGCTTTACCACCTTACCCTCACCGGCAAAGTCATCCTTGGTGTAAACCGTCTTAATATCGGTTACCTTCTCACCATCTACGGTAACACCGCCCTGTTCTACAGCACGTCTTGCCTCTGAACGGGAAGCACATAAGCCTGCGGTGGCAACCACACCGATAATATCGATGGTACCGTCTCTGAAGTCTTCATCCTTCAGCTCGTAGGTAGGCATATTTTCTGCATTACCTGCACTGAAAAGTGCCTTTGCGCTCTCCTGTGCCTTTGCAGCCTCTTCCTCACCATGTACCAGCTTGGTCAATTCAAAAGCAAGGATTTCCTTCGCCTGATTCAACTGGCTGCCTTCCCAGCTATCCATCTTCTCGATTTCTTCCATAGGAAGGAAGGTCAACATACGGATACACTTGAGAACATCAGCACCAGCCACGTTTCTCCAGTACTGGTAGAACTCGAAAGGTGAAGTCTTGTTCGGGTCAAGCCATACAGCGCCCTTCTGGGTCTTACCCATCTTCTTACCTTCAGAGTTCAAAAGCAAGGTAATGGTCATAGCATAAGCATCCTTACCCAGCTTACGACGGATTAACTCTGTACCGCCCAACATATTGGACCACTGGTCATCGCCACCAAACTGCATATTACAATTGTAATCCTGGAACAGCTTGTAGAAGTCGTAGCTCTGCATAATCATGTAGTTAAACTCCAGGAAACTCAAGCCCTTCTCCATACGCTGCTTGTAGCACTCAGCAGTAAGCATACGGTTTACAGAGAAGTGTGCGCCTACTTCACGAAGCACCTCTACATAGTTCAAATCCAGAAGCCAGTCAGCATTATTTACCAAAAGTGCCTTACCTTCGGAAAAGTCAATGAAACGGCTCATCTGCTTCTTGGAGCACTCTACATTGTGTGCAATAGTCTCCTTGGTCATCATACTACGCATATCGGTTCTGCCGGATGGGTCACCAATCATGGCAGTACCGCCACCAATCAGGGCGATAGGCTTATTTCCGGCCATCTGTAATCTCTTCATCAGGCAAAGTGCCATGAAATGTCCTACATGCAAGCTATCTGCAGTAGGGTCAAAGCCAATATAAAAGGTTGCCTTACCATTGTTAATTAATTCCTTGATTTCTTCTTCGTCGGTCAACTGTGCAAGCAGACCTCTTGCTTTTAATTCTTCGAATACGGTCATTTTGTTTTCCTCCTCTTTGTTGTATTTACATACTCGCGACGCACTTGGCTCATTGTTAGCGCACAAAAAAATCGCCCTTCTGATTATTTCAAAAGGACGACGTCTAATCGTGTTACCACCTAATGTTCCCATGTCACTCACGCTCCATGGCTCAGCAAGTATCTATCAATACTCCGGCAAATATCGGTGCCTACCGGCAAAGTCTACTCAGCATACGCTTTTCAATTTGCTGCTCCGAGATGTACTTCCCTTTGTCCTTCTGGCGCCTCTCACCAACCGGCAACTCTCTGTCAGATGTGAAACAAAGCTACTCTTCTCTTCAACGCATTGAATTATTTTGTTGCAACTTTTTATACATTATACATAGAGCAGATATGTTTGTCAATCCTTATTTTTTCTAATTTTCCCTATCTTACACCAGCTTCCCGAGTTCCTCCGGAGTTATATTCATACGTTTTGCAGCTTCCTCCAGATTCAATAAACCATCTCTTACCAATTCGCACAACGTTTCTAACCTACCCTCACTTCTACCATCCGCAATCAATTCTTCAATCGCCTGACACATATCATACTCCTCCTTTTCCTCGTTCTTCACCAAGTATTCTTTTCTATTTTTCCATATGGACGGTGTCTTTAATAGCTCTGACAAAACCTCCAAGCTTTCTTCATCCATATGTTGATATTCTTTTGTTTCCTTTAATTTTTGTAATAATGCTTTCTTATTCTTTCGAAATTGAAGCAATTCAAATACCTTACGCAGTTCTGTTCGAAACACACTATAATCCTGCTCTTCGTTTAAGCAATACAGCCGGAACGGGTAGTCTGCAAAATGCTCCTGCAGCTCGTCCTTTTCTCCAAACTGCATCATATCCTTTAAGCTATGTGGGCCATCCCATTTCTCTTCTCCTAAATACAGACAAAGCGTATACACAGGCCAAAGCTTATCTGTTTTCTTCACTTTGCACAACCGTTCTGCTCCATTTGTATAGTTCTTTTCTTCTTCATTTCGGGCAGTAATTTCCTCCAACTGCTTCTGATACTGCAAGGTATCATACTGCATACACCGAAAAGGCATACTATAATCCACCGACTGTTGGTTTTCTACTGCCAATACACGAAAGACACTTCCATCCTTGTTGAGCATTTTCACATCCCGTATCCGCTCCAGATACTTGGTCTTTTCCTCCTCGCTCATACTTCCATAGCTTTCCAGCTCACAATATACTTCGCTTCCCTCCATTAAATCCTCAGGGTATATGATTTCTTTTCCTTGAAAATAAGTTCCGTTGAACAAATCCGCAAATCGCTTCTTATTCTCACAATAATGCTTCCACTTCGCATTCACCTGTCCCATAATAAATCCTCCCTCCGGACGGACTTACCCAAGGACATAAATCCGCCACCTTATTTTGTTGTTAATTTAGAGTAAAATGGCTGATTTGCCTGAATGTGCTGACTGCACTATGCATTACCAAAATACTTTCATGAATCATCTTTATGATTTGTATATATTATATTATGATATCGAAATTTTTGCAAGTATATTTTTTACATTTTTTCACTTTCTAAAACTTTTCTTTTCGAGAAGAATAAATACTTTCTTATTTTCATGCAACATTTCTCCCCAACTGCACATACTAACTCCGAAAGGATGGTGCAATATGTCTGATACAAACTTTAAACAACTTTATGATGATGGAAACATTCCTCAGATAGACTTACCCAAGGACGAAGGAAACATCTCTGTTCCCGGTAATTCCCAAAGAGAAACCAATGTAATAAAATCCGGAAGCTATACCGAATCCGTCCGTTCTTCCATGAATGTGGAACCACTGCCGGAATCCTTCCGCCCCAGAAAGGATGGTCCGGGAGGGGAATAATCCCCTCCCTCTTCTTCTATTTATTCACCATTAATTTCACCATAGCCTGATTCAAGCCATCTACCGTCAGCTTGTACATAGGAAACAATTCTTTGATAGCGGTCTCTGCCTCTCTCCAAGGAGCACGCCCCGGTGCCATCTTGGGGTTCAGCCAAACCACCTTCTTATACTTACGCTTCACCAGCTGCAACCAGTCCCAGCCGGACAGACCACCATTGGGTCCACGATAATTTCCCGTAGTAGAATAAAGCTCTTCCGGAGCCATGGCAGCATCCCCTACGATGATTACCTTGTAATCACTGTCTACATTGCGAAACAACCATTCTGTATCCACCCAGTCACCATTCTCGCACTCCGGTGTCTTATAAAGCTTGCTGTAAATACAATTATGGAAATAATAAGTCTTCACATCCTTGTAATGATTGGACTTGTGTATTGCCTGAAACAAATCATTCAACAGATTGCTAAAGGGTATCATAGTACCGCCTGAATCCATCAGTAACAATAACTTCACTGCATTCTTTCGGGGTTTCTTCATGACGATTTGCAGACAACCACCATTGTTACAGGTTTTATCCACAGTTCCGTCAATATCCAACTCACTTTCCGGAATATCCAGTCTGGAAGAAAATTGTCGCAACTTTCGAAAAGCCATCTGGAACTGTCGGTTATCCAACACCCTGTCATCACGGAAATCACGATATTTTCTGGCACCAACCACCGCAAAGGCAGACTGATAACCGGTCTTGCCACCGACACGGACACCACCTACATTACCACCCATATTACCGAAGGAGGTCTTACCCATGGTACCAATCCAGAAGCTACCGCCATTGTGCTCGCTATCCTGATCCTTCAGACGCTGGCGGAATTTCTCCTCCACGTCCTCCTTGTCCACCACGATTTCCTCTACCTGATTCAAGTGATTACGAGCCTCCTCATGTGCCAGCTCCATCATATCAGATTTATCCAGCCAACGCAGCATTTCAGCACCTACTTCGGTTTCCCTCTGAGCTGCCTTGAAGGTTTCCTCAAAAGCCATATCAAATTTATCAAAATCCGTCTCACTCTTCACCAAAATCATTCGTGCTACATAGTAAAACTGTGTCAGGGAACTGCCGCACAAATCCTTGTCCAAGGCTTCCTGCAAGGTCAGCCATTCCCCCAAGGTCACACGCAATCCTTTGGCTCTTAGAGCATGAAAAAATTTTATGAACATACTACAACTGTCCCTTCGAGTTTCTCACTATCTCCAAATCCTCGTCCTTCTTTACCACTACACCGATAAAAGGCAACGCAGACTTGATAGTATTCGTCGGAATACCGCCTATCTGCAGAGCATTTACCCAGTCAATCAGTTCTGAGGTGCTGGGCTTCTTGCGGATATCTCGAATGGCACGGATACTATAAAATACCTCCATGGCATTCTTTAACAAATGCTCCTCTACATCCGGGAAGTGTACCTTTACGATTTCCTTCATGAGCTCCTCATTCGGGAAGTCAATATAATGGAAAATACATCTTCGCAGGAATGCATCCGGAAGCTCCTTCTCCGCATTGGAGGTAATAATCACGATAGGTCTGTGCTTTGCCTTGATGGTTTCCTTGGTCTCGTTAATATAGAATTCCATCTGGTCCAACTCCCACAACAAGTCATTGGGGAATTCCAGGTCAGCTTTATCAATTTCGTCAATCAAAAGCACCACCTGCTCCTCACTGGCAAAGGCTTCTCCCAACTTGCCCAGTTTGATATATCTGGCAATATCATCTACCCCTTCCTCGCCAAACTGTCCGTCATACAGTCTCTGAATGGTATCATAAACATATAAGCCCTCCTGAGCCTTGGTAGTAGACTTAATGTTCCAAATCAACAGTCTCTTGCCCAGAGCCTTCGCTACTGCTTCCGCCAGCATAGTCTTGCCGGTACCCGGCTCACCCTTGATTAAAAGGGGCTTCTTCAATGCTATGGCAATATTCACACTTGCCATCAATTCCTCACTTGCCACATATTCCTGTGTTCCTTGAAATGTACTCATAATTCCTCACATTCTGCCGCATGGCGGCTGTTTATTTTTCTGTTCCTAGCTTATCGTTGCAGCTTTACACACATCAATCCAGCTCACATATCCGGAATACTTTTCCAACTCTTCCATGGTAAGCTCTATGGCACTATTGGAACTGCCACATGCAGGAAATACCGTCTCAAATCTTTTCAAAGATTCATCCAAATATACCTCCACACCTTCGTTCACAGCAAAAGGACACACTCCGCCAACAGCATGTCCGATAAGGGGCTCTGCCTCTTCGTAGGATAACATCTTGGCTTTCGTTCCAAAAAATGCTTTATATTTGGAATTGTCGATTTTCACATCCCCAGCAGCAACTACCAATATCACCTTGTCGCCAACATGAAAGGACAAACTCTTCGCAATCCGGCTTTCCTCACAATGAAGTGCCTCAGCAGCCAATGCCACAGTTGCACTGGAGGTTTCAAACTCTTGTATTTTGTCGTCCATTCCGAATGTTTTAAAATACTCTCTTACCTTTTCTATTGCCATTTTCTACACCATTCCAGCTCTTTTACTATATTTTCTGACCTTTCACAATATTTTTTCACTTGAATCATAACTACTCTCATGTTACGATATTCCTAGCTTAAAAGCAAGCAAATTGATATAATTTTCTATTGAAACTATAGGTTGATGGCAGTGGCAAGAAACCGAGGATATGCTCCGTGCGAGCAAGTCCTCGGACACTTGAAGCATCTAAGGTTAGAAAATACTGCTAAATACAGATAGAAAATCTCAAAACTCGCTACGCTCAAACAGTTGAGATTTTCTATCTAACGCATTCTTTTCTAACCTAAGATGTTCTAAGTATCCTGCGGGAGCATACGCACAGAGCATATCTCTACGTTTTCTCAGCTCACAGCCATCACCACCTTATGAGGAGGTTACTATGATACAATCATTCTTTCAGAAAGAACCCACTCTCTCCTTCGAGGTGTTTCCACCGAAGAAGGATGGAGAATTTGAACAGGCATTTGCCATACTGGATGAGCTGGGTCGGTTACATCCCGACTTTATCAGCGTCACCTATGGTGCCGGAGGCAGCAAGTCCAAAAAGACCGTAGAAATCGCCTCCTACATACAAAACACCCTGCACATTCCTGCTCTGGCACATTTGACCTGTGTAGGCAATACAGCTGCTCAGATAGATGCTGTGGTACAGGAACTCAAGGCTCATAATGTAGACCATGTACTGGCACTGCGCGGCGACCGTCCCAAGGACATGACCGACGAACAATTTGCCTCCAGAGAGTTTGCCCATGCCAGTGATATGATACACTATTTGAAGGAACAGGCTCATTTTCACATTGCCGGAGCCTGCTATCCGGAAAAGCATTTTGAATCCTTCAGCATGGAATCAGATCTAAACCACTTAAAAGAAAAGCAAGATGCAGGTGCAGAATTCCTCATTACCCAGCTTTTCTTTGACAATGATTACTTTTACACCTTCCGCGAAAAGGCGGCTAAGAAAGGTATCGTTATTCCTATCTGTGCCGGTATCATGCCCATTACCACTGCCAAGCAAATCGGAACCACTGTTTCCCTTTCCGGTTCCAGCGTGCCAAAAGCTATGGCAGATATGATTGCCAAATACGCAGACTCTCCCGAGGATATGCGCAAGGCTGGCATTGATTATGCAATTCGTCAGATTTTGGATTTAAAAGAGAACCATGTAGACGGTATTCATATTTATACCATGAATAAGCCTAAGATGGCAGCAGAGATTGTTGCCAACATCCGTTAAGACTACGAAAGCTTCTATTTCAGATGGAATGTGCACACCTCACACTTTCAAAATAATACAAAGAGCCCTCTGTATGGTTGGCATATATGTCCTATAAAGAACTGTATGAAAACGTCAGCACTTAGCGAGTTTTTTTCGAGCTTAGAGCTGCTACGTTTTCATACAAGCGAGAGCGTGTTCGTATAGGACATATATGCCAACCGTACAGTGGGCTTCATATTACTTTATTCCTCTTCCCAAGGTGCATCTGATACTTCTATCTTCTTGTCACGAAGCATCAAATCCTTCACTGCTTCTTCTGCAGATTTTCCTTCGAACAGTACCATATTTACCTGCTCGATGATAGGAAGCTGTACGTCATACTTCTTTGCCAGCTGCATAGCTGCCTTTGCGGAATGAACACCTTCTACTACCATCTTTACTTCTGCCATAGCCTCTTCCATGGATTTACCCTGACCGATTAAAATACCGGCACGACGGTTTCTGGAATGCATGCTGGCACAGGTCACAATCAGGTCACCGATACCGGTCAGACCGGAAAAGGTCTCATACTTGCCACCCATGGTCATACCCAAACGACCGATTTCTGTAATACCTCTGGTAATCAATGCGGCCTTAGTATTATCTCCATAGCCCAGACCATCTGCGATACCGGCTGCCAGTGCTACCACGTTCTTCAAGGAGCCACCCAGCTCGATACCCAGCACATCCGGACTAATATATACACGGAACACCTCATTCATAAAGAGGCTGCGAATGTATTCTGCGGTAGACTTTTTCTTGGCACCCACTACTACGGTAGTCGGGATACCTCTTCCCACCTCTTC